>JBHIFL010000044.1:0-36321 GCA_046761065.1 Candidatus Heimdallarchaeota archaeon
CTAGTCTTGATATTTCCGCGGCAGCTGTATCTGCTATTAATTTGGGTCATTTTCTTCTTGATAATTTGGGCAGATTACAAGAAACACTCTTTGGGACTGCAAGATCCTGTTCAGAATCAATAATGTCTTGAATGCCAGAAATCAAAAACGCTTTAATTTAAAGATAAATCTTTAATCTTAAGAATTTCAGGTCATGACTGCGATTTTTTCTCGTTAGGTTATTTTCATATATAAAATGAGACTGATCTTAAAATTAACAAAGGAAAACTTATATTTTCGTTTCATGCATAGATATACATGGGATTTAATAATGGTCTATAAAACAATTTCTTTATCAGATGAGGCTTATAAACGTTTATTAGAACGTAAAAAAGGCAATGAAAGCTTTAGTGATGTTGTATTACGTTTAACGGGCAATAAAACTTTACGTGATTTTGTGGGCATCCTCTCCGAGGATTCATGCAGTAAACTAGAAGTCGCATTAGTACAATTTCGAGAAACCCGAGGTACTATCTTCAAGCAAGAACTTGACCGATTATCAGACTAAATAGACGAAGGGATGTTGACAATGATAGCTGATACTTGCTTTATCATTGATTTAATGCGAAAACAAAAGAATGCAATAGATAAATTGGTTCAAATCGAAAAGAATAATGAAAGGCAATATTTGATAAACCCTACTGTTTCGAGTTAGCAGTTGGAGTTGCTATGAGCGGTATGCCAGAAGACTAAAAACAGAAAATTATTGAGATAATTAAAGATTTTTCAGTTTTATCATTAACATTCGAGGAAGCTTGGCGAGCAGGTCTAGAACTTGGACGTCTTTATATTCAAGGCCAGCCTGTAGATCCTATTGATGCCCAAATCGCTGGTATAGCTCTCGTCAAAAATCAACCTCTGGTTACGAAGAATGTTGACCATGTTAATCGTTTTCCAGATTTACAATTAGATCAATATTAATAAAAAGCATGAATAAGATCATTACATTGGGAAGTTCTTGATGGGAGATATTGCCTATCAGAACGCAGACTGCTACTTTTGGATACTTATTTAAATAAAGACGGCTTGTACGGCGAAATATGTTCGCGTAAGCCGATTAACGCGGTTTTTACGGTTTTTACCAAAGCATCAAGCTCTGTCTCAGTCATTGGGGTCGAGAGACACCCCATCCCTCGCGGGGCTAGGGATATCCCGCGGTTCAGGAGATCGAGGAATAGAAGCAAGGCGAGTTCCTTGTCTGCCATGGCAGCGTCTCGGTAATCAATGATTTCTTGCTCCGTGAAGTGGATGTTGAATAGCGAAGCGACTCCCGTGACTCGAGCTTTCACCCTAACCTCTTCGAACACCTCGGTCAAGTGGGCACGAAGCCGGGTGCCTCCCGCTTCTAACTTTTCATAAACTGAAGGGGTGAGTTCATTTAGCGTAGTAATACCTGCGACTAAGGTGATCGGGTTGCCATTAAACGTACCCGAGTGAGGGAGAATCGGGGGGTCCCGACTCGGGGAGAAGAGCGCCATGATGTCCTCGCGCCCCCCGAGTGCGCCTACGGGAAACCCACCCCCAATGATTTTACCCAGGGTTGTCAGATCGGGTCGCACATGATAACGTTCTTGGGCGCCTCCTCTAGCGACCCTGAAGGTAATGATTTCATCAAAGATGAGGAGCACATCGTGTTGCTCCGTCACTTCCCGGAGAACTTTGAGGAAATCCTCCCGCGGGGGGATCACTCCTCCTGCGCCAAGGATCGGCTCAACAATAACCGCAGCTAACTCTTTGGCGTGGTCTTGGATCAGCTGCTCGGCTGTGGGACCATCATTAAACGGGAGAACTAGGACATCTTTGACCACGCCGTCAGGAATCCCCGCGGCCTCAGGAATGCTTCGTGGATGCGTTTTCGCTCCTGCAAGCTGAATGGGAGGGTGGACGCTTACTTGAACGGAATCGTGAGAGCCATTGTAGCCGCCTTCGATTTTAGCGAGCTTGGGTTTCCCGGTAAACGCGCGAGCTGCGCGGATCGCATTCATAGTCGCTTCAGATCCCGAATTGGTATAGCGCAGCTGTTTGATCGAAGGAACACGTTGGCGAATGAGGTGTGCGAGTTGGGCTTCAAGTTCAGTGGGAGCCCCAAAGGACGATCCCAAGTGTAACTGGGCTTGGACAGCTGCGATGATCCGTGGATACGCGTGTCCAAGGATTAGGCTAGTATAGTTGTTGAGAAAATCAAGGTATTCATTGCCATCGACATCGTAGATCCGACATCCCTTCCCCTGCGTAACGTAGATCGGGTAGGGTTTAAAATACACAGCATGTCGTGAATTCCCACCAGGTAGAACGCGTTGCGCTGCCATATGCAAAGCACGACTTTTACTCGTACGTTTCAAAAAGGCATTCATAACTGGTAATCCAACTGTGAATTGCGACATTTGACCCACCTACTCAGACGTCAAGAATTCGTGCACTTTAATTATTTAAAAATTCACTTCCCAAAGAATGGAGGTATCCGTTATTTCCGCTTACAAGATTCTCAACCATAATATCTCACTTACCAAAACAATGAATGGCATACATGTTGGAATCGGGACTATATTCTTGGTCGAGTGCTTAGATCCTCTGAACAAGCAGGATGTGAGCTTGGAAAATTGTAAATCTATCGCTATCGAATATATGAAGACAAATTTCTGTACTGGAAAGGGGATTGGTTTTTCGTCTTCCTAAATAGAAAGGTCTTTTGAGGGGGTGAATAAAAAGTGATTCTCCTCTTCTTATTCAGGGAATGATTTCCAACGGGCCAAATCGTAAACCTATATGGACGGTGAGAATCTTCGACTCATTTACACTTTTATTCTTGATTAGTTGCATTTTTTTGATCGCAGCTGTAGCAGCAATCATCGGGTTAGGGGGAGGGGTCTTTTATGTGCCGCTCTTCCTTTATGTGGGTGGCCTTTCGATGAAGGAAGCCGCCCCCCTCTCGTTATTCATCATCCTTGGGGTGAGTTCGATAAGTACGTTGACTCATTATCGAGAACGCCAGATCAAGCCTAAGACGGGACTTCTTTTAGAGGTCTTCACCATCATCGGAGCGGTCGGGGGGACGTTTGTGAATACCTTCCTCTCGGAAGTAGTTCTTCGACTCTGCTTTGCTGTGGTGCTCTTTCTTATTGGGGGCTGGACCTTCCTGGAAGTGGCGCGAGTTGGCGAACGATCTCCCTCCAAAGATCAGAAAGGTTCCATTGGAACCCTCTCGAGTGGGAGAAAACTAGTAATATTCACTTTATCCTTCCTTATTGGACTCATTACAGGGAGTCTTGGAATCGGAGGGGGGGTTGTCAAAGTTCCTATCTTGGTCTATGTTGTTGGTATTCCCATGCCAGTGGCGGTTGGGACGTCGGAGCTAATGATTGTGCTCACTTCGTTGGTGTCTGGTCTCACCTACCATCTTAGGGGTCGATTAGAAGTAATATCTGCAATCCCGTTTATTTTAGCAGGAATGGCTGGAGCATACCTCAGCACACGGATCTCAATGAAGAGGTTGGGATCCAAACAACTCAGTACGATCTTCGCAAGCTTCGTGATCCTAGTAGGGCTCTTCATGTTGCTCGAGACTTACCTGGCACTTAACTTGAACGGAAATGGATGAGGTTCATGTTTTTTTAAAAATTCATTTATTGTAAGTTGCTTCGATCTAAAAACAAGATCGCCACTGAGAGGCTGACCACACCCAAAACAACGTTTCCCAAGAGAGGTGCTCTATAACCATAGGTCTCAGCCAGAATTCCTCCCAGAATCGGAGGAAACAAACTAACTATCCCCCGTGCCCCCCATAATTTTCCAAATTCAGAGGCGGTTCTCTCAGGGGATACATGATCTACCACCAGTGATTGAATCGCAGGACCCCAAAAGCTCATCGCGATTCCGAAAAGCACAAATATGACTAGAAACGTCAATTCGCCTGGAAAAAGGGCACAAACTAAAATTGATGGGACCGCTATCGAGTCAGATAGGACTATCGCCCATTTACGTGTCCAATCAACAACCCTGCTTACCACGCCAATTTGGCAAACCCCCCCCGCAAGGCTTGTCAGTAGTGCATATAGCAGGATTTTTTGGTCCGTCACTCCTTGAAAATCGGCTAAGAGCCCGTAGATGAGATGCCATCCCATACCGTATGCAAAGGAATCGGTAATCACAACATAGAAATATAAACTTTTGAGCTTCGAAGGAATCGGCAAATTACTTTTGATGTTTTGGAAGAACCCTGATGTCTGACCGGGGGAGATAAGCGTCTCAGATAACATGAAGTAAATTAGCCCAAGATTGACCCCGACTAAGATGGTAAAAAGGAGGAAGGCACTCTGTATGGAACCTTGGCGTAATACTACATACCCAAGAACAGCGGCGAAAACTCCTGCGATCAGCCGACTTGCACTCCGATAGGTAAAAGCCCTTGTGTGTTGACCACTTGGAACGGATTCTGCCGTCGCTGCGTTCATAGCCGGTTGATTAAGGGCAATTGCAAACCCTGCAATAAGTACTGGGAAAAAAAGAATCGACCAGTAGGTGGCAGTTACAAACAAGAGACCTGCAACAATCAGAAACAAACTTGCAATAAGCATAGGACGCCGACGTCCGGTTCTATCACTGTATTCCCCAAAGATGAGCATAGGCAACAACATAGAAAAATGCGAGATGCTCACCATTGTGCCAACGATAGCCATCGAGCCCTCCAAACGAATTACAAGGGGCTGAAGCAAGGAATTGTAGAGCATGAACGCCCCGCCAAGGAGGAATGAACTAACAACTAAAACCGGCAGATTTCGCCTAGGGAATGGAGCGCGAGTATCTTCCCACCCTTTGTTTTCTAGTGATCTGGATTCATTTACCACTAAGTCCTACTCCTGCCTCAGCCACTCAGTTGAGTGCCGCTCCCATCGATGAATCTTCGAGAACGATCAAACCCAGCGATCATTTTTCCTTGGCAAAATCGATCTCGAATGAACTCTCAAGCATTCAAGTTGTTTCTGGCTTTGTCATCATCGCAGATTCTAATTTGAGAGGAACCAATCATCTTCCCCACTTGGCAATTATATTAACCGATTTAGAACTTTCATTCTTTACTGGTTTTCCTGAATTATCTTAAGGAGTTTTACCAGCATTTCGTCTCTCCATCTTATTATTTCATCTAATGATTTAGTATGGACCACATCCATTTCATAAACACCTTGTATTGTCTTCTTTGCGGCAGAAGGAGGGATCGCGGTCCATGTTTCCATGGTCTCCCATCGATAGCTGTATGATTGAGAATAGTTCTCAAGGAAGCGTTCAACACCGTTTCCTGCTAAATGAATTCGTAAAAATGGACCAATTAATGGGTCTCGGAGGCCAATCCCCATGCAAAACGCTTTGTCAACCGCTTCCACACTAGCAATACCCTTGTCGACTAAGTCAATAGCTTCCCGTAATATAGCGGCTTGCAATCGGTTAATAATATAACCAGGAACTTCTCTGGTTAGCACTACAGGAGCTTTTCCTAACGTTAACATAAATTCATAAGCGGTATTAACAGTCTCTTGAGACGTTTGTTCTCCCCCGACGATCTCTACAAGGGGAATAAGGTGAACTGGGAGAACCGGGTGGACTAGCACACACCGCTCTGGTCTGGTTGTCACTTTCTGTATATTAGTCATCAGCAAACCTGATGTACTACTAGCCAAAATTGTGTGATTTGGTGCCACAGCATCCATCTCTTTGAAAATTTGCTTTTTTACATCATAATTATCAGGAACAGACTCTTGAACGTAGTCCGCGCGACCGACTGCTTCAGCAATGCTCGTGGTCGTTTTTATTCGTTTAAGAGCGTCTTTCATTTTGCCATATCTAAGAAGATTGTGTTCCTCCAGAAATGATAGGTTTGAAGTTACATGCTTAACTGCCTTCTTAAGGATGACCTCAGTAACGTCTTGCAGAATCACTTCACAGCCTTGTGAAGAAAATAGGGTCGCCCAACCTTGACCTATCAACCCAGCTCCGACACAAGCCACTCTAGTAATGTTCATTTGCGTTCCACCACGATTTAAAGAGAATATTCATATCATGTTATTGAATACTTCTTCGGCGATATCAAGAAGCTCCTCCCGAATATATGAAGAGGGATTGAATTCCCAGTATTTGCAAGTAGACATAGAACTAACCTCGATTTTTTCAGCACCTTTCTAACAAGATCGAATGATGTCAGAATTTTGAAGGAAAAATCAATAAAAACCAAGAAACAATCCATTCGAATTTCTATTATTTTGACGGTTAAGAAATCAGTTTGCCTTAAAGTCCTAATGTCTGTTAATTCGCCAGCAATGCTATGAAAACCAGCTCCTAAAAACGCTAAGATCGATGATAGTAGTAATCTGGGATGAAAAATTGTCAGTAACTAAAGTAATCTTTCTTGTGGTATTATGACAGTATAACCTGCAAATTTATGACCCTTACTTAGCTTGAAGCCATTAAGCCCTACCCCATGGCACAAAACCTTCGTGTTAGGGTTTATCCTAATATACGTAAAAGATTCTCTTTCCGGTGTCGCTATTTCTTTTATGATGCGTCGTGTTTCTTTTCTTTGAAAATATGGATTGTACTTCATCGTTATCTATGGGGACTAATTCAGCTTCGCTATTGAACGTAGCTGTTCCTGAAGGAGCTAAGCGAATATAACAATGGGGAAAAGGAATAAGGAAAGATACCATCGGATTATTTTAGATGTTTCGCACTTTCTCATACTTCTTTGATGTCAGGTAATAGAAACTAAATTGGAGGTAGGGGGTGAAACCCTGAAACATATCCCCCGATGTATGGGCGTTCCATCTCGATTAATTGTGGTTAAAATCCTAAATGTCTTCTTACGGACCCGGTATTCTATGAAAGAAAAAGAAAATGGATGTATTTTCATATCAAATCCTTCTCCATGAATCCCTGGGTTTAAATAGACGGTCATTGAGGTTTAGGTTTTATATTCATCGTATATACACATGTAAATCCTAAATAGATTTAATTCCTTTAGATGAAGATTATAACTCCTATTCATTTATCTGAAATTAATGACCAGGTAAATCATACATGAAACCTTACTCGTTTTTGCAACTCGATGGAGGGCAATAAAAGAGATAGCTAATGAAATTACTCAAATTCTCCGGATAACCTTCTTTTATCAGCGGGTGCTGTTGATTTGAAAACAAAAAAATTTGAATTTGATAACAAATGAATTATTCGCTTATTTTTTGGAAGTGATATTTTGCCTATCCAAATCAGATGGCTCGGTCATGCAGCCTTTCAAATAAAAACTGATCAAACAGTACTCTATATTGACCCACGCTACATGAAGAAACTAGCGTAGCTTGTAGGACGTTTTTTTGCGCAGCCTGAAAAAGCCGATATTATTCTTTTTACTCACCACCATGCTGATCATTGTTATCCCTCGTCGATTGAGAAAATGCTTACTCCGAATACTACTCTTATTGGACCAAAAATATATACAGATAAAATCGGCACAGAATTAAAAATTATCACTCCTGGTGATACTATAATAATCGGGAACATCCAAATCTTGGCAGTTAATGCTTATAATACAAAACGATTCAGGACAGCTGCTAAACCTTGGCATCCAAAGGGGGAAGGCGTGGGGTATTTACTAACAATAGAGGGCAAGGTAATTTATTACGCTGGTGATACAGACTTAATTCCTGAAATGCAGAAATTAGGGTCTATATTTTTAGCAATTCTCCCAATTGGAGACAAATTCACCATGAATCTTGATGAAGCGATAGAAACAGCACAAATTATAAGCCCTAAAACCGTCATACCTATGCATTTGCGAGAATCGAATCCAGAAGAGTTCAAGGAGAAACTTGAAGCCATTTCAACAATAGAAGTCGTTAGACTTGAAGAAGGAGAATCTTATATACTATCATAAACCCATTGAAAACTGATCAAACTTAAAGGCGGTCTAGTTTCTCTAATTCGTCTGCAACATCTGGTAGGCCGAGTTCTTCGAGTTTTTCTCGTGTGGGGATCCCGTTCTTCGTCCAGCCGCGTAATTCGTAATAGTGGTTAAGTAACCAGTTGACTTGTTCTTGTGTTAAGTGCATACCCTTAACTGGCCCCCGGGCTGTGGGTTGGAACCACCGTCTAGGAGGTTGATCCCAGTTCCGTCCGAAATCTGGGAATTCTCTGATCCAGAACGCACGCGTCAAGTTCCAGACCCGTTCTGCATATTTAAACAGCTCTCTTGTGGTTTTATTGTCACCTGTGACGGCATAATAAAACTTTGTATAATATTCGTAGTCCATTCCGGCCTCAATCCACGGGAACCGGCAGACACCCAACTGATCTAGCAGAGGGCGGCGGTGTTGTAAATCCACAACCACTTCAGGCTTCCCTTTGAGTTTTTCTCGGCCCATGTCTACATCACGCTGCGAAGCCCAGGACCGATTGTGGTGAGCTCCGATGTCGGCTGTCATGAAAGAGAGGGCCATCGCTGGCGTAGCACGACAGTCATAAGCAGAGACTTCCGCACCTTTGACCTGCATTGCATAATCAATGCTTCCCCCACCCCATCTCATCGCTGCGTAGCGGGTACCTTCCGCTAGCACATTTCCAATGCCTTCGCGGTGGGCGATCATATGTTGCAGTTTATAAACCAAGTCAGCATCTCCAAATCGAAGTTCGAGCCCTCCAGTCTCTTCTTTAGTGATGATCCCCTTCTCGAAGCATTCAATCGCAAACCCAATACATGAACCAGTAGAGATTGTATCGATACCCAGGTTATTACACAGATAATTCGCATACTGAAGGTCATTGACATCGAAAAGCTCGAGATTCCCCCCGATAAGCCCGGAAGCTTCATATTCTGTGAAATGTGTCTGGATCCCATATTTTTTAATGTCAACCATCATCCAGCATTGACAAGGACATCCATAGCAAGCCCGATCTTGAATCAAGTACTGGCGTTGGGCTTCTCCAGAGATATCCTCCCACCGATCATAAACACCATACTGGAAATTTCGATTGGGAAAGATTCCGACCTCATTTGTCCAAGGAATCACCATTGTGGTCCCATAGCTTTTAAATGTCGAATAAATGGTTCCTGCACGAATTTCCTTAACTGCTGCGCTACGGAGGTCTTTCAGCTTCTCTGGATCATGAACATCGAGATCGCGATTTGTTCCACGAATAACTATCGATTTTAGCTTTTTTTGCCCCATTACAGTTCCACAACCCATCCGCCCGGAATTACGCCCTTCACTGTGAGTGATACAGGCATACTTCACCCCGTTCTCAGCACCTGGACCGACAGAAGCTATTTGAAAGCGTGTACCTAGCTCTTTTTTTAATATCTTCTCGGTATCAATTGCTCCTTTTCCCCAATATTCGGACGCGTTTCGCAATTCCACATCATCATCATAAATGTAGAGGTACACCGGTTTTTCAGATGCTCCTTTGAAGATTATCATATCATATCCCGCAAATTTCAATTCAGGACAAAAGTAACCTCCCATCATTGAATCCGCATAGCCATTGGTGAGTGGAGATTTACACCCAAAAATGGTCCGGTTACCAGCAACAAGCTTATGGCCAGAAAGAACACCTGTTGCGCAAATAAAGATATTTTCTGGAGAAAGAGGATTTATTCCCGGAGTTAATTCGTCCCACAGAATCCGAGCGACAAACCCGCGCCCGCCTAGATACTCCCTCGCCAGATTTTGGTCTAATTCTTCCTTTCTGATTTTACCTGAAGTGAGATTCACCCGAAGAATTTTTCCAGCATATCCTTTCACCTTCAATACCTCTAATACCAGTTTTTGAGGATTCTTGCTTTTATGAATTCCACTCAATATAAATAGAGAGTTATTTGGAAGAACGGGCTACCCAATTCTCCCTATTAAATATCAAAAGATGGAAAGGGGAGTATAAAAATTTAGAGGATGTTTATCCTCTAAAGCGTCGCTTCGTCAATCGAACGAGTGCTAATTCCTCTTATTCTCCTCTGGTTTAAGTTTTGGAGCTTTAGCTCCAGGGAACTTCCCAAGTTTCTCTAGTTCGTCCGCAACATCCTTTAAGCCTAGGCTTTCCAGCTTTCCTCGAGTGGGGATGCCTGTTTTTTTATCCCATCCCCGTTTTTCATAGTAGAGCTCAAGTAATTTGTCGTAAGCTTCACGTGAAAGTTTATTGCCTTTGGTGGGTCCTGTCTTCACTGGATTCTCAAATACCCTTGTTGGAGGAATATCATCTTTCCGGGTGATGCCTTCTCGAACACTGATGCTCCTCGTGATATTATAAACCCCTTCACTCCTTAAAAGGAGGTCTTCTATTGTCGTCTCTATTCCGGTTGCAGCGGAGTACCAACGTGCATAAAAGTCGAGAGGGATGTCTAATTCAATCCACTGGAATCTGCATACCCCAAGAGCATCAAACATCGGTCTGACGTGTTGGTGGAAGATGACTAACTCGGCGCGGTCTTTGTCACTCCAGTCCTTACCAGCAGCAAGCTCCTTCGCAATAACCCATGCTCTATTATGGTGTGCCCCAACGTCACACGTCGCATAAGCCAAAGCCATGCCATAGCTTGAACGGGTATCATAGGCGCTCTGTTCGAGGCCCTTGCTTTCAACCGCAAACTTTACGGTTTCGGGGCCCCACTTCGCCACGGCTGCTCGGATCCCTTCTGCTAGGATCGCACCAATGCCTTCTCTCTTCGCAATCATTTCAATGAGAGCCAGCTGAGCATCCGCATTGCCAAACCGAAGGTCAATTCCTCCTGTATCTTTCGAGGTGATGATTCCACGTTCGTAAGCCTCCATCGCGAATGCGATGAGGTTACCTGTCGATATGGTATCGATTCCTAGGTCATCGCACCGGACATTCCCACGGATGATAGCGGCCAGGTCGAAGACCCCACAATTGGGACCAAGCATCTGAGTGGTCTCATATTCCGGGCCTTCCACCATGTAACCGACATGTTTACCTGACATCACTTGGGTCCATGCGCTGCAGACCGTGGGACAGCCGAAACACGATTTATCTAATTTTTTAAAGCGGCGTTCCATCATATCGCCGTCTACCTGCGTTTGATAGTTATGATAAGCATCACTAAAGTTGTTCACAGGGAGGATTCCTAAGGGGGTACCGAACGCGATGGTTGTCATCGTTCCTTGTCTCTGCCAAATTGGATTGGTCTCATTGTTGATGCAGTACTCATTCATTTCTTCGGCGACCTGCATCAGCTTGTCGAAATCTGCGACAGGGATATCCTTATTCCCCCGCACAGCAATTGCTTTGACCTTTTTGGAGCCGAGTACCGCCCCTAACCCGGTGCGGCCCGCATTTCGGCCTGCTGCTTCTGTAGCAATACCCGCAATCTTCACCAGATTCTCGCCAGCTGGGCCAATTGACGCAACACGGACAGATTCGTCTCCGATATCATCTTTGATTTCCCGTTCTGTTGCGATATTGCCTTTCCCCCAGTAATCCTTGGCTGATCGTAGTTGAATGTCATCGTCATCAATGAAGAGGTAGGTTGGTTCACTTGCGGCACCCATAAGAACAACAACATCGTATCCTGCGTGTTTCAGCTCTCCAGCCATCATTCCACCCATGTTGGAGTCGCCATAGATCCCTGTGGCCGGAGATTTTCCCACAAACGAAATCTTCGCACCACTAGGTCCTAGCAATCCACTTAGGGGGCCTGACGCCATCGTGATGACATTTTCAGGTCCTAACGGATCGATTCCTGGCTTGATCGATTCCCACAGGATTCGCGCGCCAAATCCTCGGGCTCCGATGTACTTTACTGCCCAAGTCGGATCGAGGAGTTCTTTAACTATCTTTCCACGAGTCAAATCAACCTTGAGAATGCTTCCAGCATAACCACCTTGATACATCATTCTTCTGCTACCACCTTCGCCATTTTCTTGGCTTGTATAATACGTCGGGAGTCACCCATCGTTGTAACCGGCTCAAACCGGAGCGCATTTTTTGGACACCACCGGACACACGTTGGTATGACCGTTGGATCTTGCGAATATCCGCATAAGTTGCACACGATAGGCGTTGGCACATCATCATGCACGAACATAGCTCCCCAAGGGCAAACTTCAGCACATGCCAGACATTTAATACAAAGCTCTGAAGAAATTGTAATTACACCCAGTTCATCGCGTGTAATGGCCCCGGTTGGACATGCAGATTGACATGGAGCATCTTCACATTGTTTACAAACTGCAGGAGAGTTCACCGCAGGATCAGGGAACAAGGCAACTATCCGAATCGAGGCCTTTTTCGGATTGTTCACTTTGTAAATTGTCATGGCACATGCGATCTCGCAGGTTCTGCAACCTGAACAAGCCTCGGGGATAACCGAAATTCGTTTTGGTTTCAATTATCCTCATCATCCTTTAATGTTAGTGAGCTTATGTCAGGCAACAATCTTTATATGATTTACGCCTTTTGAACAGAATGAATGAGAAAAGCTCCTGTTTATAAAGGCAGGGTATGTGGTTTTTGAGGAGATGAAGGGATTAGAGAGGTTTACGATTAAAAGGGACATCGTTATGATGCATCAAAATATCGATATTGGACTAGAAGGATAGGGGAAGGTGAAGAAAAACCCATAAAAAGGTGGGTAAGAAGGACTCTACAAAGCTTGATACGATGAGTTCGTGTTCGATTAGAAACTCTCCTAAATCCAAGATTTTACTTTTTAAACCATCAATAATAAAATAATAGGAACAATTTAGGGTGCGTCCTGATGTCAACCGATCTAATGAAGATACTTGCCGAGAAAGGACAAATAATTCAAGAACCCATGAAGCGATTTCTAAAAATTGGCACGAGTCCAGAATTAGAAGAAATAGTAATCTGGCAGGTTGAATCTGGAGGAAAACGAATCCGACCTGCATTAGTATTACTATTCGCAGAAGCCATTGGAAAACGGAGTTCACAGGATCCATCGATTGTTGCGGCGGCTGCGGGCATCGAGTTGATCCATAACATGACTCTCGTGTATGATGACATCATCGATCAAGCCACCCTTCGGAGAGGAAAACCGACTTCACGTGCGGAATTTGGGGATGAAATGGCAATAATGGCAGGAATTCAACAACGAGAAGCGGTCTATCACGCCGCGAGAGCAACAGGACCAAAATTCTTTCCCAAAGTGTCTCGGATGTTTTCCGAAGCAATTTCTGAGCTGGTTGAGGGAGAACGCTTAGATATTCTTTTCGAGCAGAAAGATCGTCCTTATTCTTATTATAAAAAGTACAAATATGATCGGATAACCGAAGCCGATTATTTGCAGATGATCAAAAGAAAAACAGCGAGTTTAATCAGAACAGCTTGTGCTGTTGGCACTTTAGTCAGTGGAGGAACGGTGACACAAATTGCGGCGGCTGAAAAATTTGGTACCGCTGTGGGCTGTGCATTTCAGATCATGGATGACTACCTTGATTTATTTGGTGATGAGCGGCTTGGTAAAGTCATCGGTAAAGACATTATTAGACGAAAACTCGGGAATATTGTCATAATCAAAGCTCTTCAGAACCTTCCGCATACAAAGCAGGAGTTAATCCTCGAGATCATGAGAAGCAACCTTCCCGAGGAGGAACGCGTCTCGAAAGTAATGGAGTTAATAAATCAAGGGAATGGCCGATCATTAGCAAAAGAAAGCGCAGAGGAGTTTATTGTCAAAGCCAAAAAAGCTCTCGAAGCGAACTTTCCTGATTCAAATGTGAGAAACATACTCGCTCAAATAGCCGACTTTGTGGTTTCCCGATTGTTTTAAGCGCTAGTAGCGGGAAAAAAACCATCTGGACCAAGATAGTTATAGGATCATTTCTCCACCTATATCTCCGGAGAAAGGGGAACATATAGTCCTTTTATCACCCAAATATTGAATTAACATGCTAAGCGGATTTACCTAGCTATAGATTTGAATTTGTCAAAGAAAAGGTTAGGTATCAAATCCTTTCATCAATCTTAATCAGTGGAAAAAACTGGATGATATCGATTTTATTATTTCTTTACACGTTCTAAATAGTCTTCTCGGGGAGGGCTGAAAGCTTCGATAAGAACGGCGGGTTCGTCTCCGGTTGCATCGAAGTTGTGAAGGGCATTAGGTGGGATCCAGAAGGAGGTTCCAGCCTCGATTTCAACTGATTCATCACCGATATACAATACCCCTCTCCCTTCGAGAATGTGGCCCATTTGCTCATGGGAATGCTCATGGGGAGGCGTTGGGATTCCCGGTTCCACAGTGAGTTTCATCATCATCGCCTTCTCTCCCACCACAAGAATGACTCCATGCCTTCCCTTAACAGTTTCGAGCGTTGGTGCCTCATTGGCTTTCACAATTATCATATAGATCCCTTTTATTAGGTATTTTAGATGGTTACTATTAATTGTGGGGATTAAATTTCCACTGAACCTAAGTAGGATTATTGCATGATCTTCTGGGCATTAAATCCAAGAACGAATTGAATCCTTTTGAACAATAATCAGAAATGGTTTATCTAAATCATAAGTCCAATTGTTGAACAGGTTTTCAAGACCGATAATAAGGTCATCCAAGACGGGTGGATGGATATTTAGGTAGATGACTTTAATTTGGTATTTATTCCACAAAAATATAAAATCTCTATCTCTTGTAAGGAGAATAAAATTATTTTGTTTTACTAGTTGTGCTAACTCGCTATATTTATACCCACTCCACCCATGTGCTTGCACTGTAGAAAATTTAATATTAAATCGGTTAAAAAGCAGGTTTAACCGATGAGGCACATTTTCATCCAGTAGAAACTGAGCTTTCTCGAGGACGGGCATAGACGCCCCTTTCTCCTGCAATTAAAGCTTCGGCATAAGAAATAACTTCAACAATATCTTCACGGGTAATTGTTGGAAAGTCCTGAAGAATCTCGTCAAAAGATTGACCAGCCTTGAGGAGACTCAAGATATCAAGAACTAGGACACGCGTTCCTTTAATCGTTGGTTGGCCGCCACATATTTCCGGATCTCGAACAATCCTCGAAAATTCATGCATAAATAGCTCGTCTCTTACTCAATTATTTCAGGCTCATTCAGGAACCGGAGTTCAAAAGATTTTCTAATGGGAATAATTAATGAAAGCCTTAAAGTAATTTTGCGTATGAATTAAACAATATTATTGATGCTTAATGATATGTACTTTCATACCACCTTATCTCTGATCCTTTACAGGTCTAAAACGGAAAAAAGAGAACATTATGACTTCTTATTTCAGATATAGAGGTTTTCTATTTCAAGGAGATAGAAATTAAACGAGGAATAAAATAAAATGCTTTAGATTATGTATATTTTTATTATGGGACCCAAACTCTTCTCAGACGGATTCTTGCTCTAATATCCTATAGTTTTTTCGTTTTCGGGTGGTATTCACTCAAAAAAGAAGCTAGAAATATCCAAAGTCGAAACTGCATTTCTTTTCTTACATCCTATATTATACTGAATTGGCTAAGCAAGGTTTCAATCCGGAATAAAAACAATAGTATAATTCAGTTAACTTTCTTAAGAGTATTTTGCTAGTTTTTGTTTTATTCATGAAGCTTGTTTAAGGAAAATGATATGGGGTTACAATAACTTTTCATATAACTCTTATTAGGATCAAGACGTAATTTTTTCAGTGAGTTTGTTCACTATCTCCTCCCAAATCTCAGTGCGCTCTCCGGTTGAACGTACTTCTTTTCGAGTGAGTTCGATTGCACCTGAGACCTTGCAGGCATGAACACACGCGCCGCACAGGTTGCACTTAGTTTCATTGAGTGATATCTCCAAGTGTTTAACTTTTCGCTTCTCTGGGGGGATGAGGTCAATAGCTCCGATGATACAGGCATTGGCACAAGTGACGCAGTCATTGTGGCACTTCTCCGAATGGAAGATGAGTTCACCCTCGAAATAGCCCCGCGCATAGGAATATTTGATATAGCGATCAAACACCGTTTGCTTTGATATGATACGAATCTTTGCATCAAGGGTCGGCAATCCAAGTTTCCGAGCTAACACACTGTCATGCTGCCCATCTATGTGGAGTTCAATTGCCCCAAAAGGACAAAAATGGTCGCACACTCCACACCAAACGCATCTTTCCTCATCAATCACTAGAGGTAACGTTTCTTCGGAACCTTCAAGAGAAATAGTAACTGGTCCCAGCTCTATCGCTCCCGTGGGACATACAGTAGAACAAATAGTGCACGTTACACATTTTTTTAGGTCATGGATGAGTTCAAAGCGCCGAGCCGGGAATCGAATAGCGAACTTCACCGTATGATCCATTTTCTGCCGCTCATATCGCGGGAACACAGGGATTCGCCACCAAAAATCTGCGTAGAGAGTGAATAATACACGAGGGGAGACAACGTAGAATATATAAGTACGAAATTGGGGATCGCCCAATAGAATATTACTTTTGTGGTTCTTGGAACCATGACACCAAAGTGTACACAAGACCCAGTGAGAAAACTCTGCATTCTGAGGCTGTTGTAACGAGGAAGGATAATGGCCGCTAAAAAGATTGGATCAGTTCTTGTGATTGGTGGAGGAATTGCAGGGATCCAAACGAGCTTGGATCTAGCCGATTCAGGATTCAAGGTCTACTTAGTAGAGCAAGCCCCTTCAATTGGAGGTACAATGGCTCAATTAGACAAAACGCTACCAACCAACGACTGCAGTATCTGTATTCAAGCACCTAAAATGGTAGAGGTCGGGAGGCACTCTAACATTGAGCTTTTAGCCTATTCGGAAGTTAAACTGGTCGAAGGAGAAGTTGGAAATTTCACCGTTACCCTTCTTAGAAAGGCTAGATTCGTTGATGAGACCAAATGCAAGAACTGCGGAGCTTGTGCGGCTAAATGCCCGAGGAAGAAAATCCCGAGCGAATTCGACTTGGGGTTAGCCAACCGCACAGCTGCCTATGTCCCCTTCCCACAAGCTGTCCCTCCAGTCTATCTCATCGATAAGAAGAATTGTATTTACTTCGAGACTGGGAAATGCAGGGCGTGCGAAAAGGCTTGTCCAGCTGATGCCATCAATTTTAAACAGGAGGACCGAGAAGTAACGATCAATGTTGGAGCAATTATTGTTGCCACCGGATTCGAAGAATTTGATCCTTCCGCAAAAGGGGAATTCGGATTCGGTGCATACAAGAATGTTGTCACTTCGTTGCAATTCGAGCGCTTATTATCCGCCTCAGGTCCAACTGGTGGCCAGGTCCTCCGCCCGTCCGATGGAACCGTCCCCCAAAAAATTGCATGGATTCAGTGTGTGGGCTCCCGTGATCTCAGTATTGGGAATCCTTGGTGTTCTCGGGTTTGTTGCATGTGGACCACAAAACAAGCGATGATTGCTATGGAGCATCATCATGAAATAACACCATTTGTTTTTTATATGGATATCCGGGCATATGGCAAGGGGTTTGAGGAGTATTACAGACGCGGCAAAGATCAATTTGGGGTTAATTATATCAAGAGCCGCCCCTCCCATATAGATGAGTTAGAAAACGGAAATCTAGTTGTTGTTTTTGAGGACCTCTCGCAAGGCAGAGTTGATGAATTGGAAGTGGATATGGTTGTCCTCAGCTCTGCAATTGTTCCTTCCCGGGACAATGAAGAACTTGCTCAAATTTTGGGTATCGATCTCGATTCGTATGGCTTTTTCAAAGCGCAAGATCCCTTGGCTGCACCTTTAGAGACGAATATTGAGGGAATCTATCTGTGTGGTTGTGCCACAGGGCCGAGAGACATCCCAGACTCGGTAGCACAAGCTAGTGGTGCAGCTGCGAAGGCAGCAGCCGTAATTCATGAATTGAGAGGGGTCGAAGTCACAGAAGTTGAGTTGCCCCCGGCGAAAGAGGTTCGACCGGAGGACGCGCCTCGTATCGGGGTTTTTGTTTGCCATTGTGGGATTAATATTGGGGGATTTCTAGACGTTCCAACCGTGTGCGAGTACGCGAAAACCCTCGAACATGTGGTATATGCCAATCATCTGTTATTTGCATGCTCTGAAGATTCTCAAACCTTAATTAAAGAAGTTATTGAGCAGTATGATCTCAACCGGGTTGTGGTTGCGTCGTGTACTCCGAGAACCCATGAGCCTTTATTCCGAACGACCTGTCGACAAGCGGGTTTGAATGAATATTTGTTTGAAATGGCCAATATCAGGGATCAATGTAGTTGGGTGCATTCTGCCGATCGAGAAGGTGCGACAAAAAAGGCCAAGCAATTAGTCGCAATGGCTGTAGCAAAAGCGAGACTATTGACTCCGGGAGAAGAAACCAGGATTCCAGTTAAGGGAGAAAGCTTAGTTATAGGAGGTGGAATCGCAGGGATGACAAGTGCCGCAGCTCTCGCAGAAATGGGGTTTAAGGTGTATTTGGTCGAACAAGAATACGAACTTGGAGGGATGTTAAGAAAACTAGGGAGATTGTATCCAACCGATGAGGATGCGGGGAAAATTATTGCGAATCAGATTAATCGCATCCAAGGAAATGAGAATATAACCATTTACACCGGTACAACTGTAGAGTCGGTCTCTGGATATATAGGAAGTTTTGATGTCCGACTCCTTATCGGGGATACAGAACATACGATCAACGTAGGTACGATCATCATTGCCACAGGGGCCAAAGAAATTGATCCAACAGGATTCTATAGCTTTGGAGAATATGATAACGTGATAACACAGTTACAATTAGAGCGAATGCTCAAGGAGAAGTCATTAAAGACCAACCTAAAAAATCTAGTCATGATCAACTGCGTGGGATCTAAAGAAGAAGCTGGTGAGGGCGCCAGGACCTATTGCTGTCGAGTTGGGTGCGGTACCTCATTGAAAAATGCCAAACAAGTAAAGGAACAGCTTCCTGATGCAAATGTGTACATCTTGCATGAAGACATGCGAATCGTTGAAAAAACTGCTGAAGAATACTATGGCAAAGTGCGAAGTCATGAAGGTGTTTATTTCGTCCATTATCCGCGAGAACAGAAACCGTCAATAGTTGCGCGTGACGGAACGCTCGTAGTACAAGTTCACAATACGTTACTTGGTGAATCACAAGAAATCACAGCGGATTATGTGGTTTTGACAACTGCTACTGAGACACTTGAATCAGAAAAACTCAGTAAAATGCTCAAAATCCCCATTGGAACGGGAGGTTTTTTCCAAGAAGCGCATGTCAAACTCAGACCCATGGATTTTGCAACAGATGGAATCTTCGTCTGCGGAAGTGCGCACTCTCCAAAAGGCGTGAGCGACACAATTTCTCAAGCCTTAGGCGCAGTGGCTCGAGCATCCATTCCGATGGGACGCGGCTATGTGATGACCCAAGCCATTACGGCTCAAGTCGATTCAAATCTCTGTCGAGGGTGTGGGATTTGTGAGAAAATCTGCGAGTATGGAGCAGTCGGCTTGATAGAGCAGGAGGCTGGGTATGTGATGGCGGAGGTGAACCCAGTCCTGTGCAAGGGATGCGGGGCTTGTAGTGTTGCTTGTCCAAGCCGAGCAATAACCCCACTGCATTTTACAACAGATCAGATCAGAGCCATGTTAAAACCTGCGTTAATGTAAGAGGGGATCTAGTGATATTCGAACCGAAAATTGTTGCATTTTGTTGTAACTGGTGTAGCTACGCCGGAGCCGATCTAGCTGGGGTAAGCCGATTCCAATATGCACCCAACACTCGACTCATCCGGATCATGTGCTCAGCTAGGGTTGAGCCCTCCTTCATCCTGGACGCCTTCAATTATGGTGCAGATGGTGTTCTTGTGACAGGCTGTCATATTGGAGATTGTCACTATATTAATGGAAACGAAAGAACCCGCGATCGTATTGATAATACCCATAAAATCCTCCATGTTCTAGGTTTGGAACCAGACCGCTTAAGATTGGAGTGGATCTCCGCTTCCGAAGGGCAACGATTTGCCCAATTAATGAATGAATTTGTGGATCAAATCCACGCATTAGGACCAAGCCCTCTGAAACAAAATGCCTTAACAAAACCGAATTCCCCGGAACCCGTTCAATTAGATTGCATTGTGTCAGAAACTGGAACGCATTATTGCTTAGAATGTCGAAAATGCTCCGCCGTGTGCCCAATTGAAAACACATGGCCAAAATTCTCACCCAGTATTTTGGTTGAAAAGGCTCTTTTAGGATATGAGGCAGACTTACTGACTGGAAGAGAAATTTGGTCTTGCTTAACGTGTGATATGTGTTCCAAATACTGTCCATCCACGGTGTTCTTTCCTACTTTCATTCAAAAGTTGAGAGAACAAGCCCATCTAAAAGGACATGACGGGACCTGTGCCCATGGTGGAATGATGCACGCCATAACTAAAATGATGACTTACGCAGGTCTTAGGCAAAATAGGGTGGAGGAGATCATCAATGGTCATGCTTCAACTCTACAGATCACAGATAAGGGAGATATTCTGTACTTTACGGGCTGTCTCCCCTATTTTCACTATATGTTCAAGGATACAGGCATCGAGACCCCTTATGCGCACATTGCGGATCAGTCACCTCTCATTGCACAAAGTACCATCGCTATTTTGAATAAAGCCGGTATTAAACCAGTTTTAATGCCTCAAGAACGATGTTGTGGCCACGATGCGTATTGGAACGGAGATACCAAGACATTTGAGAAGTTGGCACGACTGAATATGGCCGCAATCGAGCATACTGGAGCGAAAAAAGTCCTTTTTTCGTGCCCTGAAGGGCTTTTCATATTTAAAGCGGTTTATCCAAAAGTTGTGGGTGAGTTGCCCTTTGACGTGGTTCACCTCTCAGAGTTCTATAACAAGCTCATACAAGAGCGACAACTTGTATTCCCCCAAGCGAATGGGGAGGTTGTGGCCGTATATCAAGATCCTTGCAGATTAGGGAGGCAATTAGGTATTTACGATGCCCCGAGAGAGGTTTTACGCTCTATTCCGGGGTTGAAACTCCTCGAGTTTAAGGACAACAGGGAGGATGCCATTTGTTGTGGCGGAGCTAACGGGTGGATCGGTTGTGGGGCATACTCCAAGCGGATTCAGGAGGATAAACTCTATTATCTCAAGGAAGTTGATGCGAATCTGCTTGTCACAGCTTGTCCGAAGTGCTTAATCCACTTAAATTGCGGATTAAGTGAAAAACTTCCTGAAGATTTAGCAACGGGAGAAGTAGCAGTCATGGATATTTCTGTTCTGCTTGCAAGAGCATTAGATGGTGGAGGCTTGATTGATGGTTGAAGATGTTCTCATCATCGGAGGAGGCGTAGCAGGGATCCAGGCAGCACTCGATCTTGCAGACCGCGGATTACATGTCTATATGGTGGAAAAGGAACCCTCCATTGGGGGCACCATGGCCCTCCTCGACAAGACGTTTCCCACGAATGACTGTTCCATTTGTATCTTAGCGCCAAAAATGAACGACTGTGCTCAGCACTCAAACATTGAAATTTTGGATTTTTCCGAAGTTGTTGGGTTGACTGGGGGGCCAGGAGATTTCCAAGTAACCGTTCGGCGGAAAGCACGCTATGTTGATCCAGTGAAGTGTAATGGCTGCGGAGTATGTTTTGAAGTCTGTCCAGTGCATTTACCAAACAAGTTCGACCAGAATATGGCCCCTCGAGGAGCGATCTACAAGCCATTTCCTCAAGCAGTTCCCAACTTAGCCCTTATAGACCGCGAACATTGCATTGATTGTGGGCTGTGTAAAAAATATTGTGAGGCTGAAGCGATTAATTTCGAGGACAAGGATAAAGAAGTGATCTTAAACGTTGGAGCTCTTATCGTTGCGACCGGATTAACCGTTCGTCGGCCGCAAGAACTCAAGGAGTATGGGTATGGGAAATATTTGAATGTCTACACTGGAATGGAGTATGAGCGACTAATCTGCGCGGCAGGCCCCACACACGGGCACCTCCAGTCTGCTCCAGATAACAGACGCCCAAAAAAGCTTGCAATTATCCAGTGTGTCGGGATCCGTGACACTCGGATGGATTGTCCATATTGCGCGAGTGTATGTTGCATGTACGCGACGAAGAGTGCTATGCTGGCCTTCGAACACTACAATGATATTGAATCATACATCTTCTATACCGATTTACGAGCGTTTAGTAAAATTTCCTACGAATATACTCAGCGAGCCGAAGCCGAGTACAACGTCACGTACATCAACGCAAAACCAGGAAGAATCAGGGAACACCCGGAAACCAAGAACTTGATCATCTCCTATGTTGACAATACGTCTCCCGAAGTTAAGGAGCTAGAGGTTGAGATGGTACTACTTGCAATGGCAATCGAGCCAGTTGAGGGGACTAAAGAGTTGGTACAGGTACTGGGGATTGAAACCGATGAATATGGATTCATCCGTGTCCCCGATCCCAATATGAGGCCCGTAGACACTTCGCGTGAGGGTGTGTTTGTCGCAGGATATTGTGAGGGGCCCAAAGATATCACAGAATCGGTGGCCCAAGCCTCCGGGGCGGCCGCAAAAGCTGCAGAGATCATTGCGCAATACGGAGTTCCGGGTGCTTAAGGGGATGTAAGATGACCACGAATTCCGAATTCGACACGAATTTTGAACGCCACAAAGAACTAAGGATCGGGGTATTTGTCTGCTATTGCGGAGTCAATATTGGCGGATTTCTTGACGTCCCGGCAGTCTGTGAATACGCCAAGACTCTCCCAGATGTTGTTTTTGTGCAAGATAATCTTTACACATGTTCGGATGCTGGGCTTACAGAAATTCGAGAGGCCATCAAAACGCATCGCCTCAACAGGGTTGTGGTCGCCTCCTGTACCCCTGCTACTCACGAACCATTATTCAGAAGGGCGTGTGAAGCAGAAGGGTTGAATGAATACCTCTTCGAAATGGCCAACATAAGAGACCAATGTAGCTGGGTTCACCAAAAGGAACCAGAAAAAGCCACAGAAAAAGCAAAAGATCTAGTCAAGATGGCCGTTGCTAGAGCTCGACTTCTAGAACCCTTAAAAAGGATGCGAGTAGATGTTGAAAGGGCAGTATTAGTCATAGGGGGTGGAGTGGCAGGGCTTACGGCTGCCAGAAGTCTGGCAAACCAAGGATTTCCGGTCGCGCTTGTGGAGAAGAACACTCAATTGGGGGGAATGCTGAACCAATTGTTTAAGGTGTATCCGAGTGACCGGGATGCCCAAGAGCTTCTGCGACCCCTAGTTGAGGAAGTATTGGTTCATCCATTAATCACCACATACACCAACGCTACGGTTCAAGAGGTCAAAGGTTACATCGGCAATTTTGAGATCACAATCGCTTCAGGTGAGAAGGAGGAAATTAAACATACAGTTGGTTCCATCATCGTCGCTACAGGCGCGACAAATTATGAGCCGCTTGGCTTATATGGCTATGGGGAATTTGGTAATGTTCTAACCCAGGTGGAGCTGGAAGCCCAATTCAAAGATAAAACATTTCAACTGGATCAACCCGGAATAGTCCCCATGATTCAATGCGTTGGCGCTCGGGGGCAGGACCTGCCATATTGTTCAAGGATATGCTGCCTGACAGCAATAAAAAATGCGAAAGTGATAAAACAAGCTTTCCCTGAAACTTCAGTTTATATTCTGCATAAAGGTATTCAGACATACGGAGCACGATACGAAGAATATTACCAAAAGGCGAGAGAACTCGGAATTCGCTTTATAAAGCTCGATAAGGACGTAATTCCAGAAGTGAAGCAAGAAAACGGAAAATTAAGGGTCACCTTTCATCACCGCGCGTTGGATCGGATTGTTGAACTTGATTCAGACTATGTGATTCTATCAACTCCTCTGATTCAGGTATCAGATGCGAAAGAATTATCCCAAATGCTTAAGGTACCACTAGGGCAGGATCAGTTTTATTTCGAAGCCCATTCAAAACTACGTCCCTTGGACTTTGCATCCGATGGGATTCACTTGTGCGGGACCGCGCGGGCGCCGGTCAACATCTATGAGACCACCTTTCAAGCCCTTGGCGCGGCGTCGCGCGCTGCGATCCCACTAGCAAAGGGATTTGTCGAGTCAGAACCTATCACGTCTCAGATCGATCCGGAAATCTGCAATGGTTGCGGGAGATGTGTGAAAATCTGCCCATTCGGGGCAATTTCCCTAGGGGAGATGGGTGAAGGCGAAAAACCAAAGGCCCAAACGAACGAAGTGTTGTGCAAAGGCTGTGGGTCTTGCGCAGCTGATTGTCCCCAAGGGGCCATCGAAATGCGACATTTTACTGATCCCCAGATCGAAGCGCAGATCGAAGCGGCCCTCGAAGAGAACCCCGAAGATAAAATCCTTGCCATCTTCTGTAGGTGGTGCAGCTATGCCGGTGCGGACAATGCAGGAGTTAGCCGCTATCAATATCCCACAAATGTCCGTATCGTCCGCGTGATGTGTACTGGGCGTGTGCACGTAAAATTTGTGGAAAAAGCATTTGATTTAGGGGCCGGAATGGTCATTGTCTCGGGTTGTCATCCCGCAGATTGTCACTACATCAACGGGAATGCTCATATGGCCAAGCGGGAGAAGCGGATTCGCCGAATGCTAGAAAAGAAAAATATCAACCAAGATCGGTTCAAACTCCTCTGGATTGCCGCTTCAGAAGGCCAAAAAGTGCAACAGACAATCATTGAGGCGGTCGAAACGCTTCAGAGACTGAAACCCGAAATCTTGGCTTCATAAAGACACATTATTCTTACTCATAAGACTTATGACTTGATAGCATTCGTTTAAACACCCTAGCCATTACTCTCACCCAACTCGGTCATTTACACCCAACATCTGGACACCAAAATCCACTGGAATGATCTGGAAAAATGTGAACTTTACGTTTTTATTGTTTCAACAGCTTTTCTATCGTTTTGACAAAGTCTTCGGCGTTGTTCACAGTTTCTTCGACTTCACTTTTATTAAATTCCGTGTACACTTCATAGTCGGATTTTTGCCTTAGATTGAAAGCTTTTCTAAATAATTCTCCATATTTTCGACTTAAATCATTATTTTTGATTATGTGGAGATCGAACATTTGCTGGGTTCCCTTATGGGTTTTTGCGGTTACGCCTTTCTGGTTGAGTAGAGCTCTTGCCGTGTGGAACATTGCATAGTACGCTCTTGAGACTGAATCTTTGAATTCTCCACTTTTCAGAAGTAAGTGTGCAGCCCTTAGAGCCTCGTTAGCTCTGTTTAGGGAAGCTTTCACAAACTTTTGAGTAGAATCCTCTGTCATAGAAGACTATCCCATCCTTTAAGACCTCTCGGAGAAAGGGATCTCCCCAGCTTAGGTAGCGCTTGAACTCCTGAGGAGTCATATAAACATGCGAAGTAACGGTACCAAACTCTAAATCGACATCGTAGCTTACACTGAGAACTTGGTCACGGATTTCACCCTCGGGGACTATAATTAGCAGATCTATGTCACTTTCTTGTTCTGCTTCGTTCCGTGCAACAGACCCGTATAGAACTATAGCTTCTATTCTGTTCTTAATTTCCTCGAGAAGCCGCTCCACAAAACGTTCGACAACCCAACTGTAGTTAACAGCTACCTTAGACAATGTCACATCCCATCTCAAATAAAGTTCAGAAACTCTTTATCTTTTTCCTTAAACAACGTTGATGAACTGCTTCAACTCCTCCTCCATATGTGCGTTCACCCCGATGCATACATTTACATCTGTCTTCGAAACGGAAAAACACGCTATTGAAGCTACTCGTAGTGGAATTTCAAGCGTCGCTTAGCTCCAGACGATTACATGTCCTGAAACTTGTAGTAGCGGCCCTGGGTAGTTATGACACACTTATACACCCTCAATTCATTGTTCCATATACATTTATCAAGTGATCAGCCCACCTTCAATTAAAAAAACTTTGTACCCTTCAAGAAATCCGATCAGTAAATTAAAAACTTCCCAGGTAGATTAAATTACATATCCGGGTTAACTCTGATTGAATACGAATAATTTAACGTCGGGGTAGTTATGAAGAAGGATTTAAGAAAAGACGCGATAAATACCTTTGTACGAAAAGTTAGGAATCACTACCACAATAAGATAGAACAAATTATTCTTTTTGGCAGCTATACGAGGGGGTGAGGCTAGAGAAGAGAGCGATATCGATTTGCTTGTGATTACCTATGGAAAGCGATTTGAAACCCAGGAATTCCTCTCAAGGATAGCTATTGACATCCTACTCGAGACTGGGGTATATATCTTAGCAAAAGCAGTGACATCAGAAGAGTATGACTTGATGAAGGAGTTAAATACTGGATTTTATCAACACCTGACTAGAGAGGGTGTGATGGTTGGATGAGACAGAGTTACTTCTAAGTGATGCAGAATCTAAGATTAAATCTGCGAGAATTCTTTATGAAAATGGCGAGTATAGTGATGCGATAAGCAGGGCCTACTACAGCATGTACTACGCTGCGAGGGAATTGCTCAGTATCAAAAATATTTTTCCAAAAACCCATAAGGGCGTTATTAGTCAATTTGGATTAAAGTTTGTAAAAGAAGGAATTATTGAGGACTCCCACCTCAAAGCAATGAGTACCGCCAGAGAGAACCGAGAGAGAGCAGAATATGGGATCGGGTATAACTTCACAATAGAAGAGGCAGAGCTCATAATCAACAATGCTCATAGATTTTTAGAACAGGTTAAAAAGTGAGAACTTCCTAGAATTAAAATCTATCTTATTCATTTCGAGAAAAACTCGAAGCATCTCCTCTTAAAGAGTGAAGCTATTCAACCATGAACTACTAACTTCGCATAAGCTACCCGCTTAGAATCACCTATTGTTGTAGCGGGCTCGAATAAAAGCGCTTTTTTTGGACACCACCGCACACACTCTGGTATAATGGACGAATCTTTAGAATATCCGCAGAGATCACATAAGATGGGTGTTGGGATGTCATCATGGGTATAAATTGCACCCCAAGGACACGCCCGGACGCAAGCAAGGCACTTGATACATTTTTCTGGAGAGATTGTGACCACACCAAGATCATCGACAGACATCGCTTCTACTGGACACGCAGCTACACAGGGAGCATCTTCACACTGTTTACAAACCGAAGGAGAGTTGAGTCCAGGCTCAGGAAAAAGTGCTGCAATGCGAATAGCCGCTTTTCGAGGATTATTGCTCTTGTAATGTCGAATAGCGCAGGCCAACTCGCATGTTCTACAACCTGAGCACTCTTCAGCCACAACTGAGATCCGTTTCGGCTTCAATAGCTTGAATCCTCCGTCTATTAATAGATAAAGGGTCAATTGTTTTTATAATAGTTTCGACTTTAGTGATCTTATATGCGCGGAAATTATTGAATGATATGCTTTAGAAATGAAAGCTTCCTATAATCTGCAAATAAAAATTGTGTAAAGAAAGTATGATTCCATAAAGGTTTTTTGGATCACTCCATGCTGGTGCTTTTGGGATTCATAAATAAGTAGGGAAGATAATCAAGAACATGTAATGGTGATAAACGATGGAAATCTCCATTGGTGAGGTCCAACAAAAAATCATCCCTGTCTTGAAACGACATGGGGTATTGCGGGCAGCACTGTTCGGCTCTCTAATTAGTGGAAAAATGAAAGAAGACAGTGATATTGACCTTTTAATTGAGCTAGGGCAAGGAAAAAGCCTCCTTGACTTGGTAGCATTGAAGCTTGAGCTGGAAGAAGTACTTGGAAGGAAAGTTGATGTTGTCGAGTATGTCACCATCCATCCGCTTCTTAAAGAACGAATCCTAAGTGAACAGGTGCCAGTGTTATGAAACGAGAGATACGGATCTTTATAGAAGATATCATGGAGAGTATTGTGAAAATCGAGGAATATGCACGTAATATTGACCGAAAAAAGTTTTTCCAAGAAAGTTGGATACAGGATGCTGCTATTCGTAAATTGGAAATCATTGGAGAGGCTGTTGAACACATTCCTGAAGAATTCGGGGCTAGATGCCCAAATATTCCACGGGTACAGATTGCTGGAATACGGGATGTCCTAATCCATAGATACTT
This sequence comes from Candidatus Heimdallarchaeota archaeon, assembly GCA_046761065.1. Classification (GTDB taxonomy): domain Archaea; phylum Asgardarchaeota; class Wukongarchaeia; order Wukongarchaeales; family JBHIFL01; genus JBHIFL01. The sequence goes on from JBHIFL010000044.1 coordinate 28,065, forward strand.
CAGAGTGAATATAAGCCGAGTATGGCTAGTTATAGAGCAAGATTTGCCAGATCTGAAAACGAAGATTTCACAGATATTAGAAGAAATGGATTGATGTCACTAAATCCACTCTTAGATCATTATATTAGTTTTGACTTGGGGGAATTCTGTGTAAGATTTACGTATGTTGTTCCTCATGCAGGTGTAAATTTTGGTAGAGCAATGTCCTTACTGACATCCTCGAAAACCACTTTCACAGCCATCCCGACATGGATATCTCCTGGTTCACAGTTGACTATGTTACTCATTATCCTCACCCCTTCTTTCAGCTCAATGATCGAAAGGATGTAGGGCACAAAGCTTTCAAATTCTCTAATTGGAGAGTGATAAATAATAGTATAAGTGTAGATCGTGCCCTCGCCAGAAGATTCAACCCATTCCAGTTCAGAGGAAAGACATTCTGGACAATAAGCTCTGGGATAGAAAATATGGATCCCACAGTTTTTACACTGCTGGATGAGCAGTTCATGCCGTTTAGCGGCCTCCCAAAACTCTTTTGTGACTTGTGTTGGCTTTGGTAAAATTTCTTTTATATGGTGAGCGGTTATCTTCGTTACCTCCCGATTATGAGTGTACAATGATAGTTCATCATTCCCCCGTGCATCTGAATGAGGGCGATATCCACCTCTGATAACTGTCGTTCTTTCTCAACTTTCCCGGTAATTTGTCGTGTGGCTTCAATTAGATGGTGAATGAGTGGGCCCATCCCTGTATGGGCGCATGCGAGGAGACCGCCATGGGTATTGAAGGGGATATCTCCCCCCGGCAAGCATCTTCCGTCTTCAAAAAGTTTTCCCCCCTCACCTTTCTTACAGAACCCTAAATCCTCCAAGTGGATGATGGGTGCGATAGGGAAGGGATCGGGAGCCATGATAAGGTCGACCTGCTTCGGTTCCACATCAGCCATTCGATAGGCTTCCCTTCCCGAATGAAGGGAGCCAAACTCAGTCATATCTCTGAAGGATGTCACCCACGCATGGGAATGGTACTCGCCCCAACCAAGTACATAAACTGGGATATCTGTATAGTTTTTCGCATTTTCAGCGGAAGTTAAAATAAATGCTCCCGCCCCACATACTGGATAAGAACACATGAGTAACCGGTATGGGTAGGCAATCATTGGTGATTTTAAGACTTCATCTACGGTTATTGGCTGACGAAAGATCGCAGCCGGGTTTCGTTCGGCCCACTCGCGATGTGCCACCACAACGGATGCAAGTTGTTCTTCGGTAGTTCCACACACAGCCATGTGCCGTACGGCAGGCATTGCATATAAAGCGGGCATCGTTGGGCCGTATGGGATTTCAAATTCTGGGTGGGCCCATGTTTTCAAACTTTCGGGCGGTATGTGCACCTCAAACTTTCCCCCTCCAACTATAAGCGCCGTTTCGATCAGTCCCAATGCTATAGCCATGGTCGCATATTCAACTACAACCCCATGAGCAGCACCACCAAGAATGACTGTTGAGCTCATTTTTGGATTTAACTGGAGATAATCGTTAATCACAGCACTGTTAGATTTTACATCCCATATGGGTGGGGTACTGAAAACCGCATCCACGGCATTCTTATCCATCTGGGTATCTTCAAGGGCATCGGCAGTAGCTTCAGCTAGAAGCTCATCTTCACTTTTTTCGGTACGTCTTTCAAACTTGGTTTCTCCGTACCCGACAATAGCTACTTTTCTTCTCATAACCAACCATTCCAGAGATCAAGTTTGGGAAAAAACTAAGCTCCTCCAAATAAGAGAGCTATAATTTAAAGGTTTTATAGGAGAACACAACCACAGAAAAAATTTTGCCGCTAGGCATACGCCCCCGACAACAAACTAAATAAGTTGGAGAGTGTGTTCGTTGCCCCATGCCCCAAAAGACAAGTGCTCTGGCTTTTTTCCTGTATCCGAAATTGCTGTTTTTTCCTTTTTTCCCAAGACAAAAATAGACACTCCTAGCGTTTTAGCTCTCACTCATTGATTCCCATGCTTCAATTGCTTCGTTTGGTGACATTTCGGGTTTTAAAGTCCCGTCTAGCCATTCTTTGTCATTGCCCAAATTGCCCTTATGTTTTGCCTTTTTTGGCTCCCTAGTCGGGAGTTGGGCTGTGTCCGACTTAGACAGACTAGAACTCTGCTTTAGTTGTGTTTATCTCTCGTATTAAAGCATTAAAGCCTTTTCCGCCAGTTTTACGCTGTTTCCGGCTGTGGACGGATCTCTGTTGTCCTATCTTCTTTTCCTCCTTATAGTTATTTAATTTAACCGAGCGCCGGACGGACGCTCGAACTTAGCCAATTATGATTGAAGCTAAGATATCCGACAGTTGATGTGAGTGGGGAGAGGTCTACGCTGGCGTTGGAATGCCCTAGTCCTAGTCCTTTCGCTTGCCAGGGGAACCGATCTTTGCTAACACTATGTGCGCAATTTCTCGAACATCAGGGTTGGGATCTCTCAACGCTTGGGTGAGCGGGGCGACGGCAGGGGCGCCAATTTGTACAAGCGCGTCTACGACAAGTTCATTGTGTATATGGAATTCTGTGTCATAAATAATTAAGCCATCCTCTTCTTCTCCCATCGCTTTCAGGATGGGGCCGACCGCGCGCGGATCGCCAAGCTGGCCCAGCGCCCGGACGGCTGTCTCTCGAACCCCCCGGGACTCAGCAGTCAGCAGCGCCTGTATGAGGGGCTCCACGGCCCGGGCGTCCCTGAGCTGGCCCAACGCTTCAATAGCATACTTTCGCGCGGTGGGATCGGGACCGGCCTCCTGCAGCACTTGAAGGAGGGGGGCCACCGCGGGGTCCCCGAGGGTCCCTAGAAGGCGTGCGGCGGCTCTTCGTTGCCCACTCTTCTGGTTAGCTCCTTGGAGTATCTGAATCAGGGGCCTCACCATCCGGGGATCCCCGATCTTGCGTAGTGCGTCGATTACTTCCTGTTGCTCAAACGAACCATCCCGATCGGGATCTTGTAGCGCCTGGAGGAGCGGGTCGATCGCGCGCGGATCCCTGATCTCGCCCAGCGCGTACGTGGCACTCCTCCGTACGTTATGATCGGAATCCTGTAGCGTTTGAATCAGAGGCTCGACCACACGCGGATCGCCAAGCTGGCCCAGCGCCCGGACGGCTGCCCTTCGAACCTGCTCCCCTGGATCCTGTAACCCCTGAATTAGCGGGTCGATCGCGCGCGGATCCCCTAATGCGCCCAGTGCGTCGGCCGTGTTCGCTCGCACCCGTTGGCTTTCATCTTGGAGGGCTTGGACAAGGGGGGGACGGCTCGTGCATCCCCAAGCTGGCCCAGCGCCCAAGCAACGCCGGCGCGGATCTCTTCATTTTCACTCTGGAGCATGTGGAAGAGGGGGGTGGGGCTTTCTAGGCGCTTAATGTAGGTGAGAAGGGCTTGGTCGCCCGCCTTTCTTATCCACCTAGGCACAGGATCCTCCCACGAAGGGTCATATGCATATGAAGGCTTTGCGATAATTCGTGCCTGCGCGGCGGTGATTTCCAGCAAGGTGGTCACCACGGGGGGCGGGTCGGGCAGCGTCGCCGTCGTGACTACCGCACACAGGGTCTCCATCGCGACCCGTTGAATGACTTCCTCCGGATCATGGAGGACAGCAGTTTGCAGGGCGCGGAGCACGGAAAGCAGGGGGGCCAAGGGGTAGAGGGAGGCGGTTGCGAACCCTCGCAAGCCCTCGACAGCGAGCAGGCGGACCCAGAAGTCGGCGTCTTGAACGGCGGTTGCGAGGGCGGCGAGGACGCCCGTAGGATCGGGCAGGGTTCCAGTGTGAGCCAGAGCCCCAAGCTTCAACACGGCTTGGTGGCGTTCTTCGGGAGGGGCGGTTTGCAGGGCGGCCACGAGGGTGGGGACGCTCTCCGTGGGCGGGAATTTAGCCTGCGCCCGGAGCAGGTACCGCCCCCAGTATAAATCGTGCCATTGCTGCCGGGCCCAGTGGCGGGCCTCCCATAAGAGGGCGAGGTCGGCGGGGGAGCGGACCAGGTCAAGCAAGAGGCGTTCCAGCTCTTCGGTCGTGTCAGATGGAGGACCAGGATATTGATATCGTGGGGTGTAGAACAGAAACGCCTCCGGGAAATCCCTCAGGAATAAATCAGGCCGGTTGTAACCGACTAAAATTTCATCTTGGAACGCTTCTTTGAGGAGGTACCACCCGGGCCAGGGATGGTCGCCGTAGAGTCGTATGTCTGCGTCCGGGGGAGGGGTCGTGCCCGGGGGATGCTTGACTAAGGGGAAGGCGAGCGCTTGGCGGATCAGCTCAAGGAAGCGGTCGTACTCGGCAGAGGGGAGCGCATGCCGGTTCCACCACACTATCCCAAAACAGTGCTTGAGGAGGATTGGTCGCCACCTATAATCCCCCTTAACGTCCCACTTCGTCGAGGTGGGGGCTTCCCAGAGGATGTCGAGGACAAGGCGGTGGAAGCGGAGCTGCAGGTTCTTGTTCATATGGGCCCGTTGGGAAACCAGGTGAGTGACGGCGAGGTCGCGGATCGGCAAGGGTTCACGGGGGTTCGCTGCGAGGTCGCAGAAATGCTGGACGTGGGCCTCGGGCTCGCCCCATTTGGCAAAGACGGTCTTCGGGGAGAGGGAGGCCGGTGCCAAGAGCCCTGTCGTGTTGTGTTCAGGGACGTGCAATTTGGAGTAGATCACCCGGTTGAGGAGGATGGCAGCAAGGCAGCGGAGGGGCGGGGTGTCGCCGGAGAGCATGACCTCCTCGAGGAAGTCCATCGCGTGGCGGAAGACCGCGACCTCGTCAGGCTGGTCCGATTCGAGGAACAGGCGGGCGATGTGCCGAATTAACTTGAGGATTTCGGCACGGAAGCTGGGGGGCCTGCTTCCACCGGTAAATCCCACCTAAAACTGGGGGTCGGGCCGAGGGAGAGGCGTGCTGCCGGGGGTCTGGTGAATAGGGCTCGGAGCCATTCAATGGGGGAGTCATTGGCGCATTCTTGTGGGGGATCTGGGGGTGCGGGATCGTAGGAGCCGGAATCCAAGACGAACTCATGGGCTAGGAGGTCGAGGATGGTTAAGGCATTGGCGGGGTGTTTGCTGAGGACGAGGCAGAGGAACAGGGCGAGCTTGCGCGCGAAGAGGTTAGGAGCGGTTAGGAGCCGTTGGATGGGGGTGAAGTCATCCACAGGGGCCACGAGGAGGCGGTAGTGTGTCGTGGCATTGCATGATTTGTCAAGCGGGTTGTCTGGCCACCCGATCCGCGCGGCCCACTCGGCGGCGGCCGCGTGGGGGGGAAGAACCCGACCATCGGCGAGGCATTCGATCATAATAAATGGGGACAACCATTCCCCAAGACCAGGGAGCTGAAGGTTGGGAGGGTCAGCATAGAGGTTCGGAAAGAACTGTGTGAGGAAATCGAAAAAACTATCGTAACCGGTAAGAGGGGGCATCGGGGTTCCCTCGAAACGCTTAAGGGGAGTAGCTTCAGAAATACTTGGTTATATCTCCTTATAAACCCACCGTATAGTGGAGTTTCTGGAACTTACTGGTAGGGACATTGTTTTAAACAAAAGGCCGTTCTGGGGAGTTAGATCCGTTTTTTATCACCAATGGTGGCGGAATAATAGATGATTTGGTAGGTTCTTAGGGGACCGACTCGGATCCCCGTTTTTTTCGGGTATTGAATTTGCTGGGTTGGCATTTCTGTCAAAACCCATTGGTGGGACTCAAACTCGATTTTGTCCATAATTAACTCTTTGACCTCCTTTCCTCCTACGACTTCTAATCGCCCGAGTTCTGACTGGAGCACTGTATGGTCATAATAGATTTCAAAGTGAATGATATCAGTCCAAGATAACCAAGGTATGGGACGCCTTTGGGTCTTCGGAATGGAGGGGAGGGCGGGGGTCTGGAGGACTTGCTTGTGGTTGGAAACGTCGATGATCCCCGTTTCGGTGAGGATAGACCCTTCATTATAGCTGCCACCTACGTACATTCCACCAACGCAAAGGTAACCGATCACACACGTAAGAAAAATAGGTAGGAAAAACCCTTCTAGAATAGCAGCCATTGTGGCTCCAACTCCAAGTCCTACTAATACATAAGGGATCATGAGGCTTAAGGGTTTGGATCGACTTCCCCGAAGGTCTTGGAGGATATGTCCTCTTTTAGGCATTGTCGAAGATAACGGATGATACCTGTTTATGAGAGAGAGCACTCGTTCTTGTTTTTGGGGGGACAGTCGAAGTACCACCGCGGTGGTTGGGAATTGGATTACTATGAGGTTCTGAAGTGGTTCTATATGTCGAATTTGATCCCATGTAAACGTTTCATTTCCCCCGTTTGCTCGAAGGGTGATACCAGTAGGAGAAAAGCTAATTTTTTGGCGAAAGTCCTGGAAAGTTCGATACCCAAGCCATAACATTGTGGGAACTCCTCCAATAAAAAAAAATAACGTCTATTCGCTCTGTAGGAATAGATATTCCTAAAAAAGAAAGAATCATGAACAGGAGGAGAGGCATGAGTAGGAACGCGAGTGAGGTTCCGATTACCAGAAAGAAAACAAGAGAGTAGAGGCGCCGCCGCAACGGGATCGTAACCGAACGGGAACGTTTAGAGGATCTTGATTCAGGGAGAGGTTCAAAAGATATAGTGTCAGGAGATAGGGAGTCAGGATCGGGTTGGATGGAGTAATCGGGTAAATAATTTTTGTTCATACAAGTACATACTCTGGAATAAATTTAAATTCTTTTGCCCAAATGGGCTTCTTCGACTTCAGGATTTAGAATCGGTTTAAACCAAATAATCGGTTTAAACATCAAAAATAATTTTTCCAATCATAAGTGAAGAGCGTACAAGAGTATTCAGAGAGAGATAATATATACAAAACTAAACATATACTGCTCTATATATTTAAATCACTAGGAAAACATATTAAATCAAGTGTGCGGCGCCAGAAGGCTCACCTGAAGAACATATAACTGAATGGAATCGTGTTGGTAAACTCCAGTGACAGAAAGTCGATGACCGTCGCACATAGAATCGAAGAATAAACCAGAAGATTGAAAAGGCGTTACGAGAACATGCGATGAGCCACCGACTAGACATTGAATCTATGCTCAATGAAAAAGGTCTACTCATTGGATATGACTATCAAACCAACTCACAAGTGTTTCTCATTTTCACTGTAGCCCTAGGGATTGTTGTGTGGTATAAACACGCTGACTGGATGGGAAAACTGTGTCCAGACTGCCCAAAGAGGGATGAATGTAGAGAAACGCTGGATACGATCATTGAAGAATACAATATTACGCTGCGACCAGACGAAGAGGCCTTACACATGACGGAACAATCCATTGCAAAATTTAACAAGATCGCGGCTAAGGAAGTTCCTCTTTACAAGCACAAGCGAAAGGAAGAAACAAAGGAAGTGGGAAGATAATGGGTAACGAAATCAAAGGAAAGGTGATTAAGCCACCTGTGGGTATAATGTCGAGTGGGAAGGTATTCCGTCCGAGTAAAAAATTCCGCAACAAGCTGTGGTTTAGTGGCCTATTCGTAGCCATCGTGACTTGAGCCCTGGTCAATCTGGGATACCTTGGCATTGGCTATCTCGTGGTAAGGAGCGGGGATCATACGATGGCTGAATTGGAAAAATATTGGATGCCTGTGAATCAGGTGGTGTGGATAATCCATCTGATTTGGCTGATTCCATTAGTGATTCTGAGCATACTCTACGTCAACCGTATCGAGTATTCAGTCATCACCGAGACGGGAGAGGCCATGCCTGAAATTTATGTAAAGAAAGGGCTACTAAACATTACTCGCAAGCATGTGCCATTCAGGACCATCACGAACATCTCCAGCCGAGCAGGACCGTTTGATCGACTTTTCGGAATTGGCACCATCGAAATAGAGACTGCCGGTTTCTCAGGACAGAAGTCGGGCGCCTTCGGTGGACCAGAAGAGAAAATTGAGGGGGTCGTATTTTACGAAGAAGTCCGGGATTTCATCCTTACTGAACTCCGTAGGTACAGAACTCCTTACACAACCGCAACTGAAGTAGTACAACCTCATGAAGCGGTCCAACGACGAACAGAATCAGACGCTGAGATCATCCGAACCCTTCGTGAAATCCGCGATATCTTAAAAAACCAGCAAAAATAAGCCTTTAGTGTGTACCAGCTACGCCAGTTGACGTAAACCATCCTCTCCTATTATTTTTTTATCTCAAGTCGGTCAGGAGTGAGAGGGCTGCCCGGCAA
>JBHIFL010000045.1:0-36280 GCA_046761065.1 Candidatus Heimdallarchaeota archaeon
TTCTTAGTCTAGATGAAACTACCCTAAGAAGCATTAGGGGTAAAGAGATCTCAATGATCTTTCAAGAACCGAGTTCCGCCTTAAATCCCTTATTCACAGTTGGCGAGCAGATTGCAGAGGTCCTCTTGCAACATCGAAAAGAAGAATTCATCCGGAACACTCTTGAAACCATCGAAAAGGACCTCCAAATGACGACATTTAGGTTTTTTTCACCGGCAATCATCTATAAGTTTCAAAAAAATCTCTACAATAAAATGTTGAAGAACCCTAAATCTTTACTCCCTCGCTTTTTTTCAAGGATTCCAATATTTAGGAGATTTCAGAATAGGTTAAAGAGGGAAGTCCGTAAAGAGATCATCCGAATAATCGGGGAAATGAAGATACCCGACCCAGAGAGGGTTGTTGATTATTACCCCCATGAGCTCAGTGGCGGAATGCAGCAACGGGTTGTAATAGCTATGGCTCTAGCATGCAACCCGAAGATTTTGATATCTGATGAACCAACCACCAGTTTGGACGTAACCGTTGAAGCCCAAATATTACATCTGATTAGGGAGCTTAAGAAGAAATTTGACTCCTCTATTCTTTACATAACACATGATATGGGTGTAGTCGCGGAAATGTGTGACCGTGTGGCTATCATGTATGCTGGAAGCGTCGTAGAGATCGCAGAAGTAGTCGAAGCCTTCAAAAAGCCCTTGCATCCTTATACGAAAGCACTACTGGAATCCATTCCTAGACCTGGCAAAGAATTCAAATCCATTCGGGGAATGGTTCCAAATTTAATTAACCCCCCATCAGGCTGTAGATTCCACCCGAGATGCCCTCACGCCATGCCAATATGTTCTCGAGTGATCCCTAAAATAATAGAGGTAGAAAAGAACGGACATTTCGTTGCATGCCATCTCTATTATGACGCAGAGGAGGATATGACATGAAAACCTTACTGAAGACAGTGGATCTAAAGAAGTATTTTCCTGTAACTGGCGGCGTTTTCAGGAAGCTAGTGGGTGAAGTAAAGGCTGTGGATGGCATCAATTTAAGCATCAAGCAAGGTGAATGTTTGGGTTTGGTTGGCGAATCCGGCTGTGGTAAGACCACCTATGGAAAGACCGTTATCCGGCTTTATGAACCAACAGCTGGACACATTTACTTTGATGCCCCAGAAGATCTTCCTGAAATAAAAAATGGTCCTGTGGAAAACCCTCAGCAGCTTCAGAATTTGATGGAAAAATATGACCTTGCCCAATATAAAGGAAAGAGTTTGAAGCGTATAAGGAGGCGGATGCAGATAGTTTACCAAGATCCTTCCGCTTCACTTAATCCTAGGATGCTTGTTAAAGACCTTATTGCAGAGCCACTTAAAGTTCAGGGGCTAGCAAAAGGCGTAGAGCGCAGTGATCGAGCCTTAGAAATGTTAAAGGTAGTAGGACTTGGGGAAGCCCACCTGTATAGGTATCCCCATGAATTTAGTGGTGGTCAGAGACAGAGAATCGCAATCGCCAGAGCCCTCGTAACAAACCCTGAATTTGTAGTCTTGGATGAACCAACCTCAGCTGTTGATGTTTCTGTGAGAGCTCAGCTACTTGACCTTTTCACAGAGTTACAGAAGGATATGGGCTTAACCTATTTATTTATTAGCCATGATCTTAGTATCGTTGAATGCATCAGTGATAGGGTGGGGGTCATGTACCTGGGGAAGATTGTGGAGATGGCACCCACGGAAAAGCTATACAAAGAACCGTTCCATCCGTATGCTGTAGCCCTCTTCTCGTCGATTCCAATACCTGATCCAACTGTTAAGAAAGAGCGTATCCTACTTACTGGTGAAGTACCGAGTCCGGTGAACATCCCTTCCGGTTGTAGGTTTCATCCCAGATGTCCTAAGGTAATGATGGATATCTGTCCCAAGGAGGAGCCCGAGCTTCAAGATATGGGGGATGGTCATCTTGTCGCATGTCACCTATACTCCTCTTAATTGTGGGCATGTTTTTTGCACGAATCCCAAGAACATTTTAATTTCTGCTAAAGGATCAAATTATGAATAGTTTCAAACAAATAGATTTAGTTGAGGCGTCAATCATTGAAATGGAGGCGGATCTATACCGGTTTTTTCATCTTAATCATTATTAGTGGAGTTGGAGCTTACTATCTGAGCCAACAGCCCTCCACTCCACCTCCAACAATCCAAGAGAAACCACCACAGGTAATAGGCCATTCTGCTTATTTAGATAAAATTGATGAACGGATTATATTTTATACCGTTGTCGGTGTGGTCCAGAATAACCTTAGGACTAATATAGAAGCTGTGAATGTTACAGCATCTTTCTACGACGCAGCAGATTATTTGATTGGATCACGATATTCGCCTATTGTAGTAGAGATACTGAAGCCAGAACAGAGATCACCTTTTGCAATATATATGAAAGTCGACCCAACAACAAGTTTTGAGGATATTAGTTATGAGCTTTCGGTAGAATACCATAGGACAAGTGTGGAACCAATAACTGGGCTCGTTATTGCAAACCAAACTTCAAGCATTGACCAAAATGGATATCACATCGTCAGTGGAGCGATTCAGAATAGAGGGTTAAGGAAGGCTTATTCTGTAAGTCTATATTGCATGTATTATGATGAGAATCACAACTTTTTGACCATATCTCGTACTTTTGTTGTAGCAACGATGGAAATCGGTCAGATAGCATCCTTTCACTTAAACTCAAGTCCAAATAAAATAACACCAGCGAGATATGAATTACTAATCGTTCCCCAAGCCTACGGACTGTTATTCGTTTCAAATATCACATTATTTTTTGCTCTAGGGGTAGTATTCGTTCTTTTTATTGTCTATATGAGGCGTAGAGGTTGGTAAAAAGAGGAGAGCGATTTATAAGCCCATTCCAAGTAACACAACGATTTCTCCATATATCATCTACTCTGTTTTCCAAAAACCAAAAAATCTTTATTTATAGAAATCTACCGAATTTTTCTATGTTTCTAAGGTAATAGGTGAGGCGATTGGGACTTCTTGAGCGGATTCGACAAATTATTTCCACTTATTTCATCGAAGAAACCGGATATAACCCTTTGAATACGATTGTGTATAGCCTTATCGGCCTAGTGTTGATTTTTTTAATTATACGCTTAGTTGAGTTCATCAACTCTGCGGGGCGAACAAGGTGGCCAGAAGCACACATCGATATCTTTCCTGACCGAAGGTTTGGTTTGGCATTAGTCCCATACATTTTGCTAGGGTCAGTGATGCGCGCCCTTAATGATACGGATATATTTTCAACGCGGCTCTTAGAAACACCACTCATTTTTTTTCTAATCATTATCTTCGCATTATCCGCACTCATTATAAGTTACCTGATTGGTGTGCATACAATTAAGGACTGGCGCTGGGGCTTTGGAGGAATTGGCCTTTTTGTACTTCTTTTCCCAGTTGTCCAAATTGGATTACTTGTTGAGAATTGGAAAGGAGGTCTACAAGTTGGGGCAATTGCGGGACTTTGGATCGCAGGACTTATATCTGCCCGCTATTTCTTTAGAAAACGTTATTTTTCTGATGAGAACCTCCCTGTACTTGCAACGCAAATGTTTGACGCGTCGTCTACTTTCGTTGCGGTGACATGGTGGGGGTATATAGAAAAACATGTACTTCCTTCGTTCCTATTTGAACAGCTTGGCACATGGATTTTTTTTCCAATTAAGTTCTTCCTTGTCTTAGGAGCTCTAATAAGTTTTGATTACTTGTTAGAGGAGGATCCAATTCTTAAACGATGGTTGAAAGTTGTCATCTTTCTGTTTGGATTGGCCACGGGTATGCGTGATTTGCTCCGGCTCATGATGATGACCTAACTCTTATCATTTGGGCTGCTGTTTTATATACCCGGAACTAATAATACTCGTATTCATGGATGGGGACGAACACCGAGTAGAAAGAAAAAGTGAAATAGGTCAATTAAAATCATCGCCTTCTAAAAATTCTAATAACACATGGTGTGTAGTAAGTTTGGTATAAACTCCCTTCTAAAAAGTAAAGCCACGTCTTGAAGCTTTGAAACTCAATCCAATCTCCTAGGAACCATCTCTTGTTTTTATTAAGGGTTTAAACCCATAAAAGTACTCTATATAAATTTAAATAAATTAATCCAATCTTGAAATTTATCGGGTATTAGATTAAACTTCTGTTTGACTCTTTCCAATAGCGTTATGATTTGAAGAGTATATTTCCGGAAGATTCATGAATTAATAATTGAAATACGAGCTGTGAATTATGGTTACCAGTCTCCCGAAATTCCTTTTTCTTTTGATTCTAATAATAAGCCCCTTCATCTCTCCCGTCTATTTTAATCCGCTCCATAATGCGGATCCGACTACAACAAACAATTGTAATTCTCTACCAGAGAATCAACTACTACACGCTTTTTCAAAAGCTAAACAAGATAATCCTAACCATGATCCAGTTTTTCTTCAATTCGCTGACACACAAGAATTGGAGCAAGCTGTGGAAACTCTTGAATCGATGGGAATACAAATTCTTCATCGATATAGACTACTCCCATTAGTCCTTATTGGGGGGTTAACACCAGAAAAACTGGAGACTATTGCTAGACGATGTTCAATCACCAATATTTACCCTAATAAAATTCACAAGCTCATTTCAGTCCCTGAAGAACTGATTTCACCTCTCTCAGATCCCAATTTGAACTCATCACGGCTTTCCGATATAATTCGAGCCAAAAAATTATTGCAAAAAGGTCATAATGGAACGGGAATCATTATAGCTATCTTAGATACGGGAATAGATACCACTCATCCAGACTTTGTTGATAAAATTATTCATGAAGTGAGTTTTGTCGATACAAGTTATGGATATCCAAACAATGAAGATGCAGTGGACAAAAATGGTCATGGGACCGGTGTTGCTGGGATCGCAGCAGGCACTGGAAAAGCGTCAAATGGGCTTTATGTGGGGATTGCACCTGGCGCCAAACTTTGGAACGTGAAAGTGCTGAACTCCTTTGGAAGTGGCCGGGAGGCTGGGATCATTGCGGGAATCGAATATGCGACCTTTGGCCCAGATAACAAAAGAGATCCCAGCGATCCGGATATAATTAACTTAAGTCTAGGAGGACCTGGTGAGCCCGAAGATCTGAGCAGTCTTGCAGTCAATGCCGCAGTTGCTCAAGGGGTAGTAATAACAGCAAGCGCAGGAAATAGAGGGCCATTTTTTTCAACCATTGGGTCTCCTGGAGGGGCTTTAAAAGCTATTACAGTTGGTGCAACTACATTAGATGGCGAATTAACTCATTTTTCTAGTCGCGGTTTCAATATGGGGCGCTACCCAGATCCTGACATTGTGGCTCCCGGGCAAAATATCATTGTCCCACTCAGTAGCAACTCCTTACTTGCCCAAGCCAAATCGATATTTTTCCCACCAAAGTATATTGAAGGAATAGGTGCCAACTATATTACTCTCTCTGGCACCAGCCTTGCGTCTTCTATTATTGCAGGTGCCTGTGCGCTCTTGCTTAGCGCATTCCCCCGTTTCAAGGAGTTCGGTCCTATTGCTTTACGAATTGTCCTCATGCGCACTGCCAGACGTCCTTACCCTGCATCTCAAGCCAATCCAAACCTTTGGGGTGCTGGCGCGCTTGATGTCGCATTTGCTGAATTATTTCTCACAAACTTAGGAGATGCTCCTGAACGAGATTTGGTGTTTATTTTTCCACATCTTCTACTATCTGAACCGGCTTTAATTGCGTTCCCTGGGAATACATTTGAACAAAAACTCTTGCTCCTATCTGCCTTTCCAGGAACATTTACTTTTTCGGCTTTAGGCTCCATCGTCCCTTTCGTTAAGATGGATAAATCCTCTTTGTATCTTGAAAAAGGTGACGTGGTTCCTATCACTCTTAATCTCTCACTACCCATCGATATTGATCTCACCATCTTTCCACAAATTCGTGGGGCCTTGTATGTTCGAAAAAATAGAGAGTTAATTGCACGAATCCCTTTTCAACCAATCAATATGAGTTATCCAAAGTTACGAGTCTATTTTGATAATTTTCACAATCGGGAACCAGAAGATTCCCCTCTAAGTAACTTTTTTATGTTTACTAAGCTCCTGAAAAACTCTGCTATCGATGTTGTCATTCAAAATTCCTTCATAAGTTATGAAGCCTTGTCCGCTTTTGATATCCTTCTGCTACCTGATATGGAACTCATGCTTGCTCAGGAGGAAATTGAAGCTATTTATCAGTTTATCAAAGATGGCGGCAATTTAATCGTTTTAGGTGCTGAAAAGGAATCAATAGTTGTTGAATCCATCAATGAACTACTGAAACCGTTTGGTATTACCTTCACCGAAACAATTGAATTAACTACCGATCAGGGGCTACGAATACGTCATGATGGGGATCTGAATGTAACAACCTTTTCTCCTGACCCGTTAATCATAGCTTATCCCCTTTTCAAAGCTCTTGTTAAACTTACTTGGAGGGCTGGAATTGGAGTGAAAGTGGACGCAGAAAGATCAAACATTCGAGCACGTGGATCACTAACCTTTAATGAGGTCGAACATGATGTCTTAGCGGTTCATGAAGCCACACCACCATATCGTGAGAGTGTATTTGTTCTTGGGACCGACTACCTTTTTTATGATGACCTCCTCAATAAAAAGGGAAGCAGCAATCGTCAGCTGGCTGAAAACCTATTCAACTGGTTAACTCCTGACAGTACCTTCCTTCCGCAAATGTTGGTTAATGGAACACGTGCAGCTCCAGGGGATTCCATTAATTTGATGATTTACGTTTTAGATTCAGAAACCTCTAAACTAATAGATGTTGTAGATTTGACAATAACCGTAGAGTTACCGAATGGAACTGCTATTACTCTAGTCAAAGAGGATGAAAAAACTCCCTATGAACACTCTCCTGGAATTTTTCGCTATAGCTACAGGTTTCCAATGGAGCTACACGGTTACTATACCTTCAAAGCAAACTCATCGTTATTTGAAGAACGTTTATCCAAAACCGTCTATGTGAGGGGAACCGAACCACAAGTTGTTTCTACACAAGTAACCATTCAAACGGGTGGACTTGGCATCATTGAACCCGATTGGACAGTCTTGTTTAATGAGCCAAAATTAGATCGTTTCGACGATATTATTTCTTTTAAGACCACAATCCGCGATGCAGACCGAGTCACACTTTATCTTACGCTTCTCGGAGACGAATTAAACGATCTTACCCGACAAACAGAGGCGTGTTATGCCTTCCCCATGAAAGAAGGTTTGGATCGACAATATTGGAGCTTTGATTGGCACCCCAACATCTCAACGCCCGCAGGAATGTATGCCTACTTTGTTTTTCCTATGGCTGCCAATGGCACATTTCCTCAGGTCCCAATGAATTCCACAGGGACATTTATCCTCCTTGACAGTGAACCGGTTATCGATGAAAAAAACACCATCATAAATGAACAATCCGTTCAGGAGTTTGAAGAGCATCAAGACGATCAGCAGCACCTTTTTATCTTGTCTGAGCCCACTGTTACCATTGAGATATCTGGCCAAGATCTAGAAAACACACCCAATGAATTGGAAGCTTGGGTAATAGTTGTGGAGCAAAGTCTCTTTGTTGTTGAAGACTACATAATTATGTCATCATTTATCCCTTACAACATGCAAACAAGGACATTTTTAAGGAATTTCTCCCTTCCATCATATTTATTCTTCGGATACTTACCAGCAGACACCGTCCTGATATTCTTCCTCCTCCTGCGAGATGCAGATGGAAATTATGGTGAGTTAATTGTGCCTATAATCATCCAACACGAGAGACTTACGTTTAAGGAGTATATAGAATCCCTTATATCATTAGGATTGATAATGATGGGAAGTCTTTTCTTCCTCAATTTGCTACTTGGAATAGTCAGTTTTATCATCGCTACAGCAATATTAATGTATTGGATTTTAGAATCAAGGTAAATACCATCTAAATATACTGAATCAATTCATCTTGAACATTATACGACCCAAACTAATCAAAAAACGATCTAAGTTAATGGCCCATTGAAAATGCAATGGAGGATATTGCTTGGCCCTTACGCCTCGGTTTGGTCAATTAATTGAGATAATAAGACCAACTGGAAGGGAGTTAAAAATTATATTTAATAGAGTAAGAAGAAATCCCCTTTCTCTATTAGGGTTAATAATTCTTCTATTTTTTATTGTAATAGCGCTGGTAGCTTCGCAGCTGGCACCTCCCACAACCGAAGACCCTTATATGATCCCATATTTTGGCCCCCATACAAAAGAATGGATCTTAGAACATTATAAATTTACGCCACATCCTACTCCCCCGAGCAAAACGCATCCGTTCGGCACATTAGAAGGATATGATATCTTTTACGGTTGTATCTGGGGGACCAGAACCGCTTTTCGTGTAAGTTTAATCATCATCATCAGTTCGCTAGTCATCGGTCTTTTAATAGGAGGTATTGCTGGTTATCATGGAGGACTCATTGGCGAAGGAATGATGAGGTTTGCAGACATTTTCTTTGCGATTCCTGATCTGTTATTAGCTATGGTCTTAATCGTTTCATTACAAATTGAATGGGCAGGTTATTTTGGACCATTACGTGTCACCACCGATTTCTCATTAATGGATAAACTCATAATTGCTATTATCTTAGTGAGATGGCCCTCTTATGCCAGGTTAATTCGTGGAGAAATACTAGGAGTTAAGAACCAGGATTTTATTGAAGCCGCGGAAGCCATCGGGTGCTCTAGTTTCCGAATACTGGTTAGGCACATTTTACCAAACGTCATATACCCTATTTTGATCATGGCATTCTTGGATATAGGTGGTGTCGTGTTGTCTTTCACTACACTTAGCTTTTTAGGCTTCGGACCAAAAATGGGTTACGCAGAATGGGCTACTATCATCAGTACCTCACGAAAATATATTATAGGGACACCACAAGATCCTTTTAAATTCGCATATACCTTTTTCTGGCCAGGTTTGTTCATATCTGGGTTTATTCTCGCATGGAGTCTACTCGGTGATACAATAAGAGAAATAATGGATCCAACACTAAGGAGAATATAATCTTGCGGCTTTCACAATACATCATAAGAAAACTAATCTCTACTGTTCTAACGTTATTTGGATTGAGCTTTCTCTTATATTTTACGACGATATTAGTACCTGTAGATGTAAGGGTTCAGTTATTTATAGAAGAACAAAGAATTCAGAATCCGTTTGCACCCGACCCAACCCTCGCGCTTATTGAAAAATATGGTCTGAACGATCCCTTCCCAATTCAATACCTGAAATGGCTTAAAGGAATCCTTAAGGGTAGTTTTGGTTGGTCCTATGAATATAACTTACCTGTGACAGATGTTATTTTAAGATATTTTCCGGCCACCCTCGAATTAGTAATGTACGCGGCACCACTAATCCTCATTGGAGGTTATAAATTAGGTGTATATTCAGCAAAACGAGCAAGCGTAAAATCTCCACGAGAGGACCCAATCGATTTTTTAATACGGGGCTTGACGACCATCGGATATTCTATTCCTGCATTTTGCTTAGCATTACCATTACTATTAATATTTTATTTAGGGTTAAGTTGGTTTGGGTTAAACCGGTTGGGGCTCGATGCCAATATATTTGTTAAATCCTCACAATGGACTTCTTATACTAGACTTTATACGATTGATGCCTTACTAAACGGACAGCTTTGGATATTTTTTGATGCATTAAATCACCTTATACTTCCTGTTTTAACCTTGACAATCAATATGTTAGCCATCATTGCAAGAATCACACGTTCAGGTATGATTGGTGAGCTAATCAAGCCTCAGATTATCACAGCAAGAGCAATGGGATTAGATGAGGGAAAAGTACTTAGCCATGCGAAAAAAGGATCATTATCTTCTGTTCTTACCGTTTCAGGGATCTTATTTGCAGGGATGCTGACAGGTGTAGTTGTGATTGAATATATCTTTGTTTTCCCCGGGTTGGGATCGGTAGTCGTGAAAGCTGCCCAAAGATTTGATTATGCTCTGTTAGTTGGTATTTCTCTCGTATTCTGTGTCGTATTCATGCTTGTTAATCTAATAGTTGATATTACATACGCATATATTGATCCTCGAGTCAAACCATAACCAGTACAAGTGCATAAAACAATTTAAGACAAGACATTATATTTTCTTACCAATTTGTAAAGCTACTTTACTATCGCTTCAGTAATTATCGGAGAGAAAATTTTTGATTGAATATCACCATCGAACTCTTAGAACAAACGCAATACGGCAGATGGAATGGGGTATAATTAAGGATAACACCAATCTTCCTACGAAAAGATGGGATCCCCTCCTAACGTACCTTGATCTTGAGAATGAACAAAAATTAGGGTTTTTTTCCTATGTCAACCCTTCTCGTGGGGCTCGTTATATGGAATATGATCATAGGACGCCGCCATCCCATGATAAAGCTTCATGTCAGGTTCTCTGTCCTATCATTAAGGGGGAAGATCCTGCGATTCCAGTGTATACCGACCAGGAAGAATATGATCCATTTTCGGATGTCTTCCCGATCTCGAGAAATTACGAGCATTATGATGCAATCACAATTGTCAACAAGTTTCCCGTCTTTGGAAGAGTAGACGTAAGAAAATCGGTAAAAAATAGCTATTTATCGGGAGTTTGTTTAGTCCCATTGCCCACTCAACACCTAGAGCAGCTAGAGGACACTCCTCATGATATTTTGACGAAATTGTTATGGAATACCCGAGATGCGCTACAATATACTGAGAAGTGTGCTCAACTCCGAGGATTCAAGCAGATAATCCCTTATGTGTTTTTTAATATTGGGGAGAAAACAGGAGGGAGCCTTAAACATCTTCATGCTCAGATCTATCTCGATACGACCAAAAATCCTTCTCCCCAAAATCTTGGGTTCCACACTCTAATTCGGCTCCATGTACAGGAAACGTACTATACTCAATACACAAGATGTCTTGTCTGTGATCTTGTAACTAAAACTCTTGATGTATATTTAGGCGAGAAACTGAATCTAAAAGAGCGTATAATAATTGAGAATGAAGCATGGTTAGTTCTATCTGCCTACGCCCCGGCACGAAATGGCCATATCCGTATCTTCCCTAAGAAACATAAAGCAAGACTAACCGACCTCAATAATAAAGAATTAGCGGAGCTAGCGAAGATTTTCCGTACTATCAATAGCAGATTAAACAAGATCGGTGTTGAACGAGATCGAACAACGGTTTTCTTTCAGAAACCGTATAAATGCATTCAGACGCTGATGAAGGCACCATTCCATCTTTACATTGATGTTTTACCATTCAATTATATTGGTGGGATCGAGCTTTCTGGGGACTGTTTGAAAGTAATCGAGCTTGCTCCTGAAACATTGGCTGGAGCCTTGAAAGAGCATTCAAAGTAGTTAAAGATGGTTTTTACGAACAGCTTCAGCAATAAAGATTCCAGCTGCACTCCAACTTTGGTAAGCCATTTCCATGGGCGCTCCCATAGGAAACTTTGTACTCAACGGTTCATATAAGGCATAAGTCATGGTCTTTTGGAAGAATAGGAGGAAGCGGTTCTTTGTTGGTTGTTATGAAAATTGCAATAAAGCAAATTGGTATATCTCGACCAAATGTCAGATCATGCCACTTTTTGGTTGCTTTCATTGAAAGGATGCTTGCCAAGAAATCATGTTTCATACTATTGACTAATAACAACTGGAAGACATTCTCCAAAACAGATCGCATTTGTTTATCTCGCATCACTTATTAAGGGTTTGCAAGATGTGAAATCATATCCTAAAAGGCATAATTTGTTAAAAAGGATTTAATTTTAAAAGGAAAACCAATTAATACATGTTCTTATTTCATTTTTATATTACTTGAAATTGTGTTTTCAGTCGCACATGATTTAAATACAACATAATTAAAATATCACGAGAAAATTATCTTAAAAAATAGAAAATGGTGTATTTTTTATAAGGTGCTTCAGGTATGAATAAAATCGGGTTATTTCAATAATAATAAGTAGGACTAGGAGATCACTGTATCATTGGAATCCTTATCTTTAAGAATCTTTTAATTAATAGGAAAACCACTTGCGGTTGTTTTCTGAAGGTTCAATAATTAGTTTAAATTGAATTTCTTTTTTCATTCCTGGTAAGAGGTCAAAATTAATTAAAGACTAAGTTCCGCCACTTGATACAAAGATTCCTAGCCAAGTTTGAACTTAGCTTTCAATTCTAGTTGGATCAAATATAGCGCAATTCTAACTTAAATATTATCTTCCTAGTTATTTTATTTCCTGGATCTGAACTAGCGAGGTGTTTCGTAAATAAGATTTGATTCTTGAATAGATCAAGAGCTGGAAAACTTTAACTTTAGGATCGTAGTCATTATTAATTGATAATAGCTCATCTATTCTTGTTCAATTTACAATATGAACTAAACATGAACCCAACGATTTTTCCTGAGTACTGTACTGTGATGTGTCCTCGATCATCGTCTTCTTAGTTTTGGGTCTAAGACATCATCTTATACCATCACCAAGAAGATTGAATCCAAGAACAGAAATAAAAATGGCCAACCCTGGGAACGTGGTAATCCACCACCAGTTTGGGAAGAAGCCTCGTCCAATGCTGACCATCAATCCCCACTCTGCTGCAGGTGGTTGAGCACCTAGACCTAAGAAACCTAGGCTGGCAGCCGTTAGAATCACATATCCTAGATCTAAGGATGCCTGAACGACTATTGGGGCAATACAATTTGGGATTACATGTCGAAGCACTATTCTGAAATCTGTTACTCCCATAGCCTTCGCAGCTTCAATAAATGTTGCCTCGGAAAGGGAAAGGGCTTGAGCTCGCACCAATCTTGCATACCATGGCCACCAAGCAATAGCGATGGCAACCATTAAATTAAACAAACCCGTTCCTATGGCTGCAGCAATCGCTAAGGCGAGGATTAGTGATGGAAGGGCCAGAAAAGTGTCCGTGATTCGCATGATTATGAAGTCGACCCAACCCCTGTAGTATCCTGCCAGAGCTCCTGCTATCGTACCAATGGATGCTGAGATAATTATTACTAAGATCCCTATTTCAAGGGAAATTCTACACCCGAATATAACCCTACTAAAGATGTCCCGACCCATCTCATCGAGCCCAAACCAGTGCTGCTGACTCGGTGGCTGTAATCGTTTTTCAAGATGTGCAAAACCAATTATATCTTCAGGATATGGCGCGATATATGGAGCTACAATAGCTAGAATAATCATAATGAGGACAATCAAGAACCCTACTAGGGTAAGAGGACTCCGTCTTATCAAATAGAGGGTATATTTGAATTCTTCGATTCTAGGACCATTTTTTTCAATAATATCATGAAAAAATGTCCGAAAGCGAGATTTTATCAATTCTAATCACTGGAGTTTAATTCTTGGATCTACATAGAGATAAGACAGGTCAACCAACAAGTTTATGGTCATAAAAACGACGGCAACAAGAAGAACGGTTCCCATTATAGCTGGGTAATCTGAGTTTATTATAGACAGGGTCACATATCTGCCAAGACCTGGCCAAGAGAAAATGGTTTCCACCAAAAAGGTTCCTGCGAGGGAGTATCCATATGATAGGCTAACTATTGTGATTGTCGGAATTAGAGTGTTTCTAAGAGCATATTTATAAACGACTTTCCGATCAGAGAACCCATAAGACTTAACTGTTGTAATATAGTCCTCTCTCAATACCTCTAACATATTTGCTCTCATCATCCGTGTAATCACAACAAGAGAAGCAAAGGAGAGGCAGGCCGCTGGTAAAATGATGTGTTTTAAGGCGCTTATTAGAAAAGGCCAATTCCATGTTAAGAGGGCATCTGGGATGTATAATCCTGTGATACGTCTCACTGGATTAGTTCGTCGCACAAAGGGATCAACTCTTCCCCCAGTAGGAAGGATGTTCAGGTAAGCCCCAAAGAAAAGTTGGAGGATCAATCCTAAAAAAAAGGCTCTTGAAGCTTTAATTATGCTCTTGACAAAAGATCAAGCATCCTTTGATGGTGTATTTTATAATTTTTCTGGAGTCGAATTATCACCCAAGCTTGTTCAAGCGCAACTTCCTATCTATATTGGAGGAAACGCATTGAATAACATTAAACGAGCTGCAAAGTATGGAATTGGGTGGTTTCCTGCAGGATTAACACCTCATGAGCTAAAAAATGCAATATTCCAACTAAAGAAATATTCTGATAAATATGAGCGAGAGTACTCTAAGATTGACATTGCTCCACAGTTAGCTGTTTGCATTGCCAAGACGCATGAAGAAACAATTCAAAAGTATAAAAACTCCCAGATTTATGCTCATGACCTTTCTATTAAGAATTCAACTCTGAAGCGGCAGAACGTGGAAAACCTTGAGGAAAGGGATCTCATTGGGACTGTCAATGAAATAATCAGTAAAATTGAAGAGTATCATGTAGTTGGAGTTGATCATCTACCAGCACTCATCTTCGTAGGAAACGCAATTGAAGCCGTATCAGAAGATATGCGATTGTTTGCCGAAGAAATAATTCCTTCTTTTAGTTAGGAAGTTCATTATATGATCTGTATTTCTCTATCAAGTGTTGATAGGTAATCAGCTCCTTTTTTAGTAATTACTACCATATCTTCTACTTGAAGTCCTGCAAATCCTATTTCATAATAAGGGGGTTCTATACAAAGAACCATTCCCTCTTCTAGCTCAGTATGATCATTTGCTGAAATCAGTGGTGGATCATAGCCTTCTATTCCGATCCCATGACCGCAATGGTGCCGTCTGAAATCAGGGAGGCCAGGATTCGTAACAGTTGCAACAATTGTATGAAAAATCTCACTTGCTTTTACACCAGGTTGCAATTCCTCAATTCCTTTACTCTCCCCATTGAGAATCGCTTCATAATATTTTTTATGTTTGTCTGTAACAGACATTAAGGCACCCATTCTTGCTAAATCAGATTGGTAGAACTTGTATATACAACCCACATCAAATCTTATGATATCACCCTTTTGGAGTTTCTTTTTTGTTGGAAGTGCGTTAGGATATGCACTCCGATTTCCAAAACAAATTACAGAAAATTCAGGCATCGCTCCTTGCTCGACAATAGATTTATTAAATTCAATTGTAAGCTGTTCTTCAGTTGTTCCGAGTTTAACAAAATCAAGAGCTGCACTTATCGCCCTTTCATCTATTTCAGCTGATTTTTTAAGCCGTTTGATTTCTTCTTTTGTTTTCACAAGTCTTATTTTACGGAATAAATCATATGATACCATAATTTCTGCTTTTGGGAGATTTTCTCTTATTTGTTGGAATATTTGGGGGCTTATGTATCCTTCATCAACTCCTAGCTTGCATGTATCAAGATCTCGTTCTTTCAAAACTTGAACAAGCGCCTCAATTCCTGAACTGGGAACATTCTTCTTAGAACGCAGTTGAACAAGCTTTCTATCGCTTTTCGTAAGTGGTTCACTTACAATCATAGGAAATCCAGAATAGGGTACTATGTCTTCTACCCAAATGGTGGGCGAATCTAATACCATGTCCATTTCTCCCATTGGAGCAATTAAACAGGGTTTACGAATATTTTCTTGACAGATTATGGAAAAGACATGGACTCCTAGGAGAGTCCAGTGGCTTAAACTCCAGTAACCACTAGTATACATAACATTCTCTGGAGTCGAAGCGATTAGAGCATCTAACTGATAATTTTTCATATAATCGTGTAACCTATTTGCATTCATAATCAAAGCAATTTAAACCTCCATCGAATCTGAAAACTTGTTTACAATATACGATATCGTTCAGTTCCATATGTTTTATCAGCATTGAATATGCTTATTCTGAATGGTTTAGATGTGACCTTATTTATTAATAATTCACATCTAAACTGATTAATAATTAAATCTCTATTAAAACTGCTAGACAAAAAATCACACATATTTCTACTTCTACAACAAAAGTGTTTTCACATTCTAGTTATTTAAGATCCTATTCCCCGCTTCATTATGAGTTTCTTCATTTCTTGGATATTCAATCACATTTCCCTATTAATCACTTCTAAAAAAGTTGAATTTGATCTTCCCATTAGCATATTATATCTGTATTCCAAAGAACCCAAAGAACTGGGATAAATGAATAAAGTGCTCTGTGTTGGAATATTGTTACTGCCAATGATTTAAATAATAATAACTCTTGCCGATAGAAGGTTTGAGTGATGGACATGCCACTCTTGGATATCAGGGAACTGAAAACTTACTTTTATACTTATGAAGGCATTGTAAAGGCAGTTGATGGAGTGGATCTACAAATCAGGAAGGGTGAGACTCTGGGCCTAGTTGGTGAGACGGGTTGTGGCAAATCAGTAACTTCGCTCTCTATTTTGAGATTAGTCCCACCTCCGGGGAGAATCGTTTCTGGAGAAATTATATTCGAAGGAAAGGATATTCTAAAACTAAAAGAGACAGAGATGCGAATGGTAAGGGGAAAAGAGATTGCAATGATATTTCAAGATCCAACGGCATCGCTTAACCCCGTTTTTAGAGTAGGTGAACAAATAGCTGATGTAATTATGCTTCATCAAGGAGTAGATAAAGAAACAGCTTGGGAAAAAGCAGTCGAGATATTGAAAATTGTGGGAATCCCAGCTGCAGAAGACATCGCACAAAATATTCCTATTGAGCTCAGCGGAGGGATGAAACAGCGTGTAATGATCGCTATGGCCCTCTCTTGCCGCCCGAAGCTTCTTATAGCCGATGAACCCACAACAAATCTTGATAGTACAATACAAGCTCAAATTTTAGACTTGATGCAAGAGTTAAAAAAACAATTTGGAACATCTATCCTTTTAATCACTCATCACCTTGGTGTAGTAGCAGAAATGGCAGAAAAAGTAGCTGTATTGTATGCTGGCCATATCGTTGAGTATGCCAATAAAGTTACTCTGTTTAACGAGTATAAACATCCCTATGTGGCTGGCCTCCTTCGTGCAGTGCCTGATATGCATAAGGGAAAAGGTCCCTTGCTTAGCATCCCTGGAACATTACCAAACTTGATCTACCCACCAAGTGGATGTAGGTTTCATCCTCGCTGTCAATTTGCAAAGGGGATTTGTAAAAAAGAACGACCCAAACTTAGGGAAATAGAACCCAAGCATACTGTGGCTTGTCATCTCGTAGGTACGGAGCTATTGAAATGAGCAAACCTCTCATCAAAGTTGAAAATCTTAAAAAATACTTTCCTCTCCGAGGAGGTTTTCTAAACCGGGTGGAGAAGTGGATTAAAGCGCTAGATGGAGTTGATTTTCACATCGATGAGAAAGAAACGTTTGGGTTAGTGGGAGAAAGTGGCTGTGGGAAAACGACATTAGCTAGAACACTACTTAAGTTGATAAAACCAACAGGGGGAAAAGTTTTCTTTAGAGAGCATAACATCTATCAAATGAATTCTAAAGAGTTAAAGGAGTTACGAAGAAAAGCGCAGATCGTTTTCCAAGACCCATTCACTTCCCTTAATCCGCGTATGACTATTGAAAAGTTAATCCGCGAGCCGCTTATTACTCACAAGATAGCTGAGAGAACAGAGATGTCGACTATCATCCTCGACATGCTTGAAAGAGTAGGTCTTAAAAAGGAGCACTTACATAGGTATCCACATGAATTCAGTGGGGGACAACGGCAACGTATAGCAATTGCTCGCGTGCTTGTTCTACATCCAGAGTTCCTTGTATTAGATGAACCCACATCTGCACTTGATGTATCAGTCCAATCACAGATATTAAATCTGCTCATAGAGCTACGAGAGAGATTTTCTCTAACATGTCTTTTTATCTCACATGATCTTGGTGTTATAAGATATCTGTGTGACCGAGTTGGTGTAATGTACTTAAGCAAAATCATTGAAATAGGAGATGCTGAGTTGATCTTTGAGTCACCTAAACATCCTTACACACAGGCTTTGATCTCATCAATTCTTCCGATAAACCCTGAAGTAAAAAGAAAACGTATAATCCTGAAAGGGGAGGTTCCAAGCCCGATCGATCCTCCTAGTGGATGTAAGTTTTATCCACGCTGTTCGTTTGTCAAATCAATTTGTAAAAGAATTAAACCAGAGTTTATAAGTGTGGGCAGAGCACAACATGTAGCTTGTCATCTTTATTCGAGTTGAACTAGAATAGCTGAAATAAACTTGATTACAATAAGATGAATTAGGAGAAAAGTAAATAGATCTTTCCTAATACGGTCTAAAATCGACTCTAAATGTGGAAGGGGATCGTTGCACCTGTATAAGACTTCTTTAATTAGTTGTGAATACAAAAATAGCGCAGATTACTCCATCTCCAAAAAATCGATTTTAATACTTCTTGGTTGCTTGTCTCGAATGGGTACTTACTTCATACACCCTTTGATCCAGGAATAATTATTAAATCCATTAGGGGTTTAGTTATTGTTAATTATGAATAATACACTTTAAATGAGAAGATACCATCATTAAATGAATATTTATTATTTTAGGGGTCAATTAAAAGTTTTAATTGAATTTGGGTTTTCATCCCAGGTGATAAGTTGAGTTCAAAAAGTGGATAGAGGCCAGTTCCTTGATATAAAGATTCCCAACCCAGTTCGCTCTTTGCTTTTGATTCTACATTTATTAAAAAAAGTTGAGTCTCTTGTTTAAGTTGGATCTTTACAGTGACTCCGTTCTCCGGATCGGAGCTGGAAAAATGTTTACCAGATAAAACCTGATTTTTAAAGAGGTCAATGGAAGATGTGTCAATGGAAGCGTCAACTTTCGTAGGATCTCCAGTCATTATAAAATTAATTTCCGGTACAAAAGTAGCTTGCAATGGCTTTTCATTTTCAAGATTTGCGATAATATCATAAGTGACAGAAATCTCTCGTGAATCCGCTTTTATCACTATTTCTTTTGTCAAGTTGAGTACACAAGCCTTTACACTCCCTTGTTTTGTTAATATGGTTCTTGCAATCTCATTCTGCACTTCACAGAGAACGACCTCATACGTCGCCGTAGTAAAGTCGCCCCATTCTTGAAAAGTATCATCAATTATTTGATGAAGGGATGTATCTGAGGGAATGAAATGATCCCGGAATGCGGTTCGTCTCCATCGATCTTGTACCATTTTGGTGGATTCATCATGATACGCTTCCATTCGACGAGTCAATACAGTGAGGATATTGTACGCGGACTGTTTCTGATCTATTTCGTAGATAGAGCCTCCATCGTGTGGTTTAATGAAAACTGCCAGGTCATCATTTTGGAGGACGATCTCATCATTCCCATCTTTCTCGACATCTTCTTTAATCAGCTGTACAGGTTTTAGTGTCCCCTGTTCTTTGAGAATTTGCTCAGCTATCTTTTGCGCTGTAATTGTGTGTTTGAAGGCAGCATGCCTTAAGAAGATATAGTAAACTCCTGCAAATAAGCCATGCCAGTATATATCATTGCATTCTGCTTTATAGATCTCTTTCCATGCTTTGTTGATTGTTTGTGTTTTGCCAACCAGTTTTTCCGCTTGTTTCACGATTTTTCGTCCAAACATCACCCGTTTATGAATCGTGTTACTTTCTGGATACTTCACAAGGAAATTTCGCCAAAAGGTGCCTTTGGAAAATTGAAGAACTTCTTTATTCCTTGCTATTTTACTACCATCTAAGAACGTAGAATACACTCGATTCATCGATGCATCTTCAAGTAAAGTTTCAAGTCGTCGACGGGATTCGGTTGGCAAAGCCCAGACTTCCATTCGATCGTAACTCGCGTTTGGGAGATAGATTAACTTCTTTGGGCGATGGTGCCTAAGATACTCGTGGGGAGAGATAGATACGACCCAATCCAAGATTTCAATAAACGTGAACCATTTATCCAACCATGGTAAGCCATCATAGCCTGTTACATAACAAACATCGTGTGTGGAACGTCCATCCTCTGCAGGCCAAATTCCCATCTTTTCAGCGTCGCTAATAATGAAAACAAGGCGTGAATCGTCATATACATTACGAAGGGAGGAGAGATACTCAAATGTTTGAGTCGCTGGTTTCCATGGTATCAGATACCGAATTTTTTCATTGATAGGCATAACAGTCACTTGAGCGCCTTGTTCTTCCGTGGTAAAGGCGTGAAGGACTTCTTCTTCGTCAAACCCGCAGATCCGCACATGGTAGTCGTCGATCATAACATACTCAATGTGTGCTTCTTCAAAGATTTTAGGGAGGTGAGGTTCCCAGACACGTTCTGCTAGCCAAAACCCATGGATATCTGTTCCAAACAGGTCATGGGCGTAATCACGCATCATCTGGATTTGAGCTAGTTTATCTTCATCGGGGATAATCGGAAGAATCGCTTCATAGAAGGCTCCCCCAATAAGTTCTAATTGATTATGTTTGGTTAAATTAGCCAACTGATCCAGATACTCCGGTTGTTTATTCTCCAACCATTCAAGAACTGGACCACTGAGATGAATTCCCACTTTTACAGAAGGATGGCGTTTAATGCATTGCAACAAAGGTTTGTATGATTGTTCAAAAGCATGTTCGAAGACCCACTCGAAATTATCGACTGGTTGATGGAAATGAAATACTATAGGGAGAAATATCTCCCCTTCGCTTACTTTAAGCTGCATACTTTCCTTTAAAACCTGGTCCATTACTTTTTGGAGCATTTTAATTCACACTTTTTTGCAATACCTCACAAAGGATGGTTCTGTTTCTCAAGGAGGGTATGATTCTGTTGAATTGAAGTTATAAGCATCTGAAAGCTATTTATTGGATATATATCACTTAAAAAAGCGATATTTACTTCTGATCTTTTATTTCGCTGTAATATCTTTAAGAAAATTCAGCCAAAAGGTCTTCACCGCATATTCCCATGTGATTGTATCTCTTAGTTTTTTGGCCTCGTTTCTCTTTTCAGTAAGAAAATCTGGCTCTAAAAATTGTCTCAACGCAAATGAAAGGGCTCCAATTTCTTCCGGAAGGATCGAAACGATGCCCTTTTTATCTGGATAGTATTCAGTCATCCCGGATCGCGGATATCCATCCTTTGTTCGTTGTTCTGATACGATTGTAGGAGTTCCACAGGCAGTGGCCTCGAGTTGGATGATCCCACTGGGTTCATAGCTGGAATTTCCCACAAAAACAGTCACATTTGAAAGAATATCAATTTTAGGCATCCAGAAGGCAAAGAGGACCATATCATATGGAACAAAGTCATAAGTCTCAAGAACCTGTTTGAATTGCTCGCGACTTGGTTTGTGGGTGCAGATTGTAGTTGTATCAATTGTTACCCTGGAATCAAGTTCTACAGGTCGTTTTGGAGCCATTACAAGAATATTCTTGTCCACTGAATGTTTTTTCACAAGAGATTGTACATATGAATTGAAACCTAAGGCAACAAATGCCCTATACTCGAATGGCAGCTCAGAAAATAACTGGGTCAAACCTTTCTCTGGGACAGGTCTCCCTATCCAAACACACGTTCCTATCTTTCCTCGCACTAGATTAATTTGGATTTTTTCGTTAGGCACTGACATGAATTCGTCCGTTGGAATTCCATTGGGAGCTCTGAACTTGTTACCTTCCGGCAAGTCATATGCTAATGTATAATGGTTGAGCATCGCATTGGATACTGAAAGTAATGCATCAATTTTTCCTTCTTTAAATCGATCAAAGATACTAACTTCTCTTAAATGTCGGAAATCATCTTTAACGGCTTGTTTCGCTTTCACTTTCAGTGTGCTAGTGGGAACGTTTCGGTTTTCACTAAGTAAATACCCTAGATGGGCGCCTAAGGCTTCATTGTGGACTTCGTAGACGATTTTCATCCCGACAGCTTTCAATTGGTTAAGAGTTCTCATTACCGCTGGTTCGGTGAAATGATCATGCGCAATCATTACAGTAGGGAATTCCGAGGAGAGATGAGTGCGTCCTTCTCTCACTTCTCTCATGAAATTGATGACTTTTTTAGAGATCTTTTCAAAATAAGCTGCCAGCGAATGTATTGCGGCTTCCTCTTGTTCTTTTCCTCTGGGATAGACCTGATCAGGGTTATAAGGATCTCTCAGAATTATTTGATTTCTTTTATACTCTTCTGAGGGGTAACCACGCCCTATTTGAAGAATAAACCATCGGTACTTTGCCAGTTTGGCAGGGACATAGGTTGAAACTTGTCCTAATCCTCCAACAACATTGTGTGGGGTTTCTGGGCATAACCAAATGATGAGTCCTAGGTGATTTTCTGTAATTTTTTCAATTAAGGCTGTATCAAGAGCTTTCATTCAAAATGCCTCTCTTTACTTACATTTCGCGACTTAATTCTAACTACAAATTCAAGTAAAACATCCACTTTTTTGCCTTGAGAATGCAAGTAATATTCTTTGTTTGGGTGGCTGAATAATACATACAGGAACTTTGAATTTGTTTGTTTAAACATAGATCACCCAAAAGGCTTTAATTCGTAATCCTTCTATAATATAGTATAAAGAGAATGCACAACAGAATTTTAAGCAGGTTCCGCATTCTGAACCAAGAGGAAAAAAATGAGTCAGATTAGAGCCATTGTGCTCGCTGGTGGAACAGGTAAGAGGCTTCAGCCGATGACACTCACCCGCCCTAAACCCCTACTTTTAGTAGCTAATTATCCAATGATCAATTTTTCTCTTTGGAGTCTAAAACGAGCTGGAATTGAAGACGTTATTCTAGTTGTTAAATATTTGGGAGACCAAATCCGTGAGTATATCGGGGATGGCAAGGAATTCGGCCTGAATATTGAGATTCCTGATATTGATCCACAAGATACCGCCGATGCTGTGAGAAAAACGGCCTATCTGCTTGAAGGAGGGGAGGATTTCATTGTAACGATGGCTGACTTAGTGACGAATATAGACCTCAAAACCTTTATCACGTTTCACAAAAATAAGGGTGGCATAGGATCAATCGCCCTCAAAAACGTCCCGGATCCTCTTCAATTTGGGGTCATTATGTTAGACGATGAGCAGAAGATTATCCTTTTTCTAGAAAAACCAATACCTCAAGAATTGTATGTTACCTCCCTAACCTTCTCCCGCCGTCAATCGGTTTATCTTCATTTAAATTTAATCAATTCTGGGATTTATGTGTTCACACACAAACTATTAGACATTCTTGATTCTAATGCGAATCTGATGGATTTTGGAAAGCATGTTTTCCCTTACCTTTTGAGGGAAAATTATGATATTTTCGGGTTTGTACTTCCTGATCACACGTACTGGATGGATTGTGGGACTCCTCAGAAAGTCTTGTGGGCTAATTGGGATGTTGTCCGAAGATATGCATGGCCATACTTACCGAAAGGGGAGGAACGTGATGGGTCGTGGTGGGGTAAAAACATAGAATTGGGAAAATCATCTCAGATAAACGCTCCTGTTGTTATCGGAAACGATGTCAAAATTGGTGAAGGAGTTGTAATTTCTAAACATACCACAATTGCCGATTATTGTAATATCGGGAACAATTCAAAGATCAATGCTGCAGTGCTATGGAATCGGGTGACTATTGGAACAAATACTCGATGCAGTAAGTGTGTTATTTGCGAGAATGTTACTATAGGAGACAATGTCGAAATAGAAGAGAATGTAGTTGTTGGAGCAGGTAGTCAAGTGAATAACGGCACCAGAATCGAGCCTAACATACTGATTGCCCCAAATTCCATTATTGATTGAGAAAAGAGAGTTAAAAATGAAGAATATAATCGTAGGAGACCGATTAGTAGGTAAAACCAATAAGGAACTTACCCCTGATTTCGCACTGCAAATTGGGGTTGCATTAGGCACATATTTGGGTAAAAATAGCACAATAATTACTTCACGAGATTTTCGAACAGATTCAAGAATGCTTAAGCGCGCCCTAACCGCTGGCCTGATGGCAGCAGGTGTTAATACCATAGATTTTCATGCCGCAATTACCCCAATTACCCAATTTGCCATAAAACGTTTCGGAGCAAACGCAGGAGTTGCAATAACAAGCGGTCATGGTCCCCAAGACCACATTACAATCCGAATTTTCGATTCTACCGGGGTTGAATGGTCAATAAAGCAACTTAAACAAATTTCCCAGATTTGGAATCAAAACAAAGTTTATCGTGCATGTCCGGAGGAAATTGGGCAGCTCTCATATGTTCCTGACGTACCCACAATCTATCAAACAGCGTTAAACCGATATATAAACATCAATAAAATCGCTAAATCACGATTCCGAGTTGTTCTTGACTGTGCTCTCGGTCCAGCCTCTATCATCGCGCCTAGCTTATATTCTAAAGCCGGTTGTGATGTAATCGCCCTCAATAGTTACCAACCTGCTCAAATCGCTGAGGTGCTTCCGAACACGGCATCTGTACGGAAAGTATCTCAAACCATCATTGCAACCAACGCGGATGTTGGAATCATGTTTGATGTGGAAGGAAACAGAGTCGTTTTTATGGATAGTTATGGAAATTTTATTACACCGGATTATATGGCAACTCTCTTTCTCCAAAAAAAGGTATCACGACGAAAAGGCATAATTGCAGTCAGCAACTCGGTTTCACGTTCTATAGAGCAAATTATTGAAAATAAAGATGGGCCACAAATAGAACGGGTGGTTGCTACCCCCGGAACCATAGCAAGTTGCCTTCGCGATGCTCACGGCCTATTTGGCGCGAGTGATCAGGGGGAATATATGTTTCCCGCCTTTTCGCTGGAAAGTGATGGGATTCTGGCTTCGCTAATGTTACTCGAAATACTTGCAAGTGAAGAAACATCTCTATCAGAACTTCTAACAGATATCCCACGATTTCCCGTCGTCCGATATGATTTCCCATGCCATGAAGATGAACTAGCACAAGTGATTAACAAGATTCGTAATACCGATTACGAAAATGCGTATTCGGTCAATACTTTAGTTGGTGTCAAATTAGTCTTTCCTAAGTGGGGGTGGGTTCATATTCGACCCAGTTTAAAACGTGACACTTTAGTACTTTCAGCTGAAGCAGAAGAATTCTCTAACACCGATACGCTTTTGAAAAAAGCAGAAGAATATGTACGTGTGGTACTGAACGAATTACGTTCAAAACCTTAAAAGTGAAATAATAACCACAAAAATCTGAAGATTTTGAGGAGTTAAAGTAAACAATTGCTCTTGACACAAACTAGAATACTTTTATAATACCTTCTGGTACGAATCTAACCTCTTCATCCTCCCAAGCAGGTCCTTTTACTTTTAAATTTAACCCATTGATCCTTTTATATCCAGGATTCATTGCCTTTAAATCAAGTTTCACATCAAATGATTCCCCGGGAGCTATATTTCCAATTTTTTGGTCTTTTACTTGCCTTAAATCATCCGAGAATACAAGATCAGAAATTTTAGAACAGAATTGAACATTTTTAAGTGCTTCTTCCTCTTGATTTGTTATCTTAACATTAATAGTGAATGTTTCCCCCACTCTACATCTATTGGGATGAGTGAACTCTATCTTAACATTGTTGAATGAAGGATAAAACACAATCGAGTCCGATAGAGAATATATCTTCTGGATACCATCCTCAAGATACTCTATCATTACTTCAATTATGAGTTCTTCCTGAACTGGATATCTCGTTAGCTCCAATAAGTATAGTACTTCGATGGGTTCTTGCAGTGAAAAGCCCCGTGGGATATTAAATTTTTTTATTACCCTTAAAATCGATTTTTTCTTGACTGTAATATCTCTAATAATGATTACTTTGTGCCTAGGAGGTTTGATAAAGATTTTCAAGGTAAATGGCTTCTTCGGTTCCACGAAATAAGCTATCTCTGACCGTGCAATTAATCTATTAGAAATTAGGAGGTAACAAATAAAAACACTGAGAGGCGCCCCCAGCGCTGCAATTCGGAGTACTAATACTGAGAGATTTCCTAAAAGAACAGAAGGGATAGCTCCAAAGCCTATTCATAGGCTAAAACTTCCAGTTAGAATGCAGAAAAAGCTTATAAACCCAAGTAGGGACGTCATTATGAGGCGGAAAAGCGTTCCTCGTTTTGGTGTACTAGGATATGTTCTAGGCTTCCAATAGATTTCCGAGAGAAATTCTGAGGGAAGTGCGAAGCAAACAGAACATGAAAGTACATCTTCATCTAAATTTTTAAAGGGACCTCCGTTACCTGTCAACCAGATCGTGTCCATTAACAGAAAGAGGGGGCTAAGTATGAATACTATCATTATAAGCGTTAATAATTGATCAAATTGATCTAGAGGATTAATTAGCCCTGACCTTCTTCTATGGGTGTCAAGAAAGTCAAGAAAAACGATACTAAAGTACCCTAAATAGTAAATCAGAACGAGTCCTGCGTTGATCGAGTATGCAAGGCGATGCGTCTTAACAATTTCTGACGGAAATATCATCGCAACAAGCATCACAACTCCATACCAACAAAGAATTAAAGCCAAAAAATAGATTAAAGCACATAGTGATCCAGAAATAACAGGTATATAAGATTCAGAAAGCCCAAGAACTCCCAAGAAGTTAACAAATAATGGATTCAAAAATACTCTTATTGCCCAGTAAGATAAGTAAATCGTTGAGAGGAGTAAGCCTGCGAGTATCATTCTTACTTGTTTCTTCAGTATTCCTCCTAGGATGAACACTATTATGCCGAGGCCAATATATGATAGAAGGATTGCATATCCTATTCTTTCAGGAAGCGATAAAGGCTCCCAAAAATGCCTTAGGAAACCTAAAACCACTAACCCCATCAGTAAGGGAAAAATTATTCCACCAACAAATACAAAAATCGGATGAACTATTGTCTTTACTTCCTCTTCACGATTTCTATCCTGCTTTCCCATAGAACTTCCCTATCCGTAAGACATTGGTAGGCCAAAAGATTTTGATAGGGGTGAAAGGGCTCTTTATAAGGATCTAATATGTCTACTTGAACCCTGAGATTCATTAAATCGAGTATCCTCGCCTTAATTCTAATTCTCTGGATCTCTATAAACATTTTCATTTTTTGCGCGCTGGCAGACTACTCCTAAGAGAGCGAAAAATCCCAGGACACCATGTTTTTGGACTTGATCGAAAAACCTGAATTTATTTGCAGCACATCTTTAAAAGATGTAATGGTCACTCATTCGGGGTATGAGCACACCACGAATAATCTCGAGGAAGATTCTGTAGTAATTGTAAATCTCGTTGCTCACACAAGGTCGAGGTATATTTGCTTATGGGTGGGCTGAACGAATTACAGATTCCTCCACAGATGATTTGGTAAATCACATAAATGCCGCAGACCAATAACAGATGAATATACATCCCCCACTGACCTCAAATAAACAGAGAAGGGTGTATACGGTTTCGCAGGATATATCCCTAAAACAGTGTACTGCTCAGATAATGTGAAAAACGCAAGTGGGGTGTACCATCGAAAACTTACTGCCAAGGTGGAGCTTGAGAGTTTAGAGTTTTCTTCGGATTATTAGATAAATAGTATCAATCAGCCCTGCAACGCCTATTATAAGCAGGAGTAAAGTCAAAAGGGACTGCCGGAACGTATAGTATCCCAGAACACCTAACGCCAGCACACAGAGCCTGTGGTAGATCGTAAGCTTCACCTGCTTACGATGTATGAGGGGAGCGATGAAGATCAGAAACAAGAACGCTCCACCCATTGCTTCTTCCCAGTCATTTACGCTGATACCATATATCAGAAGGATAAGCCCTAGAACAGAACAGAAGGTGGTAAAGGGGGAATAGCGTTTCCATGTTGTTGTAGTTACGATGGATCCCTTAACGGACGAGTATACGATAACTGTTACTAAAAGGATGTAATCGACAAACCACCACTCCATAATTCATTTCTCTTATACTCCTTAATAACCCTTTTTAATATAGCCACCTTACAGAAGGTTACAACTACGAGCGTAGTCATAACGGTAACAACAGCAATAGACGTAGAAATATATAGTTCCAATTCCCGCACCGATTGCAATTTATACGTTACCTCTTGTCAGACTGAAGTAGATGGCAAGGCACGCTACGAACCCCCCTGGCTATCGCGCATCCAAGAACTATTCCTATAGCGGCTCTACAGAGAAGGCACCGAAATGTGTACGTTTATCCATCCATCAAGACTCCAGTGCTGTGAAGAATTTCCCTGTCGTATTCTAGAAATTGTGCCCTCACCAGCCTGGAAAGGTGTTTAGTTTCTTTCTCCATGGTACGATAGCCCTGAGCAAGCTGGAAGAGGGTTTCATCCCCGCTCTTCTGGTAGATCTTCCCTACTTCCTTCGCTACTTTCCCTGAAATGGCATAATATGAATCTAATCTCTTTTTAAACACAAATGCTCTTATGCGAAGGGGCTAAATATTTGATTTTGGATTTTTTTCCATTTATAAATTTCCAAAGGTTTTTAGAACGCCCTATCTAAATATCTGTGTCCTAGGAGTAGCTAAGATGAAACCCGCGTTTTGCATGATACTTCATGCCTATCAACCGCCAACACAAACGGAATATATTTTGAAACGAATTGTGAACAATTGTTATCTTCCAATAATGACTGGATTACTCAACCAATCGAGCGTGAAAATCACACTAAACATTAACGGATCCCTTTCTGAGATGCTTAATCATCAATATCCTGTGGTCATTGAAAAGATCGAGGACTTATTCAAGAATGGTCAATTGGAATTTCTCGACTCCGCTGCCTATCACCCGATTCTTCCACTTCTACCGCCAAATGATCGTGAATATCAAATCTCACTTAATTCCAAAATAAATAAAGAGATTTTTGGCCATATTTACAGCCCAATCGGATTTTTTCCACCCGAACTTGCCGTTAGCAGGGATGTTATTCGCCAACTTGCGCTCCTAGGGTATAAGTATGTAATCATCCCTCCCCTCGCTCTTCCTATGCGGTTGCACACCGAGATCCCTTATCTTCATGTGCAAGGTCGAAAACGGCACGGAACAATCCACCTAATCCCCCGTAACCATGAAATAAGTAATGAAATTGCATTTAAGAAATATCATCAGGTCTCAGAGCTCCTTACTCGCTTAACTCATCTCCAGCGATCAATGCCCATGCCGACTATTTGTGCGATGGATATTGAAACATTTGGTGAGCATAACAAAAGCTATGAGACCTTTCTTATTGAATTATTAACGAAAACTGAATCAATCACTGCTGAAACGGTTCTGTTTACAAGTTCAGACTATGAAATCTTTGATATCCGCTCTTGTTCCTGGAGTACTAGCCACCAAGATATTGATAATCGGGTTCCATACCCGCTTTGGGAGCATCCATTGAACAGCATCCACCAATTAGTGAATCTTCATCTCGATCTCGTCAATGAAACAAGTAGATTGCTAGATGAGGAGCAAAAAGGAACACCTAATGAAAAAGATATAAAATACTCTGCTGTTCGAATCTTGATTGCAAAGGCGCAACATTCAGATGTACAATGGTGGGCCGGTGGCCACGGTCACTGGAGTCCCGTAATGATCCAAAGAGGATTAGCACTCCAAAAATTCGCTCTGGAGACAGCTAAAAAAACACTCAGTAATCCTGAACATACGAAACGTGTTGAAATCTTTCTGGAAATGTCAAATCTGATTTTTGAGAGGATAAAACGACTAATAAATTCTTAAAAAGTATATAATTCATTTATAAAATTAAATCATCTAAATATTCCTGTTTTTATAAAATCGTAAAATAGAGGTGCTTAATATGGGAATTCCTGATCCTATTGGAAGCTTTAGTTTCGTTCTCCATTCGCATATTCCTTTTGTCCGTCAAGCGGGCGGATGGCCCTTTGGGGAGGAAATGCTTTATGAAGTAATGGCCGAATCATATATACCGATTTTAAATGCTCTCTATGACTTATTAGATGATGGTTATTCTCCTAGCATAACGATCGGTTTGACACCTGTCCTTGTCGAACAACTCCGTGACTCACACATAAGAGAACATTTCGGTGAGTACGTCGAAGAACGTATCCAATTGGCGCGTCAGACTCGCGTCAGTTTCGAAGAACAGGGGATAGATTATGCAGTACAAGTGATCGATTTCTTTACAAACTGGTACCAGCAAATCTTACAAACTTATCGTGAGCGTTATAATACCAATCTGGTTGCCGCTTTTAAACGTCTTCAAGAAGCCAACGTGATTGAGATCCTGACAAGTGCAGCAACTCATGCCTATTTACCTTTGTTAAGTACAGAAAGTAATATTTGGGCCCAAATCATGGCAGGGATTTCTAGTTATAAGAAAATATTCGGTCAAGATCCACAAGGGATCTGGCTCCCGGAATGTGCCTACAGACCCGGATACCGATGGAAACCTCCCGTTGGGGAAGATAAACCATCTCGTGAACGACCAGGTATTCAGAATTTCTTAGCTAATGCAAACATACGCTATTTCCTTATTGATACGCCACTTTTGATCGGGGGTGAAACAATAGGCGTTTACATCCACCGTTTTGAGGCTTTGCAGAAATTGTGGACTGCGTTTGAATCCCAGTATGTAGAGCGGGCTGTAGATGTTACCAAAACCCCGTACAGTCCATACCTCCTCTCGGCTGGCAAAAAGGCGGTCGCTGTGTTCACACGCGATCCAAAGTCCGGCTTAGTCGTCTGGAGTGGAGAGTGGGGTTATCCTGGTGATGGGTGGTATAATGAATTTCATAAACGAGAAATGCATTCGGGACTTCGACTCTGGCGGATCACCTCTGGGGAAGCCGACTTGGCTGATAAGTGGTACTATGATCCCGGTATGGCTGCCAAACGTATTCCAGAAAATGCTTCACATTTCGTACACTTAGTGAAAGAGACGCTTATGGACCATCATAGGCAGACGGGGCAGCAGGGCATTCTTTGTGCAGTCTATGATACCGAGTTATTTGGACATTGGTGGTTTGAAGGGCCAGAATGGCTTAAACTGGTCCTGAAAGGACTCTGCGAAGAATCAGTAGTTGAGCTCACGACTTGTGGTAGATTTTTGGAAGCGTATCCCCCCGACACGATCGTATCGCTCCCAGAGGGCTCATGGGGCAAAGGAGGATTTCACTGGATCTGGATGAATGCTGATACGGCATTTATATGGGAAAAAATATACGAGTGTGAGGCAAAGATGGAGGAGCTTGCGGTGAAGTACGCGGACGCGGCAACGACGGATCCACGACTTGAGCAGATTCTAAAGCAGACCATCCGCGAGTTATTCTTGTTACAAAGCAGCGATTGGCCGTTTTTAATCACGACGTGGCAGGCACGTGATTATGCGGCGATGCGGTTCAGCGAGCATTACGAGTCATTCCAACGGTTATCCCGGATCTGTGACGCCTATCATGCAACTAGAACCCTCCCGCCAGAAGATGAACGATTTCTAGCAGCCATCGAGGAGCGTGATAATCTCTTGCCTGAGATCGATGTTCACTGGTTCTTATATTCTTACGAAAAAGAATCCATCTAACGAATCATGCATGAAATTGATAAACGTAGTTTTAGAGATAAATGAAGTTGCAATAAAACTGGTTCATCCATTTTTTTTCCCGTTTTACAACCGAGAAGACATAAATCTCCTGGAAGACGTTTTATAATCGCTGGGAAGCGTTTTTTATCATTTACGCAGGAAAATACGGTTTATAGAGTAGTGAGTTTCACAAGTTTTCGAGAATTTGTTATTACCTTAGTACTTTTCATAAGTGGGGCAAGGGAAAAAAGATTCTAAAAGCGAGAATGACGAGATAGACCGCATAATTCGCATCAACTGGATCGATCCGTCCGGTATTAGCATTTGTTTTGCTGATCCAAATAACCCTTGTCCAAATGCTCTCTTTTTTTCTTCATTAGTATTTTTGGTCATGACTTTTTGAGATAGATAGTGTAAGATAGTGTATTTCTTATCCCATAGATTATATTCTATATAAGGGCTAATTATAATGGATTTAACAAATAAAAAAAAGATTTTATTCATCTGCACTCATAATTCGGCACGGTCTCAGATGGCTGAAGGCTTGTTAAAAACTCTTTATGGAACTCATTATAATGCATTTAGTGCTGGAATTGAACCTTCAGATGTGAATCCTTTCGCTATTAAGGTAATGGCTGAACTTGGGATTGATATTTCGATGTATCACTCAAAGAATATAGAAAATTTTCGAGGGAAAGAATTTGATTATGTAGTTACTGTTTGTGATCATGCTAAAGAGACCTGTCCTTTCTTTCCAGGTGGGAAAAAATTCCTCCATCAAGGTTTTGAAGATCCTTCCACATGTACTGGAACTGAAGAAGAAATATTAACCTGTTTTAAGCGCGTTAGAGATGAAATAAGAGATTGGATTAAGAACACATTTGAGAGCAAATACAAATAGGCCAATAATGAATAACAAACAGTTTGTTTATGGTGAGATTTGTTCACCGAGTTCCCTTGAATGTTGCTTAAATCCCACATTACGGCTGGACTTTTGATCCACTTTGATCATTAAGTAAATTTACCCTGTATTTTTATAAGATTAATAGGAATCTTTACAAGAAGGATGAGAGAATAAAAAGTGAAACAGATAGTGTCAAAGAACTGGCTGAATTAGTTTGAAAAGAAATTGGATTTAAAATGTCAAATTGAAATAGGTTTTGGCTGCGATGATCATTATTATACAATTCCTGTAGCGAAAATAGTTGGGGGACAAAAATAAGATCTATGCTTTGAATAATAATAGATATTGGTTACATGAAGTGATACGGAGGGCAGAATAGTTGAATCTTAAACATATCTAATCTAAAGAAATATCAAGAAAAAGTAATAATCCGCTTGAAAAATGAATTGATAGACATCGCTTTACATTATGATGTTTCAAATTCTTACTATTTCACCACAATAGCCTGAAAGGCATAGTTAACGGAAATTTACGGAGTTTTAAAACTTAAAATATTAATTTCAGTTTATCTACAACATTTGCAATTAGGCATTGTTAAGAACAATCTTGAAACTGTTAATTTTCACTTTATAAAGAATTTATTGCCATTACTCCATATTTATCACTTACCGCAAGATTATGTCTAAAATTTCGATAAGAATGATTTTCTTAGAATAATTAGATCAATCGTTCTTTTATTTCTTAGCAACTCCTCCAACTAATCGGCAAATCCCAAAAAACCTGTGAAAAGCTTTCTTCTTCATAGAATACTCTTGACAGCTTGTTGCCCTAAAAGTTAAATCTTAAGAAGGCATGGATAGCATCCTTTTCCGATCTTTTTATGGGAGTGGGGACCGAAACCGTTTTATATGTTTCTCTCTACTTCATTTTGGTGTTAACCAATGAAGAAGAGTAGGAATAAAACACACTCCAAGAAACGGTTTCGGCCGAGATTGACTCGCCTTATCAAACACTTAAATTTTTCCAAGTATGCGACTCGGCTTTCGGGCCAAAAGTCTCCCACGCCTCGAGGCGGATATCCTAAGTTCGCTTACTTGAAGGCCCTGCTGCTCAAAACCTTCCTCCAACTCACTTATCGCGATCTAGAAGTCTTTCTCCGCCGGTATCCGAGTTATGCGACGGCCTGTGGGTTCCGTCGGGGCCATATCCCTCACTAACTATTCCCGCTTTGCGAAGTTCTTTACGCGATTAAATCCTTCCTTGGTCGAAGAGATCAGTGTTGATGTGACCCGCAAGGTGATTCGACGCCTCCGGGTTCCCTGTAAGATCCTCGGAGTCGATTCCACAAGTTCCCGAGCCTACGCCAATTCTTTCTCGAAAAAGGGCGATCCGGACGCAACGGTGGGAAAGTCCTCGGTGAAGGGCTTCTTTTTTTCTACGGGTACAAGCTCCATCTGGTGGTGGATGGCCAAACCGACCTCCCAGTGGCCTTTGAAGTCACGGCGGGGAATGTGTATGATGGCCATCGTCTCCTGCCGTTAATACGAAAAGCCGTGAACATCACCCGCAAGCGGCCAAAGGCCGCCGTCGCCGATAAAGGGTACGATGCGGGGTACAACTATGTGGGCATCGTGGAGGAGTTTGGAACCGCCCCAATCATCTCCATTCGGAGGAGCAGAAGAGGGCTTCTGGGTCGTCAAACGACCCTCGCAGAATTTTGCCCGCTAAGGAGTGGAAAACGGCGCAAGAAAGGGCCCCGAAGAAATAAGACGCAAGAACAGCTCCTGAGGCAGTACCCTCCCATTGCGAGAGGGAGTCCGGAATGGAACTTCCTCACCAAGTTCCGGGCGAGCGCGGAACGAGCCATAAGCCGGCTGAAAGCGATTTTTGGGCTGGAGCGGGTGCGAGTGCGGGGTTTGGAACGGGTGAAAAAACACGTCGGGTTGTGCGTGATTGGGCTCCTCGAGAGTGCTTTGTATCTGTGCAAACGAGGGAGACCCCGTCTGGCAAGATCTTTTCCGTATGTGGTGTGAAACCAAAGGAGGCTTGAAATGCAGCGCGTTGGATTAGAGATATCTTGGGCAACAAGCTATAAAGCATTAGAAGAAATGTCCAAGGTCATGATTCAATGCAGAACGCTTTTTTTAATATGTGCCGCTTTTTTAGTCTAATAAAATGCTTTTTAGCTCTTCATCCACTTATGCTCACTGGGCACGTTCCTTTTTGATTTCATGGTGGAATGTCCCTATTCCAAACCAAAGTCTATTTTATTGTCAATGTTCGAATCAGAATTATTTATCATCATTAGAAAGTTTCTTGGGACATCTAAGGACCCATGTTAACAGATCCCCATGGCCACATGCAGAAACCATCTCCCTAATAGAACCACCCACGAAGCCACCCTCTCCTAGCAACAAGTTTTTTGTGAACCCTTCTCGCCTTATCTCGCAAAGAGAAGATTTCAAAGTAGGCGATGAAATAAAGTTGCTACCTAAGATAAACGAAATGCGGAAAAATTATCTGCTTTACCCAAGAACTCTTTAAAATCCCCACAATGAATCTGCCAAGCAACCATTATCCCGATTGTGCCGAACTTATTCGAATGCAGCTCAAGGAATTTGGGCTTGAAGTTCAACTCATCAAGGTGCCAGAAGCTTTTTTGAAAAGTTTATTCTCGGAGTAAACCATAATCGGAACTCGTAAATCGTGAAATCGAGTTCTTTGTGGAAAGGATGGCCAGCATATAAAAAGCACAATTGTTACATGCTTTAGTTCATCATTGAATAATATCGAAGACACTTAATACGCAAATTTGGTAGACAGTGGTCGTACCAATAAGGAGAGGGCATTACCTTTGATACTTCAATTGTACTTCAGAAGAAGCAAATGAACGAGACCTATTGTGAAAGAACGATGTCACATTTCAGCTACGGGGTTAACCAGATGGCAAGCCACTAAATGTTCTACTTGAGATGATCCATCTGGTGACATTAGTTTGGGCACGATTTTGGAGCAGATCTCCATCGCATGAGGGCATCGCGGATGGAATCTACATCCCGGGGGGATGTTCACTGCGCTTGGAATCTCGCCCTTGATTTTAATGGATTGACGGTCGACAGATGGGTCGGGAATAGGAACTGCCGTGATCAAAGCTTGAGTGTACGGGTGAAGGGGGTTGTGCACAAGGTCCTCTGAAGATGCCAGTTCGAAAATTTTACCCAAGTACATCACAGTAATACGGTCACATACATGTTTAGCTACTGCCAAATCATGTGTGATAAACAGAAACGTTATGCCGTACTTTTGTCGCAGGTCTAGCATAAGCCTTAAAATTCCAGCCCTGATGGAGACGTCAAGCATGGAGACGGGTTCATCGGCTACGATCAGGGCTGGCTTGAGTAGCAGTGTCCTTGCGACGACAACTCGTTGCATTTGCCCCCCGGACAACTCGTACGGGTAACGGGGCATGAAATCTTCTACAGGGGACAAGCCTACCTCTTCTAGGGCTTGAATCACCATGTCAACCCGCTCGGAATCTGTCTTTGCTAGGTGGTGGATCTCGATAGGTTCGGATAAAATTCTAAATATCGTTTTTTTCGGATTCAGAGCATCGTAAGGGTCTTGGTAGATGATCTGGATCTTACGTCTCAACGCGGCTAACGAGCTTTTTTCAAGAGAGAAAATGTCCTTGCCTTCAAGCAAGACTTCCCCAGCTGTTCTCTCATGAAGCCGGAGGAGTAATTTTCCCGTAGTCGTTTTGCCACTTCCGCTTTCACCAGCCAGAGTTATGATCGTTTGTTCATTCTCAGGT
>JBHIFL010000046.1:0-35607 GCA_046761065.1 Candidatus Heimdallarchaeota archaeon
TTACTTAACTATGTTAGAACTCATCAACAACATCTTTGTACCCAATTAATATATTACAAGACTTTTCGATGGTAAATCTGACAGTCTTTT
Organism: Candidatus Heimdallarchaeota archaeon; assembly: GCA_046761065.1. Lineage (GTDB taxonomy): Archaea > Asgardarchaeota > Wukongarchaeia > Wukongarchaeales > JBHIFL01 > JBHIFL01. Next base: position 91 of record JBHIFL010000046.1, read on the forward strand.
ACCTACAAATCAGTCATTTGGACAGCTTCAAATATTTAAACCCTTATAAAATAGAGGAGGACTTATGACTAAAAAGGCATTTAAAACCAAATAGCTGGTAAAACGCGCTTATAAAAGGAGCTTCAAACCCTCCCCTTCGAAAATGAAGGGATACCATGAAGCAAATGTGAAACGTTTGCAAATGGTGACGTGATTGAATAACGTGGAAATCGCAGAAAAATTATCCCAGATAGCAGACTTCCTTGAGCAATACAAAGGAGACCGAAAACGTGATCAACCAATCCCACTAACATTGTTACTTGACTTAATGGAAGATGCGAACCCTAGAGTCCGCTGGCAGGCGATAGAAGCCCTTGGCGTGTTAGCTGAGTCGGAAAGGTCTGTTGATGCATTGATTGCAGCTCTTCGAGACCCGAACCATATTGTTCGTTGGAATGCTGCCTTAACACTTGGTGAAGCGGGTGATGAGCGTGCGACATTGCCCTTGCTGGAGATCCTTGAAGATGAAAGCAAAGATGTCCGTGAAATAGCCGAGTGGGCACTTGTAGAATTAGGTGAAAAAATAGTCCCCTCACTGATCGAAGTCCTGACTCAACATCACGACTGGTGGATCCAACGAGATGCGGCACGGATTCTTGGACTGATCGGTGATGAACGAGCTACCGAGCCTCTCCTCCAAGCACTAAGTGACAGAAGCGAACGAATTCGAGAGAAGGTCGCAGAAGCACTTGGTCGGATTAGCAAACCCCGTGCGATAAAAGGGCTCATCAATGCACTCCAAGACGACTATGGACACACTCGACAGAATGCGATGGAAGCACTGATCAAGATAGGTCCTGATGCGGTTGAAACACTAATCAAAGCATTAAAACACCGAAATAAGATTATTCGAATCCATGTGTGTCAAGTACTTGGTGCCATTGGGGATCAACGGGCTATAAAACCGCTAACCCAACTCCGCCATGATTCTGATTTCAAGGTACGCCGAAGCGCCTCGAAGGCCCTGAAGCAGCTGCGCCAAGAAAGCAAGTAAATTACTATTTGTAGTTCAAATCCGGTAGGATTATAGTTTAGAACTTCAACAGAGGTGGATTGAAGAGCCTTTTCCTATATAACAATTTTTACGTGATTAGCCAACATAACTCTCGAAGGAGTTATTTGAGGGATCTCATTCATTCTTGAAACTTGAACAAACTTCCCAGTCAATTCAATAGTTTCGGAAAGGGATTTTCCCTGTTTTTAGCTACTACTAGAATTGTATTTCAAAAAAAGGAGGCACCAGAGTGGCAAAGCCATTCTTTGCGAATCTATTGGTGTATGTTTCACCTATTAATCTGAGTCATTAATACCTTCTGGTGCGTCTATAATCCCGGTCACGGCGACCTCCGCCTCCACGATAGCCACTACCATAGGAGCCACTGCCACCATAGCGAGAACCTCCATAACGTCGTGGTCGCTCGACAAATCGATCGGAAAGGGCATTTTCCTCATTGACTTCTTCAATAGCTCGGTCAGAAGGTTCTAAATGTCCGTATTTCCCTACACTTAATCGCATACTGTTCCTAAAGACGGTGACGTAGCCGTTGGAGAGCTTATAGATACTGCCTACTTCGACTTGGTCTATAGAATCGTCCCACAAAGACATGACGATGGATCCTGTTTCATCTCCAACTAGAGTGTCTGAAACTCGGTGGGTGCTTCCATCACGGGAAGTGACTTCACGGGGTTCATCTTGATTGATGACCTTGAAGTGTACGTTAACTCGCCTGGAATTGGTTGATAGGTCGCCAATTTTTACTTCTGTTTCCTCAAAATCCATAACTTATTTCCTTCTACGTATTTATGGCTTACAGATTCCTTATCGGTACATCCTCGCCATCACCCACCCGCAGTAAGCCAGTCGGTGAGAAAATAGGAGGGTTCCATAGGTGTCTGTATACAGAGCTATTTAGATGCACCAAACATATATAAACCTGTGGGTGGTTCCTTTTGGCTATGGCTATTTACTTGCTAATGCCCGTATAGCTAATAATTACAAAACTTGACCACTTTATCTGACCAACTTATAAAATAGCCAGGATAGTTTAGCCATGTAAATGTTCATGTTGCTTTCACAAAATAATGAACAATATCAGGTATAATGAACCTTTGATCATTCCTTCAGAACATTCTCCCTCTTAATTTAATAAAAATCATTTTATGCTATATTCTAATTGACAGGGTAATTATATATTCTATCCTCTTATTCATACATGAATAGTTTTCTTAAAGAATTTGTAATATAAAATGGATAGATTAGGCATTAATTAACCGTTAAGCTTTAAGTTAAATATCGATTGATTTTATTTAGATATGCCTAAAAGTGACATCATCGAAAAGTTTATAAATAATAAACGTAAAACTTAAATATGAGAATTAGGAGACCGATAGGAACATTATTATCATTTAACAGTTGATTATGTTTCTGTCATAATCGCAGCTTGTTTTGAACGAGCTCCTTATCTCTATCAAAATAAGCTAAATGAAAAGTAAAGTACTGGCTTTATACGGGGAAAATGGTGCAAATCTACGAGACAAACAGGTGTATATAACATCAGCACCGTGTCTTGGGAGAACAACTAGAATATTCCTATCTAATAACCTGATAATACAATTATAGGATTTAATAGACCCATAATTGGTCTATTATACTTTATTGTTCATAATAAATGAAAGAAGGGGATGATAAAATGGATAGTACCCTTGTAAAGAAGAAAGAAACCGAAAAACCGCCATTCGACATTTTACGCTGCCCTGAATGTCATAGTCCCAGATTAATTTATGATGAAACCACAGGAGATCAAATTTGTAGAAATTGTGGAGCTGTTATTGGTGATCGGATCATTGACATGGGACCAGAATGGAGAGCCTTTTCTTCAGAAGAGCAAGATTCAAAATCCCGTGTTGGCAGTCCATCCACATTAAGGATCCATGACAAAGGGCTTAGTACCCAAATAGACCCGCGAGATCGAGACATTTATGGTCAGCGACTAGGACCTCGAATGCAACAGCAGGTGCATCGCCTTAGGAGATGGCAAAGGCGGAGTTCTATGCAATCATCTGAAGAACGGAATCTGCTTCAGGCCTTCAATGAACTTGACCGAATTAGTAGTCAATTAGGAATTCCAAGAACCGCGCGAGAAACCAGTGCAATGATATACCGTAAAACCTTGGACAAACATCTCTCACGTGGAAGAAGCATTGACGCGTTGGTAGCAGCTGCAATCTATGCGGCGGCCCGTATGAGAGGAGTCCCACTAACTCTTGAAGATGTTTCATTACGAAGTAAAGTTACAAAAAAAGATTTAGGGAAAGCCTATAGGGTTCTAGCAATGGAACTGAACCTAAAAGTTCCTCCTCCCAATCCAATCGCCTATATTCCGCGGTATGCAACAGAATTACAATTGTCAGGGACTTGCCAAAGAGAAGCGGTTAATCTCCTTAGAAAAGCAAAGGAAAATGGCCTAACTGGAGGAAAAGACCCCAAAGGGATGGCTGCCGCAGCTCTCTATCTAGCAGGAATCCTAGTTGGTGAAAGGAGAACCCAACGGGAGATCGCAGAGGCAACATCTGTAACAGAAGTTACAGTTCGGAACAGATACAAGGATTTAGTCAAAAAATTAGAGCTTATAGAGCTCGCAATGTAAGTGGGAAGTCAAGGAGGGAGCATTTAGCTCTTTTTCCACGTTTTGCTGTTTGAAAAAGAGTATGTAGTAGTTATAACTAGCCTTTCAGAGGAAACACCCATTCACTTTTAAATTAGGAATGAAATCTCACAAAATATGGAACCTTTAACTTGGACTGCTGGAGGTATGCCGATGCGTTTCACAACACGTCCCGTAGTAATGGGGACCCATGGTGCTGTGACTTCCGGACATTACCTTGCCAGTGTTATTGGATTAAACATCCTACAAAAGGGGGGTAATGCAATCGATGCGGGGGTGGCAATGGGATTTGCGGTTACAGTATTAGAACCACATCTAGTTGGGATTGGTGGGGAAGTACCGATTTTGATTTATTCTGCGGAGCTAGAAAAAGTTATTGCTATCAACGGTCAAGGATTTGCACCTAAGAACGGGACGATTGAATGGTTCCAAGAACAACAAATTGAGCAAATACCGGGCGATGGGTTCTTACCTGCAACGGTTCCAGGGGCGTTTGATGGCTGGGTATTGGCACTTTCACAATTTGGGTCCATGACCCTCAAAGAAGTTCTGACACCCGCAATTAACCTTGCTGAAGAGGGCTTCCCTATGTACTTCCGACTCCACCAGCGGATCGAAGCCTTAAGCGACCGATTCATGAAAGAATGGCCTAGTAGCGCAAAGATTTTTCTACCAAATATGAAAACTCCAAAAGCTGGGCATATTTTCAAACAGGAATCCTGGGCAAAAACCTTCAAAGAAATTGTAAAAGAAGAACAGAAATATAAAAACATGGGGCGGGAAGCAGCTCTCTCAGCTGTAAGAGATTACTTCTACCACGGTCCTATTGCCCAACGAATAATAGAATATTCTTCCCATACAAAAATCGTAGATGCCACCGGTACCGCGCATTCCAGCCTCCTAACATTGGAAGATTTTGAAGCTTACCATGCAAAAATTGAAGAGCCCATTTCATTCAATTATCGCGGCTTGGCGATCCATAAGTGCAACACATGGTGCCAAGGAGCAGTTTTGCTCCAGCAGTTGAGTTTATTGCAGGGATTTGACCTAAAGTCTATGAAACATAACTCCACACAATATCTACACCTCCTGATAGAGTGTGCAAAACTAGCTTTTGCTGACAGGGAACAATTCTATGGGGATCCTGATTTTGTGGAAGTTCCACTTGATAGATTGTTATCCGAAGAATACGCCAGAGAGCGGAGGGCGTTGATTGATCCTGGAAAGGCATCTTTAGAGTTCCGACCGGGAGATGGAACTATTAAAACCTTACCCAAAGGAGATGAGACACCCTCCTCCCACTGTAATGACACCACTCATATCGAGGCAGCTGATGCCCAAGGAAACATGATTTCTGCGACTCCTTCAGGGGGTTGGATTTCTTCCTCTCCAGTTATCCCTGGCTTAGGATTCCCCTTGGGCACACGAGCACAAATGTTCTCCTTAGACCCAAAGCATCCTAATTGTTTACAACCCCACAAACGACCTCGAACAACCCTAACACCTTCCCTTGTAACAAAAAATGGCAGACCGTTTATGACCTTCGGAACCCCAGGGGGAGACTCTCAAGACCAATGGACGCTGCAGTTCTTCTTGAATTTCGTTGAATTCGGGATGGATCTGCAAGAGGCACTCGACGCGCCAACATTTCACTCCCTTCACTTCCCTTCATCTTTCTATCCGCGAAAAGCCCATCCAGGGCGAGTGTCCATCGAAAGTCGAGTTCCCGAAGATGTTCGAAAAGAATTAGCACAAAAAGGTCATGAATTCATTATACCTGGAGGTTGGGAACATGGAAGATGCCTAGCTATCCTGTTCGATGAATCAACAGGAGTGATCTCAGCTGGGGCCTCACCAAGACGTGAAACAGGCTATGCAATAGCGTGGTAATTGTAATGCGCCTTTGTTGTCTCATCTGAGGTGCAGCCATTGCGGATTCACCTAAACTCAATCACATTCCTACAGATAATTTTTGGAGGGTTAATTTATGAGTAGGAGCTCGAATGAGACTGGACAACCCTTTGCTAATAAAATAGCTATTACAGAGGATATTACTATCTCGTTCTACCATTGTGTTGGTGAAAAGGATCTGATACTATTACTTTTTCACGGATTAGGTAGCTCAAAAGAAGATTACCTTCAAATTTTTAATTATGATAAGTTGAAAGCCAACACCATAACCATTCCTGACCTTGTGGGTCATGGAGAATCTTCTAAACCTCCAAACTTCTCCTATTCCATGGATGATCAAGCGAAAATTTTGTTTCGCCTTCTCGAAAGGCTTTCTTTCAAAAGTAACATTGTTTTAGTAGCCCATTCTATGGGGGGCCCGATAGCCGTTTCCTTAGCTGAACTATTGAGTGATAGAGTTGTAGGAATGGTTTATGCTGAAGGAAATATTGATGTAGGAGATTGCTTCTTTTCAAAATTTGTTATTGATTCATTTTCCCTTGAGAATTGGGAAGATACCGGCTTTGAACAATCTTTAGCAGAGATTCGGAAAGATCCCGATTTAGCTGACTTTGCAGTGTCTTTTGCAAAAGCAGGAGCAATTACTACTTACAAATCTTCTGAAGACTTAGTTAGAGTTTCCAAAGAAGATACTCTTCTGGAGAGACTTATACAACTATCTATTCCCGTTTTAGCCATTTTCGGGGCTAAAAATAAGGGAAAGTTTAGTTCGGAAAAGAAGCTCCAGGCAAAATTTCCTATCCGGTATATTCCTGATGCGGGGCATGGTATGATGGTTGAGAACCCGCATGCATTTTATAAAACTATAATTGATTTTTTAGAGCAATGCTAAAAATTTGAAATCTCAAGGGAAATAAGTTGAATCTAGGAGATCTTATATTACTTTAAGGATTTTTCCACTGTACTAAGCGCTTCATCCAAACTGGCCAGACCCTCGTCAATTTGTCCTGTTGTCAACTCGAGAGGCGGCTGAATTCGAACCACATTACCCCATCGTCCCCCTTTTCCGATCAGTAAGCTAAGTTTTTTCGTTTCTTCCATAAGTTGAATCATTTCTTCTGATCCCGGTTCTTTTGTGTTTGGATTTTTGACCAGTTCTAAACCGATCATCATCCCCTGACCACGTACTTCTCCAATCAGCGGATGGTCTTCCTGCAAGGCTTCCAGTTTCTGTTTGAAGTGTTCACCCAAGGTTGCTGCTTTCTGTAAGTAGTGATTTTCTTCAATGATCTCTATGACGGCGCAAGCCGCTGCGCATGCTAGTGGATTCCCTCCAAAGGTTGCAAATGAGTCGGGCATAGTGTATTCCTCAATATACTCGGGTTTTGTCAAGAACCCCGCAATTGGAACTCCACTGCCAAATCCTTTTGCCATTGTGATAAAATCAGGGATTATCCCTGCTTGTTCGATGCCCCACCACTTTTTTCCTGTTCGTCCAAACCCCGTTTGGACTTCATCTGAAATAAACAGACCTTCATATTCCTCTACAATTTCTTTGGTGATTTTGAAATATTCCAAGGGTGGGGTGACGATTCCTCCAACCCCTTGGATCGGCTCAACGATGAATGCGGCGAGTTCATTATTTGTTTGCGACTCGATCACTGTCCGCAGAAAGCGCGCGCATTCGAAATCACAATCAGGATACTCTTTCCCAAAATGACAACGATAGCAATATCCATACGTCGTGAAGCGGATTCCAGGAGGATGGGCCTCCGGAACTGTACGCCAGCCTGCGGTTGAGAGTTCTCTCGGTAAAGTTGTTCGGCCGTGGTATGCAAAGATGCAGGCGACAATGTATGGATTGTTCTTATACTTCCTTGCTGCAAATAGCGCCGCTTCGTTGGCCTCAGACCCGCTGCTAACAACAAACGACGATGTAAGACCCTTAGGAGCGATTTTTGCGAGTTTTTTGGCAAGGACCGCGTACGGGATGGTGGAATAGAGGGAACTTGTATAAATTAAGCGTTCGGCCTGCCATTTGAGAGTAGCGACAAGCTTTGGATGCGCATAGCCTGCTAGTGTCGTACAGATTCCCGCAAAGAAATCAATGTAGTGATTTCCATGGATATCCTCGAGGGTTGCCCCTTCACCTCCTACTAACACTAGGGGTTCTTCATAGTAGTGAGCTACTGCGGGTGCAACATACTTTTTTTCCAATTCCAAAAGTTCTTCTACAGTGTATTCTTTTGTCAGATCCTTTGGGACGAGTTCTCGACTCATAAGGGCACATCCTTATAATGAAATCGGATTGAAAACCTGTAATACAGAAATTCCAATTTTTGAAAGTGCTTGAGATGGTTCTTAAGTCATTCTTAATATATTCTTATAAATTAGTCGAGATGCGATTATATGGTAAAATACAACCTGATCAATGAATCAACTATTTCCTTTAATATGCATAGGAGTTTTCTTTAAGCGCGATTAACTTTTAATAAATAGGTCCAGACCTGCCGTTAGCTAAGATCAAATCCCTTATGATTGACTTTTTAGATGATTACACCCTCCCTACCGTTAAGAAATTTTTTAAAGGAGTTGAAATATTTATCCTGAGGTGAAAAGATAGTCTTCAATCTTTTTCTTGCTCAAATCAACAATAACTCCTCGAAGAATACCTTCACCGTATTCACTACCCGGATTAATACAAAGAGTTCTTCCCAGCCGTATCATTCCTTTTGATTCGTGAATATGTCCATGTAATCCTAGCAACGGCTGATTTTCTTCAATGGCTGTCCTAACGGAGGTGGAGCCTGCGGGAGTCATGATCAGGTCTCCTCCAGGGGCCAGTAACGGTGTGAGATTTTCATCAAGTTTTGGGGCAGCATCAATAGGTGTGTTATAGGGTGGACAATGGAAGTTAAAAATGCAGTTTTTCATGTCTCTTACTTGGCTGACCATCTTTTGGATCTTGTCAGCAAGTTCCTCTTCTTCAATATCTCGAGGGCATTTCCAAGGAGTCATATTGGCAAAGCCAGTCGAAATCATTTCATGAAATCTGTCTAATTCGATTACTCGCCCTTCAGGGTACATTAAGAGCTTTGACTTCCTTAATATGTCATCAATCTCAAACCGATCGTCGTTCCCAGGAATGATATATCTATCGACACCCTTCCCTTTTAGTCGTTCTTCTGCAATGCTAATCCATCGTTCAAGCGACTCGCACATCAACCGGGAAAAAAGTTGATCAATCTTTGCTTTATCGTTTTGTAATTCTTCTATTTCGTCTTTTGTCACTCGATACGGGTAGAAACCACTATCCCGAATGATCTTTTCAATGTATTCAAGTTCTTCCTTATTTTTTACTGGGCGATCCCGATCTACAAGTTGTGCGATATAGGTACCATCACCTTGCTCCACGATTGGTATTACCATTTTTCCGGTGATATCTCCTCCCATAATTAGGATCTGCGCTTTGTAGAAAGGGCCAGCGTTTATAAATTTCTTGAAACAACGTTCTGAACCATGAATATCGGTTACATAGAAAATGCGGGTATTTACCATTTACAGTGCTCCTGCCAATTGATTTATTATATTAAGAATTCCTAAGAGTTTGAGGGCTATCGAGAGATTGGAATACTTTTTTTATTATTTCTTGTTTAGAAGTATAGATTAACGTCTCTTAACGCTTTAAATAGGTTTTGATATTCGAAAAAAGAATATCCAGATAAGTTCAGATGTTATTTGAAGATTCTACGATTAGGTGTTCTAAATAATTAACCCTATTATTTAACAAAAAAAAGAGGTAATAAGGTTTGTTTGAAAATTATAGGGTTTCTATTCGGGCGGGATTTCTTTGAACGCCAATTCAAGAGGAATCTTTGATCGGCGATAGAAGGATGAGATGTAGTACACTATAATACCAAGTATTATCAAGACAAACAAGAAAATGAGGAATTTCCATTGAATTGCTCCACCAAAAGCGGGTAGGACGCTTGATATGGCAACAATAGAGGCAAATAGAAATGTTAGGAATCCGAAGATTTGAACGATGGGAACACCCATCCACTCTTTCTTGACCATCTCCGGTGCAGCATTGTAAATGTCTTTGCGACGAATTGGAAAGAGTATCCCTGCGATTCCAGTGACTGCTACGACCAGCATCAACCCTGTGATACCATAAGTGATATAGTCGAACCAATCTGTGAACAACCAGATGAATTGAAATACTATTGAGAGTGCAACGACGAAGATAATCGCCACATAGGGTGAATTGTACTTCTTATCAATAGCACTTAATTTTTCGGGGACAACTCTGTCAAAAGACCAGGCAAACACGTTTCGCACAATTAGGAAGATGTATGCGAGTCCAGCTGCCAGGGGAGTTACTGCATAACCTAGATTGACCAAGAATAATAGCAAAATGTTATCTGTCGCATAAAACATCATAGATTGAGGATAGGGTTCAGGGAACGACAAATTGTATGCTGGATCCCCTTCCACACTTAAATAGGAAATAGCTCCAGTAAAGGAAGCACCCATCGTTTTGTAGGTACCTAGGTATACTAATAACATTAGAGTGCAGAAAATCACAAGACCGCCAACAATTGCAATAAGCTGGGATCTACGGACATCTTTGATCTCACCGGCAACGTAAGAGCTGAAGTTGAAGCCTGTTAAGTTCAAAAAGCTATAAACGATCCCGAGAACAGTACCTCCTAGAGTAAATCGGACAACATCAGGCTCCAAGGCTTTTGCTGCATTGATGGTGGCATCGTAGTTCATTCCTGATTCCGCATTGAATTTGGTGACAAATGTTTCATGGCTAATGAATAGCATACTAAGGATATATAATAGGGTTCCAACGATGATTAAGGCAAACATCACCCATTGTGCCTTAAAGGCGGTTCTTGTACCTCGAAAGACGATGTATGCCAGTGCTAGAAAATAGAAGATTCCTAAAACCGTCACAACCCATGGATCCGCAAGCCATTCGCCAAAATTAATAAGGCTGTTGTTTCCGCTCTGTTCACCCCATAGTTGGAAGAAGGGGCCAATACTGTATTGCAAGCACCACCCAGGTTCTACAGCTATGAAGGTCATTAAGACAAAGCAGACTATGAAGTTGAACGTAAAACCAATTGCAGGATGGATGATTCGGCTCACCCAGATATAGTCGCCTCCTGATCTTGGCATTGCAGCAGACAAAAGTACGTAGAGTATACCCATGATAACACTCATTGGGAGTGCGATTAACATTGTTGTGGGCAGGTGGACCCCTGGATAGAGTCCTGCGCCCCAGACGGTGTAGATGAAGACAAAGAGAACACCCATGTTCACCATGTTATACATCATTGCGTCATATGCGCCTACTGATCGTGTTAGACCAGATGCTGTTCGTGCAAAGACTCTTGTAGGCTCTTTCGATTCGGACATGTTTTTTTCTCCTTATTTTTTTGTGAAAGTGAATCAACTGTAGTTTAAAAAATTTTGGCGCCTTTTTTTAATTTATAAAAAATATATATTTATAAACAAATGACAAGCGAATTTTTGAGGTATTTGAAAGAAAAGAAGGTAATAATAAATTAATATCATATCTCTTGATATCAAGATTATATGGTTTCCATAACCGAGTAAAAGTTACTTTGGAACACTGTTGGCAATTAAATTTCATGGATTTCTCATCAGGAATGTCTATTCAATTAAATATGCTTGAAGTTCTCTTCTAAGGTTTTATATACAAAGATGCCACGCTATCACGTAACTATACATCATTTTTATAGATCGCTTGGAACGAATTGTTGTAAGGTTCGTCTCCTTGCAATGCTCGTGTGTTTACTTTTTATCGGTCTTAATCTTGTTTACAGATGATACCGTACAATTCTGGTCTGCGATCTCGTAAAAGCTTTGTCTCATGACGACGTTGTTTAACCTGAGCTAGATCAATTTCTGCTGTGATGATGTCTTCTTGATTTTCTGCTGCTTGAGCAATGATCTGCCCAAGAGGATCTACGATCACACTCCCACCGAATGAGATTTCCTCCATTTGTTGTCCTCGAAATGTGAAGGATTCCTTTCCAACCGAATTGCAGGCAACAATATAAATGCCATTATGATAGGCCATGGTTGCTTTTTGATGATACCACATATAGGCAAAGCTTTCGGGTGACGCACTACTGAAAGTCACGATCTCAGCCCCCATGAGGGTTAAAACCCGCCAAGTTTCTGATAAGTCGCTATCTTGGCAGATGAGCATTCCAATATTCCCAAGTTCTGTTGGATATACATAGAACCTGTTTCCACGGCGGAATATCTCTGGCTCTTGAGAAACCGCCGCCCATTTCAGGTACAAGGCTAAATGTGTTTTACGGTATTTTCCAACAACCCCATTTGGTCCATATAAGACAACTGTGTTATAAAAAACCCCTTTAACCTCTCCTTCCTCGGGCATCCCCACAACAAGATAGATGTTATGTTCTTTTGCCACTGCTTCAAGTTTGTTGGTTATGGGACCTGGAATCTTCTCTGCCAACTCAAAGAAAGCCTCGCCGCAATTGTAGCCTGTCAGGGAGAGTTCTGGGAAGACCACCAGTTTTACATTTTCTTGGGCCACTTTATCGATCCTATTCAGAATTTTTTCTAAATTCGCTTCTTTATCGGCTAATTTCGGCTCTATCTGTACACAAGATGCTTTAAACTTTGGAAATGCAGACATTTATCGCCACCTTTACCATGGTATTTGATTTTCGCCATTACATTTTTTTTCTAAAATTTGCAGCATATTTATTTCGGGAACTTAGAAATAATTTAGTCTTAAAAGTTTCTACTAATATATCCCATATCAATTGAGTAGCTTTGTTGGATCCTGGACGCGACAAACGCTTTATAAAGTACGATTTTTTGTTTATTACACCATCACAAAATCAGAAGAGCCATGATATAGATAATTTGGAACCCAATCTTGAGCATTTAAGCATATCAGTGAATATTTTTAATACTGTTCGATACAATTAGCGAGAGACTTCTTCTACATCACGCCACCATTGCTTTTTTGGACCTTTTTTAGCTCTTTTTTGCCATTTCTTGGTTTTTTTAACGGATTCAAGGGATTCTAACATTGTTTGAATCTTTTGATTCACATCTAAAAAATCATCATCCTTGAGAAGGTTCTTTTTACTGTACTTTTTGGCAAAGGTTTGGACTTTTTCTAGATTTAATTTCACTTCGTACCAAAATTCCCAGTCATCAGCTAGTAGGTCATTGATATATTTAAGATTAATGTACTCTCGTTCGTCCGTTTGTCCTATTTCATGAGCTCTCAATAATACAATTATATCTTTAATATCCTTCTCATTGATTTCATGAATCTGTGTCTTCTGGAGAATAATATCTGCGAGGGGGATTGTTGGTGAGTCTAATTCTAATCGGCCTTTTTTAGGCTTCGATCCAAAATAAATATTGTGACAAAACTCCAATTGATCAAAAAAAACATCAACATGGAATTTATGTCCGGGAGGGTAATAAATTAAGCGTGTATTCCCATGAAAAAAGAGAACATGCTTATCTATCTCATAATTCATTTTTTCTTCAAAGAATTTTCTAATATCAGATCTTTGTTTACTGTAAGCAACGAAATCTATATCTGTAAAGAGTTGTTCATTACCTCCTAGCCGTTCCAACCTCTTATGAAGTGCTTTAAAACCCTCACTATGAATTCGTACAGCTAATGCACCTAAAATCCTGAGGATTACACCATCGTTTTCTGCTTCCTCCACCAGATTACAGGCAGCCATTAAGATCTGGACATCATTGATAAGATTTTGAGTTATTTTTTATTCCTCCAAATATTGTTTATCTTCAATTTAAGAGAAGTCTCTAATCATCTTTTTTAAATTTTAATGATCCCTTCAATTCCAAACAAACTATAACAGGACTAGATGTTAGAATTCTATAATAACGTCCTATTATTATCTGGTTAAAAAACGCTATAAAGGAGCAGATAAAGGAATTCTTACTTCTGTCTATATCTGACATACCTCATATCGATTTATTATAACTCATATGACATTAAATCCAAAAGTAATGAGAATCGTGGTTTTCTTTTTTTACAATCTGGTTTAGCAGGAATATATATTTTTGACCTGATGAGATACAAACAAAATGAGTTTAAGAGTTGGAAAATGTTGAATTCATCCCTTGTCAAAAATAAAACACAAATAAAGGATTTACTGAAGATAGAAAAGGCAATATTTACTTATAAAAACACTATTATTTTAACGAAAAAAACTTAGAGTACTAAACTATTAGTAATTACTAAAAAACCAAGCAAGGAACGATGATGATGCCAAATAAGGTCATTGAAACCCCATTTACTGCCGTAGTTCCCTCTCCTGTGGTGATGGTAAGCTGTAAAGGAAAAGAACTGGATAGCAAACCAAATATAATCACCCTTGCATGGGTCGGAATTGTATGCTCCAAGCCTCCGATGGTCGGTATCTCCATCCGACCGAAACGATATTCTTATTTGTTGATTAAAGAAAGTGGAGAGTTTGTTGTGAACATCCCCAATGAGAAGCTCTTAGCTGCAACAGATTATTGTGGCCAGGTTTCTGGAAAGCAAGTGGATAAATTTGCTATGACGAAGCTGACGCCAGGTCCTTGTGATAAAGTCGCTGCACCAATGATCAACGAATGTCCTGTGAATTTGGAGTGCAAGGTAACTCAAATCATTCCTGTGGGAGCACACCACCTGTTCTTAGGGGAGATTGTTGCTGTTCACATCGATGAAGCAATAAAGGGTAACAAGGCTATGGACATCGGAAAGTTGGCTCCAATCGCCTATTGTTCTGGTTCCAGCGATTATTGGGGTCTTAAGGGGCCACTCGGAAAATATGGATTTGCTAAATCTGCTTTTGACTAAATAGCTTCCACCGCTCCTCAGAATATTACATCTTCAATGGAATTTAGGTAAGATCCAAAGCCTTTGAGGTCATATGACTAAGACCCAGCATAAACCTTCTCCTGATTCGAGATTTAAGAGATATTATTATAACTAATATGTGTTGGAGTGATGATGACAATTGTCATCAATAAAAAAAGGACGTCTGACAATGTTCACTCAAGATCATCACTATCGTATGTAATTGGCTAAAAAGCAGATGATCCTACATGAAGATTTAAAGCAAAGCTCTTCAAAGACAATTCGTGTAATCAATAATTTCATTGTGTCTCGTAGCTCGTAGGACAATTTAATTCTTGAATGCGTGCGAATGAACACTTCTAAGAACTGGATATTCTGCGTTGTGATTAGAAGAATACAGGAGTACAAAGGAGAAAATTAACGATATGATCTAACAACCATTGAACTCTTCCGTTTCAGGCTGAATTTCTCTCCGGTTCTTACCTTAGAAAAGACTGTTTATGGTGAGGAAAAACATGACTACTGCTCGTATTGTACGGAACATCACTCCAAACAAAATTACTATAGAAATGAAAATGCTCACGGATATCATCCAATTAACTCTTGATCGAGATCTTTGTCAAGGATGTGATATTTGCAGTACAGTTTGCCCCAAAGACGCTGTCAAGATAGGTCCTGTAGGTGGAGGTCGGAAAGGGGCCACTTCTATGCCATCTATCATCATTGATGAAGATCAATGCGTCCTTTGTGGGGTATGCATTTTGCTGTGCCCCTATGGAGCTTTGTCCCTTGAAATAAATGGCGAACAACGAACAATTCTCGCCGAATACCAGGCACTTCCTCCATTGGACTTTAAAGAAGTGCGAAACGATCAAACAGGCCTTAAAGGCCTAAAGTATCTTGAAGGTGAGATCCGTGTAGAACCCACAAAATGTCCTGGTGGGTGCAGTACCTGTATAGATGTTTGTCCCTTTGGAGCATTTTACCTTCCCCAATCCGAACATCCTTGGGACAAGCTCCCCCGAATCGCGGTGGATGAAGAGAAATGTATATTCTGTGGAACGTGTGTTCTGGCATGTCCTGCCTTTGACGCAATCACACTTAAACGAAAAACGGTTAAGTGGGCAGGGGAACTGACACGATTTGCCAAAGAGCTAGAAGAAAAATTAGTTGAGCCCAAGGTGTCACGAAGACTGGGACGGGAGTAAAGCTGCAATCCCTCTTTAATAATTCAAGCAAAAAATTAGGAGAGATCTAAAACGCCGAAAAAAAGTCCACGGATCGGCTTATACGTTTGCCATTGTGGCACAAACATCGCCGGTATTATAGATGTGGAAAAAGTCCGAGCATTTGGAGAAAAACTCCCAGGTGTGGTTGTTTCTCACGATTATAAATTCATGTGCTCAGAACCCGGACAAAAGCTCATTATAAACGATATTAAGGAACACCGATTAGATCGCGTAGTGGTCGCGGCCTGTTCCCCCCGCTTACATGACCCTACCTTTCGCGGCGTGTGTCGGGAGGCTGGACTGAATCCCTATCTGACTGAAATGGCTAACATTCGGGAACAGTCCTCTTGGGTCCACATGGAGGAAAAAGCTAAAGCCCTCAAAGTGGCACAAGACCTCATTTATGGCATTGTTGAGAAGGCCAAATATCTGGAACCATTAGAAACAAAGGAGGTTTCTGTGACTCCTTCCTGTTTGATCATCGGAGGAGGAATCACTGGCATTTCGGCCGCCCTTGACATCGCCGATGCGGGATATAAGGTTTATTTAGTGGAAAAAAGCCCTACCATCGGTGGCCGCATGGCACAGCTAGATAAAACCTTCCCTACCATGGACTGTAGCTCCTGCATTCTTACCCCGAAAATGGCGGCAATTGGCCACCATCCCAATATAGAGTTGCTCACCTACAGCGAACTGAAAAACCTCTCCGGTTTTGTAGGGAACTTCAAGGCTACAATTATGAAAAAACCACGATATGTAACCAGCGAATGCACCGGCTGTGGGGAATGTGTCCCGGTATGTCCTGTGTACGCCCCCAATGAGTTCGAAGAAGGGCTGGCAGCACGAAAAGCCATCTATATACCTTTCCCTCAAGCAATTCCTAACTGCTATACGATTGACATGGACCGGTGCATTCGGTGTGACCTTTGCCTTCGCATCTGTGAAGAACAAGCAAAAGCCGTCGATTTCACTCAAGTTCCGGAAGAACTCGAATTGGATGTGGGAACAATTATTGTCGCTACGGGTAACGATATTTTTGAGGGAATGGGCGCCATTGGACACGGCATCGAGGAATACGGGTATGGAACCTTCGCCAATGTGATTACGGGCCTCCATATGGAACGCCTCCTCAGTTCTACAGGACCGACAGGAGGTAAACTGGTTCGGCCCGGCGATAAAAAAGAGCCTACCACAATCGCCTTTATTCAGTGTGTTGGATCCCGGAACCAAGCGAGCTTAAATCCCTGGTGTTCT
The DNA here is from genome assembly GCA_046761065.1 of Candidatus Heimdallarchaeota archaeon. Taxonomy (GTDB): domain Archaea; phylum Asgardarchaeota; class Wukongarchaeia; order Wukongarchaeales; family JBHIFL01; genus JBHIFL01. Next base: position 17,103 of record JBHIFL010000046.1, read on the forward strand.
CGAGTTTGCTGTATGTACGCCCTTAAACATGCCCGTCAGATAAAGGAAAAACACCCGGAGGCGAATGTCTTCATCTTTTACATGGATATTCGCGCGTTTGGTAAGGGCTATGAAGAGTTCTATGAAATTGCTCAAAGCCAATATGGGATTCAATTCATCCGAGGCCGCGTCTCGGAACTCATAGAAGATCCAAAAACGAAAAATATCCTTATTCGCGGTGAAGACACCCTACTTACCAGGCCAATTCAACTTGAAGCAGATCTTGTTGTTTTATCGGTCGGTTTGGTACCGCGGCAGGATGCACAAACGCTTGCTACCCTCCTCAACATTTCCCGAAGTGCAGATGGGTTCTATCTAGAAGCTCATCCTAAACTCGCGCCCTGTGATACCACCTTGCAAGGGATCTTCCTCGCTGGCACTGCACAAGGCCCAAAAGATATTCCAGATTCGGTTGCTCAAGGAAAAGGAGCCGCATCAGGCGCTTTAGCATTAATGCGGCGTGGAATCGTCGAGATAGAGCCATACGTCCCCGAGGTGGATCTTGACCTCTGCTCAGCCTGTGAGATGTGCGTTCAAGCATGTCCTTACCATGCTATTGAAATTAGTGATACATCCGGAAAAGCTTTGGTTAATGAAGTTTTATGCCATGGTTGTGGCATTTGTAACGCCGAATGCCCTACTGGTGCCATTCAACTCCGCTCTTTTAAAGACACCCAGCTTTTAGCTCAAGTAATAGCCCTTTTGGGGGAATAACAATTGACTGAAAGTCAAAGTGAATCACCTAGTGACACAAAACCGGAAGTGTTAAATCTTAATGAGGTCGATCAGACCTTTATCAAGGAGATCGTTAAAGCTGGCGGCGAAAACGTTTTTGCTTGCTATCAATGTGGTACTTGCACGGCAGGATGCCCCGCTGGCTGGAAAACTGGTTTTAAAATTCGCACTATTCTTCGGAAATCGATTCTTGGCTTGAAAAAAGAAGTGATTTCAGATCAAGCTATCTGGAACTGTACCACCTGTTATACGTGTTACGATCGCTGTCCTCGAGATGTCCGTCCGACTGAAGTGATTAAGACTATTCGAAACCTAGCAGTTGAAGGAGGTTACATGCTCGAGTCTCATAAGGCAGTATCACATTTTGCCCTAAAATTGGGGCACGCAGTTCCGATCAATGAACAATTTGCGGAGCTACGTGAAGCCCTTGGGTTAGCACGGCTGCCGCCAAATGCTTCCAGTAATCAAAACGCCATTAAAGAATTTCAAAAGATAGCTAAGCGAACCAAATTCAAGGAACTAGTGGGCTTCCAAGAGGAGGAGTCCCCCAAATGAGAATCGCCTTCTTTCTTGGATGTGTTATGCCCCATCGCTATCCTGGGATAGAAGCCGCCATTAGACGGGTCTTACCGGAACTTGGTGTTGAGATCCTAGATATTGAGGGAGCGACTTGTTGCCCAGCCCCAGGCGTTTTCGGTAGTTTCCACAAACCGACTTGGTTAGCAATCGCCACCAGAAACCTAGTTTTGGTTGAAGAGATGGGTGTTAATGTTTTTACGGCCTGTAATGGCTGCTTTGGGACGCTCTATGAGGTCAACCATGAGCTTCGTCATGATCACAAACTTAGCCAAGAAGTCAATCAGATTCTGAAGGAAGAGATAGGTAAAGAGTATCATGGTGGCGTGGAGGTTAAGAATTTCATTTCCCTACTCAAAGATGATATTGGAATCGACAAGATATCCACCATTGTGTATCGGCAATTGACTGGAATTAAGACCGCAATTCACCTAGGATGCCACTGGTTACGGCCGCTCCAGATTAAGCAACAAGGTAATCCAGAAGCTTTCAAGATCATTGATGAGGTTATTGAAGTAACGGGAGCTCAAGTTATCCACTATCAAGATGAACTGAAATGTTGTGGTGCAGGTGGGGGGGTACGCGCTGCTGATAAGGAGTTATCCCTTAAGTTTACACTGGAAAAGCTCCGCAATATTGCGCAGACGCCAGCGAACTGTATCACCCAGTTTTGTCCCTTTTGCCATCTGCAATTTGACCTCGGCCAGCGTGAAATCAACGAAACCTTTGGGGAGATGTATAACTACCCCGTTCTCCATGTTGCCCAACTACTTGGACTTGCCATGGGGATGACCCTTGATGAAGTCGGTGCCACTCGCCACTTCACTCCTATCGATCCTGATGACCTCGGCCTGTAATAATTCGCTTCTTACTCGTTACGCGGATCCAGAGTTAACTCATCATTTGAGTAAACTCTTTGGAATTCCAAGATGTCATGAGATACTCATAGCTCTCCGAAAGGTTGTATCAAAATACTTTTTTCGCTTAACTGCCCCCCTTCGAAGCGATGCTCTTACGGATTATCAAAAAATCATCTACCAAACGTTGCTTGATAACGGTTGGGTAGCCACCAACCACCCTGCTCTCCCAGAAGCTTTCTTTGTTCAGACACGCGGCCCTTTTGACCTTTCTTCGTTTAATTTCCAACGAAAAGTAGTGGCGGACAAATATGCTGCGGAAAGTGTATTTCAGGGTTCTGATCTCTTTGTTCCTGGCGTCATTTCCGCCAGGGGGATCAAGAAGGGAGAACAAGTCGGAATCGTCTCACCTCAAGAGGATCTTGTCGGGGTGGGGATAGCCACTTTGACACAACGACAAATCCATTCCTATACCCATGGTATTGCCGTAAAAGTCGTAAAGACTGTTTATGAAACGCCTAGTCTTCGACCCACCCAATGTTTCGAACAAGGCCTTGTCTATCCTCAAAGCCTTCCGGCCATCCTTGCGACGCGAATCCTTGCTCCGAACCCGAAGACTGATAAGCTCATTGTTGATTTGTGTGCGGCACCAGGAGGGAAAACCAGCCACATTGCTCAATTAATGGATGGAAAGGGAAAAATCATTGCAGTTGATAATTCCCTAACACGTTTTCATGCCCTTGAACAGACTCTGACCCGCCTGCAAACCCAGAATGTAAAGACGGTTTATGGGGATGCTTTAAAACTTGTGACACAATTCACTTTCAGGGCTGACAAAATTCTTCTTGACCCCCCTTGCTCTGCTCTTGGAGTCCGTCCAAAGCTTTACGAAGAAAAAACGCTACAGGATGTGAAAAATTTATCAAAATATCAAATGTTACTAATTAAAGCAGCCTCAAAACTGTTGAAAAAGCATGGTATCCTGGTTTATTCTACCTGCACGCTCACACCTGAGGAGAACGAAGTGGTGGTGAATTTTGCAATCAGGGAACTAGGTTTACGTATAGTTGCTCAAACTTATGGTTATGGAGCACCTGGCTTCGATTTAGACCATTTGGAGTTCATTCCTGAACATGTTCAACGCTTTTACCCAGATTTCCATGACACCCCAGGGTTTTTTATCGCAAAACTGCAGAAATATTCCTAAGATGTCTAATCCCGCAATTTTTAGTTTGGGGCTTAGAGGCGCCTCAATAAAATTTAAGTTCACTTGCACTAGAGTCGTTGTTATTTTTAAAAATCTGGGAAGCTGCCAAGATGCATAGCAAAGAACATATCACAAATCTCCTACAAGATCTGAAGATGGCAGAAACCATTGCAGACCGTCCTCAACTGATTGATACGATCCATAAACTAGGCGACCTAAAAGAACACGCGAGAAAGGCTATTCCTCACTTACTTGCTCTTTTTACCCAGAATTATGAGACCCCAGCACTCCGAAATGCCCTTAAAACCGCATTCGAGAAAATTGGATTCGATATTACCCCCTATGAACGGTTCGAAAAACTCCGATTGCCTACTCGGCTTCTCCTGCTTTTTGGCCTGCTTCTTCTGAACGGAACCATATTTGGGTGGGGTTCCGCCAAGTATTATCCTTACGACTATGACTATATTTCCAAAATTGGGCCGCGGATCACAGAAGTGCTTTCTTCAGATCAAGTGATTCTAACCAAAGGGAATTACTATTGGATGTTAGTCATTTTTCTGGTTGCTGCCCTTTTTTGTTTGTTCTATTTAGCTTATCTTCTATACCTCTTTCGCCCGCTTTCTTCTTTTCCAATTACAAACTTTTGGACACCTGTTGGTCTAATCTTTCCCTTATTCTTCCTCCTTGTTGGGATCTTCTCAGCTAAACAAACCCCAGAAAGTTGGATTCTATTTCCATCTAAACCTTCATTTTATCAACTCATGACTTTAGGTTTACTTTCCTCCCTTTGGTGCTTCCTTGTTAATCTCCAATTCACCACCTTTGTGAACGGTTTTTTACGGGGAACGCTCATATACACCCAAAGTCACCAGAATTCAGTTGCCTCCCCTCCTAAGTGACTCATGTGTTGGAAACCTCCATGCCCTCTTTCACAATCGCAATTCCTGACTCAGTGTTAAGAGACGCGGCAGATCTCCGTGCCAAAACGGTTAAGGTAGGGGAACTTGCAAGAGCAGCGGCGGTTCATCGCGTGACCGAACTAATAATCTACCAGGATCCGACGGAAAAAGTCCCCTCCTCAGAAAAAACCCTACTGCTAACATTGCTTCGCTATATCGAAACGCCTCAATACCTTCGTAAAGCTCTCTTTCCTTTGCAAAAGGAACTTCGCTTTGCGGGCTTACTTCCCCCACTTGCTACCCCTCATCATCCCATAACTTCCCAATTGGCCCATTTTCACGATAATGAAGTCCGAGAAGGAGTAATTGTTAAAAAACTCAAGCATCACATTCATGTCGATGTCGGTGCCGAGGTACCAATCCCTCTCCTAGACGCTCAGCACCTTCATCTCGGCGAACGTGTGACCGTTATTGTGGATAAGGCGACTCAAACCGCCCGGTTGATGAGTCGTGCAGATATTACCGAATACTGGGGATTCCTTATCGTTTCCCTAAGCAGGAGTCTTGGCACTTATTTAAAGCAATTACCCCCTCAATCCGGAGAAATACGGATTGCGACATCACGAACAGGTACTTCTTTTACTGACATCCAATCTACGTTAGTCCCACGGCTCAACCGCGCGACAAAGATTTTAATTGCCTTCGGTTCGCCAAAACAGGGTATCTCAGCAATGCTCACTCAGGAGGGAATTAAATTATTTGAAGTTTTTGATTTCTGTTTGAATATGCTTCCTTGGGGCCAAGGAACCCGAACGGTACGTGTTGAAGAAGCCATTCATATTAGTCTTAGCCTTATCTGGTCTCTTTTGATCCAAGTAGAGGATATTTCTTGATTGTTGCCTCACCCTTGCCTTAAACTTCCACCTCTTAAAGATGTAACAATGACCCCTCTTATAGAATCCCCCGAACTCTAATTATATCACTCCTAATTGGGCGTATGAGTATCGAAAGATTTTATAGGTTTATGTAATTTCTCTACTTTCATTAATACAATATTTTAAGTTATCCGCTTCATAATATAAGACCATGATGACGTGGGAGTTGATATTTACCGGCTTCACACGGATTTTGAGACCATAAAAGGAGTGAAACACTATGGGTCATCGAAAAAAACACGCACCAAAAAGAGGTTCCTTGGCCTACTCCCCAAGGAAACGTGCGAAGCGGCAAAGCGGCCGCATCAGGTATTGGCCCCCTTATGAAGGTCCACCCAAGTTCCTGGGTTTCGCAGGTTACAAAGCAGGGATGAGCAATGTCATCACTATCGAAGATCGTCCCCGTAGTCTGCTCTATGGACAAGAAAAAGCCATCCCGATCACTATTCTAGATTGTCCTCCACTGATCGGGATCGGAATATATCTTTTCAAAAGCCACTCCAAGGGACGGCAGGCTATTGGAGGAGTCCTAGCTGAAACCCTTTCGGACTCTTTGGCGCGTGTATTTCCCCTCCCTAAAGATTATGACTTCAATGCCGCCCGCGATCAGATCCAAGCCCATCTTGACCAAGCTTGTGAGGTTCGCATGCTCACACAAACTCAACCACACCTTGCGGGATTCCCCAAAAAAATACCAGAGATTATTGATATTAAGATCGGCGCGACCATAGCCTCCGACGCGTTTGATTTCGCCTTGACATATTTGGGACAGGAAATCCCCCTTAATACTGTATTCCGTATCGGGCAATATATTGATACGATCGGTGTCACTAAAGGTAAAGGATTCCAAGGACCCGTTAAAAAATGGGGCATCCGGATTCGCCACCATAAAAGCCGGAAAGCCACACGAGCTGTTGGCGCCTTGGGCGCTTGGCATCCTGCCCGTACCATGTATACTGTTCCCCGCGCAGGCCAAATGGGCTATCACCATCGAACTGAGTTCAACAAACGCATCATGTTAATTGGAGACGATGGAGAAGCTGTGACCCCCGAAGGGGGCTTCATCCGGTATGGTCTTATTCGCGGCAGCTTCCTGATGCTTAAAGGCTCCGTCCCGGGGCCTGCAAAACGCCTTATCCGCCTTCGTCAGGCAGCTAGACCTCCTAAATACGAGGAAAAAGTTCCACAAATTGAGTATATTAGCCGACGATCCCAACAGGGTTAATCACTTAGAGGAGTTAGAAACAACAATGGACCTAGAAATCTATTCGATCGAGGGGCAACCTGTCAGAACCACTACCCTCCCCCCGGTCTTTTCCACTCCGTTTCGCCCAGATCTCATTAAACGCGCTGTACTTGCACAACAAACTCACACTTTACAGCCGTATGGCCCTAGCCCCTTGGCCGGCATGAAAACCTCCGCTGAATCCCAAGGTGTTGGTCGAGGAATCGCAAGGGTGCCACGAGTCAAAGGACACGGCTCCCCCTCCGCCTCGCGAGGCGCTCGCGCCCCGTTCACTGTCGGAGGCCGAGCAAGTCACCCTCCAACCCCTGCTAAAAGGATACACGAAAAGATTAATCGCACCGAACGTCGTCTTGCAATCAATTCGGCGATTGCCGCGACAACTAACCCTATTCTTGTTATTGCCCGAGGACATGCAGTTATGGATGCCGTGAATCTTCCAATCATCGTGGAAAACCAAATGGAGACCCTATCAACTACTCGCGACGTGGCTACCGCTCTACAGCACCTTGGGGCTTGGCCAGATGTTCAACGTGCAAAGGGGGGAAAAAAAATCCGTGCTGGAAAAGGTAAACGCCGCGGCCGCAAATATAAACGCCCCAAAGGTCCCCTCTTAGTTATCAACGAAGATCGGGGTATCATTCGGGGAGCCACGAATCTCCCTGGCCTTGATGTCATTCGGGTGGCGCATCTTAATGCGAATGTCCTCGCACCAGGTACAGTACCGGGGCGTTTCACCATCTGGATAGAATCAGCCGTTAAAGCTCTTGAGCCGCCCTCCTAAACTAAAATCTTTGAAAGAGTGCTCCTACCATGTCAGAACCAGAAACCCTCATCATAAAACCAATGGTTTCTGAGAAATCCTTTGGGATGATTGAGGAAGAAAATAAGCTCGTCTTCTTGGTAAAACGTTTTGCCACTAAATCGATGGTTAAACAAGCTATTCAAGATTTATATGAAGTTAGAGTCGCCAAAGTCAATACGGTTATCATGCCCAACGGTCTGAAAAAAGCCTATGTACGATTTCATCCTGATGAAGATGCCATGGATCTTGCTGCTAAACTTGGCATATTTTAACGAACTTGAACTTGAATCGAATAACTCTAACTTATCTCCCTTTATCTTCGTCATGAGGTAGGTAATTCCTATGGGAAAGAAAATCTTAGTCCAACGGCGTGGAAGAGGTAGTTCACAGTTTCGAGCTGCGAGTCATAAACGGGTAGCTCGTGCTAAATACCGACGATACCCGGATCTTAGCCAATTGCCCTCGCTCACGAAAGCCACGATTGTGGATTTTATCCATGAACCAGGGCGCAGTAGCCCACTTGCCATGTTGAAGTATGAAGACGACACGATCATCTACCTTCCTGCAGTAGAAGGCACATATGTAGGTCAGGTTATTGAAGAGGGCATAGATGCGCCTATTAAACTTGGTAATATCTTACCACTTGCTCAAATCCCAGATGGTATGCCCGTTTGCAATGTCGAACGCCGAGCGGGAGACGGCGGCGCGATTTCACGGTCCTCCGGTACCTTCGCCACATTGGTTAGCCACTCTGAAACCCAAATCAACCTCCAGACGCCTAGTAAAGAATTTCGGCAAATGAACCCAGCTAACCGTGCCACTATCGGAATTGTGGCAGGTGGAGGCCGTACAGAGAAACCATTTCTCAAAGCAGGAAACCGCTACCACTTAAAAAAAGCGAAGGGTCATACTTATCCACGAGTGCGGGGAGTAGCAATGAGTGCCTATGCTCACCCCTTTGGAGGCGGCTCCCATCAGGGCCCTCATAAACCCAAAACGGTCTCACGTCACGCTCCACCGGGTCGTAAAGTCGGACAGATTGCTGCCAAACGCACAGGAGTCCGAAAAGGTTGAGTAACGCATCTACTCAAATCTTCTAATTCGCCTTCAACGCCCATAATATCAAATATACCTCCTTACTCCCACCTGGATAAATATCAATAAACTAAACCTTTGATCTTGAGTAATGGAGACGATTATGATGTCTAAACGCATTAGAAAAAAGTCCCGAAAACAACGGGGAAGCCGTTCCATGGGCTACGGCCGAGTTAGCGGCGGCCATCGGAAAAGTGGCCAACGCGGGGGGAAAGGGCGGGCTGGCACCTACAAACACCACACGTTACTCCGAATTAAGGAGGGGTTTGCCCAGCAAAAGCGAGGGTTCCTTAGACATGGTGCCACTCCACGAGAGGTACGGACTGCGAATCTCTACGAATTGGATGAAAAAATTGATCACCTACTTGCGACAGGAAAACTTAGTAAAGAAGGCGATAAAGTGAAAGTCAACGCTGAAACCCTAGGAATCGATAAACTCCTCGGTACTGGCCGTGTCACTCACCCACTACAGGTAACGGTACGCCAAATTACGCCAAAAGCTCGAACCAAGATCGAAGCTGCAGGGGGGGTAGTTTTCCCCTTAGAATAACACTGTATACCTTACTCATTACCCCTTCTTACCTATTTTTCCCACTATTAACCCAACTAAAATACTTAAGTACGTGATAGCCGGTGTTTAGGCCGATTCTGACTTTGATTAGCCATAAAGATCCATTTCACTATATATAATGGTAAATTTCTTCATCATCCCAGATCTTTGTCTTTTAGCTGAAAGAAGTCTTCTAGATTAGCTCTCCCCTTCAGTTTTTGGATACTGATACAATTGAAATAGCCAAACGTCTATCATTATTTCTTTGGATCTTAAGGAATCCTTGGAGGCTCCTTTATCTGATATTTTATGAAGAGGAGGCGCAACGAATTCATGATGACGAGTAAGGACGCGCCCATATCCGCAAACACCGCCATCCATAATGTGGCTAATCCTAACAGCGCTAATATGAACACACCTATCTTCAGCCCAAGAGCAATGCTGATATTCTCGCGAATGCCTTTAACTGTCCTCCGACCGAGTTCGACTGTGTGGCTAATACTAGCGGGATCATCATTCATCAATACAATATCCGCCGTCTCGAGGGAGACATCCATTCCAGTTCCCCCCATCGCTACGCCCACTGTTGCTGTTGCCAGCGCTGGTGCATCATTGACCCCATCTCCTACCATAGCAACGGTCCTATAGGTTTCTAGGAGATCTTTAATCACCTCAACTTTCTGGTCTGGGAGCAGTTCGGCCCGGACCTCCGTGATTCCCACCTGCCGGGCAATCGTTTGGGCACTTGCCTCATTGTCCCCCGTCAACATAATCACTTGCTCTATCCCTTGCTGCCTTAATGCTTCAATCGCCCTCCTGCTCTGATCTCGTGGTTGGTCTTCAAGGAGGATCACACCAATCACTTCAGCTTCTGATGCCACGAAGACAACCGTACTCCCATCTACATCGCCCATGCCTAATATCCTTTGGGTAGCCGGTATCATTTCTTCCAATAACACCTGACTCCCAACATAATAGGTTATCCCGTCGATGATGCCTTTGGCACCCTTCCCTTTGATTGCTTCAAAGCCCCCCACCTCGGTGGGGAGAGTGATTCCCTCTACCTGCGCTTTCTGGAGAATGGTTTTCCCAATGTGATGCTCAGATTGCCGCTCCAACCCCGCAGCAATTCTTAAGACCTCAGCCTTCGAATACCCATTCCTTGGGATGATTTGTGTCACCCGTGGGCGACCCTCAGTAATTGTCCCGGTCTTGTCAAACGCGATCGCCTGGATCCCTCCTAATGCTTCTAGATAGTTTCCGCCTTTGATCAAGATCCCCTGTTTTGCCGCATTTGTAAACGCCGAGACAATTGTTATAGGCGTTGAAATCACTAGGGCACAGGGGCACGAAATTACAAGTAAGACAAGACTCTTGTAAAACCAGCTCCGGAACTCCAGCCCAAAGAAGAGCACTGGTACCACTGAGACCAGTAACGCCAATACAAGTACACTTGGTGTATATACCTTTGCAAACCTGTCGACAAACCGTTGGGCCGCGGCCTTCCGCGTCTGCGCCTGCTCGACCAAGTGAATAATTTCCGCTAGTGTATTACACGAGACATGGCGGGTCGCCCGAACCTCGAGGAACCCTTGTTGATTGATGGTGCCACCATAGACCTCATCCCCCTCACCTTTGCCTACCAACGTTGACTCCCCTGTGATGGGGGATTGGTCGATATACGACCACCCCTGGAGGATATTTCCATCGGTTGCAATGCGTTCTCCGGGTTTTACTAAAAAAATATCGCCCTCCCGGAGCTCTTCCACTGGGATACGCTTCTCTCCATCCTCTTTACGAACAAGAACATCTTCAGGGGTTAATTCCAATAATGATCGGATCGATCGTCGGGATTTTTCAACCGCATAGGCTTCTAAAACCTCCGCTAACGAAAACAGAAAAATGACCATAGCCGCTTCAGTCCACTGCTCGAGGTATCCCGCCCCAGCAACTGCTACGATCATTAAGAAATTTATATCCAAAGTGAAGGTTCGCAACGCATAAAACCCTGCCCGGGCAGGATAATAACCACCTGTTAAAATTGCCAGAAGATACAAACTTAGTCGTAGATTTTCCAGTTCAAGCCATGGTGATACCAGTCCTAGAACGATAAACAGACCCGATAAAACCGTTAGAAGGGGCCTCCAGTTACGGGTAGGGAACGAGTCTTCGGAGTCTAGTTCTGCTTCCTGTAACCTGATCTCGTACCCGAATTTCTTGACTCGGGAGATCACGTGACTCAAATCAAGCCCAATGTCATGTTGGACAGTCAGAGTTGATGTCATAAAATTGATTGTAGCTTTCTCGACCTCTTCCAGTTCGGAAATCGCCTTTTCAATCTTCATCCCACAGTCCGCACAATGTAACTCTAAAATCGCAAACTTGGAGATTTCTCGACCTACTGTGTAATCCTTCTTCACTCCATAGCCGAGTTTCTTGATTTTCCTGATGATTTCTTCGTCCGTAATGAGTTGACTATCATATGTTACCACGAGCTTTGACGAAAAAAAACTTGTCTTGACATTCTGAATCCCTTTCGCCTTCGCTAACGTCTTCTCCATGGAAAGGGCACAATCCATGCAGTCGACCCCTGAAATGCGGTACACATCTTGTTGCGCATTCCCTGACTTTGTCATGATCCATTCAACTCATTCCATGCTCAACGAGGAGGTTAGGTTGTCGCTTCCGGCTAGAGTACTCCTTCCCCATGAAATTCATCTAATAATTTATGGGTAACTCACCTTTATTAACCTATCTGCTAATTCTTTTTTTAATAATATATAAAAATTAATAAAATCATATTCATATTTTAATAACTGTGATCCTATGCCTGTCATTAGCATCTCTTTACCAGATCTACTTTTGAATAAAATACAATCTTATATCGAAACTCATGGGTATACCGGCCGCTCCGAACTAATTCGTGATGCTGTCCGTGATCTTTTAACCGAATTTGAACTCGCAAAAAGCGACCAAACCCCCGTTGTAGCTACAATCACAGTCATTTATGACCATGTTCAACCGGGCATTGATGAAAAACTCACTCGACTCCGCCATGAATATAATGACCTCATTACCACAAATATTCATCTCCATATCCAGCAAAAATACTGTTTGGAGATTTTTATCGCCGAAGGAACACAACCCAGAATCGTTACCTTACTTGGGCGAATTCGAGCAACCCGGGGGGTTCTTTCTGTGAAACACGTAACCGTTCCAACTGACTAGTTTCCATTCTGACTGATTGGCCATCTCAATGCTATTTTAGCTCATCTAGGCCCTTATTAGAAAATTATCATCCCTTCAATGCATTTTATCTCTATCAAAGCAAAATCACCCCCCCTTGCTTACCCTCCCTAAATCCCCCTATTTCCGCTCCTTTAGCGGGGACATGACCCCTCCTGCGGGTCTTTGTGTTAATGGAACCATTGTATCACATTCTTTAATTTGGACACTCTTTTCAGCTATGAATTGTCCTATCCTCTGCGCTTTTTCATATATTTCCTTTAAAATCCTTCCTTCTACTTCTTCAAAGAAGAAGAGCTTTATTGTTGGCCCTGTAACTTCAGTAAAATCCCAGATGCCTCCAACTTGTCCATTCAGTACGATAGTTGAAGTACTATTCCCTGAACGATCAAAGACATAATTGTTATATTCTTGGTGAAGATATCTTTCCCGCTCTTTGTACCCCATGAGATAAGGATCTAGACCTGGTAACAGATTTACAGTTTGTTTATCACCCAGTCTTCCTTGTTGTATAAGTACTCGATCTGAATGGACCATAAGGAAGTCTTCTTTCAACTGAGAAATTTTGATGTGATCTATTCGAGCAAGAAGCTGGTTCAATGCCCCTTGCACCTTAGTTTTACCGTATCCCGTCCACCACCTGATATCCTCTTCTGTTACAGGACCAAATGCCCTCAAGTACTGGTTCACTAGCTGCGTTCATGCTTCGCTCTCCTTCGGTTTTGTTAAGTCCATGGTTGGGAAATATTTGTGAAACAAGGCATATTGATACCGCTGATCTTTCCAACCTTTCTCGGGTCGGCCTCTTATTAGGAGACCTTGATCACACATCCGATAAAGGATTGCTGATACATCGAGCTGGGTTTTCAAGGCTTTTTTTATCTCGGCAGCGGTTCTTTCTCGGGCTTTTAACAGGTCTAAAATTGTTTGGGAAATCTCTTCATATTTCGCTGCAGAAACACGATGTTCTACATAACGTTTCGAAGCCTTATCGACCATTTCTCGTGTTGCAGCATAGGCAATTGGAATCATTTCTTTTGGAAGGATGTGGAGGGTTTTTCGCATGCACCGAATTTTCCCCAAACTCCTTTTCACATACAGTTCGTCAATTAAATCCTCTTTTTCAAACTGACGTGTTCTAGCAAAAAGTGATAAGAACGGCCCCATCGCACTCGTGGCGTGAAGCCCTACAATATCTGCCACAATTTTCTTAATATCGTCACATTTTGCCTCCTTGGTTAAATGATGTTTACACAACACTAATTGATTCGCTCGTGATGGGTCGAGAGAGTTCATTAGGCCTCACCTCGCATCATTTTCCGGCTCCCTCCCAAAAATCTCTGCTTGGTCAAACAAGGTTGGTTGGATCTTAAACCCTTACTCCTACTTTTCGAAGGATTGCAACGACATTGGTCCAATGTCATATAGACTCCGTTGAGCCCAGTCCCACTCGGGAATCTTCGCCCATGTATCTTGCGCCACTTTGTCTGCTGCTTTCATGACTTCCCGTTCGACCACACCTAGCATTGTCTTTGCCTCAATCAGCTTCTGCCCGTTTATGATGACAGTCTCGACATCATCACAGGTTCCGGCATTGACCAAACTCTTGATCGGGTCAGCAATCGGCGCATAGCGGAAGTTGGCTACATTTAGAATGACGATATCCGCCTTCGCCCCCTTTGCCAACCTCCCTATATCGTTCCGTCCAAGCGCCCTAGCGGCGCTCAGTGTGGCGGCATTAAACACTTTTAAAGCGGATGCCGCCGCCCGACTCCCCTCCATCAGCTTCCCAATAATTGACGCCCATCTCATCTCGCTAATAATATCTAGAGGCCACGTATCTGTGCCAATTGTCATGTTCACCCCCGCCCGTAAGTAGCGGCTAAAGGATTGGAGGGCACATGAAGTTCTCGCCGCAACTAAGGGACAGTGCGCCACACTGGTCCGGGTGCTCGCTAAAGTTTCGACATCATTCCCTCCCGAATAGGCGGTCCAGCTGTGTCCACTTACCAGGAGAGCATGCCCAATTAGCACGTCGGGACCTAAAAACCCAATATCGTTTAGGAACCCGATGGGTGTATTTTTATATTTCCGGAGGATTTCATGGAATTCGAAAACCCTTTGGCCCGCATGAATCCCTATCCTGACCGTTTTCATCTCGTTCGCGATCTTTCGGACTTCTTGAAGGAGGTTAGGCGTACAGGTATCCACTTGTAAAGGAATAAGAAGCCCTTTCACTCGCCCATCATAAGCCCCATCATATTTCTCCACAAAGGCTTTTGCCTTTTCCAAACCCTTGAAGCCTCTTTCTTCATTCCAATCCTTGTGGTAATAGGTTCCATCGTCTCCGGTGTACGTCTCTGCACTTCTAAAGCCAGGACCAAGGTACGCTTTTAACCCAAGTTGCCCAACTAGCTCCACTAGACTCGTCCTTCCGGCTCCCATCTCGACTATGGTTGTACAGCCGCTTTTTAGAAGGGCACAAAGGGAAAATGTTGCGATTGCCCTGAATTGGGCATCAGAGAGACGTTTTTTATCCCAGTTATCTTTCGTCGGGAGAAACGGGATATTGGGGTTTCCAAAAGTGAGTCTGCAATCACCATCAATGTTGATGGCCTCACTATTAACGGGCGTCTCCACATGACAATGCGTGTTAATAAAGCCTGGAGCGACGATCTTTCCCGTCGCATCTATCGTCTCATCCACCTGCCCTGAATAGGATCTCCCCACATGAAGGATTTGCTCTTCGTCGAAGACAACAACCCCGTTTTCCACAAGCCGGTGGTTCCTGCCATTACTACCGATCACCCATCCCCCTTGAATTAATGTCGTCACACCGAATCACCCTTGGTTGTAAAAATTGCTATCCTATAAGAAATTTACTTGCTTTACTTACACTCGAAAAAGGCGATTTAAATGTCTACTTCAATTTATAGCCTTCTCTCTGCTTGTTTACAATGCTCTGGCTCACTATAAAAAAGTTGACAGACTACGTATAATTTGCCAATTCATCTGCTAGGATGGGATGTTTCTAACCTATATCGCTCTTTCTAACAATTCTCTCATAGAGTACTCCTACAGAGGTTCCGCAAGCGTATGTAACTTCCACTTGGCTCACTTTGGTACGAGTCGTATCCATAGATCTCCGCGAGTTTATTCTCACACACTCCATCTGGGCTCCTTTTAATGCATTCTCTGAGTAGTTAAGTAGCTCTATATCTTCAGCGCATTGTAAAATTCTATAATAATGGATGAAATCGAATCGTTAAGACGATAATTGGGACGGTTCTCAACCTGGCACTAATTGGTCTCAATCATGTTCTCTCTTGGTCCCTCTTCCTCCTTGAGAGCCATTTAGCTTTCCCATTTCCCCAAATTTTCTTTGGCCTTCAACTCGTTATACCCTTTGGCTAAATCTTGCCAGATAGAGAGGCAAAAAGCATGAGACCCATCACCATTCTTTATCTCCTAGTCGATACAACAGGGGTGCTTTTTACCGGTTACTCAAGAATACCCTTCCTCCTCCCTTCAGTTAGCTGATCCTCATTCAATATCCATGGAATACCGATTCTCTCTTCTATCGCTATGATACAGTCAGGAATAATTTTTCGTGGTGAAACCCGCCTTGGGAACCATTAACGGTGCTCCCAGAAAAATGGGAGAGATGAAAGTGTCCAATTCGGATTGAAAGCGACATGTGACAAATTCCCGCTGAGGGATCCCAATTAATTCCGCATTTGGTTGATCTGTTACCTTTTCATTCAGATACTCTCCATGAAAAATGCCATAAAGTAACACTCTCCCTTTTTGGCGCACTTCAATTGGAACGCCAAATAATTTTAGATCAATTTCCCCAAATTTTTCGGCCTTTAGCGAAGTGAGAGGGATTTCGACTTCTATATTGCATGTAATTTTAACATACAGTGCTTTTTCACAAGTTTTGGGATATTGATCTAACACTGCTACTGGTTTTGCCATAACTACATTATTTGGAAACTTCAACGAGGTTTCAAATAACGGTTTCATATTTAATTCTATGTCAATACATCGTTAAAAATGTATTTTTAAAATTAGAAAGCTTTTTGTAGAGGTATAAACACATACAATTCGTTCTTTAGATTTTATGACCGATGGGATCGAACAATTAAGAAACATACAAAAAAGATTACTATTGAAATCAAACATTTTTGCATTCTTATTATAAAACGGAGTTTTAACGGGCTCTTATTATTTTTAGTCTATATTAAGTGTTTCTAACCGGAAACTATCCTCTGAGATGTGAAATTCTTACTATCTGCCGCGATAGTATATTATTTTCTCTGGTGAGGAGCTTGGTCGCACTCCGTTTGCAGGTTTACCTAATATTAGTTGATGAACGTTGCACCGACCAATATCCGAGCAGAGAGGAAACCACTGCAAATCGCTTCTGGAATGTATCTGTGGATAGTGTACTATTCCCCCTTCATTTGAACTGCGAGTTTCTTTCCAAACTCCGCGCATTTCGGAAGTTCCCCCTCGGAAATTGGCCCTTTCATCCCGTCAACTCTTATTGACAAGCCCGGCACGATCCGCTTTAATCCCGGTACCTTTTCCTTTATGCGGTTCTCAAGTTTTTTCACCGCTTTTTCAAAGTCATTTTTAATATACGTATCAAAAACCGCGGTTTGTTTTCCCTCTAAATTGAGTTTCCCCAATTTATCGACGAACTTCTTCATACCCCGGGTTGGGCTCCCCATATGATTCGGCGTCCCCACCAGAATGGCATCATAATCGACGATCTTGTTAAAATCCACGTCTTTACACTCAGTAAGAACTGTCTCGATGCCTTTCGCGTCTTGTATACCTTTAACAATCGTTTCGGCGACTTGTTTGGTATTGCCATATTTAGATTCATACACCACTAGCACTCGCATACGCCAACCATCCATCAAGTATGTTTCAGTTTCTACGACTGAAAAGTCCCTACATTCAGGTAACACTGAAACAAACTAGTAAGTTGAATTGAATTGTTTCAGCAATTGATTCAATTTTCAGAATAGGAATTCGTGCTGCCCGTGATCTCCATCGTTTCCTTGTCCCATGTGTTGCATTAACTGCGTTCAGCACAGAAGTGCAAAGCAGTGTTTACTTAGACTTTGAATTCTTCCAGAGGAATAGTGAGGTCTGATACTTTGTTATGTATTTTTTCATCAGCTGTTACCAGTTTTGTTCCATGTTTTTCAGCCACAGCCAGGTAGGATGCATCGTAAAAGGTTACATCTCTACTTTTTGATATGTTACAGACGGTTTTGAGGAGATCAATGGTCGAGTAGATATTCACAAGGGTTATTTGAAGGTCTAGGAATCTCTTGATGAACTCGTATAATTTCTCGGGAGTTATCTTCGGATGCTTCCAGAAAACGTTCCCTAACTCGTACACTATTAACGAGGGAGCTGAGAGCGACAAGTGTCCTAGGGCATGCGCATTCACGAGATCTATCGCCTTATTCGAATATTCCTCTATTATAAAGAGCTTGGCAGCCGCGGAGGCATCGATCACATAAGTCACAGAGTCTCCCTCATCCGACGGATTACCTCTGCGCTGTCGAACCCTATCTCTTTTCCGGGGACTCTGTTCTCCCGTATCCATCTTAACGCCTCTTCAGACCTTCTTTTCCGCAATTTCTCCTCGATCGCCTTCCGAACAAATATAGGAACCTTGAAGCCTAGCTCTTCTATTTCCCTTTTAACTTCTTCAGGGACTCTAACTGCTATAACAACAGTTTTCGCCATTGTTAGTCACAAAGATTACTTTATTGTTTACAAAATTTTAAACATATTGATATCACATATACAATAACATCGCCATTTCCTTCAAAAAATCTTGCATAAAGAGTACATGCTCTACTCTAGTGTCTGCAAGGAAACTATCACCTTCAAGATTGCTTTGCAACAGCATACCGTAAAGAAAGCAATTGCGTGGGTTTTTAGAGAAAAATAAAGAATAATTCTGCTGAAGTTACCGCGTTTCTTACAAGATCATTGGTTAAGTCATTTTAGTAGCAAGGCTTTACCAGAATTTCTGTTAGGACTTGTTATCAAAGATGCAAAGGACTTGTTGGATCAAGTGGTTTAAATTCAAAAAATCCCTATTCAAATCCTTGATCAAGAAAACTTAGACGAATCTATGCAATGAGAGGCCGGATTGGAAAAAGGAGTCGGCTAAAAAAGGGGAAGGGGGGTTTAGTGGGTTCTGCGAATCCACGCCAAGAGCAAGAGAGGAGTGGTTAGAGTAGCTATTATGACAACGAGGCTCGATCCTAGCATGAAACGCTCAAG
>JBHIFL010000047.1:0-34995 GCA_046761065.1 Candidatus Heimdallarchaeota archaeon
AATTATCGTATAACAACGCGACAAGGAGGAGAAAACTTGTGATTGGCGCGTCTCAAGGCTTCTTTTACTATTTCAACATTTTCTTCATTTGCACGAACCGAAATAAGAACTTGTCCCGATCTGACACGAGCTGCAGTTCCAATTGGCTTACCAAAAGCTCGTCTCATTCCGTCCTGAAGACGGTCTGCTCCAGCTACTGCCATCATTTTATTTTCCCGAAGCACTTGATGAGGGTAAACCCGGATCCGCATATGATATTTATCTCTTCCAATTGTTTGTGTTAAATGGCGATTAACTAGAATCCTTGCAGCTTCAAGAGCTTCGCTCCTGATTTGAGCTGCTTCTTCTGCTATTAGATCAATTTGGATCGGAAAAACCCCCTTTGGTTCTCCAAGATCAAAAAGTCGGATTTTAGGATCTGGGACACCACGCATATATTTCCGTCTAGTAAATGAAGGCCTGTCAATTTGTGAATAGCAGTGTGCTGGTCTGCGGGGCATAATCTTCACCAGAATTGGTTTGGACTCTCTCAAACTAGATTTATTAATCTTGTGTTGTAGCAAGCCCCTAGAAAAAGAGTTGACAAAAATTTAGCATGTTTCGCTTGCAACTCCTTTCTAACCTCAACACCACTCACAATACCGCCCAAACAAATAACATTTACTTTTAGTATTATTTAAATCAACCAACTTATTATAATGGAACATGAATAATCGTATTAACCTGATCTCAGTTTCCTTTAAGGCGAGGAAATTGACGATTAGAAGTAATATTGTTTATTATATTTGAGTTTGTAATTCTATTCAACCTCTTGTTGTTTTTTCGGGATTTCTTTACCAAATAAAATGTTGTAATCAGAACGACGATGGCGGTATAACACAACCATCGATGAAAGAACAAATGTGAAAATAGATATGGAAATGGTCGGTAAACTTCCCTGTATTAAACCTAGTAATCCCATATCATGTGATTCAATTTTCTCAATTTGTATATATTGAGAGGTGGTTCCTAGGATTTTTTCATGACTAGTAACTATAACTTCAACGAAAACATCATTACTAACATCTGTAGGGACTTCCCAAGTAATAAAAGAATACCCTTGTAAATCTGTTTTGGATTTTGCAACATCTTTACCATCAATTCTAATGTTTATGTTCATTTCTGGAATAGGATGTGAGAAATTGTTTGATACTCTAACTCGAAAAACCACAATATCATTTAGAAAAATTTTTTCAGGAAATTCTAGATCTATAAAAAGAACAGATGGAATTATTGTAATGTTTATAGTCTTCTGAACTATTGGATATCCTGGACTTCGTCCTTCAAGTTTTAAAAAGTGCTTTCCTAAAGAAAGTTCAGTAATATCTATCAGAAAGCTATTGGAGTTAACTTCTAGTAAATTGCTCCCGCTCTGATTTAAGACAACTAATTCATTACTATTGTCCCACAAATAGAAAAACTCCGCAGGAATGTTAAAATGAGTTGATAGATCAATCATTTGCAATGAAATTGGTAATGGTTCATATTGTGGTATAAGCTGAGGATTATCAGTGATAAGTAAAGCTGGACGGGTAGGTACGATAATGGATGCATATTGAATCCCAGCATAAAAACCTGTAGAGATTTGAGCAGTTACTGTATAGTTACCTTGGGGAAAATTGTATCCTATAGGGATATTTAAGAAAAGAGAGCCATCGGAGGATGCGATTTCGGATGTATTGTAGTAAATAGTATTATCTCCATCTCGTAAAAGAAATATTGTCACTGGAGATTCTAAGAAAAAACGCAATAACACGGTCAGCTGTATGATGGAATTCTGTTCTACTTCAATGGGCGATATTTGAATGGAACGAATATAATTTGGTGCATAGGCAGCGAAATGCCAGTTCCCAAATACTAGACCCCCATAAAATTCTATCAATTTAGAATTTTCAATATATTCTATATTACATTCTTGCAATACTTCTTTGTAATGGGGATTTTGTAAAGAATATAGAGACCACGTTGCAGGAACGCGGATTTTGATCATCTTGGGAAGAAAATGCTGAAGATTATACGTTATATTAAAAAATACATTCCAATTGATAGATGTTTGGTTTATATAAGTGAAATCATATTTTATTAAAAGATCCTCTTGGAATAACAGATTAAACACTATAAAACCGATCATTTTAGAAGGAATAACTAATGAACCGTTAGAAACAGCCAATTGAAATCGTAAATCACCTTTTGTAAATCCTTCCACCCTTACATTATATGTATTTCTTCCGATCTCATGAAAACTGGTTCCATTCACTAAAAGTTCTAATTGGTTTGAGAGAACCTGTGATTTTAATGAAATATTGTCCACTAAAAGATGGAATTGGTAAGGGGGAGTTGCTAAGCATTCAATTAATACACGATTTAAATTGAATAATGGAGGAAGATTTGTTTTGTTATACAAATCCAAGGAGAGAAGAATATCTGTCACATTAATAGGGCCCACATCAACCCAGTTCGAGCCCCAAGTGGTGTTTAAAAGGAAGTGAACATATCTTTTATTACCAATTGTACTATTATAATTAAATTTCTTAGGGGTCTTAGCATAAAGGAAAAAAATGACTTCAAAGGTCAAAAAATCAAATCTAATATGAAGATCCATATTTGATTGTTGTAATAGGTTTGATTCTAATCTATTCGAGTATTGGAATGAAATAGATAAGGTATTTGAGGGTATACTCAGATTTGCATAATAGTCAACTACCCAATAAGTTGAGAATGATGTAGCATTGAAAAAAAAGAAATAATCATCCCCCTGAGGGGAAGGGACATAGTTATACACATTGGTCGAGTTTAAACGTTGGATTTCTGATAATTCAGGAGTTCCGTCTAAATTATTGACCCATCGTGTAAGATTGCTTTCTTCAGCATCTCCATTTTCAAACATTTCCACAGTCAGGTCTTCAATCCTTATATCACCCTCATAAAAAGAAGGGTTGAGAACATCAATAATATAGGGATTTGTTAATTGAAGAGGCTGTTTCTCCGAATATTGCGTCAATTTATAAACTTCAATTTGTTTATCTACTTGTTTTGAAGACATTTCATTCTGATGCGCACCCAAATTGAAAGGATTAATTATTGATTGCTCGGAAAATAGTGAGTAAGCAGGATGAGGGACTTTAAGAACATTCGAAACGACAACAAAAGTAATAATAACACTCAAGATTATTTTTTTGTAATTCAGCAGTTGAACCCTTTTTCTTGTCCAAAAAAGGACTTAAAAACTCACTCAACATTATCCAAAAACTTGTTGCCTATTCTATTTTTAACACCAATAAAATTATGAACATTATTAATCAAGTATAGACACTTCACGAATAAGAGAAAAAACGTAATTCATAAAAAGTTAAGCCTAAAAAGATGGTTTGGCGGCTATGACCGTTCCAGCCCTGTTGAGGCAAGAAAGCCAATGACCTGGATCTTGAGTAGTGAGCCGCCAATTCTTTAAATATGAACAACATTAATGAATTTCAACTGTTAACCAAGATCTTTCAAATAATAAGCTGAATAATGGTTTTGAAGGAAAGAGATCTACCTAAATGCTGAAATACGCTTTGAACATGTAGAAGATGGGAACCTTTTAATAATCAAAAGCGTTTATTTAGATGAACACTACTTCTTCCAATAATGAAACACGTTAAATGTGAATCTATCAAGAAGGCTTTAATTCAAGAAATGATACTATTTAGAACTTAAAGTGCCTATTAACCTATCAAAAGGGAAGTTTATGATCTCAGGGTATTAAATATTCATGTAGAAAATATATTTCTGATGAATATAAAATATCCAGGTGGAATAACACGTGCCAAATCAAATAACACTCAAAGTTGCAGAAGCAAGGCAAAGGGATGTAGGTAGAGGGAAAGTTAGAATCGATGATGCCTCGATGCGAGCAATTGGTGTAACAACTGGTGATGTAATCGAAATAATTGGAAAGAAGCATACTGGAGCCATTTCATGGCCAGCCTATCCAGAAGACCAAGAAGAGGGAATAATCCGGATGGATGGTATTGTCCGGAAAAATGCAGGATTGTCCTTAGGAGAGAAAGTTATAGTAAAGAAAGCGGATGTTAAGGTTGCTAAAAATTTAACCATAGCCCCTACTCAGTATTCCATTACACTTGATTATGGTTTCGAAACATTTGTGAAACGTAAGCTGCTAGGATATCCTGTTATCAAAGGCGATACAGTATTGATCCCAATTCTCGGTAGAGCAATTCCTTTTATCGTGACATCAACAAATCCTCCTGGGTTGACACTTATTACTGATACTACCAAATTAAAAGTGACCGAAAAACCAATAAAAGAACCTGAAACCGAAATGCAGCAAATCACCTATGAAGATGTTGGTGGCTTAGATGAGGAGATTCGGAAGATACGAGAAATGGTTGAGTTACCCCTAAAGCATCCCGAACTTTTTAAACGACTAGGAATCGATCCTCCGAAGGGAGTTCTATTGCATGGTCCTCCGGGTTGTGGAAAAACTCTCATCGCGAAAGCCGTTGCAAATGAATCAGATGCACATTTCATCTCAATACAGGGTCCTGAAATCATGTCAAAATTTTATGGTGAGTGTGTTGCTGAAGATTCGCTTGTATTTACAAATGGAAGCGGATTAAAAGTAATTAAGGACACAATTCGAGAAAATGCGGTCCATTCCATTGCTGGGCTTAATTTTGAAACCGGGCAAATTGACCTCCTCCCTGTAAAAGAACTTTTTGATAAGGGAGTCCAAGAAACACTAAGAATTACCACTCCTCACGGAAGAATAGAGGTGACACCTTCATCTCGATTGTTAACGTTGCAGGATGGAAAACCGACTTGGATCTTTGCAGATAATCTCACCATAGGGGATCAAATTGCAAGCCCTAAGAAATTGACAACTCAACACACGGAAATTCCACTACTCCTCTCATATTTACCAGATAAGACACTTATTGGAGGTCCCGTAGTAAAGGGGTTATTTGAAAAAGCATCAGGATACGGACAAGATCCTATTATGGCACAAAAACTTGGAATAACTCAAAGAAGATATGAGGATCTTAAGTACAGTGGAAGAAAAATTCCTGCAAAATATATAAAAAAATTATACAATTTGTTCCCGGAGAAAGAACAGAATTTCTTGCGATTAGCTCCTGAACAACAAATTCCACTTTTTATGACAACAGATTTGATGTACATCCTCGGTCTCTTAACAGGACACGGGCATCTGCGCTATTCCCACCCTACAAGCACAGTTACACAAATAATTTTGACTACGAAAGATAATGCCATTCGGAATCGTTATTCGGAGGCTATAAAATCAACCTTTAGTATAACTCTTAAGTCAGATTCAGGCTATGAAGAAGCAATTTACTTTAACTCGAGACCAATCGGTGATTTACTGAGTAATTTGGGAATTCCCTACTCGGAAAAATCTTCTCACGTGAAAGTTCCTTCTTACGCTCTAACGCTGCCCGATCAGATGTTAATTGCATACTTGCAGGGATTATTCGATGCGGATGGAGGAATTCAACTTACTAGTGAGTCCAAGAAGAAAGGTCGAGCTATACAAATCATCTACCTCTCCAAGAGTAAAGAGCTGGTTGAGGGAGTTAAGCTTTGTCTTCTCCGCTTTGGTATTCTCTCCACCATGGGGTATCGGGAGCGAGATCAAATTTGGAGCCTTTATATATCTGATTTCGGATCAATAGAAAGATTCCGTAGCCATATCTCATTCACTCATAGCTCAAAATTGAAGAGACTTAAACAAGAATATGAAATAAGTCATATCAATCCTAACTATGATCGAATCCCAGTCGCTCAATGGATTTATGAGATCGGAAAAGAGGCAGGAATTACACATCAGGAGTTCCGACAATATCGAATCAAGCCTCGTGTGAGAAGCCTGACACGCGAACAACTCCAAACCGCCTACGAGTTGTTACACGAAAAAGGACTAGATCAGGCCAAGTTACACTTAATTCAGAAATTGCTTAACATGGAGATCATATGGACACCTATTCGAGATATAGAGCATGGGAAAGCACATGTATATGATTTCGAAGTCCCTAGCCATCATAATTACATAACGAATGGGATAATTGTCCATAATAGTGAAGCAAGACTGAGAGAGATATTCAAGGAAGCTGAAGAAAACGCCCCCTCAATCGTTTTTATCGATGAACTTGATGCAATTGCACCCAAGCGTGAAGAGGTAACTGGAGAGGTTGAACGACGCGTTGTAGCACAATTATTGACTCTCATGGACGGGTTACAAACCAGAGGACAAGTGATAGTTGTTGCTGCAACAAATCGGGTTAATGCGGTAGATCCGGCGTTAAGGCGGCCTGGAAGATTTGATAGAGAGATTGAAATCGGTGTGCCTGACATCAAAGGGCGCTTCGAAATTCTTCAAATCCATACACGTGGAATGCCATTGGCTAAGGATGTGAACCTTGAAACTCTCGCTAGGGCAATTCATGGATATGTTGGTGCTGATACGGCTGCATTGTGCCGGGAAGCCGCAATGAAAGCCCTGCGACGGTATTTACCTGAAATTAATTTAGAT
This sequence comes from Candidatus Heimdallarchaeota archaeon, assembly GCA_046761065.1. GTDB lineage: Archaea > Asgardarchaeota > Wukongarchaeia > Wukongarchaeales > JBHIFL01 > JBHIFL01. Next base: position 6,593 of record JBHIFL010000047.1, read on the forward strand.
GAGGAGGTCATCCCCCCCAAAGTCCTAGAAAAACTAGAGGTGCGAATGAACGACTTTGTAAACGCGATGAAGGAGATCCAACCTACTGCTATTAGAGAAGTCTACATAGAAGTGCCCCAAGCGAAATGGGAAGATGTCGGAGGGCTGGAAGAAGTCAAACAAGAACTCATTGAGGCCGTGGAGTGGCCAATCAATCGTTCTGATTTATTCCATAGGATTGGAATAACACCTCCCAAAGGATTATTATTACTTGGCCCTCCGGGTTGTGGAAAAACATTATTAGCACGCGCTGTAGCGAATGAGAGTGAAGCAAACTTTATCAGCGTAAAAGGACCAGAATTGTTGAGTAAATGGGTCGGAGAAAGTGAGAAGGCTGTTCGAGAAGTATTTAGAAAAGCAAGAATGGCGGCGCCTTGCATCATATTCTTTGATGAGATTGATTCAATAGCACCAAGAAGGGGCTCAAGATTTGGAGACAGTCATGTAACTGAGAGAGTAATAAGTCAACTATTAACAGAAATGGATGGGTTGGAAGACCTTCAAAATGTTGTCGTTTTGGCAGCCACAAATAGACCCGACATCTTGGATCCGGCATTACTACGACCCGGAAGATTCGATAGACTCATATACGTTCCTTCGCCAAAATTGCCAGGGCGAATAGAAATCATCAAAATTCACACAAAAAATATGCCCTTAGCTCCCGATGTTAGTATAAAGAACCTGGCGAGTATGACCGAAGGATTTGTTGGATCAGATTTAAACGCTCTGTGCCGAGAGGCGGGAATGATTGCCCTGAGAAAACGTGGCTTGAAAGCAAAAAACGTAAAACTGTCTGATTTTGAAGAAGCCTTGAAAAAGATACATCCCACCGCTACAAAAGAAATGCTTGAATGGTACGAACGAGTAGTCCATGAGTTTAAGAGAACTGTCCCTGTAGAATCAAAACCAACTTTTGTTTAATTGAATTGGAGAGAAAACGGTTGCCAAAAAATCTGTGGAGAAGTACACCCCTCCACCTTATCGTCCTCGACCTACTAGAGTCAAGAAAGGGAGTTATGTTGGATACAGACCTTCAACGACTTCTCGTAAAGAAAAGTAATAACGTGTCAGAAAGTGAAATAAACAATACACTTATGCAACTAGAAATTAAAGGTCAAATAATTGTAACAAATATTAAGAAAAATCAAAAAAAAATTGAACGGATAAGAGAGGGGCAGGACTACCTTCCAGTAGGTGAAGATTAGGCCTATTTGGCTACGGCTACATAACCAATGGAGTAAATAATAATTGCCACACTGAAAAGAAGGACTCAAAATGGCGAGAAACAAATCTTTGGCCAAAAAAATAAGAATGGCAAAAAAAACAGCACAAAATAAAGGAGTTCCCGTATGGATAATCGCGAAAACCGCAGGAAATGTACGAACTCACCCCAAAAAGAGGCAATGGCGTAATACAAGAATCAAACCGTAAACTAAGCGTTTCATGTGATATAAAGGTAATAAAGAAGGACTGAGAGCTTTGGCAGTAGAAGAAACCGTTATCGAAGAAAGAATTTATACGATCCCTTTCTATCCCAAACTAACTTATTCAAAGCGTGTAAAAAGAGCACCTCGTGCTATTAGAATCCTCAGGGAATTTGTTCAACGCCATATGAAGGCAACCAATATAATAATTGCACCTGAAGTAAATAAGAGAATATGGTCAAAGGGTCGAGAAAAACCTCCAAGACGCATACGAGTTAGATGCCTTAGAACAGCTGAAGACAAGATTGAAGTCCATCTTTTAGAGTGAGAATCGGTACTGACAGGACAACTTGTAACCGGTCCTGCACCGTCCCAAGACCCCCCGTAAGCTACTACGAACCCTGCTTCGTTCAATTGCAATTCCATGTGAGCAATTTTCCCTTCTGCTTTCACAAGAAGCCTTTTCACCATTTTCAGAAAAACCTATATTATCCAACAAAAAGAAATTATTTCATGTTCTGCAGAGTTGTTCATGCGAGTATGAATATTGACTTGATTTTCAGCCAACAAACTTAAATCGTTTTCAAAGGAGTAGAGATTAACTTTTTTACGGGTATATTTCTTTTGGTATCATGGGGGACTTAATTCTAAGTCTAGTTTCTTACCCGAAACGGTTCTATCTTTCATCGGATATCCAAGATATTTTGTAAAAACATCAATGAGTGAAAATCTCTGGAAAGACATTTAACTCCTCAGGAGCTAATGTTTTTCGCAAAAAGTCTCTCCAATCATCAAATCCTGGCTTCTTACCTAGCAATTCATATTCTTGTAAAGTGTGGTGTAACATATTCTCTGTTGGAATGTATATAAAAGCTGTAATTAAGTTTCTTTGAAACTGGACATTTATAATTTCGCGAGTGTAAAGGGTAGGAACTCCCTCAATCTGATCAAAGCGTACAAGTTGGCTTTTATTGATTTCAAATAAAATCCCAAAAAAGAAATATTTTTTTGCCTTCTGAATGATAGGATAGTTTGATATTCCGGGCCAAAGACGCCTAAATCCTTGTACTTTGACCGTTCCTAGAACTTTTATTTTCTCACCCCAAGGTTTCGGAGTTCTTTCAGCTGCTAAATCTTGAATTATATCCCGAAGAAAGGTTCCATATCCGATCATACGTACAATTAAAGTTCTGGTTGTTTCTTTTAAGTTTGAAACCCCTACATTTACCTCCATGGATATCCCATAGTTTAGATCTTTTTAGAAGAGTGTTCGCCCAAGAAAGTGACTTAAAATATATTCTTCTTCTGATAAAGCTCGCTCAATATTGTCTTCTGCTTGGAGAGGAAGAGATGTTCCATTTATTACTAAGGTGTTAATTATTTTTATATCCTGAAAACCCACCACCAGACCCGCTTCTTCGGTATAGGTAAGTTGAAAGTTAGCAGACAATCTTCCCATGAGTCGTGTTCCTTGCTTAACTCTGTATTGCCTTCCACTTCTCTGGTCAACAGCGGTTCTGGGACTTCCTATACGAATTAAAAGGATATTTTTTCCACGACTCCTTAATTCTTCAAAACGTGGAGTGCTTGCTCGGATTTTTAAATCTTCTTTTTGCCAAATCTCAGGTTCTACGTTGGAAAGGTGGCTTGTTAATTCCAAATTCAAGGCTTCTCGATGGGGTTGTGTTCGCTCAAGCATTTTTAGAATGCTTTCATGTGCAGAAACTTGTTGTCCATTCTTGATAAATGTAGCATCTAGTCCCCATCGAATGGCTCGTTGTTTGTTCTCTGCATGATAAGGATCAGACCGAATCGCTTTGGTGGCTTTTAAATCCAATGCTTCCAATGTAAGGCCACAAATTATGTAAGTAAGATCCAATAATGCTTCGATTCGTGGCTGAACATCAAAAATTCGTGTTTCAATTCGGTTCCGTATAGGAGATTCATCTTGATCTTGATCAATATTTGTTGATGGTCCACGCGGAGTGATATCTACAAGGCGATTACCGGCAGAATTGGTTATTATGCGGCGTTTATCTGTTGAGGTACTAATCCGGAAGGAATAGCGCAATCTACCATAATACCTTGCCTGAACAAGTTGCGGCCTGTCTTCAGGAATCTCCAATCTGCCAAGGGGGTTTGTTTCTAGAACACTACTATTGGCGATTCGGTTGCTTGCAATATTGTTCCGAGTTCCTCTATATATTGGAGAATTCGCTGATAATGCGATAAGTTCAGGAAGATGATTCCAGAGGTGATTATATACTATTAACATCTCTTCTGGGGTCATAAAGGTATTTCCCCCCCCTTTTCGCGCCGATACATTGATATGTACACCTACTAGAGGATTTGGATCGCTTTGAATCGGGTGGATACTATGTGCTAGAACTTTACCCCCTAACTCGTGAACTGCATCAATAAGGAGCCTTCGACCTTCGCTAACACATTCCTTCAACATTTCGAGCTCTACTGGAAGGGTGACGTATTCTATTTGGGTTCTTGAGGGTTCAGGATCAAGGGCTCGTATTTTAAGACGTAAAGAGCGTAAACGATTTGTATCTCTACTTAAAATTACTGCAGCTTGCCTCATTACGTCGTCTGCTAGTGGTGCAAGTGTACCTTCTTTAGAAAGAAGAAGAAATTCTTCTTCGATTCCACAAAGTAAAGTATATTTATTACATAGATCAGTTAAATCCAATCTATTCTCCTCCAGATTTTATAAACGAGGAACTACCGAAAATTTTGTGTTGTCTTAGATCCCCAAAAATTTTAAGTCATATTATAAAAGAAACTAAATAGCATTCTGTATATAATCTTTCGTTTGGGTGGGATGGTTCTGTGTCCAATTTCAAAAAAAAACTTGAATTCGCAAGTAAAGCAACAGATGACACAATAAAAGGGTTCATTTACCAATTAGGAAGTATTAATGTTGTTCTTACAGCTCCACATGCTCAAGGACCATCTTCAGACCTCTTTACGGGAGAAATAGCTTATAGGGTTGGAGTAAAGACAAGAGCTCATGTCTTCATTTCAACATTGTCTCGTCAGATGTTAGATTTAAACCTCCCTTCAAAGTTGGCCCAGATATCACCATTTAGGTTGGAACTTGAAAAACTCATTCAAAAGCTTACAAAGAAACATAGTGACATTCTAATTATTGATTTACACGGAATGGAAAAGAAAAATGGGCCAGATATTTATTTAGGAACTTTAGCAGGTAAAACAAGTAGAATTGAAGTAATAAACCTCATAATTGAAGCATTAGAAAAAGAGGGATTCGAAACTTGGCTAGCAGAATACTTTGAACCTTCATTAATTGGAGGAGACATCATCGCGTCTATTAGTAACCTTGGAGAAAATATCGATGCTGTACAGATGGAAATAAATCAAATGCATAGGAACCTTGGGGGTAAAAAGATAATACCTGCCCTTGTAGAGGTAATTACACAATGGAATAAGAAATATGGGCCTGTTTGGGGCACCGCCTCAATCCTGAGAAGAATAAGGGGGGTAAAATTTCCAATAAAAAGCAAAAAGAGCCTTATTAAATATCTTGGAGGGAGAGGTATGGAGATCCATTGGGCCAAAGGAAAACGACGAAAAGTCAGAGATATTATTGATCCTATTGAAGATAAATGGTTTCCATTATATAACTCAAAAGAACTAATACATATTATCAAAAATCAAGTTACCCAGAAAAATACAGATTTCATCAATCAAGTTTTTGGAAAAGATGAAGAATTCAAAAGACTTTACTGACTGTTAATGTATAAAGTTCAATATGGAGTCTGTAATTATAAGAGAAAAAGAAAAATTGAATCTTGAAGGAAAACCAGTGATTCAAGCTTTTACTGGCTCAGGCATGGTCGCATCGATTGCGTCCTATCACCTGATTGATGAATTGAATCTTAAGGAAAAAGGTTACATTCAAGTAAAGAGAATTCCTACGCTAACTACTGTCAAAAATGGAGTGATTCAACAACCTATTCGTCTGTATGAGTCAACTGACCTGGGATTGGTACTTTGTGATATCACCATCCCTCAAGAAGCCCTTGGAGAGGTCATTGAAAAACTTATGGGTTGGTACCAGTCCAAAAACCCTTCTATAGTTGTTATTATTGGGGGACTACCAACAAATAGGAGAGGAAGGGGAGGTCCCGCTGAATATTATTGCATATTCAATGAAGAAGCGATTCGGGAGCGGATAGAGAAGAAAAATCTTAACTTTATGCCTAAAGGTGCTGTCTACGGCTCAATTGCGCTTTCCCTCCTTGAAGCAACTAACCATGGTATACAATGTCTTGCTATCCTAGGTGAGTGCATTGCAACAGTACCTGATTATTCAGCAACTTTAACGGTTCTTAATGCGCTCAATAAAGTGTTAGACCTTAAAATGTCTACAGATAAGCTAAATAAAAGCGCATCTCAGTTAGATGAAAAGTTAATATCGCAATTAATGGAATTAGAGGAGGAATCAAAGAGGAAAAGCGACACTGATACCCAATACATATAAAATAGATCCAATCAAGTGAATTAGCGTAAAAAATCTACAATGGAAACCTTGTGAATTAACACCAAAGAAATGTGAATTATTAGAAGAAATAAGCTATATAAATAAGGGTGGTTTATCTTATTTAGCTACATTGAATGCAAGTGTCAACTTTAATGCCCTTTCACTTATATGAATAGGCAGAAAATGAGTATGTAATTCGGAATAAAGAATAATTATGGAAAGGAACAGTGGTGGGAGGAACATAGAGAAGGGGTGGTGAGCGATGAAAGAAGTTTGTAGGAGGAGGCGGTTTGTTCGTATATGATGTAGAAATTATGCGAAACAAAATTTAGGAATTTGACCCAACTTTTTAATTGATGGTTCTGACAGAGTAAGGGGTCGAAGCTGGCAATTCGCAAACAATTCTATGAACAAACCGAATATCCTTCAGAACGGACTGGCGAACAATTCCTCATTGGCTTATCCAAAACGCGGGATTTCACGGCACGGTACATGTTTCAACTGTTCTTGTCTCGAAAAGGAGTTGAAACCCACTGGGGCGTGATAAAACGCTCGTTAATCCACAAACCAAAGTTGGAATCGTATGCTAACGCTCTGTTGGGCAACATCACGTCAGATTATCATCTGTCGATGAACTGTTTTAGAACTATTAAGGCTCCGACTCAGTGGGTGCTGGCCTCGCTGGATACACTTGCCTTTGAACTAAAGCCGTCTGTTTCCCTCTATGAGCCCCAAGCCACCAACCGTCAGTACCCGGTGCAAGTAGTTGAAATATTACAAAAAGGAAAACACCTCATGGAGCTAGTGCAAGCAATCGTCCAAAAGAGCCAGCCGCCCCTCTATCCTTTGGCAGTACAGATCCTATTTCAACCCACTCGTCCGGGTTCCACTCGCCTACGGAAAAAGAAACGGCGTGGAGGGGAGACATGGACGGAAGATTACCATTTGATCACTAAACAAGAAGTGCAAATTGCAGAACATCAGCGAGGGAAGATATATGGGTATTATAAGGTGACAGTCCGCATTCTTACGCCTAAACGCGCGAAACATCTACTGGCGGTAGTGAACAAGGAATTTTCGTTTAAACAGGTCGGCGCCCGAAAAACCATTGATCACTTCAATAACCAGACATTTGGTAAGAAAGTTAGTATGTCTTCGCTTACACTCAACCGACTGTTAAACGTCCCTACAGGGGATATTTTCAGTCGGGAGGTATTAAAAGCACCAACAGTTTCTTATAGTCGTGGAAGGACTATCCGAACTCACCCGTATCCCGCTGAAGGGTACTTGTTGGGATATGACGAAGATCAGCAGGAGATCTACCTCACCGATGCTGAGTTGCGCTCCCACATCCTTATCACTGGAATCACTGGTCATCGGAAAAGTAGCACTGTTCGAGCATTCATCCCTGAACTCACCCGGAATTGGCAAAATCGGGTATTAATCATAGATACAGCTGGAGAATATACTGATCTAATCCAAGAGGGCTTTATCTTGCTCCGTCCAGGGTCTAAGGAGTTTCCGATTGGGATCAATTTCCTTGATTGGTGTGAAACGCTCGGTCTCGACGAACAAATCATCTTGGGATGGGTGATGAAGATCCTTCGAACTTTCATTCGTGGGGAAGGAGAACTCACCCCCAAGATGAGAGGGATGCTTCAGCAAGCCGTCCGGCGAGTGTTACGAAGGGGTGGGACGCTCCTTGAACTACTCAGTAGTTTAGAATTATTGTGGAAAGACTTGGGACAAGCTAAATCTCAACTCAAGCTGAGGCGCGATCAAGGTGAAAAGTTGAACCGGGAGGAGCATCGTCTTATAGATGAGTATGACCACTATGGACTCACCGTTGAAGCACTCCTGAACCGTCTCATAGATCTGTATCAAAGTTCCTTGCGACAGGTGTTCTATGTTGAACAAACCACCCTCACCCCGAAGGATCTCTTGACTCATAACATTATTATCGACCTGAAGATCCTTCAGGAACAGGAGACCCCACGAGAACTCCTTCAAGTGTTCCTCGAGTTTTTTTTGCTGTTTCTCTTCCAAGGGGCAATCCGTCGCAAAAAGGGGCAGTATACCAAGCGTAACATCATTATTATTGAGGAAGCACAACTCCTCGCCCCGGAAGTTTTCAACAAACCGACAGCGATTGATGGAACCACGTCAGAAACGTTCTTGGGGGCTCTCGGAGGCTTTGGGATGTCATTGGTCTTTATTGCAGCCCAACCCCAACTTCTGTCAAAAGTTATACTTGCAGGGTGTCATACCAAGCTGATATTTGGTACTACTCCAGGACCGGGGAGTGAACGGGTTGCTGCATTGGTGGACGCAGATTTATGGGAATTGGCTCGTTTAGACCCAGGTGAAGCATTTTTGACCACCAAAGGTCGTGATACAATTAAAATCCGAACGCAATCAAAACCGATCATCTCTATGGAGGAACAAGCGCGACTGGAGACCTGGCTCCGGAAGAACCCTCCTCCGCTTCTTGAAAAATCGTTACGAACTTTCCAAGTGATCGCACAAGAGCCGCGAAGCAGTTATAGTGAAACGATGGATCTTATCGAACGAACAATCGACACCCCTAGGCGCCTTGAAAGTGGAAATCTGACCAAAGGAGCTGGGACACTTTCGGTTCCTTCTAAACAAAATAAGCTAGAGATTATACAGGCACAGCCACTGCAAGAGCGAGATATCATAAATGCGGGAAATCATATGAAGTGTTGGTTTTTTGACGAATGTGGGGTTTGTATGAAGAGTATTACAATCCTGAGCGACGCAACTATTTTGGCAAAACAGTATTGGAAGAAAAAAACAAAAGTTGAACTTCACACAAGACTTAATCACTATTCTACATATCCGCAAATTGTATACAAGGAGATTCTGGAACTTGCACAGCAAAAAAAAGTCCCTGCTCCCGAATTGACTGCTTTTTGTGCCCATCAAATAATTCTCAAGCGTTGTAAAGCTGATCCAGTAATTTCTGAGCGTTGTAAAGTGTTCTTTAGCAAAGAGCCCCGTGAAATTGCTCATATTTTCGTAGATGATGAGATACGGGAAATTCTTAACTTAAGGCATTTTTATGATGCACCAACGACGTTCTCGCATAAAGATGAGTTTTGCCTTGTGTGCCCTTTGGATCGATCGTTGCGGAACGATTTTTGCCATAAATATCGAAAGAGTGCCCTAGACCTCTTGAAAGATCCAGTTCAAACCCGGGAATTAAAAGCCGCCTATCAATTAGGATTTGACTTCTTCCTTTCTCGCCTCTTTGAAATTTCTAAAAACCCTAGCTTTGCATTCTGTCTCGGAACGATTATTTTGAGGGGCGTCCATATTACGGTAAACCAAAAACGCATCCTTAAAGAGAAAATGGAAACGTTTCTTATCTCTTGGGAACAAACCCGCCCTTCAGGGGAAGCAAGGCTTTACAAAGCTGCGGAGGAAGTCCGACAGATCATTGCAGAGGATATGTTGGAAATTGATGCGAAGAGCTTGTCCTTGAAGCAAGCTAACCAGCTTGCCAATATGATAAATGGAGGAAAGGTTTGGGAAAATGCAAAGAAAATTTTAAATGCTGCGGTGATCTTAAACGAGCACGGGGAAATTCCTGACAGTTTTAATGTTGCTGCTCTGCCGAATATGCTAGGAGAGCTGTATCGGTGGCCTTGGTGGCTCACACCTTCTCAAAAGGAGCACTATCTCACATTTCTAAGAAATGATACATAATCCCCTTCCCTCCGTTTTTAGGAGGGACGGGTTTTTCACGCCTGCGTCTTGCGGCGTCTTGGATTGTGTAGTACATGAAGGGCGTATTTTGTCGGCGACTTTTCAATAGAGCGGTAAAGGCCAGGGGCCAAGATAGACCCTGCTCGAGGAGGGGTGCAGAGTGAAGAGAGGGCTAGGAGAGCCCGCGGCCGACCAAAAAAAGAATGTCAAAAATCTGAAGTATCAAAATAAAATTTTATTTTTAGTCGGTTATTGTTTCCAAAACTGAAACTGCTTGCCATATTTTTGTTCGAGCATGCAGAGGACAGTTAGGATCTTGACTTGCCTCATCCAACCCACTTATCGCGTTACTAGCTCTCACCGCTGCTGTTACCTTTCCAGATTCCAGTTCTTCTATCGCCTTCTTAGCAGCACGTCTAATGTTTTTCGGAACGGCTTGATCTTCAGCAATCATACGCAAGATATTTTTAGCTTGTTCCATTTTTTTTGTTGTTTCGTCAGTCATCACCATATTCCTCCACACGACTGTTACGAAGAAAAAAAACTATGTGTACCCTCCAGCTATATTATTAGTAAAATAAATTTTACTTTCAATACTTCAATAAGAAGTTTGTTAAACTTCAATGATAGTTTGAACTGGAGTATGTTTTAAATGGGACAAAAAGGCGAAGATAAAATACGACACATGGCAGATTTATTAAAACGTGGTGCAACACTACTAAGTGAAACCTGTCCAGAATGCAAAACCCTCTTGTTTCGTGAAGGAGACCGGATTTTCTGTCCAAATTGTGACCGGCGCGTGGTTATAGTAAAGGATCAAGAAGAAATTGCAAAAATCTATCAAGAAAGTACTATTTCAGATGTTTTCAATGCATTATTCTCCAAATTAAGAGAAATTATTCCTGAAATAACAAAAGACAAGGAACATCAACGAATGGAGCTTCTCACATATTTGAAAGAACTTCTCGATTGTATGCAACTCTTGACCAAATTATCGGATAAAAGAGAATAAATTTATTTCAATTGTTAATGCCTATTCGGAGTACTTACTATCTACTATCTCGCGAATTATCGCTGCTATGCTTGGACCCACCCCTTTAACCATTTGTAACTCCTCTTTTGATGCGAGAAGAATGTTTTTGGGAGTTTTTAATTCATGAAGAAGTCGTGTTGCAAGAACTGAATTAACGTTTGGAAAAGCCGCAATGATTCGCTTTTGCCGCTCAGGTAAGGCTATGGGAACCTTTTCTGTTGTAATCCGTGGAATTTGTGTTTTTGGGCTTAGAACTCTTCGTGCTATCGCTGCTATCAAATCAGCAGTCTCTTCAGGCCCTCTTGAAGGTAAAATAGTTAGCTTAAAATCAATAAAAAGACTCGCAATCGCTCCTTTAAGCGCCTTTTGATCAATTGCTCGGTGAGAAGTGAAAGGTTTTTCCCCTTCAATGATGAGAACGCCCCTATCATACATCCCAGCCATGTTCTTTGCTTCTCGGAACAACCTACCATCAAAAATGCTTTGAACAAAATCTTCAGTGGTCTTTCGTTCAATCGCAACGTCACCTATAACGTAATCCCCTACTAGAAGCTGTTTGAGTTTCGTATTAAAACCAAGATTATAGAGCTGTTTCACAACAGCAGAGTTTGTTTCTCGTCGATCAACAACTATTATGCCTTTATCTTTGTGTTCTTCAATAGAAATGTCCTTTTCGACAAATTTATCAAGGGTCCGCTGCGTTCGTTCGATTTTCAGCTGTTTCGAATAATCTTCTACCAATTTCATCATCTTATACATCTCTTTCTCCTTCCTCTTTGAAATCCAGTAGATACCTTCTTCTTGTGTCCCTTGAGTTACTAAAACAACGACTCTTCCGGGAAATTTTCGACCAGTTCTACCCCGACGCTGAATGGTTCGGATAGGGCTGACGGCATCAAAAAAGATCACAAGATCGCAGGTTGTAATATCAATTCCCTCTTCTCCAATGTTTGTCGCTAAAAGTACATTGATTATTCCATCTCTAAATGCTTTTAGTGTTGAATACTGCTCTTCTTGGGTCATTCCACGATCCTGGTCTTTTGACTTTTGGCCTATGAATATATGGGACTTTACCGTGGAATCCCCAATTAACTCTTGATTAAGAAGTTTTAAGGTTATCCTGAATCGAGAAAAGATTAGAATTCGAGAATTTGGATTCCGTACAAATTGTCGGACTATGATTTCCTTTACTTTTCTAAATTTCGGATGAAGATGCTCTCTTTCAGCTAGTTTTTCGGTATAATAAAGTGTTTTTTTAAAGGAAGTATTATCTATCAGATTGCGGAGCGCTTGGGTCTGCTTTCTTTTAGTAAGATTATTTAGATATCCACTAAACGCCTTTATCCCTTGAGTTTCGAGAAGTTCTTTTCCATGGAGTAGCCGAATTGTATTGCTTGCAGCACCTAAGGCTTCAAAATGGAAGGATGAAGGTTGAACACCATCTTGAATTTTCTGTTGGATCTTTTTTTGCACCTCTAAGACATCTTTTTTTCGAAGTTTAGTTAAGGAGAGTCGAAATCCACTTTCCTCTAAAAGTTTCAGCTGATCGGCTATGCATTGCTTCAATAGGTTTTGTAGGTTTTGAAATTCCTTGGATAGCTTTACACGGATTAGTTCTACTTCTACAGGCTGGACATAGGGCTGAACATCTGGATCTTTTTCTGTTCGTGATTCAATGTTTTTGATGTCTAATATATCACATAATGATTTAATCTCTTCAAACGAAGTACCAGGAGATGCAGTAAATGCGGAAATAAGGGGATTCTCAGCTTGTTTTAAGTAGGTCTTGGCAACAAAAACATAAGCATAATTCCCTCGCGTTTTATGGGCCTCATCAATTTCCAAGGAGATACACTTCTCAAGACGGACTATGCCTGAAATTATATCATTTTGCACGATCTGTGGAGTAGCAATCACAATTTTCGCTTTTTTCCAAATAGCTTGTCGGTTTTTTGGCACGATCTCCCCTGTTAAGCTCTGAACCATCTCGGGATCTGTTAGGATCCTCTGAAATGTCTCCTTATGCTGTTCTACTAAGGGTTTTGAAGGTGCTAAAATTATAACGAACCCTTGAGCGTTTTTTTTCAAGCGTAGTAAAGCAATTAAAAGCATAATTGTCGTTTTACCTAAACCGGTTGGCAAAACAACCAAAGTATTCTCCTTGGCGCAACTTGCGAGGATTGTTTGCTGATAAACTCGTGCTTCTATAGTCTCTGGTTTAATTTGTGAATGAACAATGAATTTTATGTCATTCATTTGGATCTCAACATATCAATCTTCAAGTATGTATATGAAAACTCTTTTTATCATATAACACCTCGCAGAAGACGCCGCTCCTTGGAGCAGGGATGAAGGCGACCCTTTAAATGCCTTTTCCCCACCAACAATAGAACGCATCAGATGCTCTCTCTTAAAGAGGAAGGTTACCCAACGGCATGGACAGAAAACCCAGTTCGAGTGTACAAGTTTCGCGTGTAGAGCTGGAGAAATAGGATTGGCTCCTTGCCTGGGATAGGAAACCATGTGAACCAGCCCAGAGGGTGCTCACCTCCCCATATAGCCATCTAGTCGGCGTATGGCATCCCCTAACAGGAAATCGACGTGATCTCAGACACAAAAGGCAGAGAGAGAGTGAAGCTCCGTCCTTTCAACAGAACAGTTCACAGAAAGAGGATTTGCTGCATTACTGCAAGGTTAGCTTTTCTGTTTCAAAACGATTTATTTTGAAGCATTTAGGAGTACTATGTCAATATATTTATTAAATAGGCATGATTAAAGGTTAAAAATAGTTTTAATCCTTTTAAATACCTTTTTGAACATTTCACAAGGATAAGCGATTGATTATATTCCTTGCTTATAAGCGAAATTTTGTATCCTATTATAAATTTAGAAATTATAGATAAAATTATTATCAGATTTTTTAAATATTAAATTTATAAGATATAAGTCTTAAATTATAATAATTAGTCAAACCCATTGACAATCAACAGGGAGGACTAACCTATGCTCCGTGCACTATTGCTCTACCTTTCGCATGCGAAATGGGCCAGAGACGTTGTTATGAAGAGGAGGTTGGCCCAGCGGGTGACGCGGCGCTTCGTATCTGGGGAGACAGAAGATGAGGCAATTGAGGTCATCCGCAGGTTGAATAGTTTAGGTATCTTTGCCACGGTGGATATCCTCGGTGAGAGCACTACCAACTTGGACGAAGCACGCCATGCCACTAATGCCTATCTTCATCTAATTACGCGAATCTCGCGGGAGAAACTCCTATCGTGGATCTCAATAAAGCTTACCGCGTTGGGGTTAGACATTGACCTACAGCTATGTCTCGAAAACATGCAGCGTATCCTCCATTCAGCCCGCGAGCACGATATCTACGTTACTATTGACATGGAGAATCACAGCTATACCCAACGCACGATTGACCTGTTCCACGACCTACGGGCTGAAAACTTCAATAATGTGCGGATAGCGATCCAGTCATACCTTTACCGCAGTGAAAAGGATATTATCACGCTTGTTGGAGAATCCGCTGGCATACGCCTGTGCAAAGGGGGCTATAAAGAGCCGATTAGCGTCGCCTATCCTAAGAAGCGTGATGTGGATGCCGCTTACTTACGACAGATGAAAATTCTGCTCAAGGCGGCGAAAGAAAACCATGGATACCCCGGCATTGCTACTCACGACATAAAAATCATCGAGGTGGCTAAATCCTATGCCACTGAGAATAACATCCCACATGATTGCTTTGAGTTTCAGATGCTCTATGGCATCCGCACGGTGCTGCAGGAGCAGCTTGCCGCAGAGGGCTACAGGATGCGTATCTACGTACCGTTCGGCACACAATGGTATCCTTACTTCATACGTCGCCTAGCTGAACGCCCAGCAAATCTGTGGTTCTTTGTCAGCAACTTCTTGCGAAGGTAGTTAAGAGGAGATGCAAGAGGGTGAAAGACTTGCTAAGTGATCTGCAGCATTGGTTTCTATAAAAACTGGTCGATGATAAAAAATCAGTATATTCTGTTCTGCTAATGGCGACACTGAGAATTTCAGCATTAAAACAAATGATGGGGAACCATAAAGAAACAATGAGAAATGGAAGGGATTTTTGGTTTTATTACTAATATTGTACTTTAGCGAAGAATATGTCACCAACATGGTGCCTAATTTTTTCTCCTTGGGAACACTTTCCAACCCTGACTTCGCCAAATTCTCAAGAAAACAGGACTATATGGTTAGAAGAGAATCAAAACAGAGAGAAACGTGACTGGTAGGTTCTTTTTGGGTGTATTAGTCCGTTCGTAGCTCTTCCAACTTAGTTTGCGCGTTTCTTCAATCATCTAGAGTCCTTATCTAACATATTCATAACATTTTTTAGAAGATCAAGAATTGCTCTCATGTGAGTTTTAAGTTTACACCGCTTTTCGAGATGTAAAAAAAAATCGATAATGATCAAGCCATACCAAATAAAAAATTAGAGAACAAAGGAAAATATTTGGAAATTGATGCTATTGGAGCATTCCTTCATTATAAAAATTGTAATGCTATCTCTCCCAAAACCAAAATTGGGGTGATTATAATCTTTTAGCTCGTTGATGCTTTTTCTGCTTCATAATAGTCTTTATAATAGCTTTTTCTCTCTTCTCGACTTCTTCATCCTTATTTTGAGTTATGAATAATACTATAAAGATGAACAGAAATCTAAATGAAGTGATACCATTATTATATTGAATGCCATAAATTTATACTATAAAAATTAATGCTCACAAACACTATGCGTATTTGAAGCTCCTTCTAATAGGGTTCTAGTCGGGTCCCACAGCTTACGCAAACCTATCAATTCGTTTGTTTTGTTTCCCACACCCTGGACAATATGTTATGTTTAACGTGATAGCATCAGGGATTTTCAATTCCTCTGGATCCTCTATGTCCGAAGTTAGACTAAGAATTATTAACCCTACGTTTGATAAGGCCCCCAAAATGAGGTCGACTCCGACATTGGCTTAACAAAACCCTACACATTCTACAGTGATTTCCCTCGTCAATTCGTCAATCTGCATAAAGTCGATTGCGAAGATTCCGAGGCAGACAAAACTTGCAATCAATGTAAGGTTCTTTCTAGCCTTGTGGCCTCCCAACATGAGCCCCACAAAGAAAAGACTCATTATGGCATCAATAAGAAACCTTTCACCTTGAAGACAAGAGGAGACACTCATTAATCCGAATATCGAAGTTACCGTTGCCCAAGGCAAAAAACAGCTAATAACCACCACTCCAGCTAAGCCCATGCTTATTTTTTCCTTTTGTGGAAGTTCATCCATTGACTAGTTCACCTCCGTCACAATAATTACAGTGATCTGTGTGATATCTATCTTGATAACTGCTTTCACTTCCTTCGCAAGGTTCTCTACAATTTTCTTTTTTATTCGATCTTTTTCCTCTTGTAGGAACACGTTGGGCTCGTAATTTCAACTGTCAGCTTTTATTCACCATCTCCCATTTCTTCTTAGTCAGGTCCCATCAGAGCACCGAACCTTTAACCCAAGGGTGTTTCATTCATTTTTTATCGATTTATTTCCAGGTGAACATAATATGAGAATGTTTTGATGGCTATCTAGTATTTTTACATTAATTAGCCAACTGAAATTATCAATGAACGTCGGAACGCGGTGTTATTACACTCCTTGCCTTGTCACAACTCGGTCGGACAACAATAGATAAAAGGTGCTACTAAATCGAACAGAAATGGAGGCTGTGTGGAGAATGACGAGCTATTGGATGGTCGGACTATGGATGCTGGGCTCGCTGAGTGTGGGGCTTGTCAGCGCGGTACTTGCAAAATATTACGGAAAAGAAGCCTTGACAGCCGGATTTATCTCTTTACTTTTAATGAGCAATATTGTGGCCGTTAAGATCGTGGATTTTAGCCGTTGGAATGTTCCCGCTGCGATTCTTATCTATAGTAGCACTTTTCTGGTGACAGACTTGCTAACGGAATTTTATGGCCGAAGGGAAGCCCAGAAAACAGTTCTAATGGGTTTTTACGCAAATATTGTCATGGTCTTCTCTATTTGGGTTGCCCTCTCTTGGACGGCGGCTCCCTTTTGGGAGGGGCAGGAAGCGATGGAACTCGTCCTCGGACTTGTTCCAAGAATCGTGGTAGCTAGTATGGTTGGCTATCTGGTCTCTCAAAATTGCGAAGTCTTGGTGTTCCATTTTTGGAAGGTATGGTTCAAGGGGAAGCGCTTGTGGCTCCGAAATAACGTGACATCATTGATAACGATGCTCATCGATACCATCATCTTCATTCCCCTTGCGTTTTATGGAACCTTCCCTAACGAAGTCATTATAGATCTGATCACTGGACAATATATCGTCAAGCTCATTGTCGCGGCGCTGGATACGGCCTTCATCTATGCGGTCCATGACCTCTATAAGTGGCTGCCCGAGCGACCTCCAATCTCTCTCCCTTTCGCTTGATCCGTGAGGAAGTAACGTAATGACTGTAACTGAAGAGAACCGGGAACTAAAGGTAGCAGTGTAAAGAACTCTTCTTACTACCATTGTATCTTGATAGTATTGTTGAGAATGACTTGTAGGTTCAATTACTATACCAATTTCTAGTTTAATAGAACAGTCAGAGCATTATTCGATTGGGACGGACTCAAGGTAATTTTTCACACAGATCACAGAAAAGAAAAACGAATCCTCCCTTAGGACATAATTTAAGCTTAAATGAAAAGGACGAGTAAGTGTTGAATATAAATGAAATTGTAAGAGTTCTGGGGTACTTCTTGATTCTCGTGAGATTTCTTTGGGAGGCATTAGCCATTGCAGGGAAAACTGCCTCTCAATAAAAAAAGAACCATATAGATAGTGGGCAATCCATATGATAAAAGAGATATTTTTCATTATCCTGAGTATTCTCATCATAACCTTGGGCTCGTGATTTCCTCACGAGCCTTTTAGGCATTTCACGGTCTTCAAGTCATTACTTTGCCAGAGAAAGAAAGATGTATGTTTGTAAAATTATGGAATTAAGAAAATTTTTGATTTAAAGATTACGGCTCTTTGCATGATCCTAACCCTAAACTATAAACCCTAAACCACAACAAATCTTCAAAAGAGCAAGAAATAAACGGTTAAATTTGTTTTATTATATATATCAATCTTGCTTGGAACAATGAGGAGATTATATGAGAAATAGAATTCTTGAGCATCCTATCCTTACAGTATCAGAAGGTAAACGAGTGACTTTTCGTTTCAATGGGGAAAAAATGACGGGGTTTGAGGGGATGATGATTTCATCTGCTCTTTTCATGAATGGTGTTAAGACGTTTGGGCATCATCCCAAAGATCTAAGCCCCCAAGGCATTTTTTGCGCTAATGGTCAATGTGCTCAATGCTTGCTCATAGTCAATGGGACACCAATGAAATCGTGTATGACTCTTCTTGAAGAAGGTATGAGAATAGAGAGTTGTAACGGGTTACCTAAGCTTCCCGCCGAAGATCACCCTATTGTAGTTGGCAATGTTCCTATAATCGAAATTGAAGTGCTGGTCATTGGTGCTGGCCCTGCAGGACTCTCTGCAACTAAGACCCTCGGTGAGAAAGGGGTTCAAGTCCTTCTAATCGACGATAAGAATAGACTTGGAGGGAAATTAGTTCTCCAAACACACAAGTTCTTTGGTTCGACTCAAGAGGTCTATGCTGGGACACGTGGGATAGAAATTGCAGTCATCCTATCTAACGCTGTTAAAACACTTTCAACTGTAGAAATATGGCTTTCTAGTACTGCCCTTGCAATTTTTAGTGACGGATTGGTTGGGGTTCTCAAGAACAATCGCGATTATGTATTAGTCAAACCCCAGAAGCTTTTAATTGCTACTGGAGCCCGAGAAAAAATGTTAATGTTCCCAGGGAATACTTTACCAGGAGTTTATGGGGCGGGGGCATTTCAGACATTAGTTAACCGCGATTTAGTCAAAGCGGCAGAGCAGGTTTTTATTGTGGGAGGAGGCAATGTTGGCTTAATATCAGGCTATCATGCGCTGCAAGCGGGAATAAACGTAGTTGGACTAGTCGAAGCGTTACCAAGGTGCGGAGGCTATAAAGTCCATGAAGATAAACTGAGACGGTTGGGAGTTCCAATTTATACTCGCCATACGATTTTATCTGCCAATGGGAAGGAGAAGGTGGAATCCGTCACAATTGGCCAATTAGATGATAACTGGCAGCCCATCCCTGGGACCGAAAAATCATTTCGTTGCGACACGGTTCTGATTGCGGTGGGGTTAGATCCCGTCGATGAATTCTACCACAAAGCTAAAGAATACGAGATAGAAGTTTGGATCGCAGGCGACGCGCAAGAGATCGCCGAGGCGTCAGCTGCTATTTTTACTGGACGAATCGAAGCGGTAAAGTGCCTTGAATCTTTAGGAGTTGAAATCGAAGAAAATATTGCGGAACTTGAGAAAAAAGCAGAAATTTTGAAGGCTCGACCACCCGAACCCAAAGAATGCGCCTTCATACCCGAACAGGAGGAGGGGGTAGTTCCAATTTTCCATTGTACTCAAGAGATTCCTTGTGACCCCTGTACGGCAGCCTGTCCTCAACACCAAATTACAACAATTGACGATTTGATAACGGGATTGCCCTATTTCAAAGGAGAAAAACCATGTACTGGCTGCGGAAGATGCGTGGCTGTGTGTCCTGGCCTTGCGATCACTTTAGTGGATTATAGAAAGGATAAAGATAATCCATTAGTCACTTTCCCATACGAAATGGCTATGAAGGGACCAACCAAAGGAGAAACGGTTACAATCATGAGTAATATGGGAGAACTTGGCGAATTTGAAGTTGTTCGGACTCGAATTTTGAAGGAATATCCCAAGACGCAGCTGGTAACGGTTAAATTACCTCGTGCGATGGCAAAGTTAGTTAATGGCATTAAAGTCCAAGCCGATGAAATTAGTGAACCTATGGAAATCTATCACAAACCCAAATTGCCCGATGAAGCAATTGTGTGCCGATGTGAGCGGGTAACGGCGGGTGAGCTTCGAAAATGGATTCGGCGAGGGGTGACCGATGTCAATCAGCTGAAGGCCATCACTCGGGCAGGGATGGGAGCTTGTGGCGGTAAGATCTGTACTTCCCTAATAAATCGATTATTCCGAGAGGAAGGAATTCCTGCCGAACAAATAACACCCGGAACATCACGTCCCCTATTTGTCGAGGTACCTTTTGGAGCCTTTGCTCGTGTGAAGGGAGATTGAAAGGCATGGTGGAATATGATTGCATTATCATCGGGGCAGGCAGTATTGGGGTTCCAGCTGCCTTGGCAATGGGGCAAGAAGGTCTGAAGCCATTAGTTCTTGAGACATATCCTTCAGTCGGCCAAGGCGATAATAAGCATGCGATAGGCGGACTAAGGGCTACACATAGTCATAAAGCCAAGATTTGGATATGTTTACGATCCCTTGAGATCTTTTCTACGTGGGAGGAGAGTTACGGAGATGATATTGACTGGAATCAGGGAGGATATACCTTTGTTGCTTATACCAAGAAACATGAACAGTTATTGAAAGACACAATCCAATTTCAAAAGCAATATGGTTTGAATATTGATTGGGTCGATGCAGAGAAAATTCAAAATCTTATTCCCGGAATTAATGGAAAGGGACTTCGTGGGGGAACCTTTAGCCCCGAAGATGGGAATGCTTCGCCTTTGTTAGCGATCAATGCGTTTTATCGACAGGCAAAAAATTTAGGGGCTGATTTCCGGTTTAAAGAAGAAGTCATAGATATTTTAACTGCGAACAATCAAGTTATTGGGGTGAACACGGCAAAAGGCACCTATCGAGCACCATGGGTAATTAACGCGGCTGGGGCATATGCAAAAAATGTTGCGCAAATGGTAGGGGTGGATATCCCGGTCGTGCCCGACTCCCATGAAGCAGGGATTACTGAACCAGTTCATCGCTTCTTTTCTCCAATGGTTGTTGATATTCGACCAATGCAAGATGAGGTTTGGGGGTATTCCAAGAACTATTATTTCTACCAAAACGGGGAAGGACAGATTGTATTTTGCTTAACCCCCGAACCCCCAATAGTTGGAACAGATACGCGAGAAACCAGCAGATTTTTACCGCAAATCGCGAAAAGAATGATCCAATTGCTTCCACGACTGAAAAATATCCGAATTCGCCGCACATGGCGGGGGTTGTATCCTTCGACTCCAGATGGGAATCCGATTGTAGGACCGGTTCAAGGGGTTGAAGGGTACCTAAATGCGGTCGGAATGTGTGGTCAAGGCGTGATGATAGGACCAGGACTCGGTGAGGTTTTGGCACGCTTAGTTGGTGGCAGGACCACCTCGCAAGACCATGAAATTCTGGAATGTCTTTCACTATACCGTGATTTCGGTGAGGAAGAAAAGTTAAAGTGATTGAAAGTTTTTGAAAACATCAATCGCTAGGTTGGATCTCCGGAGGAATATCTTTTCGGAGTTCCAGAGGGTACTAGTTCTCTAAGGTCCAGTCCCACCTTGCACCCAGCAAGACTTGAGTGATACTCGTTATTTTACCACAAAACCGACAGGTAAAATGTGTACAAGTCTTAAATTCTTCTTCTGTAACACCGATGAGCGCCATACAGTTTGAGCAACGGATCGGGATTAAACCTCTTTTCTGTAAAATCTTCTCTTCCGAAAGAATTTCTATCACCTTCTGATAAACCCTGTGTCCCTTATTAACATCTGCTCAATAAATTAGCAAAATAATACATTTTTTGTAATTGGCTTCCTCAAAAAGAGGTCATTTATTTTTACTCAATTTCACATTAAAACTTTTTCCTTGTTTTAATCTAGTGTTCATTTAGTGAACTACTCCGTCACTGGGGATAGGGCTTCCCCCTTCACTCTCTGAGATCCTTTCTGTGCGATGTTCCCTGTGGAAGATCGGGGCGGGGTCACGACAGCCCATTTCGTAGGATACGCCTAAGAGACCTGTTCAGAATATTCCGCTGAACAGGTATTCAAGTTGGCATTGTAATCTAACCCGCAGGCACAGGTGAATTGCCTCTTGGTTTTATTGGCCTTTAGTGCCACAGCGATGACACAACTGGGAGGAGTAGACCGCATTCACGAGGAGTACAGGGATTTCTTCCCACAAAGCGATGTATGCAAGCTAAGATTTGATTTGGAACAAGAATATAGAATGAAGTTTGTGATGATTCTTCTATCATCGGGGATATCCCTTTCTCTGGGGGATTTTATGGTGCTTCAAGACGCCTACTGCGATGACTGGTTCAAACCGTTCTTCCGTAGTTCGATTGTCTTGTTGATAACCTATATGGTTGCCTTGTGAAGGATACCCCACACTTTCTTTTGCTCCTTGTTGCCGATTTTCTTCGCAATTCTCAGGACACATTTCACCTTCTTCCTCCCAATTTGCATGCGGAGGCAGGTATAGTGCGCTTTGATTGCCGAGTCTTCGGTCGCATGAAATCCCACGTCTTGGGCAGCCTCAGCCCACCACGCTACAGACACGAGGGGGATTGCCATTCCTACGTCACAAGTGATAACTGCCAGTTTTGAGGGGTTGAATGCGAAGATCGGCTGAACTTTCTTCTGAACGGTGAGTTGGAGTTAGAAGCGTCCTTTTGTTCGAAGAAGTTTCGGCTCACAAACTTCATACTCCGTTAGAAACTCACAATACGGTTTAATGGCAATCAAACTCCCCGCCACCACCTCCCTTCACCAGGGATTCGCCCTCAGAATTTGGCAAGTTTCGTATTTTGTTGTGTAACTCTGATTAAGTCCTTGCGGATGTAAACGGAATACTCTTGTTGGGTCTAATCCTCTTATAGCGCCGCTTCGCCTGTTGCTTATTTGCAGGATACACTCCTAAATCGGTTCCAGTCTGTAAGAAGTGGTGCAATTTACCATATTCTTGATTTAAGATATCTCATTTGATCTTAGTCAGATGTATGATGCCTCATCGGATCGTCTTCCGGGCGAGATGTGGTTTTAGGGTCTTCGGAGGATAGAGGCGATAGGTGTATGTGTGGCGCATCGGAGATTGCTTCTCCCCTTACTATTACGTCCAATGGGGTTTTTCAACTTTAAGGGCAGATCCGTATAAATAGATTCCTGACGAATTCTCTTGTGGGTCGGTCTTTTATATGCTTTTCCGAGAAGATAAAGAATTCTCCTATGAGATTCTTATTGGTCTTGTGCTCTTATAATTAAAGCCCTATACACCTTCTCGCTGAAACGCAGAGGGTTTCAGGGTATATTCAAGAAGTTCGCAGCGATACGACCAAGTTCCGAGAGGGGTGGATCTGGTCCAGCAGTTATTATGAGAAAACTGCCGGAGAGGGGAACAGCGACGTGATCTAAAAGTCGATCGGGCGATTGGAGCAGGGGCGAACGACATTAATCCCCATTCCAAGTAACGGGGGCATCTGCTTTAACTTCTATAAAAAAAGAGAATCTCTTGCCTTAGGGCGAATTTCTCCTTACGACCCTTACATAGCACCCCCATTTGCCTGGGTCAGGGCGTTAATCTGACGAACAACCCGGGAAAAGATTAATAGTTTCAAATTCAACTCTTCTGGTGTAACAAGCATGTATACCAAATTTTCCGCAGCAGAAAATCGCATCCCATTCTGTTCACAAATTTTTCTGACTTGTTCGCCCGGCAAGCTTGAGGGTAAAAGGAGATCGATACGAAAAGCACTCCTGCCACGGCGAACATTGGGGAAAAAGTGGATTCGAAGTGCAGTGTCATCCATTGTGATAACGAAGTCATGATATTTGCGGGTGATGGGCCAGAATGGGATTTGGTCCTCCACGTACCCACGAACAAAGCGGGGGATAGAGATCCTCGTGTATACGGTGTATGAAACCCCAAAGATAAGCAAGATGACGCTTCCGATCAGCCACAACGAGCTCCCCCCAACAGGGGCAGACACCGCAGTACGTTCTTCGTGAAGTGCGGGTACAGACTTCTCTTCGAGGACGCCTACCTGCCCTTTTTTGCCCCGAAACCCTAAAGAAGCGCCTAAGATCACCCCTGAGCTCAGTAGAACGATCACTATTACAGCATATCTGAGTAAATAGTATTTTCGTACATCTTCTGAGAGCTGTTCTTCCATCATTCTTGTTTCCTTCGAGCATTAATAAAGTCTAGGAGTTGTTCACGGATTTCTTCTCCAGCCTCTTGGCAAAGCGCAAGGAAGAGTTTCATGAGATGTTGCTCGTGATTTATTCGAATCGAATAGAGTTTCGGCGTCAACCGATCGACTATAATCAAATTGTCATTCTCCAATTCCTCTATGGGACCTCGATACAAGACATTCGCTTTTGTGCTGTACCCTGTCATTTTCGCGAGTTGAGTGCCGCTAACCGACTTTGGATAGATGTGAGCCAAGGTTAGCAAGATCTTTCGTTTCGCTGTACTGTAAGAATGCAAAGTAAGGATGAGATTATATGCATCATTCGCCTCAATATTCAATTCCCTACACACCTATTAGTATGTTGTTCGGTTATTTACTACAGGTCATGACCAATGTGTCTACATAAGATTATGAAATGAACAAGCTCCTTGGGTGTACCCGACACTCTCTATCTTGTCCACAGGGACCGTTTCGGGAGTGCTTTTGCGAACATGGTATTAATCCTAATTACATCAGCATTGATAAGGATGCCGTTTTTAAATTTGAATAATCTTTGGATTTCAGTTATCCTACGTGTTTCTCTTGGTATTCGATGGGTTCCTGATCTAAGAAACTATGAGGAGAAGAGTTCCTAAAGAGAGAGTATGTGCATCACTGTGTTAGCACTGTGTTTAATGAATATATTTTTAAAAAATCCTTGCCCAAGAATTAAATATTTACTAGCTCGTATTAACGTCCTATGAGAAGTTAGATTGCACACCCAGGAGGAATACCTATTATCCAGAAGAACAATCCACAAAGGATTGGGTTGAGAAAATTATCCGAAAGAAAGTTGTGTGGCGGAGCTTCGATGAAGTCTGTAGCAACCACGATCAGTGGAGCAAGCATCGCCAGAGGGTGAATGATCACAGATCTGTCAATCAAAGCTAACAAAAGGATCACTAAAAAGCTAACGCCGAAAGCAGCAAGTGTCCCTTCAACCGATTTGTGTTTCGTAAGAGGAAGTCGGTGTTTTCCATAATTCGTCCCTATGATGGCTGCACCTGCATCTCCAAGAGCAGTTATGAGAAGCGCGTATGTTGTAATCCTCCAGTCGAAAAACAGGTAAATAAGATACCCTGCTATTATATATGGAACATAGGTCCCCATTCGTCCGATTTCTGATTTTCTCGCAAATTGATTGAGGAAAAACTCGGGATAGTTGATCCGGTAATACTCTAGAGGAAAGACTAAAATTACTAATACTGTAAACAGGATCACTATGACTTCTCTGGAAAAGCCCAACAAAAGGAGGCCAGGTAGGATCAACACAGCAAGATGAAAGAGCTTTCTTTTGTGTTCAGTTAATTTTCTCTTTTCTTCGTCCCTTGTCTTTGTCCTCGTACAAGTCGACAAGTTGTGGTTGATTACGTTCTCACGTCTTACTTTGACCTTTGTAGTGGATTTATTCAGGTTCATACTCCACTCAATATTATTTTATGGGCATGTAATATTACTTAAATATTATTTTATTAACATATAATATTAAAAAATGCATAAAACATTGCAAAATGCCATAATACATGGAAACTGGAGTGGTCATATTGTGGTAAATGCTTATTATGGAAACCAAAAAACAATAGGTGTGCTGATTGCAGCTTATAATGAGGAAAAACAAATACAAACCATAATCCGGCGGATCCCTACTTTTGTGGATGAGATCCTAGTTGTTGATGATGGCAGTCTAGATAAAACGCGAAAAGAGGCGCTTAAGACAGGCGCCACTGTCATCACGCATCGCCGGAACCAAGGCAAGGGAATGGCTATAAGAACAGGAATAAACCACCTTAAAACCGATATTATTGTGTTTTTAGATGCAGATGGACAGCATAGACCTGAAGAGATTCCTATCCTTGTTGCTCCGTTGCTTCAAGGCCAAGCCGATTTGGTTATTGGATCACGCCTTTTTGTGGGGTTCGGGAACATGCCACGGATTCGTGTTCTGAGTAGTGTAATTACCCGAGCATTAATTCGATTGCGAACAGGGGTTCATATCCATGATACCCAGTGTGGATTCCGAGCAATTCTTCGAACCCACCTCCAAAAAATGAAGCTACGAAGCTCACGCTATGAGATAGAGAGCGAGATGCTCCTTGCTGCAATCAAAAACAAGCTTCGTATTAAAGAGGTACCAATTTCGATGACTTATGGTGATGAAGAATCGTATTTTGGTGGAAAGGATGTGCTTAATTTTATAAAATCCGTAATTTCAGGATGATTAAGGCGTTTTAAAGTGATATCTCGAACACCCTCGAAAATATTCCAGCACCCACCGGAGCTGGGTAAGAAACTCTGATTCTCATTTAATCAATCAATTGTTTAAATAAGACATTAACCCTCATTGAATCCAGATTGAATTCAAAGAAATAATGTTTTATTTATAGATCGTTTGATCTATCCTCAGTTTGATCTTCGTAACGAGATCCAACGCCAATTCCTCACCATTCACAATTAAAAACCATTTAAACAATTTTTTAAAATATCTTACCATATGCTTTTAATCACTTGTTCTTGCTCTTTTATAAAAAGGGACATTAGTGGTGAACCATGAGATTGCGATACCCCAACAAATATCATTTTTTCATCTGTATAGGTTTAATAGGCATCTCAAATCCCCTTTGAACAATAATTATTCGTCTTTGTTGGATTGAAAGTCGAGGATATACTCATAGGCACTATTGAGCGCAATAAAATTGGATGGATACCCAAAAATGCCTAATCGTTGAATCTGAGCCTTTTTATTCCAAATCAGAATATTGCGGAGCGTAAAATTGAGTTGGTGGAGTGCTTCAATAATGGAAATATGTAGGAAATAAGGAACTACATCGCGAACATTGATCACACACCGTTTCTGGGGTTTTAAGACATGATAAATCTTAGTAAAAATTGAACATAGTGCTTGAACAAAAGAATCCGGGTCATACAGGCCTAAATCGCGAGGGTCATCACTGTATTGCTCCCGAACCTTAAACCGAGGGCCTTTCCGCTTTGATGTATGTAAGCTTTTGCTTGTTCGTTCACGATCCAAAATATTTGCGTAGGGAGGACTAGTAAAAACCAAATCGATGGAATTATCAGGTAAATACCTTCTCAAGTTGTGAGCATCCGCACAGATAACTTCATAATACGGTAGAAACCCTTTTGGATCAAGAAATGGGGGGAGACGACCTTGGGCTACTCGTTTACGAGCTAACTGACAGTAGGTAGGATTTAGATCAATCCCAATTCCATGCCGTCGAGTGTCTTGACAGGCAAGAAGAGTTGTCCCTGTTCCATTAAAGGGGTCGAGAACAACCTCTCCGCGATGGGTGAACACCTCAATCACCCTTCGGGCAAGCGCGAGAGGAAAGACCGCAGGATGGATGTTTTTGTCCCGAATATCTCGGGCTTCGTAGGTAAACTCCCAAACCCCTACCATTGCTTTAACCCATTCTTTGCCACTCAAGCAGTTCAGGCGCTTGGGGGAACACTCACATATACGCCCTACTTTGTTTAACCACGGTATAGGTTTCGATTTTTCTTCCTGAACATTCATGGCATCATCCAGCCCCTTAGGGATAAATGAAAGCTATCCCAAGCTTTTTGCACCTTCACGAACGCGTGGTAGGCAAATCATTAGGCTTGCTCAAAAAACTTAAGTTCAGCGATATCCCACATAAAAACTAATTTGGGAAGATTTTAAGGTTGTCGCCCTTAGTGGGAGAAGCTCCTTACATTCTTTTTTCTATCCAAGAAAAGTTTTAAGTTCTTCTAATATCGCTAAGCTCTTTATGATAAGTTTGTGAAGCTTTCGTTTCTGTTTCTTTTTCTGCTCTTGTCTATCTGTTTAGATTTCAATATGCTACAAAATTCTCTGCTTTTACTAGATAATCACATGTCGAATATAATCAACAATTCGGGGATAATTTTATTTTTGGTATTCCCAGAAATCATAGTCCGGATGCCACCATTTAAAAACGCCTATTATAAGGCTTGTTTCATCCCCTTTGGTGGTATTTTTAGAAGCTTGTCAGAATAGCTATTCCCACTGTTGAGGAAATCGGAAAGGATCCATCCTTTCCTGTTTTTCGTGATCATACTCCTCTTCGAGATCCGCGAGATTGAAGAGGTGACTATACAATGGTCCACGGTTGAAGCCAGAAAGAATCACCCTGTCCGATCGCTCCGTCACATAGTCTTTGATCTCCTGGGATTGCTCTTCGGGAACCATCAGAAGGACAAGAAGCTCGCGTTCGTTTGTATCAAGGTAAAAATTGAAGAGGGTTTCCAACCTTCCGGACATCTGAAGCAAAAACCAATACTAAGGATGTGGAGCCGGGTGCAATGACGTTATCTATAATATGACCCATGGTACCATAGCCCCTGTTTATCTTAACTTGAGTGAAGATCATATTTTTTTCAGAAAAAAAAAGGAGAGTGGGGGCGACGTCTCACAACCGTAAGG
>JBHIFL010000048.1:0-34663 GCA_046761065.1 Candidatus Heimdallarchaeota archaeon
CATGTCATACCGCGGCTATGAGACCCTCACTCCCACAAGAAACTTTATACTCCCTGATATTTTGCTTTTTAACCCTCACTGTAGAATGATCACGATACAAGGATAGATGTTAGCATTTCACTCAGACAGCCTCAAATATCGGGAGACTTTTTAGTTACGGGGATCTGGTGATTATGGTGAGCATGTTCTCAGAATATCCACGCGCACTTACACCTGATATGCAACCCTTCGATCCTTTAGAATTAGCAAGAACAACGCAACAGTTGGTTTGTTCTGGAAATAAAAGGAAATATACCGCAATCTACGCTGTGGGTGTTTATGGAGGTATTGTGACTGCATATGCCGTAGGATGTTCTCTCCGGTGCATCTATTGCTGGGTCGGTCCAGGTCGAGAGTATCCTAAGCGCTACGGGAAGTTTTACTCGCCTATTGAGATGTTTAATGCCTTCAGTAAGATAGCCAAGAAGCGTCGCCTGCGGAAAGTAAGAGTTTCCGGTTCAGAGCCCACCCTCTGCAAGCTTCACTTACTTGAATTGTTGAATCTTGTAGATGGTGTGAGAGATATCGATCTGTTCATGCTTGAGACCAATGGAACCCTATTAGGAGCAGATGAAGGGTATGTGGATGCTCTCTCGCAAAATAAAAAGGTCCATGTGCGAGTTTCATTCAAGGCGGGAACTCCCGAAGGCTGGACCGGGCGGTGTGGAGCCACCCCCGAGTCGTTTGAGTTGCCCTACAACGCATTGCGAATGCTAGTGGAGAAGGAGGTGAGTTGTCATGCCGCAGCCATGACAGATCCGCGGATCATGCCACAAAAGGAGCGGGGTCAATTGCTTTCCAAGTTGAATGAAATCCATCCAGATTTTGCAAAAAGTTTGGAAGAGGAGAGTATTGATCCCTATGAGGCCACTTTATGTCGTCTGAAAGGGGCTGGGTACAATGTGGATCGTTGGCCGAAACTGACTAAAGAATAATGAATGTTCCGTAGGCTATGAGAGTAGCAGCTTTTCTAGAGCAACGGATTCAGAATCCTTTAGCTAATTACTGACTATAACTCATAGCAGAAAACGAGCAATAACTCTGAGAAAAGAGAAATTGATAATTATATGGTGATGGATCCTCACCTATCATCACCTCAAACCCTCACCTATCGAAGAGTTCTGGATATGAAGAAGGGGATATTAACTCAGCTTTTACGCTGGAAAAGTGAGAAAGGTAAGATAACTAGATTCGAAAGCTTTAGATTAGTTCATCTGTGTCATAAACATACGGCACTTATCAAAGGAATCGTTGTGCCGGAGAATTATAATGGGGCCATCACGATAAAGGGAGGTCTTGATGGGTATACATTTAACCGCGAACAGCGGTAGCACGGTTTATTGGGCTCCCAAATTAGACAAGATGTTCCTCTTTGACGCTGAGAAGCGAAAAACAATTTATGAGAAATAGTATAGGCATAGTAAAAGAGTCCTTAGTTTAGACTTATTTTATCAGCACATAAAAAATAAAAAAAATTAAGTATCTGGCCTTATAAGGTCCATTTCGGATCCTTTTCGTCCACAATGAGAGGTCCTTCCATTGTCATCACCGAAGGAAGGGAATCCTCCCTTCTATATAAATTTTTCGGCGCAATGGGGGCTTGAAAAACGGGTTTGAAGGAGGTCAGATCGGATTTTTAGAGGGCCGGGTCAAACACCTAGATAGGCTCAAAAAAAATGAATTGACTCCCCTCTACCCCCATAATTCGAGCACCCTAAAGAGTTTTTGTATTTTTCAAAAACTGAAATTACTTAGGAGGCTTACAATACCACCGAGTAGTGGTCAATGAGGTCAAAAAAAAGAAAATTATACGGCCTCTTAGAGAAAATGCATATAGACCTTAATCCAGAGGTTGATCCAAACCCCGCGGCGGTATTGGATTTCATAAGAAATGAAAATTTTGGATACAACAGGAGTCATGAAAATGAAAATTGCTTATGTGTCAACCTATCTTCCCACACAATGTGGAATAGCTACTTACACCGATTATCTTATTCATGGAATTGGAAAAGTAGATCCGGCATCAAAGATCAAAATCATTGCTGAATACGGAGCAGCACCCCTCAAGCAAGAAAACCTTGAGGTTCTCTCCTGTTGGGATAGAAACGAGAATTATATAGAACCTATAATTGAACACACAAAAGGTGCGGATGTAATCCACATTCAACACGAATACAGTATCTACAAATTTGATAACCATTTGCCTTCGGTGCTCCAAGGATTGGATCCAAATGCGAAGAAGGTGATAACCATCCATTGCGTCAGACCCGCTCAATTTTCCGAAAGAGGCGCTGTAGATGAGAAGTTCGCTGCAAAAATTGCTCGACTCACCGATCAGGTCATCGTACACCTTGAGTCTCAAAAAGCAATCCTAGAACGCCTTGGAATCCCACCTGAAAAGATTCACATCATTCCCCATGGAACTGAACTCAACGATGAAGATCCAAAAGTTTCGCGGAAGCAGCTCGGACTACCCGTGGACGCAAAAATACTTCTTATGTTCGGATTTGTCAAGAAGCACAAATGTCTCCATGTGGTTCTTAAGGCCCTTGTTGAAATCTTGGAAAAATTCAAAGATGTCTATCTATTTGTAGCCGGAAGTCTTGCTCCAACCGCTTCGCAGAAAGACAGGGATTATGCTGTATTTGTGGGAAAGAAGATAAAGGAACTGGGGCTTCAGAAGAATGTTATCTACCCAAATAAATTCTTTCCAAACGAAGATGTGCCCTATCTGTTTGGGGCTTCTGATATTGTCTTGTTCCCATACTATGAGGAGGACCGGTCTGCATCCGGTTCATTTCATCTGGCTATAGGTGCAAAAAAGCCTGTTGTTGCCTCGAGGATACCCAAGTTTGAGGAGCTGAAGAACATTTGTGAAGAACTTCTTGTCCTTCCGTATAACTCTTCAGGAATCGCAAAAATAGCCATTCGTCTTTTTAAGGATCGTGAATTTTGGCAATATGTCATCGATCGCACCGATGAGTATCGAAAGCTCACATCGTGGCGAGCAGTTGCAGGCCAACATTTGCAATTATATGAAGGGGGATAAGTTGAAGATAGCAATACTGTCGCGATGGAATACTGCTTGTGGTGTGTCGCTTCATGCTGAACTTATTGGCAGAGAATTTGTAAAGAATGGACATAGCTTAGCTGTCTTCGCACCTAACAATATAAGACCTGTGGGGAAAGATGAAGATTACATAAATAGATGCTTCAGCGATGAAGGTGACCACACAGAGACGTTTTTTCATCTAGAGCCCTTTTTAGATACAGACTATGAATCCTAGTTGTGGAACGAGTGGAGTGGGTGCCGTTAGAACCACTGAAAAAAATCTTTCTGAGAGTCTGTTTGGTTTTGACAAAGATGTTATGAAGTGTTCAAACATGGATGAGCTTCGTGAGCTCTTAATCAAGGTATTTGAAGGAGAGGAGATTGTTCACGAACCTCAAAGAGTGTCGGGGAGTATACGATCAAGCACTCTCCAGAAAATATTGGAGGAGAATTTATTAAGTTGTTTGAACAGTTATAAAGAGAGGTGGTGGAGTGAACTCTACTTTGGATCACACTCTTAACAAATTAGGAACTGGGGAAGTCATTCGAATCGAATCTGGAGAGACTATCTTTAAACTGGATTCCTTTGAGAACAATCCTATTGTGAAGCCTCAAGACCTCCGACTCACCTGGTATCAGAACGGTGCGTTGAAGATCGGCGCCGTCTTCAACGGTGGGGCCGAATTATTCCAAGGCAAGGTTATTCTAACGCCTAGATGCCACCAAAAATATCAAAAGGGCACGTTCTTCGACGAAAAGCTAGGTATCAAACGATTTTGCTTGGAAAATTATATTTCAGAGATCTGGCCTTTGGTAAGCGAGGATGGTATCCATTTCAGGAGATTGCAAAATGTGGTAATCAGAGGCGATGGTACCGACCATCAAGACTTTATCTACGGAATAGAGGACATCCGGATCATTAAATACAATCAAACCTATTATCTAGTCGGATGTGGAAAGATTAAGCCTCCGTTCAAAGGTGAAAACGCCGACCGGATCGCTATCTATTCGACGGACGATTTTGTACACATCACCTACCATGGCATGGTTGAATCCTTCGATTCACGTAACGCAGTCCCCTTCTATGACCCTGTAGCCGGCAAACATCACATATTATTGCGGTTCCATCCCAATGTGCACCTAGATTATCTCGAAAACGGAATTGATCAGTTATTAAACCCAATTGGGCACATTGAAGCTTGGCAAAAACTCTGCGATCGACAAAACCAGAGTTTGCTCTTAGAAGCAGGACGTTTCCCACACGAGAAGGAAAAGATCGGTCCGAGCACCCAAGTCATCAAAACGGAGAGAGGTTGGCTGCTCATCTACCACGCGGTTGGGGAGATCGACCTTGCTATCGCAGAAGTGTATGGACTGAAAAAGAAGATCGAACGGGGATACTCCGTGTGCACTGCCCTGTTGGATCTAAAGGATCCAACCAAAGTGCTCTGTCGAACTCGAAACCCAATCTACATCCCTTCAAACCCGTGGGAACTGTACGGAGACGAACAATACCCCGTTGATGTTCCAGCAGTTGTTTTTCCAGTAGGTGCCATTATTCGAAGAGATAAATTGCTCTTATACTGCGGCGCGGGTGACAAATATGTCATTCTACTGACATGCAATCTCAACTCTCTGGTTCAATATCTGTGGACAAATTGTAGATTATAACAAAAGGTCAGTGGCACAATCTTAATCCCCGTTCATATGAGTTTTTCGTCTCGATGAGGGCGGGAAAAAAGGAACGGAGGACTACCAGAACGGATTTTTAGAGGGGAAGGGCAACAATTTCAAGAACTAAAAAAGAGTGTGAAATTACTCAATTCAACGCCTTAAATATCGAGTACCCTAATCTATCAATTGTATTTTTCATCATACTACGAGTCTAGAAGCATCTCTAGCAATTCGTTTAATCGAATTGAGGCAATTCCAGAAGATGTATCCGAACTTGCATAAGGCATGATCAACATTCCGTTATGTACTAATGCTCCACAGGTATATACAACATTCGGTACATATCCTTCTCGTTCCACTTCATTAGGTTCTAAAAGTGGTTTTTTTAAACTTCCAATGACTTTTGATGGATCATCTAAGTCTAAGAGAATTGCGCCGATTGCGTATTCTCGTACAGAACCAACGCCATGAGTTAAAAGTAACCAACCTGCCTCCGTTTCTATAGGAGACCCACAATTACCAACCTGAATAAACTCCCATTTATATCTGGGTCCATATAATTTCTTGGTCTCATTCCAAAGATAAATGTCATCTGATTGCATCAAAAAAAGGTTTTCACCATCTTGACGTGATACCATTGTATATAATCCATTGATTTTCCGAGGAAACAGTGCCATACCTTTACCTCTTGCTGCATATCCATTTAGAGTACGCATTTTGAATGCGAGGAAATCCTTTGTCTCTAATAGCATTGGAACAATAGTATGTCCTGCAAATGAGGTGTAAGTCGCAAAATAGGTCATTTCACCATCATCATCAAATTGGACAAAACGTGCATCCTCGATCCCATTACTTCTAAGTCTAGATACAGGAAAAATCACCCGTTCTGATATGTCGGTTTTGGGTCGAAATATTAACTGATAATTGGAGTGTGCAATCCAATCAATGAGCGAGATTGTTTCATTTAATGTGTGAGAAGGGAGACGATAATTCTTAAAGTCGTTAAGTCGATTGTTTAGTTTTTCAAATGTGAACTCATCTGGTAAATCTGCAAATATTAGATTATGAATGATATCATCAACATTTAACTCTTGTAATCGCCTCTCAAACAGTTCTTTGGGATAATAAGGGGCAAATTCAATATTAGGCAACTCAACAAAGGGTCTTACTGGATCTAGAATTAACCTGTTCTTGCTGTCAATTATCCCACTTCGAAAAACAATAGAGGATATATGCCCCTCTCCAGTGGCCCTCAAACTAAGGATAAATCGAAGTTCCCCAGAGGATAATCCCTTCTGGTCAGGATGAGGCACAATAGAAGGATTGAACAAGGCAGCAGCTTCAATAGAGTATTCACGGGTAAAAAATGATCCTATAAGTAATTTCCTCTCCTCTGAAAGCTTAGCCTGTTTTGGGATGAAGTCTTGCGATTGGAGATAATGCTTTTTAAATACGTTCCTAACGTCGTTATGGCGATATTCAAAATCCTCTATTATAGAATATAATAAAACCCTACATTCTTCTTCAGATAAAGTCAAGATACGATTTATGATATTCTTTACTCGGGATGCCTCAGATGGTCTAAAATATCGGGCAAGAACCCGATATGGATGACGAACAAATGTCTCTCGTCTTCTTCTTATCGAATATGATTTCATGGCTTTTTTCACTTGAATAGGTTTGATAGATACCCTATTATATTCAAATTTTCTTTTTAAAAATAATATGATTACTCCTTTACACATACCTCCACCGAGCGCAGACGGCACTAGACGTGCTCAAATTTTTGGGATACTGTGCAAAAAAGATCTATTATAGGAGAAGATATAATCTCATTCCCTTAATCCAACGGATATATAAAGATCTAAGGTAAGAAAGGAGTGGTTTGATTTATTAAACAGGACTAATATTCTGATGCCATTGATTTTCGATTCAGATTTAGAATGTTAATCATCTTTTCATCCATCTTTCTAAGGCATAACCTTGATGTTCCTTCGTTGGTGTTCTAGATGTTGTTGAATGATATTTAGATAGCTACATCCAACTTTTTTCCATGTCATAGATCGAGTGAATCTATAAGCTTTCTTCCGCATTTCATTACGAACGGAATCAGAAGAGAATAAATCAATGATTGCTTGTGCGATTGCATTAGAATCTTTAAATGGAATCAGAATCCCTCTCCCATCAGCAAGGAATTCTTCCGCATGATAAAAAGGTGTTGAAATAACAGCATTGCCCGTTCCTAGGGCGTAACTCAATGTCCCAGAACAGATTTGATCCTTAATTATATAGGGGATAATATAAACATCTGCTGCTATTAAGAACTTCAATAATAGCTCTAGCTTTACATATTGATTATAAAATCGTACATGATTCTCTAATTTTAACTTTTTTATTTTCTTTTGGAGCTCATTTCGATATTGTTCTCCAAACAACTTATGTATCCTGTTTGGATGGGTTTTTCCGAGAATGATATAAAGAGTGTCTTTATATTCTTTGATAATACGAGGCATAGCATCTATTACATATTCGAAACCTTTCCATTTACTAAGTAACCCAAATGACAAAATTATTTTACGATTATCTAACTTTAACTGCTCTTTATAGAGACTATTCTCCTCAATAAACGGAACATCATGGAAACCATGAGGAATAATAGAAATTTTTTCTTCACAAACCCCGTAAACTTCTAAAAGAAATTCCTTACCTTTATTGGTCATAACTATTAATTTATCTGACAATTTTCCTATTTCCACAAGAATCTGTTTGGCCTCTTTCTTTGGTCTTAATCGGATTGTATGGAAAGTAGTAATAATTGGGATTTGAAGATTTTTTAGTAACTCAACAATGTAGGATCCATATTTTCCTCCAAAAATGTTATATTCATGTTGTAGAATAACTATATCACAGTAAGTATTAAGAAAATCTGCGGCACTATAATAATCAGAGAGTTCTTTGTCTCTAATTTTAAAATGAATGTGCTCAGAATAGGCGTAATCTTTACGTCCATCATCCATTGCTATTACAATAAGATTTTCAAATGGAGATAATTCTTTATTTAAAGCAGTACAAAGATCTGCAGCAAAAGTGGCAAGCCCACATAGTCTTGGTGGGTAAGTACTAATAATACCAATTGTTTTTCGATAGGGCGTAATTTGTGGCATTTATTATCCCTACAACCTACTTCATTCTCCATATTTTGGAAAGACAGTTTTTCAAAGAGAAAATTAAATAAAGGAATGATATAAAACTTTGTATTGCAAGTCATTCAGCATATTATCTAAACTAATTGGAGAATCATAATTTTCGAAAAAAATGTTCTGTTAAGTTTTTGTTGAAATGCCAAAGTGCCCTCCTTTTCTGTTAATCATCTCTCTCGTGTTCCTCTGTTTTTAGAATTTTGATAAAACGCGCAACGATTTGAACCAAAAGAGTTTTTGGAGAGACGAAATTTTCTTTTTGTGGAGTTCCTCCCCTAAAGATGATCACAATATGAGCACAAACAACCATCGCCTAAGTATTAGCTCTCCACTATGAAACTACTACGATATAATCACAATCCTATTTTTAGACCTAATAAGAGAAACTGGTGGGAATCAAAAGCCGATTTCAACCCGGGTGCAGTTTATAAAGCTGACAGGGTTCATCTACTTCATCGTGCAATTGGAAAATATGAAAATTATGTATCTAGACTTGGACATTATATGAGTACAGATGGGTTCAATTTCCAACGTGCAACAGACGACCCTGTTTTCGTTCCTTAAGAAGAATATGAAAAGTGGGGGCGTGAAGACCCGAGAATTACTGAACTTCAAGGACAATTCTACATTACCTATGTTGCTCTCTTAAAGCCTGTTAGGCGCGGAGGAAGCCCACCCAGCACAGCTGTAGCTTCCACAAAGGATTTTCACAGTTTCTGTAGATATGATATCCTCACTCCACCTAGAACTAATGATAAAGATTCGGTATTTTTTCCAGAAAAAATTGAAGGCAATCTAAGATCTCAGCCCTACAGAGGTAATACAACCCGCTACCATAGGAAAATGGAGTGTCAAAGATGTGCTCAGCCACATTGCAGGGTGGGATATCTGGATGAGTACTACTATACAGACAATACTTGGAGGTAACCAACTAAATCTCTCTGCGCCACTTGATGTTGATGTTACCAATGCAAAATTTGTAGAAGACCGAGTTCGTTGGTCAATAGATCAGATTCTTACAGAGATGGCTGATACACTCCAAAAGGTGCTTTATATTGTCGGGGGACTATCTGAAGAGCAAATTTTCAAACCTCAACTTTTCGAAGGTCATGACTGCTCCATATACCACTTGCTCAAGGTAGGATATGAGCATGACCGCCGCCATACAGACAAGATACTCCTCAGGCGAAAATCGCAGAAGATAGGATAAATTCAGGTAGATCAATTTCAAACATGAGTATAAATTTCAGGTGATAATTTAGTTTAAATGTTGGATTTGTACGCTTTTTTATATGAAGAGAATTAAGGCATTTTACTTATTGTTTTTCTAATAAATCGAATGTCAGGGTAGTTTTTATGGTCAAAATATGTATAATAGGCGCTGGTAGCGTGGTGTGGTCTTCAATTTTAATTAAGGATCTTTGTCTGACAAAAAGTCTTTGGGGCAGCACAATTTCGTTAATGGATGTTGATAGGGAACGTCTTGAAGTGATATTCGGATTAGCGAAAAGATACGCAGCTGAGGTTAAAGCAGATCTAAGACTTGAGAAAACAATAGATCGAAAAAAGGCGTTAGAAGACTCTGATTTTGTATTCAACACTGCGTTAGCTGGTGGACATAGTAATTTTGAGCTCCAGCGCAAAGTTGCAGAAAAACATGGCTATTATAGAGGTATTGATAGTGTAGACCACAATATGGTCTCAGATTACCCGACTATAGGTGGTTATAATCAACTAAAGCTTTTCATGGACATAGCGAGAGATATGGAAGATATCTGCCCAGAAGCATGGTTGATTCTAACAGCAAATCCAGTTTTTGAGGGCAGCAACCTTCTGACAAGACAGACCAAATTAAAGGTGATAGGTCTTTGTCATGGCCATTTTGAAGTTAACAATGTGGCAGAGACAATTGGACTTGGTCTGAAAGACTTGAAAACTGAATCTATCGGGTTCAATCACTGTATCTGGATGACATCCTTTCTCCATAAAGGTGAGGATGCCTATCCTATATTAGAAGAATGGATTAAAACGAAAGCAGAGTTATTCTGGCGGAACTGGAATCCTAAATATTTCGATGTCCAAATGTCCCCAGCAGCTGTTGATTTGTACAAGAGGTTCGAGTTGTTTCCAATCGGAGACACACCTAGAAGTGGGGGTTGGAGATATCACATGGATCTTGAAACGAAGAAAAGATGGTATGGTCCATTAGGTGGGTTTGATTCCGAGATTGGATGGGCTCATTATCAGGAGGATCTTAGGAAACAAATGAGTAAAATGCGTAAGGCTTACAAAAATCAATCAATTCGGATAAAAAGAGTATTACCACCATTCAAGAGTGGAGAGCAGCATATACCTCTCGTTGATGCGATTGTAAGCAATAAAAAAAGAACGTTTCAAGTGAACATACCGAATAAAGGTGTGATCCATGGAATACCAGATGACGTGGTTGTAGAAGTTCCAGCAATCCTGAGTGGAAATGGTGTCCAACGAACACATGTCGAAGGATTACCAAAACATTTAATGTTGCATATAATGATTCCTCGGCTATTAAAGATGGAGTGGGCTGTGGAGGCTTTCTTAGAAGGAGGTAAAGACCTGTTGCTAGAATGGCTTTTGAATGACCCAAGAACAGAATCCCTTGAACAAGCCGAATCTGTGATCAAAGATATCCTTGCATTGCCTTTTAACAAGGAGATGGCAGCACATTACAAATGAGTGCGCTGGAACTTTGATAATCCATATCATCAACATATCTGCCTTAATCCATCCGTCCATCTTATTTATTAGGAGGAATCGTTGGATCCGGATCTTTATAACAATAATAAGTTCCCATATCTACTGGAACTCCATTTTGTTTTAAGTATGTAAATAATTGACCTACATGTAACCATTCATGTCCGATTTCCCCAAATACTTCCTTATAGATTGATGTTTGCTCTTCTTGATACCAAAACTGTATCTGTTTTTCATGAGCATCCTCTAGATGCTCTTCTAAAAATACAACCAGCTTTTTCAGCCCTTCTTCATATAATTTCACCAATCCATGAGCATTCGGTGGTTTATTTCCCTCTTCAAAAGCCACATATGCTTTTTCATCCGGAAAAGGGTCTACCATCCCCTTATAGAGGCTCATTGGGGCGCACGCCAGATGAGTTGCGAGTTCCGCTGTCGTCCTCATATTTGGTGCAGGTTTCCAGTCCCATAATTCTGAAGGTACCATTTTAAGAAGATAGAGAATACCTATACGTTGGCCTTTTAAGATATGAATTAATTCTTCCATGATCTAACCTCGTCATTTGATGGTTTAAGGAATTTAAAAATCTTCTTCCGCCCATCTCTTAAACAGTGCTCCATAGCTGTGCGGCGTTCGACTCGTTTATATACCCACTAGCTTGACCAAAAGGCATTATTTTGTAGTCATAATTAGCGAAATCGGAAAGTAAACATCTTGTATTTCATTAAGTTTCGAGTGCTATATTTGAGTTAGGACTCATTCAACCATCGCTCAAGATCCACCTGTTTTTTCTGTTCGTATGATTTTTTCATACGATCAATCACAGATTTTACTCGATCACTTGAAAAGCCCTGTTCCTGACATAGAAAAGCTATGAGTTCTTCTTCTTGTAACGGTCTAATATCTATATTATAGTCAGAAGTTACCTCTGGATATAAAAATAGATCCCGAATCTGTTCATAATGTTCTGGAATCTTTGAACGAATCTTCTCTGGCATTGCTTCCAGACACCCGTAGTCGCGAACCAGTCGCAGTCCGGTCTTTGGGCCCACTCCCGGCACTTTGTAATTAAAGTCCGTGCCAAGAAGGATTCCTAAGTCAATCAACTGATTGTGTGTGATTCCATAATAGGAAAGGAGCTTTTGTAGTTCGATGAGTTCAGGTTGGCTCGGTAGGTTGATATTTCGGTATTTACCACTGATCGAGAGATATCTTGCTTGTCTTGGAACTCCATAGAGGAGCGAATCATAGTCTTGGCTGTTTGCTGCCCAGAACCGCTTGTTCGTTCTTACCATGAAGGCGGTTTGTGCTTCTGCGTCTCGAGGCGCATCAATAACTGGGATTCCTAATAGTGAGAGGAGGTACTTCGCATCAGCAATTAAGTCACTTGTCAATCGACTTGTTACTATAGCTTTTGAGAAGGCTGTTTGGAGATCACCCGCTTCTAATGCCGCCTTCCACGCCTTTTCAGCTTTCGCCTTCGCTTTACTTCGTCGCTTGAGTTCAGCTCGCTTCAGTTCAATCGGTTCTCCATCAAAAACAAAAACAAAGCGTATCCCAAAATCGGTGATCAGCCGAGTTGTACGATAGAATAACCCGATAAGATGAGAGGTGATTACATTATTCCAACTGAGCAAGGTCCCATCGCGCTCTCTAATAATCGATAGGAATTGATAGAGGATATTGTTGGCATCTACCGCCAGTATTCGACCCTGAAGTGCGTCTAAGGAGATGATCTGCCGGACTGGTCTGACCAGCTCACCTAGGTTTGTCCCCATAACTTTATACCTCGATATAATTCTAGGCAGTCTTCATGCGAAGGCAAATCAACTTTTCGATATATTGTAATAAATTAATCTTCCACCGATTTGGGTTGCTCTGTCTGAGGGATATGAGCTGTAATTATCAATATTCCCTATTGTGTCAACTACAATCCAAGTCAAGTGGGGTTTATGAGTGCAAGATAGCACCATTTTAACAATCTCTTGATGGCACCAATTTTGATGGCATCAACGTGAATTACATCTGTCCCGACTTAATAAAAACGTGGGAGGAACTAGAGTTGTTGGATCCCAGTGGGAGGACCCCGGAGAAAATCGAGCGCTATATCCGGGTCGAAGTGCCGCTGGATCGCATAGGCCAACCGATAGATATTGCGGAGACAGTAGTGGTCCTCGTGTCGGATGCCGCACGCTATATTGTCGAGGGGCGTTTCAGTAGACGATGGCGCAATGTTAGATTCAGTAGCGAAGCGAGATGCCCTCTTCGACTTCGGATTGGATTGGGGAACCGAATTTAGAGCGGTAAAGCTTTGATGAATAGTCTCCGGAGCGGTGAAAACTGGAGGCAGCCACTCATTCTGCGCACACCCCAAGCATTGGCCCGGAACAACGAGGGGGATGTGTGGGAGAGTAACAAGGCTCGAAATGATGTAGCCCTAACCATGAGGGACTCCACCTACCGAAACATGAATTAACGGGCATTTCGTAGTAAGTAATCACACCTTAGCAATGAGGTTGGTGATGTTTTGGGTACTGTAGCTGACCTGAAGTGTCAAAACTGTGACTTTACGTTTACCTTACGTGTTCGCCAAGCCTGTTGGATTGACGAAGAGGGCAACGTTGGAATGTTGGCTCAACCTGGCCCCCAAATTGAAGGAGGACCGAAAGGAAAGTTTCAAACGGGTTTCTATGACAGCAAGTATTGCGTTACCTGTGGGGAAGTCTACAGTATCCTGAGGATGGATGTGATGCCCTCACGGGTTAAACGCGTCCAAAATGACAAGACAGTCATTTTAAGTGATGCCGAGATGGTGTGTCCTCAATGTGAAACAATCTTGTTGGACTTCTTAGGGGTGTTAGAACTATCAAAAAATCGAGAACGGGCATTTCGTGTAGTCTTCAAGCGGGTATATGTTCCTGAAAGAGAGCTATTAACTTGTCCGAAGTGTAAGGATAGCAAAATCGAATTACTAAGCTATAGTAGGATTTAATTTATCTTTCCG
Organism: Candidatus Heimdallarchaeota archaeon; assembly: GCA_046761065.1. Taxonomy (GTDB): domain Archaea; phylum Asgardarchaeota; class Wukongarchaeia; order Wukongarchaeales; family JBHIFL01; genus JBHIFL01. The sequence goes on from JBHIFL010000048.1 coordinate 13,704, forward strand.
AAGATCGCAATTTGTTTGCGATGGTAGAAGCCTATAACTCCCCTTGAAAGGGAATTAATATCAAGTCGAAAAGTAACTTTTTGGTAACTGCTATATTTTAATAAATTAGTAACATATTATTATTCAATAGATTGTTGATTTTGAAATATCGATTCCAAATATAGAACCGTCATGACCTTTTAGAGGGCTTATTGAACCAACACCAATTCAGATTCGTAAAACAATCTAACACACATTAAACTGCGGGTTACGCATTTCGATGCCTCTCTTCTGGTCAAAGACGGATTCCAAGACGCATAATAATTTACAGAGGGTAAAATATGAGTGACAAAAATAAAATATCCTTTCAAAACATTTTGATCCCTATAGATGGAAGCCACCCCTCCCTTCATGCGGAGGAACTCGCGGTTCTTCTAGCAAAAGCCTTCGAGTCAAAAGTTACTGTGCTTCATACAATTCCACGAGAGCTCATCCAATCCGTATCGCATTCAGTGACCAATCTCCCTCCCTCCATTGCGAATGAACTGCGGGCTTCCCTTGAGCAGAAAGGAGCGCATGTTATTGCGAACGCTAATGCTTTATATAGGGAGGAAAATATCCCTGTGGAGACAAAACTCATAGAATATGGGGACCCTGCAGAATCTATTTTAGAAGCTTGCGGTGAATACGACCTAATAATCATGGGAGGCCGAGGTGAAGGGGATACTGGGGAATTTGACCTTGGAAGTGTCGCAAAAAAGATTGTGCGCCATAGTCAATGTCCAGTTCTCCTTGTGAAAAAACGTTCACCAATTTCAAAAATCTTAGTCCCTATTGACGGCTCCGATTATGCAAAGAAGGCGTTAAACTACGCAGTGGAGCTAGCGGAGAAGCAGCACGCTAAACTGACACTGTTAAACGTAGCTCGTGGCGCGCCTCCAATTCTTGAACAGGACACCGCAAAAAGGATTGGGCAATCTTTTTTAGCGGAGGCGCGAAAGTTCGTCGAAGCAAGCGGGATAAACCCCACCACACAAATCGAATATGGGTCTCCTGCAACAGTGATCACAGATGTCGCCGAAAAAGGGGATTATGATCTGATTGTGATGGGGAGTAGAGGTCACAGTGGTATCAGACGCTTTCTACTAGGTGGTGTAAGCGATAAGGTTAGCCAAACCGCAAAATCCTCAGTGCTGATTGTCAAATGATATTCTCCGGTCCCCTCTTTTTTTGACCGTTCAAACATCATCAACTGATCAGGGGTTTGAGCGAGAATGAAGTTTCTAGTATCGAGGAAGTAGGATTCGCACAATTGGACTTGTATTGTGCCTTCACGAGTATCGTAACCATCTAAGAGCTAGTAAATGAACAGGTTGTTTTAGGTGATAACTGCGTGTACCTATTGTTATAACAACCGCAGGCTAAAAATGCCCTTTTTTTAGCGAATAGATAGTATCTTACAGGTTCCCAAATTGGAATAGTCATTCCTATAAAAGCCAACAAATATATTGTTTGTAATTCTTTGAATTAGAGGTGGACTCCCATGAAGTTTGTTGTGTTATTGGAGATCTCTGAAAAGGGAGAAAAGTTCCCACGGAAATTCATCCGCACATTATTCTCATCAAGTGAGTTAGCAAATCAGAGAGCATACATTGTCTTTGACGATTTGAACGAAAAAATCTGGCTTTGGCTTGGAAGTGGGCTCTCAAGGGTACATCGTGCAGTGGCGCAGCGTTCCGCGGGATTTGCGAGGGCTCACGGGCATGAAGTTGACCAATATATTGTAGGGCGCGGCTATGATGTGGTTGAAATTCAAGAAGGCGAAGAACCCCCCCTCGAGTTTACGACGCTCTTGCATCAAAAATTGGAGGTCCACGGAGACTATAGTGTGATTACTGGAGTCCCCGAGATTACGAGAGGACCTGTAAAACCACTTCATCTAGCTGAAGAGGAAGTAGGAACAGCAAAAGTAAAACCTGAAGCAGAAGTAATCCTTGAAGAAAGACGTGTTGACGAGGTAGTTGAGGAGGTAATTGAGCCAAAAGATCCTACGAAGACCTATGTGGTACTACCGAAACTTTTAGAACTTCCTCCAGATGAAAAACCCATTTATGTGGATGGGTTGGTACAGAGAGCGTTGTTGGGGCTTGAGAAAGAGGGAATGGTAAGTCGTGGAGCCGAGGAGAATTCCTTCATCCTATACTCAAAAGATGGCGATCTCTTAGGAACGGTCCTTCTAGATCCAGTATCACGAGATGAAATAGCCTATAAGGCTAATTGGATTCGACAAGAAGATGAAAATTTGTTTGCGAAGTATTTATCAATGTCTAGTTCATAATGGTCATATAAAAGGCGTAAAGTATGATAAAACTTAGGGGACAGAATCCAATACACTATTCATGCCAAGTTCTAAGAGAATCAGACCTAGGAACAAGAGAAATGACGAACCCAACGAAACACATAAAGTTATTAAATATTCTCATTAAGCTTTTTGGGACTCCAGAGAAACTAGAGCGTTCTGATCCCTTTCAAGTCCTTGTTTCGACAATATTGAGCCAAAGAACACGAGATGAAATATCTGAAAAAGTGAGTAACAGGCTTTTCAAGCGAATTAATTCCATCGAGGACCTCGCAATAATCCCACTCGAAGACCTCACTCAGATCCTGCGTGGGGTGAATTACAGATTTCAAAAAGCTAAAAGGCTCAAAAAAATTGCTCAAATTCTTTTAAAGAAGGGTAGCGTTCCCACTACCCGAGAAGAACTATTGCAACTTCCTGGGGTTGGCGAAAAAACGGCGAGTTCCGTTCTTATGTTTGGACTGGGGGAAACTGATGAAATCCTCCTTGATACTCATGTGTTCCGGGTTTGTACTCGTTTGGGATTCTGTTCACAAAACCAGTCGAAATCAGAGGTGCGTAAAGTGGTTCGACGGGAATATCCTGGTCAAGACTTGAGATTGGTTGACCACGTTTTCTTGAGCCATGCCAAAACATTCTGTAAAGCGCAAAATCCGCGCTGTCAGGATTGTCCCATTCACGAGTATTGTGGGTACTATCGTAGGTAGTCATCATGATCCAAGAGACTAGTTAAGCTGAAGAAGAGCAGAAAATATCCACCGAATTGAGCTTGATTTTGAGCAGTTTTTAGAAAAGGGTTAGGTTCGTAGCCTGATCCCACAAAAGGTTATAAAATTTGGTATAGGCTTTCATGGTTACTCGTTAGAGTTAAGCAATATCTTCTTTTATGACAAAAAACGTGGAATGTCCTGAGATTATATGAACTCTGCTCAGTCAAATATTGGCTCTAGAGAAGGATTATCTGTTTTAACATAAAATTTTTGAGAAGTAAAAAGGATTGTTTTGAAAAGAGTACAAGACAAAATGAATAAAAAGATTTAAGAGATCTCAAGTCTACTCCTTGATAGAATTTAATGCACATAAGGGATGTATTCTATGGGAGACCCGCTTAAGACGCTGGATACCAGTCATATCGAAATCCTTAGAGATTTTCAGAAGGATTTAGAAAGACGCGGTAGAAAAATGACAGAGATAGAGCTACTAACAGCTCTTATAGAATTTGTTGCAAAACGAAAACAGTTGTTCATCAACTCTCTGTTTCCCAGGGAAGAAAAAAGTCCGCTTGAAAGGTGGCTTGAAAAGATAGCAGCCACGGATTCCCCTGAGAAAAAGGAACGAAGCCCTGCGGGATAGCTGTCCACTTGCGATGTATTGATAGCCTTTATAACCATACATCTCGGATATGTGATGTTGTTATTAAGATTTGATGGACATATGCGGCTTATGCATCTATTCCTTTGAGTTTCCTGAAGAGTGCAGGTAAACGGTCACGGTCTGGCGGTTCCTGTGCTCTCCCTGTAGCCCAGCGTTGTTTTAGGTTTCCATAAAACTTTGCAAAACTTCGTATGTCCTCTCCAATATAGGTACGATATGCTTTTTTCTGAAATAGAAAGTCCGATAATAATCCCTCATGTGGTTCGGCAGCATTGATCGCGCATGTAAGCTCCCCCATATACACTTTGCCTACCCTTGGGAGGGTTAACATCTCCCGAGTCAAATCTTGGTCGTCAGTGATCAATGAAAGCACGAGAGAGTTTCTTATCAGTCTTCTCATTTGTTGCGCATCTTGGACTCCGATCACCGTAATGAATGGAAAGGGAAATTCCGCCCCAAGAAGCCTGTTCTCTGGTTCCTTTACCCTAACAACCGTGGGTAATAGGTATGTCAAACCGTCTTTTTTCACGAATCTCGGAGTTCCTCGAAGCTCAAAAGTGATATCCTCCCCGCTTCCATCGAGAGATGCTGAAATAAAATGGTTAATACCTTGGGCGACCTTGGAGTCGAGAAAAGCAGCAATCTTCGCATTTTTGTTTAAAGGCGGAAGAGCTTGTTCATGGAACACGTTCGCAGCTACCGCTCGAGCGAGTTCATCAGCGATGGTCGTACTATTCTCTCCATAGACGATGACCGCAGAAGCATTTATGCAGCTCCGACCTCCATCGAACATCATGGAATCAGTGATCAAATCAATCAATTTGGTGAGTCCAAAAGAGTTAATGTAACTCGCATCAACTATGATCTTGCTCTCCCCCGGTCCGTAGGGCTTTATCCGGGCATGTTCCCTGAATGGTTTCACCGTCTGTGCCGACCCAAAGATGAGGCTCAGATCGCACTCATTTAGTAGGTTGGGCGTCAAGGCATGAGTTAGAGGGAGATAATGACACGAATGCTCTGGAAGGCTGGCTTCATATAGGGATGTAATGATTCGGTGAGTTGTGAAAGGTTCACCGATTGATGGCTTGGTTAAGACCGGGTACTTCATGCCCAAAGCCAACATCCAGAGACTGTTTACTGCAGGATGATTGGAAGGAACAACAACTCCAAGATTCCGCCCTCGGGGTACCCATCCAAACTTTAGATCGCCCCTTTTACACGAAAAGGTGTCATAGACTGTCAAATCACCGGTAGGGCTCATTGCTTTAAGGACATAATCGATATGGTTCATAACCCAGGCAAGCATTTCTAGAGCATTCTGAGTATAGGTGATCGGCATTCCGGTAGCAAGAGTCACGTATTTTGCACACTCTTCAACACTCAAAACCCGATCTTCCGTTAGCGGAACATTCTTCACGAAAATCTTAGAAGCTTCTTTAAAGATTGCAACGATACGTGAAATAGGCATCGAGTGCAAATTTTGATAACCTATCGTTCTTGTTTGCAGAATAGACTTGCTCAAGATAATATGGGGGGAGATGGACAGTTTAAAGGGCTTTTCCTCTCCAAAGAGAGGGACTGTCTGCGTGGTCAGTGTCCTGTAGGAGGGACCTCCACGGATGAGAGAGATTACTGTAGGTTGAGCCTTCATTGAGGTCTTTCTCCTTTCTATGGGTATGTTGGACGTATCATCAGTTTATCCCCCTTTCATTAAGCTGCCCTGTACTGGGGCAGGGGATGGGGAAGTGTTCGGTTAAAATTGGCATTGTCAAAAACTACTGCCAGTATCCAAGATCTGGTCACAACGAAATGACAATATTCTCTTAAGAGCGCCAATGTACTCATCAATACACTCCCTCAACTATGTCGGCAGCTTTCGTCCGAATTATTTGTGGATTTCGCACTCCATCCCATTCAAACGGTTCAATCGGTCCAATTTTCTTCCCCTCATCTCGTTCGAGGAGGTTTACGATCAAGAAGTCCTCCGTAAACCTGTGTCCCATGACCTGCCCAATTTCCCCTACATCCACCTCCTCCCAGGGGTCATCAAAATTTACAATTCTGTAGTAGAAGTAGGGGAACCCAGGATAGTAGTCCAGATTGTAGTCTCCCTTACGAAAGGGCCTTTGGATTGCTCCTCCGAAGAGAGTATTCCCATAGATCCCCGCAATTGGAAGGCCTGTATAGATCTCCTCTAGGAAGACCTTGTACGTGTCAACTGACATGGAAGTGCCCCCATGAACGATTCCTTTGAAGGATTGGAGCAATTCCGCGTTTGTCCGTTGAGGGAGCATTTCTAAAATTTTTGAAGTTGTTAAGAGTATTCCTACATTCTGGCTCCGGAGGATAGCCATCACTTGGTCTTGGATGTGTTGCATATACTCCTCGAGGGCTTTGAAGTTTTGACTCATCGTCAGCTTCCTGACGAACCGTGGATCTAGATCCAGGGTAAAAAAAAGATCACCTGTTGAGTGGATCATTTCCCTCATAATTGCTCCGAATATATGCGGACCTGTTGGTCCAGCAAACAGCCAGTTGTAGCCTCGTGGGATTCCATTCAATTCCAGACCCCATAGCACGTACTCTTGAGCTGCTTGCCAGTATGAACGCCCATAAATTGTTCTCTTTGGAGCGCCAGTTGCCCCGCCCGTTTCGGCTACCATCATCACTTCCGTCTTCGCAAAACGTTTCGGTATTAGTTCTTCGATAGGGAGGTTACGTAGATCCTCTTCATTCATCAATCCCAGGACATGAAGATCCTCAACAGTCTCAATTTCTTTCTTTACATCTATCCCTAGTTTTTTTTCTTTTTTCAACCAATACGGAGTCCCTTCTCGAGGATCAAAATGAATCTCAAGGATCTTCCGTATCCACTCGTTCAGGTCAATTTCACCTTGGAGGTATTCAACATGGACCATTGGTTGGAACCTCACTTTTCAAGCGGTCTTCTTTTTGGAAGATTTAACAAACTTGGAAAAAGCCTCCGCGAGAGATTCTCTTCGCTCAGGTCGTTTCTCAAGCTTCGGCTCAGAAAGTCTTAAAAGCCGTATTAACCGGTTCTCATATCCCTCAAATATGCTATCGTCCCCTATTCGGCTTTCAAGAAATGCTTGCCAGACGGGTTCTTCATAATAGTTAAAGAAATCATCAATAATTTGTTCTAGGTAGGTTTTCAAAGTTTCCGGCGCCTCCTGCTTGTCTCCAGCTAGAACAAAAAGTAAGGGAGGATGCATCGTGTAAACAAATCGATATTCTTCCGTTTCTGTGAGTTCTAAAGACTTCTGCCCGATTTCTTTACTAAAAGTGAAGATAGCAGACATGAAGCTTGAGAGCATTATGGGATCTAATTTCACTTCTTCCCCAAATGACTCATGGAAAAGGCATATTCCGCCCCGATCAATAATCCAGAGGCCTTGTATCATCTACAGCCCTCATTTTCTCAATCAGCAATATCCGAAAAGATTTGGGCAATAAATCAATGCTTCCATTAATGTATCTCTGTTCCAATCATACTCTCTGCCAGCACTATTTAATAAAGACATCGAAAATCGTTGATTTATTCAGATTTGTAATAAATAAGTGAAAGAATTCAGCAAACCTCCGGTTTTGCTAGCTAGGAGTTCATGAAATCTCATTAGAGCCTCAGAACAGTACCAAACCAGACCATTTTTAAGAAAAGATTGTGTAATGTCGGTAGGAAATTGGAAAATCTGTAGATAGAGCAATAGTTATCTTGTAATCCAAAACACATATATCAGGATGTAGTTCTTTCGATATCAAAACGATTAGTCTATTTATATAAGCTCCTTATACGCAAAAGTTAGATGTGGAGAATCCTGGTCATGATTCAAGAACGGATCCATTCCGGAATAGCTGGATTGGACAAATTACTTGAGGGAGGTCTACTTAAGAATACTACAAATACCGTCTTTGGTGGCACTGGAACAGGAAAGACAACCTTTGCGATTCAATTTGCCCTGGCGGGCTTGTATAGTGGTGATCATGCCCTGTACATAACCTTCGAACAAACACCTGAAAAGATCCTCCGCCAAGCAGAGTCGCTTGGCCTATATGAATTACGCACTTACTATGAAGACGAGAAAATAATATTCCATCATGCAACAGGTGAAGAAGTGGTCGAATTCTTGACCACCTCGCTTCCAGGAACCGTTGACGAGCTGAAAGATGTCATTTCTATTCACAGTCGTGTGGTCTTGGATCCACTCACGCCATTGATCTGGGAGTTGGGTGAGAAAAAGACCCAACGAACTGTTCTTACTAATGCCTTTGCTACGCTTCAAGAACTTGGGACCATCCTAACAGTTGTAGAAGAGACCAAAGGATTCGAAGCTGGCGCTGCCATGGTGGAAACGGAAACTCCTCTCTTATTATCGGACTCTATATTTCATTTACAATTTCTTGGCCTTGGGGGATTATTCAACCGTACATTGCGGATCTTGAAGTGCCGGGGCACACAGCATGGGGAGGATGTTTACCCTTTTACCTTTACGAAAGGAAATGGAATAACACTATTCCTTCCTGAAGTGGAAATGCTACCTATATCGGAGAAGGCACCTCCTCAGTTCTCAAAGATTTTCGATGAATATCTTCATATGGTCCGGAAAAAACCTGCGAGTAGTCTTAAGGACATGATATTGAAACGTATCGAAATCATGAAAGGGCAATGGACCTACAAAGAATCCCCGGAACTGATTCTTGAAGAGTTAATCAAACAACTTTGAATGTTGAAAACCTGAATCTTCTTAGGGGTTAGAACCGTTGTCTAGGACCACGATTATAAGAAGTATGGACGATTTATACAGCCTCGAGGATGTCATTACTGTTCTGTTGGTTAGAACAGACGGGGTGGTCCTTCAATCAAACATCCCCAGTGTGTACCCAGATCCCGAACTTATCAAATCACTGGAATGGGTGGTGTCGGCGGTTCCCTCTGTTGTCATGGAAATGCAAAAGAAAAATCTGCGGAAAGTTATCTATGACCTCGAAAGTTCCATGATTGTTTTCTATAGCTGCAGTCCACAGATTTTATTGATAGCGCTTCTTGAGCCCACGGCCAACCTTGGCCTTTTGCTAATCGAACTGAGTCGAACCGCAAGGGTAATTGGTGAGGCGCTTGAATACTAATATGCGATCACCTAGGTAGTGAGACCAGGACAGGATGAATTTGGTAGAAGCCTCAGTAGCGGTACATAGTTCCGCCGATGCTGAAATTGCCGCTCGTGAAGCGGCAAAGAACGCCATGGGTCGGATTCGCGGGGATGCGGATCTGGCACTAGTCCTCATCACCGATCGGTATCCTTCAAAATCCTGTTATAGCCAAGCCCTCCAAGCCATTCAGCAGCAAATTGGGGAGCAAACCCCAATAGTTGGATGCATTACTCCGGTGGTTTTTGCTTCACGAGAGATTCCCACCATCCAAGGGGTTGCACTTATGCTCCTTCGGAGCACAGACATTAAGTTTGTGCCACTTGCATTCCAAAATGCCAGAGTGAAAGCGAGAGACATTGCAAAGCAAATGGTTAAGAGATACTTACCCTTTATTGAGTCATCAGCTGCTTATTCTGTTCTGATGTGCGCATCGGGTCCGGTATTACCCAAGGACATTTATCGCTCCCTAGAGGTCACTAACAGTTGGTTTGCTCAGAGGTTGACGCCTATCTTTTCACGAATTTTTGGATATATCTCCCGACGCTTAATGAAGAAGGGAATGGGCTCACCTACCAGTTACATTGATACCTTAGTCCAAGTATTGGCAAACAAAGGAATAACCAACGTAGTCGGGGGAAATTCCATCAACCATAAAGCCCTTTTTGCCTATGAATTCTTCAACACGGATGTCTTGTCCAATTCTGTTGTCTCATGCCTTTTAACTTCAGATAAACTAAAATTTGGCATCGGGTGGTCCTTTGGTGCGACTCCTACGGGAAAAAAGATCACAATAGACAAAACTCTTGGAAGCTTGATTCTGAGAGCAAACAAGAAGAGCGGTCAAGAAGCAATCCTCGAACAAACGGGGATCACTAAAACCTATATCGAAGAGGAGCTTGCCAGTGAAAGTTATGCTCTTCTGTATCATCTTCACGGCGTTAGGGATTCGACCTCTGGCAATTATTTCCCCTACGTGTCAACCATACCACCGAATCTTTCTTCATTTATGTCGTTTATACCGGAGAGATCATTGAAACCAGGCAAAGAGTTAGAGTTCTTGATTCAGTCCGGAGAAGATATTCTAACTTCCATTAGGACGTGCTTGATAGAAGCAACGGCCAACATCCACCGTCCAGAATTTGCAATCATCTTTGAATGTTCAAATCGGGCGTTTGCTCTTGGGGATAAGATTCTTCGGGAAGACAAAATTATCAGAGAAATCTTAGGCGCAGATGTTCCATACATTGGATTTGGTGGCGGGGGAGAATTTTCCTATAAGCCTGAGGGGTATCACTATGTTTGCTCCACTATTCACGCCCTTGTTGCAGGAGAATAGCTTACTGGTCATTTTTAGGTGTAAAGACCGTTATATAGAAAAAGTGCAATGAGTTACATAAATGCCTCTCTATTGAAGTGGAGGCTCTAGAAGGAGGGAAATTACTTTATAAGTTGGACGAGAGAGGCGAATGCGAATTGAAAAAGCGTTTTGGGATAAGTATCAATATTATCCTGTTAGGGGTTGTGAGTTTCTTAACGGATATCTCCAGTGAGATAATTCTTCCAATCCTTCCGTTTTTTATTGTAGCCTTGGGAGGGGCGGGTCTAGCAGTTGGTCTAGTTGGAGGGCTGGAAGGAAGCATCTCCAGTATCCTAAAAGTCTTCTCGGGGTATTTTTCTGACAAGCTCGGAAAAAGAAAGGCCCTTGTAGCAGCTGGTTATTTCACGAGCTCAGTCTCAAAACTGGTTCTCCCATTTTCAACAACCGTTTCACACGTATTTTTCCTACGATCTAGCGATAGGGTTGGGAAAGGAGTAAGAACTGCTCCTAGAGATGCCCTAATTGCTGACTATTCAGCTCAGGAACGCAGAGGTCGCGCCTTTGGGTTCCATAGGGCCATGGATAGCGCAGGGGCTATCATAGGGTCTGTGCTTGCTTTACTTTTGTTCTGGTTTTTAGAACTTGATTTTAACAAAATTATCCTCATAGGCGCCGTACTAGCCTTTTCAGCCCTCATACCCTTGGTCCTTGTCAGGGAACCACGAAAAACGCAGAAACTCGTGAGTTTGGAGATTGGCCTTAAAAGACTCCCTAGGTCCCTCCGTTTGTTTATAATTGTTGCTTCGGTCTTTGCTCTAGGTAATTTCACCTACATGTTCTTTATCTTACGCGCCCAATCCTTATTCGAAGGACGGGGGGGTATATACATTTCAATTGCATTGTATGTATGGTTCAATATTATCTACACGGCGTTTTCAGTTCCTGCGGGAGTATTATCGGACAAATTCGGCAGAAGAGGAGTTCTCGCTTTCGGCTATTTCCTCTTTGGTGTGACATGCCTGGGGTTTATCGTTTCAAACTCGATGACATGGCTGACTCTCTTTTTCGCTGTATATGGGGTCACTAATGCAATAGTAGAGGGTACGCAACGGGCGTTTGCCGCCGATCTAGCGCCTGTTGATTTGCGAGGCACGGGATTGGGGACCTTCCATACCGCTGTGGGGTTGGCAGCTTTACCGGGGGGGATAATCGCGGGCCTGCTCTGGAGTTCGGTCAGCCCTGAGATGATGTTTCTTTACGGAGCGATTTTAGGGTTTTTTGCTGCAGGATTCTTGGTGTCCGTGAAATAACCATTATTATTCGCCGAAAGTTGTTTCTGAAAATTGCTATAGCGCACAATTCAATAGGTGTGGGCAAGAGCCCAGGATTAACGAATATGGTAAGACCTTCTACATCTTCTAACTAGATGTGAATCTTGGAAATGGAACTCTATGTCCAAATAGGATATGTACCATATACGTTGGAAATCAGGATCTTCAACGAAAAACTCGAAAAGACATCGGGATTAACCCAATATCGGGTAATAGACTATGATGAAAAAAACGAAGAAAAAACCGAAAAAATCGAAAAAAGAGAGAATGAAAGAGAAAAAACAGAAAAAACACAAAAAAAGAACAGAACGATTCTAGTTTGCCTAAAAGGACCTTAAAGTGAAGAGTTGCTATCGATTTAACTCGACAGAACATATTATGTGACAAGTTGATTGAATAGAGCAATCACCACTCCCTCATTATTATGCAGATGGTGGTTTAAAGAGTTTGCAGAAAAGAAGGATGCAATCATAACAAAGCCCTTTATTAGATCTATAAAGCAGAAGTCGTTAGGAATAGTGCCAATATTAGGTTTATGAAATTATACAATTGATCTCTAAGCAGGAATGGTGAAATTCATGGTCTCAGAACACTTTTTGGACACGCCTTTGCTCTATGATGGGAAAATGATCAACGAGTTCATTCCTCAAAAATACAATCGGCTCGTCAAAGTTTTAGAAGAGACGAATTGGAAACCGGAATTCGAAAATTTGGAAGAGAAGCTAGATGATGTCTTAGACAACCCCGTAGGATACACTGAATCCCTAGAACAATTGGTGGCAAGACATTATGGAAAACACAACAAAATCTTGATACTATTAGACGATAATACCCGACCAAATGAACACACGAAACTTCTTCTCCCCCTATTATTGCCCCGTTTGCTTGATTATGGGATTACAAAAGAGGATATTCATATCCTGTTTGCATGTGGAACCCATCGGGCTCCTACCCCCGCGGAACAAAAAGGGATATTGGGTTCTGAAATCTGGACGGAATATCACGACCGACTACTCGTTCATGATTGTGACAAAGGTTGTATCGATTTAGGTATTCAAAGTAGCATGGGGACCCCCATCATCATCAACGAGCATGTCATAACTGCTGACTTAGTCATCCCGATAACAGATTCTGAGCTCCACTACTTTGCAGGGGTTGCTGGCACAATAAAAGAACTGATTCCTGGGGTAGCAGCAAGGCGCACGGTCAACAAAAATCATGTAAGATTATTTGATCCAAAATTAGGCTTCAAAACGGCATGTCGGCTAGGTAATGTTGATGGGAACCCAGTGATCACCGACATCAAAGAAATGGTAAATAAAATCACCAAGAAAGTCCCCATATTTGGCATCGATGCTATATTTGGGCTCCATTCGAGGGAAATCGTATACCTGAACGCAGGAGATCTTGTCAAACTTCATGAAGCCGCCGCTCGCCGTATAGTTGCTTTGCGAACCGTAGAAATTAATTCTCCTGCAGATATCGTTATAGTGTCGGCAAAACAATTAGGTATCAATTTATACCAGACTGGGAAGGCAATCCATACAGCTTGGAATGCTGTTAAACGAGGAGGACAAGGAAAAATCATCGTCCTTGCCGCATGTCGGGATGGGGTGGGAAGTGCTTCCTACCTCCAAAGCATGGACCAATGCAAGAACAAATCCCTCGATCAAGCCTTGGAATTTGTTCTTGCGCATTATTGCACCGAGGAGACCTTCCGGATTGGAAATCAAAAACCAGTGGATCTAATCAGAATCCTGCAGTCTATTGGGGAAACAAACATTCATATGATAACTGAAATGGATCCTGAGCTCCTGAAACGCACCTTCCGAATCAATCCAATTCGAAAAGCACCTGACGAGAGTGTTAGCACGGTTCTCACGCAAGTTCTTGCTGATTTAGTGGAATGGGGGAAAAGAGAGAAGGAGGGGGCTCCTCCCTCGATTTACGTGATCCCTGACCCGGGGGTGCTTGTGGTACAAAAACATCAGTCCATTTTCCTTTGAAGGACGAAGCTTAGAAATTCCGTCTCCGACCGATCCTGTTTGCCGTTATGGCTGAGCAAATTCATATTCATCGGTTGCTTGAAACGCAAAGCGTAGACGCAACACACAGAGGCCACGTACTCCAATCAATTTATCGAAACCTGCTAGGAGAGGTATATTCATCGCATTGGTTGTTTAAGGGCGGTCTGAAATATCGGATTATTCTAATTTCTTCTTTTGCGTCTCCAAGCAATGGTTATTAGTGCGATAGGTACCAAGACAAGAAAGATCCCAATTACCTCTGAAAAGATCGCGGTCTGCGACTCCGTCGAGTAGCTTCTCATACCAAAAGTGGGCGCTTCTTCCAAGTGTGTGTCGGTATCAGTAGTCGTAATTGGGGGAGGAGTGTAAGGGGCCATGGTAGGAGTAGTCGTCAGCGTGATGACCATTTTAGCGCCCTCTGGGCCTTCTCCAAGAACCTCCTCTTGGGATATTTCCCCTTGAAGTGCAGCTGGATCGATTAAGATTGAGGTATAGGGGGTGACTAGGTCGAAATCAATTGAGAGCTGTATAATTTGCTCGACGAGGGCAGGTGTTTCACCTTCTAGAAGGATCTGATCGAGGAGATAGTTGATTTTCTGGATTGCCCACAGTTTCGGGACAAACGGATGCACAAGGCTTGGGTCTGATATATTGAATTGACCTCTGAAGGTTTCTTGACCTTGGGCGGATTCGGTAGTGACTGTGATTGTCATCATGGGATTGTCCCCGTAGTATTTGCCAACCACGATGATCTCTGAACCGTTGAATAGGGGAGGGATCTCATGGGGGAAAATTTCTTTGACTGGACCACCGCTAAATTCAATGGAAATGTCTTTTAAGAGGGGAATCGCAATCGTTTGAAAGAAGTCAGATAGCTGTTCTTCAATGTTTTGCGTGGGATGGATTCGGGTGGTTTCGCCGCGGTTTCCAGTTGAGATCTGATCTAATAGCTCCATGTTCACGTCCCAACCAAACCCAAATGAGTAGATTTTAACGCCTTTCATTGCATTAGCGCTAGCTATGTTTCTAACGATTGTCGGTTCGTAAACCACTCCCGCGGTGGGAAGCCCATCAGTCAGGAAGACAAGGATTTTCAGGCGATCCGGATCAGAGGTTGGGAATGTACCCAGTGCGACAAGAAGTGCACCATTGATGTCAGTACTGCCTCCTGCGCTCAGAGAATCAACAAAAGCCAGCGCATCTGAAATGTTTCGATTTTCTGCTGGTAGCAGGCCATCTGAGTACGTTCGAATAATACTGTCATAGAAAACAATCGTGAAGCGATCATTCGGATTCAGCTGAGGGAGGATATTGTGTATAGCCTCCTTAGTTTGATCAATCTTCTCTCCACTCATCGAGCCGGACTTGTCCATCACAAATACGACGTCTTTTGGGAGGGACGTATCTCCTATCCCTTCGAAGACTGGAGCAAATGCGTATAGGAAATATTTAATTCCATTCCTATTAGCGACAAGAAGCGTCCCCTCCTTTGGATAAGCCGCTACATCATAGGTAAGGACAAGATCGGTTTTAGGTATCACATTCTCTTGGGCATAATGTAATCTGACATGGAACGCGGAATCCTTAACAACGTTAAACTTGTAGCCCTGAACATGAATATTTGAAATAGCGCTTTGGGAATAAATATCTATGTTCATTATGAGGGATTCGACCATTGCATCGAAATTCTTGGTTTCCAAGGGATGTAAATACGTATAAGAATTAAAGCGTTTTCTGAGGAATTGTTCATAGACTAGTTCGACCTTAATACTGTCATTTGGGGCTAAAGAAACCTCATAAGTGAACATTTTTCGCCCCACATATTCTAAGAGGGCGGCAGTGCGTCCCGCTTCTACGGCCTCCTGATACTCTTCACGTGCTTGTTCGCGAGGAAGAATCGTTCCATAGTGTTTGACTCCACCGAGGGTTAAGGAAAAATTCGAGATGAAAGCGTCCTCTGGGATCGCGAACAAATATGTACCCTGAACCGGATAGTCATAAGGGTTCAAAAACTCCTGGGAGACATTTGTTTTAACATAGCCATTCTCGATGAGAACATTGACCCGTTGAGTGCGAACTGGCAGTATCTCGGGTAGATCCCCCGTTCCGGATAATTTGATTACTGGGATACCCTTTACTAAGACCACTGAATTCATTAGCATCAAAGCCAATAACAAAAACATTTGAGGTTTCATTCTCATGTTATTCACTCACCTCAATTGATACACTTTGTTGTCACTATTAACGAAAATAAAATAATTAAATGTGCTTGTGTAATTTTAAACAGTAGAACATACTTATACAAGAAACCTTCCTCCAAATAGCTACTTCTAGGCATGTATACGCTTTAAAGATAAATCATGTAAATAAATTAAATAAAGAACACTAGACTAGTTGAAGGCGGAGTTTCCAACGAATTAGAATGTACAGAAACTCTCCAACTAAAACGCGCAAATCATGCTTATTAGGAGAAAAAAAGTGCGAAAAACTTCGTGGGGCGTTATGTCATGAACCGAAAAGTTGTTCTGACATGTCTATTGATCGTTTTGATCCCATTAAGTTTTACTGTTGGAGCGAGTCAGCAGGTTTACGCAACAACTCGAGTTTCACTTAATTTTTTAAACCCTGCTGGTAATAGATTCGAAAAGAACCAACCTGACACAATTCATAGCTCTCAAAATGCTCTATGGAATGATCAAGTATATTTTGAATGGTCAAATGGGAGTATTGTGAGTTGGAAAGTTGATGATAACGGGAATAAGGATCCAACAGATGATGTAGATCTCATTGTAGGCAACCCGATGGGGAATTGCATTGATTTGGGGTGGTCAGATCCTGAGCATACTTCGGACTATAATTTCTACACCACAGGAACAGACACGGATCGAGGCCATCACTCTGCCGCAACGAATGTTGTTTCACAGATCAAAACTAATGAAACCATGGGTTCTGTGCTGATCACTGGGGAATTGGGACCCTTTACACGCTTTCAAATAAGATACACGCTTTATATAGGAGATCCTGCAATATATGCGCAAGTGGCGATCACTTGGACTCAGCCTACTATTATAGGGTTCGTTGGTTATGGCCTGTATACATCTTACCTATCTATTAGAGACATCCCTGACTTCTTTATCCTTGGAAACGAGACCGAATATCGAATTGATTCCCTACCATTTGTTTCAGGCTGGTATTTAGGAATTAATCAGGAGGCTCAATTTGCTGCGTTTCGAAATTCTAATACTGGGAGAATAATTGGGATGGTTGTTCAAGCTGAAAATGACCCTGAGCACGTGTTCGAAGTTTCAGGGGAGTCAAGCCATCCTTGGGGGCGTGGGTTATCTTGGTTTTTCAAGTACAGGGGGAACTTCTCAAGCCTGCAACCTTCATATGCGGCCGAATTTCAGATTTATTCAGATAATACAAATAACTATCAGGCGTTTTTAGCTAGAACAACGAAATTTCCTGCCAAAATTCCCCTTTCCATCTCCTTTATTTCCCCTTTCGAAGGCGAATCAATCCAGAGGACGGTTCGAATTCAAGTCAAAGTAAACAGCAATGTTGTTGTTTCAAGAGTCGAGCTATTCATTGAGGATGTCCTAAGCGGATGGAAAGATATCACTTCCAACTATAATCCCTCGACAAAGTATTACTATTACGAATGGGATACTTCACGTGTACCCAATAACAAATACACTTTAATAGCAAGAGTCACCGATATAGCAGGGAATCATGGAGTTAAAATGCTTCGTTTGTCCATTAACAATCTAAAATTACCTTTTGGGGTCCAAGGAGCATTAGTACTGAGTGGTTTGATTGCAACAATATTCTTTGTGTATCAGAAGCGACGAGAGAGTCAACAACAACGAAAATTAATGATCCAAGCAGTGGCGCAGAGGGAGTTAGAGTTCGACAGAACGGGACGACTTAACGAATTGATAAATTTGGCAAAAGATGACATTCTCATCTTTCAGGATTTGGCCGAAAAGTATGCGGTTTCTCCGATTTTTATTCAAAGAACGGTCGAGAGCCTCGTTTCAAAAGGAGTCCTCTGGGGAATCACAACAGAAGATGTCTTTATTGGTGTTAAATTTGCCATTTCAACACTTAAACGCCTTTCTAAAGTCTATGAACGAATAACCTGGCAATCTCTGATGGAAGAGTTCAAATTACAATCTGAAAAGGATCTGAAAGTGCTCCTGATGCAAGTAAGCCATTCTCAAAATGTTGTTCTAAAAATAGATGAAATCGATAAGAGTGTGAGGATTTTGAGTGTTGAGGAAATGAAACCGGTTAAAAAGACACCCAGAACCATGGTATGTCCCAGTTGCAGTATATCCTTGGATTCACGGGCAGACCATTGTGAAAACTGTGGGGCCGACTTCCCAAAATGCATTGTCTGTAACCTATCAATTTTTGACGATTATACTAAGACTCCTTGTTGCGGGTCTCCTGCTCATTCCACTCACCTTAAAGAGTGGTTAAAAATAAAGGATGAATGTCCTATCTGCAAAGAAAAACTCAAAGAAGCATGGATTCTGTGAAAATTCCAACGTTTTCAAGAAGGGTTGCAGTAAAGTCCTCTTATAAATCCCAAATCATAAATAGATGCGCTTCGAAGATATATCCTTTCGTTCTCTTCTAGACAAAATACAACGAGGATTAGGCGTTGATAAGAACGTATTTGGAACTCCTAAAACTCAAACAGACCGCATTACTCGTGTGGACCGCGCTTGCTGCTTATCTTGCTGCTGCGCGCGATGGCCTAAAGATAATCATCTTATTATTCTTAATTGGGGCAATATTTCTTGCTGTAAGTGGAACAACCGTCATAAGCATGTATTTCGATTCAGAAATTGATGCTGTCATGGATCGCACAAAAGACCGTCCGATCCCGTCTGCTCGAGTTACCCCTCGGAATGCATTAATGTTTGGCATAGTATTTCTTGGGTTGGGGCTTTTCTTAGCTGTTTTCCTTAATTGGTTAGTTGTAACCATTATCGTAACAGGTGCAATTTTGAATGTAATAGTATACACAATCTTCTTAAAACGACGAACTCCATCCTCAATCTTATTTGGCGGGATTGCGGGAGGGATGCCTACCCTAGCAGGATGGACAGCTTATACTAACAAAATTGAATTAAGTGGGATCTTACTGGCACTGGTAATTATGGCTTGGATTCCCACCCACGTTCTCACTTTGGCGATGTTCAATGTCCAAGACTATGAGAAAGCCAACATACCGATGCTTCCGGTTGTGGTGGGTCAGAAAAGAACCCAGGAAGTGATCCTTTTTTCAAATATAGTTCTAACAGTCCTTGCATTTTCGTTTTTTGTTCTAAATATTTTTGGGAGGACTTACATAATTCTTTCTTTAGTTCCAACTTTGCTTTTTCTTTTTGGGAGCATTTACATGTTGATCCACCCTTCACAAAAGCTATACTGGAGCTTGTTTAAATTATCGGGTCCGTATTTGCTCTTGTTATATATAGCAATGATTATAGACACGATAACTCCAATCTTCTAAAAGAATGAATTCCGGTGGTTTTAGGCACCATTATTGACAGTAAATGGGAAACATTCAAAGTAATTACAAGTAAAATCCATTTTCAGAAATTCACACATGAATACGAGCAATATGAATGGATGCGGGTTAGCTGACCAGAGGGCTAGATAGGAGATAAATCATACCCAAGAACCCTTGTTGTGAAGGTGGATGATTTGGAAGAAGGGAAGGTCCCTTGGGATGTTCTTAAACAATTACTTCACAAACAAGGCTATTCAAACCCTGGGATAATTCTGGGTCCCGGGCTTGGGTTAGATGCGACGGTTATTGATTTTGAGCAAGCCGCAGCGCACGCCCAGGCCTTCTATCAAACATCTAGCACCTGCTACTTAATACTCAAAACAGATCCTATAACGTTTCCAACCCCTAACCCCGCCCGGTATGCAGTTCGGGTATGTGCGAACGATATTGTAACTACGGGAGCCATCCCTTATGGATTCGGTGCTACCGTTATCTTCCCTCCCGGTTGCTCCAAGGCTCAAGTCCTGGCATTACAAGACGAAATGGATCGCCAATGCAAGGAACTGGCGATTTCAATTCTGGGGGGGCATACTGAGATCTCCAGTAGTGTCACAGGTCCACATCCAATCGTGGCAGGAACAATGGTCGGCTTTGTGCCATCAGAATATTATGTCAAACGAGAGATTCATACGAGGAATAAAATAATTATCTCAGGAACTTGTGGAATGGAGGGAACAAGTATCTTAGCGCGCGAGGGACGGGATAAACTCTCCGGACTGATGTCAAATCGCGACTTAAAAACAGCTGCAGGATATGTCAATCATCTTAGTATCATAAATCGGGCACTTACCGTTAACAAGACGATCCGACCGGGTCTTATCCACGATGCAACTGAAGGGGGGATTCTTGGAGCCTTATATGAAGCTATTGCGCCGACTGGGTTCGGAGCACAGATCAGCAAGGACCGCATCCCCGTTTCGGAAGTGACAGTCAAAATAAGTGAACTTATGCACATAGATCCTCTCAAGCTTATTTCTTCTGGTACGATGGTTCTTATTGTCGCAGAAGATCGGGCTGATGAGTGCATTCAAATCTTAAAAAGAAGTTTACCTGTGGAAATCGTTGGAGAAGTGAAGGATAAAGGGTATGGGCTAAAATTGGATCGCGCCACGCTTGACCCACCTGGACCAGATCATATCATTCAGGGGTTGCGAAATCTTGAGCAGTTGTAATCAACATACATTCTGTTTCTTAATTTAATAAATGATCAGATATTATGAGGATTGATCATGGAAGGTTTAAAACGGTTATTTCTGGCTTTAATTGGACTATTTATAGTTATAGGAGCGGTTTTACTAATAACTTATCATTATAAAGCAAATCTACCGGTTCCGCCACCAGACAAGCCCCCAACTGATGACGTAGCCCCACTTCAGGTAGGCAATTTAGTGCTTGAGGCAAATGCTGTCTTTTGGCAAAATTTCATGCCTATCATCCCGCCAGAAGGTCCCCCCTTCTACGTGATAATAGAAATCACAATGAGAAATTATGGGAGCTTTCCAATCTCTGGATTTACAGCAATAAAAACTACGGTCTATTTTGCAGCTACCAAAAATCCGCTCCATACGTTTCAACTTGAGCCCGTTGATGCTGCGAATAATTCTATTCAACCTGGAGAGATCAGAAAACTCGAATTTACTAACGGTCGATCCACAATTTTCTCTCCAGACCTAGAAGAAGGGACAAAATTGTATACGCGTATTCTTGTCCATTGGGCGTCAAATCAAGCGGAGATTCTTACGACACCTTTAGCTCCAGTGGAATTTACTTATTAAGTAAAAACAGCTCCTGATTCCCGCTTAAAGAGGTTTTAATG
>JBHIFL010000049.1:0-31956 GCA_046761065.1 Candidatus Heimdallarchaeota archaeon
CTCCTATTTACTTGAAAGGAGAATTAAGATGCGTCTTAAGGACAAAGTTGCTCTAATTACAGGAGGGACATCTGGAATAGGTCGGGCTACAGCTATCCTTTTTGCCCAAGAGGGTGCAATAATCTCTATAACTGGGCGTAATGAATCTAGGGGACAAAAAGTAGTGAAGGCGATAAAAAATGTCGGTGGGGAGGCGATTTTCATTCGAACCGATGTCCGTTTCGCTGATGAATGTCAAAAAAGCGTGGAAAAGACGTTACAAGCCTATGGTCACTTGGATGTCCTCTTCAATAATGCGGGGGTCTGGTTCCCTAATACGGTGGTGGATTGTACCGAGGAAGAGTGGGATCTTACTGTGGATATCAGCCTAAAGGGAACATATCTGATGTCGAAGTTTGTTTTACCCACAATGATTGCTCAAGGAAACGGAGTGATCATCAACAACAGTTCTGGCTGGGGGATCGTTGGAGGTCCTAGTGCAGCTGCCTATTGTGCCGCTAAAGGGGGTGTAGTGCTCTTGACAAAGGCCATGGCCATAGACCACGGCCCTCAAGGTATTCGCATTAATTGCATATGTCCTGGGGATACAAAAACCCCCATGCTCACCGAAGATGCTCAAAAGCGAGGTATTCCTTGGGAAAAATATCTTGCTGATGCTGCTGACCGTCCCTTAAGGCGTATTGGTACACCTGAAGAGATTGCCAAAGCAGTACTTTTTCTGGCTTCGGATGATTCTTCTTATATGACTGGTGCGGCCCTAGTAGTTGATGGTGGCGGCATAGCAGATTAACCTTTAAAGGTGTATACTGTTCCTTAAGGCAAGCTTAACATTTCAATACGAGGAAATCTTATTGATTAGAGTGATGGAACAGAATGTGAAGGGGAAAATCATGCGTGGATTGAAAGGTAAACGAATTCTTATTACCGGTGGAGCTCGTGGCATTGGCGCAGCAACCGCAAAGAGGTTTCTCGAGGAGGGGTCACGTGTTATTGTACTTGATTGCGACAATGATGGACTCCAGCGCATCAAGCGAGAGCTGCCGATGCTGAGTGGTGCCATTCATGCAGATGTTTCTGACACTAAGGCAGTTTCACGGGCTTTCGATGAACTGGATGACCTGATTGGGGGATTAGATATTTTGATTAACAATGCTGGGATTAGCATTAGACATTCCTTTATGGATATCACTCCCCAAGAGTGGCTTAGAGTCATGGATGTTAACCTGAATGGAATGTTCTTTGTGGCGCAACAGGCTGCGCGCAGAATGCTGGCTGGCGGTGGTGGCGTTATTTTAAACATGGGTTCAACGAATGGAATCATGGGGTATCCATATTACGCGGATTATAATGCCTCGAAGGCAGGTGTCATCGAATTAACACGATCAATGGCACTTGAATTAGCTCCAACCGTCCGTGTCAATGTTATCTGCCCAGGGTATATCTTAACCCCAATGCAAGAAGCAGAATACATCCCGGAAATGCTTCGTGAATGTGAGAGTAAAATTCCATTGGGTCGACTTGGGCGTCCAGAAGAAGTGGCGGCTCTCTTTGCTTTTCTTGCTTCTGACGATGCAAAATTTATTACAGGTCAATTATTTGTGATTGATGGGGGCGAAATCGCGGGGGGACTAGCAAGTCGATAGGATAAGTCTCACTCATACACCTAGATATTTATTTTAAAAGATAAGACCCGTTAGGATACGATGAGGTTTTGATCAAGATGATTCAAATATTTGCAAGATATAGCAATATTGCATATTTTGCATAAATCATGCAATATGCAAAATTTTAAAAGATAACGCTATCATAACGTATCACAACTCCAATCTTGATCTTCCAAGGAAAATATGGTTGAATTCATTCAAAATAAATAAGAAGTGTTAATAATGGGATTAACCACGGGAAACGCGTTTATCTTAAATCAGAATGTTTTTACACTTCTTATCTTAATAGTTCTGCTTTTAGGTCTTGTAAATGGACTATTTGTGGTTTGGAAATATAAGAATGCATTAGCGGCTAATTGGAATCATATAAACAAGGAAAAATCATCAATCAAAATAAATTCGGGATTTAATGGATTTATCATTGCTTTTGTAGTATTAGTAACATTATTATTAATTGAGCACCATTATATTAAGATATTAATCGATAGTGTATTAATATTTACAATAATAGTGATTGGATTTTATGGCATTCTTTCTGTAATTCTTGTTCGGCTTTCAACCAAAATGGAATGCATCAATCCAAGTCAAAATGCCTGTATTACTCGTACTGGGCTTCATATTCAAATTGAATCCAGCAAGTAGTTCTAGGGTAGGTAAGTGTAATGGATTCACATCCGTGAGAAAAAAAATTGTAATACATCGTGAAAACTTGTAATCTGTAAGGCTTTAGATAATTAATTGCGCTTTATATTGTATTTGGAATTAAAAATGAGGGCATTGAAATGATAATCCCCTTCTGAATCTATGATAAATCAGTCTTAAGGAGTGAAAGAGGGTGAACAACTCAGAAACTATATTGAAAAATCCTAGCGATAAAATCATATTAACAGAATCAGAGGGAACTATCTTCTCATACAAAGTTGAAGATATCATTTTCTGCTTAAATAACGTCTGCTGTGATTGTTATTATATTTAAAAAAAATGATCGAAGAATAGCCAATTAAGGGATCCTTTCTCCTTGAATAAGAAGGAACCATAATAACTTCAAGATGATTATTAATTGTAATAAAATGTTTCAAAATTCAAATCCTAAAACCTGAAGCCCATAACATTGTTTGGGAAAATATGAGAGATATTATTAATATATTCTTGTAAAGAAGCATTGAAAAATTCAGGTGAGGCGGTTTGGAGGTAACCCTGATCAATCCGCCAATAAGCGTGAGTAACCCCGAAGTTGTATCAGTTCTAGAAATAAATACGCCCCCTATGGGGTTAGCTTCTCTCGCAGCACCTCTAGAACATGCTGGTTATGGTGTTACGATAATCGATGCGCCGATTCTCAACCTCTCTTTCACCCAACTTGGAAAGCAGCTTGCGAAAAAGCAACCTGAGGTGATCGGTGTAACTGCCATGACTCCTCAAATAATCGATGCCCTTCGGACAATCTCTATCGCAAAAAAAGCGTGTCCCGAAGCAGTCACGGTACTTGGAGGCGCTCATGCCACATTTCTTCCTGTTAAAACCCTTCAAAGCTGCTCAGAACTTGATGTTGTGTGTGTAGGGGAAGGCGAACAGACCCTTCTAGAATTAGTGCAAACCATTGAGAAAAATGGACGGTTTTCTAAAATTCGAGGAACATACAGCCGTGATAATGGTCGATTGATCGAAAACGAGAGAAGGCCTCCGGTGTCAAATTTAGATGATCTCCCATTTCCAGCCAGACATCTCTTAGAAATGGACAAGTATAGGGTCCTTGGGAAAAAAATAGCAATCGGTGCTATTCTAACAAGTCGTGGGTGTCCATTTCGTTGCGCGTTCTGTTCATCAAATCGAATTTTTGGGAAAAAATTTCGGGCCAGAAGTCCAGAAAATGTGTTAGATGAGATTGAACAGGTAATAACGGACTATAAACCTGCTACCATAGAATTTTCTGATGATCTCTTCACCTTAAATCACAAACGAGTACAGGATATTTGTAAGGAATTCAAGAAACGTGGAATTGATTTACCTTGGGCATGTTCATCGCGGGTGAACACGGTTTCCAGAACTCTTCTTTGTGAAATGAAGCGTGCAGGATGCAAATTGATATTCTATGGAATTGAATCAGGCTCCCAACGCATCCTCAATGCCATGCATAAAGGGATTACGATCGAACAAATCGAAAAGGCTATCAAGTGGACAAATCAAGCAAGAATCGACACATATGGCGCCTTTATTTTAGGGTGGCCTGGAGAAACGATTCAAGAAATAAATCAAACAATAGCTTTTGCGAAGAAACTTGATCTTGATTTCTCTCAATTCTCAATCGCTACCCCTTATCCAGGTACTTCCCTCTACGATGCGGTTAAAGAAAAGGGACTGTTAACCACTGAAGATTGGACTCAATTTACCGCGGGTCGTCCTATTTTCGCTACAAATCAATTTTCGGAAAAGGAATTACGTGCTCTTCTACGAAAAGCATATAAGAACTTCTACCTCCGCTCAAAATTTTTGATTCGCCAATTAAAGAAACGCGGCGTCAAATCCTTTTTGTATCTAACTCGTTTCGTAGTTGGGAAGTCGCTGCAAACGTTCTTCACTAAAAATTCCTCTCAAATTTCGGATGAATTTGCAAATATTGAGGATTGAAGGTGAGATACTTATGGCGAAGATAAATGCCATGGAAAGTAGCTTATTCCTCAAATCAACCATTGACCGCCCGATAATTCGGGCAATTCTGAAGCTGTTTAGTGGAAAATGCGATAAAGATCGAAAAACCCATTTAGAAGTCGCCCTTGAACAGTATGTTGAGGAAGGACGAGGGCAAGCTTGCTTTTTATGCAGCCATATTGTGAGTCCTCTACTTCAGTGGGTCTTGAGAAAAGGCAGCACCGCTTTTGGCGTTTCAGAAGCCCAGTTGAAAGAACGGTTCAAGAATCCGTATGCTAGGCGAGGACTTGCTAGTGTTATCCGAGGAATTAGCAAATACGGCGCACATCGACCTTTTGTGCCAGCCGCTCCCTTCTTAATTGTCTGGGATTTTACTTATAGTTGTAATCTACACTGTAAGCATTGCTATGCAAGCGCAGGAACAGCATGGAAAGATGAACTCTCTACTCAAGAAGCTCTTCAAGTTGTAGAAGAGTTGGCTGACAGTGGGGTATCCATTATTGCTTTCAGTGGTGGTGAACCCCTACTTCGTAAGGATTTCTTTCAAGTAGTAGCTCATGCCCACCATTGCGGCATTTTCACCGCCGTCGCCACCAATGGCACATTGCTAACTCCAAAACTAGCGGAGAAACTGAAAGCCGCCCAGATCGGGTATGTTCAGATTAGCCTTGATGGCGCTACCCCAGCAACCCATGATGCCTTCCGGGGTATTCCTGGAGTCTTCCAGAAAACAATTCAGGGAATCAAAAATTGCCATAAAGCAGGTATATTCGTTGAAGTGGCCACTACTGTGACGATTTTTAACTATCGTGAGGTTCCAGCTATCATTGATCTCTGTCGAACGATTGGCGTGGATTGGTTCATGCATTATAACTTTATCCCAACCGGGCGAGGTGATTTTATCACAGATAATGATTTATCACCTGAAAATCGGGAAGAACTCTTAAGATTCCTATTCCGGGAGAATGAAAAGGGAGGAATGCAGCTTTTATCTACAGCTCCCCAATTTGCTCGAGTTAGTCTCCAAGAAGCATCTCCTGACGACGAGGAGTTCATCATCCCGACTCATTTTTATAACCCTCGGCTTGGTGGAAAATTGCAAAATCTAAGCGAATTCATCGGTGGCTGTGGGGCAGGACGTTTTTATGCGGCGTTACGGGCAAACGGGAATATTGATCCCTGCGTTTTTTTGCCTTGGACGGTAGGTAATATCCGTAAAGATAATTTTGAAGAGCTCTGGGATCACAGTGATATCTTTAAAGTACTACGCGATAGGAGTCACCTTGAAGACAATTGTGGTAGTTGTGCGTATAAATATGTATGTGGCGGGTGTAGAGCCCGAGCTTATAGCTATTTTCATCGCTTAACTGCTCCTGATCCAGGGTGCATTCGGAATATTGAAGCATACAAGACATTTGTTCCTCAACACATCTTAAAAGGACAAAGAGTGGCTAAAACCTTTGGTTAAAATAACTGAGTCGTTTATTTTCCTGCTCTGATGGTTCAAATTGAGATCCGATCCTCGTTTGGAAAGAAACTCAATATTAACGCTTAGAAACTCAAAATAACTGTTTCAATTGACAATTCCATTGCTTTCCCACTTATCTTCTAGCAAGAGCTTAGGTAATTGAAGCAGCAATATTTGTGATTAATTTCCAAGCGCTCTCCACATGATTTTGGTTTACGTTTGTTTGACCAATGACAAGCCGAAGTGTATAAACGCCATTTAGTTTGGTATGAGTCATATACAATTTCCCTGTGTGGTTTAAACGTTCTAGTAATGTGGCATTTATCTGATTCAGTTGATCTAAATCCTTTATGTTGGGTGGTTTATAGTGAAAACAGACGGTATTCAATGGAACGGGTGCTAGAAGTTTAAAATTCTCGGATTCTTCAATTTTCTTAGCTAAAGCTTGAGCCAATTGAATATGATACTGAATTTTTCGCTGCAAGCCTTTAATTCCATAGTGACGAATAACAAACCATAATTTCAATGCTCGGAACCGTCTTCCAAGAGGAATACTCCAATCCCGGTAATTATTCACACGGTCCTTCTCTTTAGTTTTCAAATACTCTGGTAAAATTTCAAACGTTTGGATTAAAGCTGCTGGATCTTTAACAAAATATGCAGAACAATCGAAATTGGTAAACATCCATTTGTGAGGGTTAAAAACAAACGTATCCACATATTCAATGCTATCAATCATCCACCGATATTCAGGCAATAAAAGAGCAGTCCCAGCGAGTGCCGCATCGACATGTAGCCAAATATTATACTTCGCACAAATTTCTCCGATTTCTCTTAAAGGATCAATTGCGGTGGACCCGGTCGTGCCTAAAGTAGCTATAACACAAAGAGGATGATAACCACTCGAGAGATCCCTTTGAATGGCAGCCTCTAGCTCCTCAGGGAGTAGCGCATACTTTTCATCTACAGGGATCTTCCTTAGATAATCCTTTCCTAAACCAGCGATCTTAACCCCTTTCTCGATAGAGGAGTGGGTCTCTCGGGAACAATAGGTGGTAAAGATTCCTTTATCGTTCATCCCACTTTCATTTATCTTATAATTAGAAGCCTTTTCTCTGGCTGTTAAAATCGAACATAACGTTGCCGTAGACGCTGAATCCTGAATCACACCTGTAAATGTTGAGGGCAATCCGATCAGTTTTCCTAGCCATTGCATCACTAACTCCTCTAATTCCGTAGCCGCGGGTGACGTTTGCCAAATCATACATTGGGCTCCGATGGTAGCAATTAACATTTCTGCAAGGATCGAAGGGGGACTGTTATTGGCTGGAAAATAGGCAAAAAAGGAGGGATGCTGCCAATGCGTTATCCCAGGTAAAATTAAATTTCTAAAATCAGCCATAATGTCCTCAAATTCCTGAGGCTCTTGAGGAGGATCACTTGGAAGTTGATTGATAATCTCTTTCGGTTTGACTTGGGACATTACGGGGTATGATTCAATGTTATCAAGATAATTAGCCATCCAATCGACAAGCTCATGGGCATATCGTTTAAACGCCTCTATTCTCATAAACTTCATCCCATCTTTATTTTATATGAGATTCTCAGGAGAAAATACATTGCTATTGTATCGTTTAGTTCATTTTTTGTAATATTTTGGTTTTAAAAAAAGCTTTGGTGGGATTAGGAGACTCGGGCTGCATAATATCATAATTACTACCCAATCTTGCAAGTTCAAGGGAACTGTCTCAAATGGGGCTTGTAACGCCGGGATATACACGACTGCTAGCTGTAAACTTAAAGATAGTAGCACAGCTATAATGAGATACTTATTATTAATGAGTTGCTTGCCAAAAATAGAATGGGTCTCGGACCGGGCATTAAAGACGAACATCAACTCAAAGACTACAAGGGTAGTGAAAGCGGCCGTCTTCGCTTGACTTACCTTTTTCGAGTTGATTCTGAATGTTGAAAAATCAAATTCAAGTTGCCAAAGGAATATGGCTAAAGTTGCAAGAGTAGCTAAAATACCGAAAACCAAAATGAAGAGCAAGGTATCATTTTCTAAGATTTTTTCGTTTGGATCGCGAGGGGGGCGTTTCATGATATCCGGATCTTCAGGATCAACCCCAAGGGCAAGAGCAGGAAATCCATCAGTTATTAAATTGATCCAAAGTATCTGGATTGCTGTTAAAGGCAACACTGTTACTGCAATGCCATGTTCGACAGCTTTCAGACCGAGCATTGCCGTAATGAAAATTATCAGGACTTCACTTGTGTTAGCTGCTAACAAATAGCGAATGAATTTCTTGATGTTAGAAAAAATCGCTCGTCCCTCCTCCACCGCGGCCACAATAGTTGCAAAGTTGTCATCCGCTAGAATCATGTCTGATGCCTCTTTGGTAATATCGGTACCACGGATTCCCATGGCTATCCCAATATCTGCATGTTTCATAGCTGGAGCGTCGTTTACCCCGTCTCCTGTCATTGCAACGATATGTCCTTGGTTTTTTAAGCGTTGAACAAGTCGAACTTTGTGTTCCGGGGCGACACGCGCATAGACGGCGTTGGAAAGGCGATCATCCAAGGTCTCATCATCCATTGCACTGAGGTCCCTTCCCGTTATAACAACATCCTCTTCAGATGCCAATCCCACTTCTCGAGCAACGGCTTTTGCAGTGAGAGGTTGGTCTCCGGTGATCATTTTGACGGTGATCCCCGCATTTTGAGCCACTTGAATGGCTTCAGGCACCGCTTCTCTGGGAGGATCGATCATTCCTGCAAGGCCCACAAAAACTAACTCCGTCTCAACAGTTTCTGGGATGTATTCTGTTTGTTCATCAGGTAGAACCTTGTACGCAAAGGCTAGAACGCGTAAGGCTTCGCTAGCAAATTGTTTGTTACACTCCAAAAAGGTGACTTTGTCTTCCGGAGTCATTTTCCTTTCTTTATTGTTTTCAACCACCAAAGTCGAGAGGTCAAGGAGGACTTCTGGAGCTCCCTTGACATAAGCCACCTTTTTTCCTAATGGGGTTTGGTGGATTGTGGTCATTCGTTTCCTTGCTGAATCAAACGATAACTCAGCAATAATTGGATTTTGCTTTTGTAACTCCTCTCGGCTGATACCTGCCTTCTCTGTTACGATGAGTAATGCGCCCTCGGTCGGATCGCCTACAATTGATTGCTCCTCCTCTTGAAAAATAGCATTATTACACAGAGTCCCAATCTCCAGCAGCCGTATGAGATTCTTATCGGACTTCGGGTTGATGACTTTCCCCTTTTGTAGAAATGTTCCTGTTCGTTCATACCCACTTCCGGTTACTTCTAGTTCATCACGGTTAATGTATATTTTCCGAACCGTCATCTCATTCTTTGTCATGGTTCCGGTCTTATCCGAACAGATCACTGTAGTTGAACCTAAGGTCTCAACAGCAGGCAATCTTCGCATAATTGAATGGCGTTTCACCATCCGTTGAACTCCAAGTGCCAGCGCAATTGTAACAACAGCCGGGAGACCTTCGGGAATCGCCGCTACAGCTAATGCAATTGCCACGATGAGCATATCAATAATAAAATCAAACGTATAGCTTGATGCACGATAGAGTTCTGCTAAGAAGACCAAGATCGCTAGAACAAGGATGATTCCTGCAATCTGCTTGCCAAAGTCTTGTAACTTTCTCTGGAGGGGGGTTTCTTTTTTTTCAGCTTCCTGAATCATCCCCGCAATTTTTCCGAATTGGGTCCGCATTCCAGTCTCTACAACGATCCCTTGGCCGCGGCCAAAGGTAACCAAGGTGCCTAGGAAGACCATGTTTTCTTGTTCGGCAATTGGCGTTGTTGGTTCTAGGCACTCAGGGGTACGTTTCCAAACTGGTATCGATTCCCCTGTTAAAACAGCCTCATCGACCTGGAGATTCACAGATTCCATAACTCGGATATCTGCTGGAATAAAATCTCCCACCTCTAACAGAACTATATCTCCAGGCACCAGTTCTCGCGCAAATATCTCTTGAACCTCACCATCCCGCATCACGGTGGCTTTATGAGCTGCAAGTTGCTTAAGTGCTTCTAATGCCTTTTCAGAACGATATTCTTGTGCAAATCCAAAAATGGCATTAAAAATCACAATAATGCCAATTACGATAGCCTCGATGGGGCTTTCACCTCTTCGCTGGGCAACAATTAACGAGATTGTTACGGCAAAGAGTAAGATAATAACCATTATATCCTTAAACTGGGTGAGAAACATTTCCAACAGTGAAATCTTTTCCGCTTCAGCGATTTCATTAAGTCCGTATTTTTCTAATCGCTCCTTGGCGTCTTTCTCCTCCAATCCCTTGTCACTTACATTGAGTACCTTCTTAATTTGCTCAATGGGCAAGCTGTGCCAACTTGCGTCCCACATTAGAACGCCTCAATTTTATTTTATCTTGTAATAAGTTTATTACGAGAGCTAGAAGTAGTTCGCGTAATTATGAATTATTCGTTTCCAAAGTTAAGCGCGAGCATAACTATAAAAACTCCACGAAATTGAGAAGCATAGTAATGACAGGACATTTACCTTAAAGAACTTATGAATTAGGGGTAGAAAAATGCGAAAGCTGCCCGTGCGTATTGTTGGGATGATTTTCCTGACATTGCTGATATTTACATTCATTAATTATAGTTATACACACTCGAACTCGATGATTCCAAATGATACAGTTGTTTTTAAAAAACGAATTTTCAGATCTAGTCGGTATATGATCCCCAATGTTCCTTATGTGTGGCAAGAAGTCAACGGACTTTGTGCTTGGGCTTCATTGAACGCTGTTTTTCGATATTTTGATGCCAATACGACTTTAGCACGACTGCTCGATGTATCTGGAACTGGGTTTGGGTTTTTATATCTTCGAGCTGATCCTACCCTTTTATTTTTCACAGGACCACTTGGTTCACAGATCCCCGATACCGACTTTCTTGCGAAAATATATGGATTTAATATTACGTGGTATTTCGGAGAAGAAACGCCAGGGATTGACCAATTAAAACCCGTCTTAGAAGAACATGACATGAATGTAATCATGCTGCCATCCTTCTCGGATGGTCTTGAGGCTTTAAAACAGGATCTCCACAACAACATTCCTGTCGTAGTTAGTATAAATCCCCTCCGCTTCTCAACGATCCGGGATTATCAAGCCATAGCACTTCCGAATACGGTGATAGTTGGGCATGGCGTGGTAGTGGTTGGATATAATAATACCCACATATTTGTCAATGATCCTGGCGTTGGGAGTTTTGGCAACGAATATGGCTTCCCAACAGACCAACGAGGCACATATGCCCCGATCCCCCTTGAGGATTTCCAACTCGCATGGGAAGATCGGGATTTGCTTGCCACTAAATTTATTCCTAAACCAGACTTCAATTTTGCTGCGGAAAAGCTATATGGCCACGCAATTGAGCGAATCATTGCAAAACTCGAGGGAGACGAAAGTGCCTATTCTTACTCTCAAGTAATGATGTGGTTAGGTGCTGATGCGTTCCTTAAGATGGGTACAGACGTCCAACCTGAAGAGTTTGAAGAGATACTGAACAATTGGGATGATTATTTTGAACAAAATCGCACCCAATTAGTTACCACCGTGGCTTCTGTAAAAATGGCTTATCTTGGGGCGTTGACTCTTACTTACGAAGCCATGCAACGAGCCGCTACGGACCTCTCCGCACTCTTATATGGGTTGGATCCATATGTAGATGCCTTAAACTCGTTAGACCATGCCCTAAACCAATTTGACGATTTAGTAGACTTCGCTGTTCTACAATTCCTTGGTGACGATTCAAAGCGAATGAATCAGACCCTCTTTGATGAAGCGTTTGATCCTCTAATTCAGGCTCTCAAGGAGGGTAGATCCCTCGATACTGCACTTCAAACCTCAGCAACTCAGTTTGAAACCTTAAGTACACAGATTACAAATATCGGTAGTGCTCTTAAAACCTTTAGTGAAACACTCAAGGCCGCTCACACTCCCTACGTGCCCGAACCGCACTTAATTCTTCAATTTGTGTTATTTAATATAATCTTAGTTATTGTTACCAAATCCGTCAGACGCAAGATTCAACGGTATTAAGGTTCCTTGCTCCAATATGGATTTTATTCGGACCTTTGTTTTGCTTAAAAAGATTAAACTTGATAAGATAGGTTGTAGCCTTAAATTAAACAATAATAATTAAAAATTGAATGTGGCACAAATTCTGCGGAGATAAAGCTTGGAATTCTTAGAAATAATGATTTAAACAGATTGGTTAACTTGACTTTTGACTCTGAAAGATCTTTCGTGCGGATTGAATTTGTGCCCCGTGGTAAATGTCGTGATGAATCATTGTCCAGATGATTCTTTCTGTTGGCCATAACTCTCCCCAATTTGTTTCCCGCAATTTCGGAAGGTCTTCATCCGTCAACCCATCAAGGATCGCCCGAAGTGGGTGATGACTTTGTTTTAAGTAAGCCAATGCTCCGTTCCGATCAGAAGGTAAGATAAGATCGTCCCAGGTCAGTTTCCCCTTCTGAACTGCGTACTCCACATACATGACTTTACATGCTGCGATATGCACAACGAGCCAAGCTACTGTGAGCGGTCCTTTGGGAATTGGCGTTGGTTTATCGTAGTCCAATGACCACCGATCATTGATTTTTCTGAGCGTCCAAGCATTCTTGGACGGTTTCCACCAAAACTCCTCTTCTGTAAGTCCGTCCAGAGCCTGTTGGAGGGTATCCCATGCATCGTCCATTTCTCGTGCTAAAAGGTCAACTAATTTCCTATTTTGCATAACACCACCCTTTTGAATTTCTACAAACTTCTTATATTCAGCCAGTTGTTTTCCCTAAAAGTATTGCTTCACGAAGGATGTGATTCAAATGTAATAAGGCAATGATTGCTGGCCCCCACCCTACATCTGAGGACCGTTTGTAAGTTAAAGCGCGGGCAGCTCTGTGTCCATACAAAATTTGATTTCGTTGGCGCTGTATTTGAAGAATTAATCCTGGACATTGGTCGATCGTGATTTGCCATTGTCTAATAGATGTAAAGTCGAGAAAATAGCCATTTTTTGTGCATATTGGTTCTAGATCACGGCGAGTCAATGTGCATATTTGTGCGTGTTTCATTTCTGGAACCTGTGAAGAAAAACAGAATTTATCCTCTAACTCTACACCTAGCGACTCAATATTCTTAAAGGCTCGTCCCAGTAACCAGATATACGTTTGAACCCAGACAATTACATCTTCTCCATGGATCAGACCTATACTTTGAGGATTGAAGTAAAAATACAATTGAGGGTGAGAAAGGTCCGATAAAATAAAGTAAATTTGGAAATTTCGTACTGGGGAAACCGTACAAGAAAGAAAAGCTGCCTGGTATGGTTTTGGGAAGAGCTCAAAACCCAGAAGAACTAGGACGCGATCTGTTTTGTCGTTATTAGCTATTTCTTGAGCTATTTCGCGGCATATCCCTTCACTATCTTGTTTAATTTTTTGTTCCCATTTTCCAGTAACTTGAAAAGCCTGAAGTTTGACTAGGTTTTGAAACTCCACCGCTCTGACCAACTATCCAAATCCGTACGGGTTTTCCTGTGCAGCTCGAGAGGTTTAGCAGCTATCCTACGATCTACGATAATTTGAATGATTATCCTAATCTAGCACCATTGGGAACTGGTTGCTCAGGAACCGCTAAAACAGGGGTAATTTTGTCAGCATAGCTGATATCAAGTAACATTCCTTCAGAAAGCTCTCCCATCATTTTTTTTGGTTTAAGATTAATAACAAATAATGCTTGTTTTCCTTCCACTTCTTTCGGATTGCTTCGCTCTTGCTTCATACCAACTAAGATGCTCCTTGTGTGGTTGCCAAAATTAACTGATAATTTGACTAACCTATCTGATTTTGGGACATCTTCTACAAGCTCAATCGTTCCAACGCGAATATCAATTTGCTCAAAAATATCAAAGGAAATTATTGGCTTAGTTGGTGCTACATTGATTGATTTCATAAACTAATGTTCATCTTGTAATCATATTAAATTTGCGGCAACTTCTGAAGTATCTTCAGGACATATAAGGCACTTTAGGAAGTAAAAAGATCTAAATATGCACCTTTAAGTAAATGAATCTTCTTTTCCAAAATATTCAAACACAATAATAGGGTAAAAAATAATCACAGTAATCGGCTTACCAGCTACATAACTTAAAGAACTCCCTCAGATGGACTCGCGGGGGAAGAAACTTTTGCAGCGGGCACAGAAGTAGATCCCTTCATTCCTCGCAAGATATAGCGAAGTTCCACATTTAGGACAATTGTGTATCGGCTTGGGCTCGTCTGCATTCACTGAAAAGCCCTTAAGCTCCTTTTTTAACAGATCTCGAATAGCTGTCCGAATGATTTCACTTCGATTTGGCCATTTTTTTTGAATCACTAATTCTAGTAAGCCATCAATGTAATATTCGGGGAGGTGCACGGTAATTAGTTGCGTTTAAATGCCTCCTCATCAAATTAGGGATAAATTATTATTAATGTCGGGAGCATATAAATTCATTTATTTCCTCGGTATCATGTAGTTGATTAAAACTTGGAAGTTATTATGAGCGTATCATATTCGTATCATGTTTAAACCAAACTGTTAATCAAAATGGAGTTCTAAGAAAGTAGATCATAAATGATAAATGGAAAAAACGCTTCTATTTTGTCGAAAATCCGGCTGAAATCCTATCCGTAAAATCTTTTGAAGACACGACAAATGGCTAAGGCAATCCACAAAGGTAGGTCTTTATCTCTCACCCTAAGTAAAGATAACGTCCAACCACCAGTCTCATCTTGCTTTGCAATGAACCAATCAAGCCCGTTTTTAATGTGGGTATTGTTCGGGGTAAAACCCAAAAACGATAGAGAATCTAAAGCTGATAATAAATCTGTAAACCAGAACGGATAAGAGAATTTAGTCCAGAAACTCGCATCTTGTCTATCAGGGTATTTATCGCGTTTGAATAGGCGGGATGCTAGGAGTTTTCCGGCAATTTTAACTTCTTTTCTTGATCGTAATTTAGGATGGGCTGCAAAAGCTCTTAACACGCAACCTGTTACTAAATGCGATGAAGGTTTTAAAATATCTGGCTTAATAGTCTTAGAATTCAAAGTTGATTGGTCTAATTTAGCGCCTACGGTTCGTAGAGGAATGGCCCATCCACCATCACTTTGACGACAAGAAAGGAGCCATTCAAACCCTTTTTCTAGACGAGGGTTATTAGTGTAGCCCGCTTTAATGAGCAATTCCAAGATCGCCGCTGTATAATTCGGTGTGTATTGAGTTCCGTAAATGCCTCGAAAATCTCCTTCGCTGGTCTGGAAACGAAAAAGGAAATCCGTAGCTTTTATGATTGCTGGATGGCTTCGAGTAAGTCCATACTTTTCAATAAGCCCCCCTACGATTCGATAGGTTTCTAGTTGATTATAATTTTGTTGAGATCGAATCTCGAGTTTCCCACCAGGATATTTCCATGCCCCATCTTCTTGTTGTTTCCGCAAGAGGTATGCTACGGAAGGTAACTCCCATAATGTTTCAAGTGATTCGACATCTTCTTCAAGCAAATCTCGTTGCGAAAAATAGGCAATAGCTTTATTGGGTGATGTAATCAAGTGGGGTAGTGGATCATAGTTCAGGTGGATATTCCAATTTTCCGTTATCAGTTCCCCCCAAAATATTATTCTATAAATATTCGAAATTGAATTCATTTTTAAAATCATTTTTCATGCATTGAATACGCTTATAATGGAGTGGATGGTTCGATTCTAACATTTAATAAAATTTTTTTCATCCTGAGTAGAAAAATTCGTAGTCCGCACAGATAACATAGATGAACTATTCATGTCGTCAAAAGTTTTACTCAGTCGATAATCTATTCAAGTAAATTGGAGCATAATCTATAATAAGTCTTGCTAGTTCCGATCCAACTTAGAGGTTCTATGAATGGATGAAAAAACATTTCCAGAGTTCGCGGAAAGACTAGCAAATAAGTACATGAAACAATATAATGCATGTGCTCAAGTTATAGTATTGACATTTCAAGAACTCCTCGGACTGGATAACAACCAAGTTCTTAAAGCGGCCACTGGGCTTGTTGGAGGCATCAGTCGTATGAAGTCCGTGTGTGGTGCCGTTAGTGGAGGAACAATGATCCTAAGCCTGAAATATGGGCGTGGACGTAACGACTTAGACAATGTTGAAGCATTGTACAACACGTATAAACCTGTCCAATGCTTTTTCAAGAAATTTAGAGATGAATTCGGAAGTACCAATTGTTATGATATCATTGGTATTGATCTAAAAGATGCTGTCGCTAGGCATAAGTGGATCGAAGCAGGTGGCTTAGAAAAATGCGCCGAATTGGTCGGAAAAGCCGCACGAATGATAGCTGAAGTTATGCAAGAGGAAAACAAATAGATTTATGAGTACAGGGTTGAATTTTATATTATTTAGTGCTATAATGACATGAAGATTAATTGAAGATAAGCTTGAACGTAGTAGTTAGCTAAATGATCCTATAGTTTAAATCAGGTTGCAAACGAAGAAACTGGTGGACAATCATGCAGGGGTGTGAACATCTTCCTGCACGTTCTGATCTTCTAGAATGGGCATACGAAACTATCTATGTTATGGAGAAATTAGATAGTCTTGTTACTGAAAAAGGCGTATGATATTATGGATAATTATACCTGTTTTTAACACCCACATAAGCAGCTTACAGAATTTCAAGTGAAATTTAAATTGTTCAATGATCTCTAAACGCTCTATCAATAGATGCAAGAACAGTTTCTATCATGAATAAAAAACACTTAAAGGAAATGATTGTAAGTGAAGCATTCATTAAAAGGTGGAATCTGAACGTTGGGGGAAACGGGATGAAAATAAGAGAGTGTTATTTAACATACTAAGATACCTGCCAATATACATGAATTCCAACCACAAAATTACTTATGCCAACAAGACAATGAATGTAGTTGGTTTAAATGACTCCAAAAAAATCTATGAAATCTAAGAAACGAAAACGGCGTAATAAAGCGGCATGTTGGATACTTGTCATCTCAGGTTTGTTGATGATTGTAGGAGGAGTAGTCAACGGTCAAGGCATCATCGGAGTCATTGGCCAACTTCTTATCAAATTTCAAATAATAACCAGTCCTTTGCTAGTGTTTTTTTATTGCAGTATCTGTTTTAATTTGTGCGATCTTTGGGT
The DNA here is from genome assembly GCA_046761065.1 of Candidatus Heimdallarchaeota archaeon. GTDB lineage: Archaea > Asgardarchaeota > Wukongarchaeia > Wukongarchaeales > JBHIFL01 > JBHIFL01. The sequence continues at coordinate 17,047 of JBHIFL010000049.1, forward strand.
TATTGGGTGGATTTTCAGTAATCTTTGGAGCGTATCTTATTTCTAAGAATCACATTCTGTTGGGTAAATTTATTGTAGGGCTAGGTGCAGGTGGAGGCCTCTATACCCTAATTATTCTGGTATTTCTTGCATTATATTGGGGGGTTTTAATGGACTTTTTTTGGGCATTGACTCATTCAATAGGCGCAATAGGTATCCTTCTTAGCATTTATGGAAGAATGAAAATTCATTAGGTAATATGGTCATTAGAGACGTTATTGCATCAAATGTTCAATTATTTAATATAAACAGTGTCTGTGGTTTTAAAATATCGTAGCTTATGGTATGGAAAGAGGATTGGTCAAAATAATGGCTCTAATACTTGAATGTTTAAAAACCAGAACTTACATTCAAATTGGGAAGGGGGATTCTGAATTAGCCAAGGGTAGAAAGGTAAAAACAAAGATAATAATTAAAACACCATTGAAAAAGTGATTTACCTTGATTTTCGTTTACTTCGTCTCACTAATTTCGTTACAAGAAAAAGAATCACTTGATTCCATTTTCGCCAATTAGAGTTAATATCCGCCTTATTAGAGTTTTTGGAAACGCTCATAGATTAAGCCATTTGAGCTCGATAAGACAAAAAGATACTTGATGATTTTAACTATCTGAGTATAGCGCATATCCGTCCCCGGATTCCGTCCTACTTCCAAATTAGGAACTATTAGAACTCTGAACTCGGCGCTCATCTCATGAACGATGGAGGTTTTGGAGCCTGTAGCTTTGTCTTCGTTTTACACGGATTAAAGAAGCTATTATAAGAACTAAGGATACGAATATTATAGGAACCATTCCGTTTTGGGTTTCCGGGACGGAAGTGGTGGTTTTAGGATTTTGGATCGTAAATGATCTCGCTGAAACATCCTTCGCCGTAAGCCCATTTGAACAGGTGGCGACGATCTGGAGCCAATACACGGATCCATCTGCAACGGTAGTGGTATCCCACTCGTACTCTAGGGTCGAGAGGTCCGAGGCCAATGAAATCCAGGTCTGCCCCGCATCTGGGGAGTACAAGACGGTATATGTGATGGGATGCTCCCATGAATCATTTGCAGCTAGCCATCGGATTTTAACGGTGCCCTGGAGCGTTTCCCTACTTTTGGGCTCTATAAGGGTTGGGGGGGAAAGGTGGTGAGAAAAGACAGAAACCATTAGAGGAGATGGGTCGCGGTTGAACCTTTGCGGGTCAATGGAATAGGGGGTATCTGCAACCCTGTCCCCATTCTGATCTGTGCTGCGATGATCGTCCCAATAATTGTATGCAAAAACGGTGTTTAAACCGGTATCATACGCTTGAGCGCCACGTCCAACATTGTTGCCCCGAAAATCATTCCACATCACCGTGTTATTCATAGGGATAGGGCCATATGGGGCCGGAGGACGACCAAAATAGGGGGTATATGATTCTAGGATTATACCATAGCCCCAGTTATGGGCGATGGTATTGTAGGTCACGTTTGTATTATGAGATAGATGAAGCTCAATTCCATACGTACAATTAGCAATGGTGTTGTGGTGGATAGTCACGTTCTCACAGAAGGCAAGGAAAACACCTATCGCGACCCGAGATATGTTCCCTTTAGTCACTTCGACCCCCGTACAATTGAGTAAGACGACCTGTCCCGCGCCTGCCGGTACCCTCCCTCCTCGGACATTCTGCCAGAAGACTAAGGGACGATCATTCACCATGTTCTCTTTCACAGTTGCTTGTAAAATGTCTTTAACGGGTGTGACAGTAAAACCGGCTCTTAACACCTCCGATAAACCAGTAAGAACTAGATCCGCAGTGGTCAACTGATTCCTAACTAGGGTATTCTGCGGAGATTGATGGATTTGAATTCCCGCCCCACAATCCGAAACCGTATTGTTGGAAATGGTGTTCTGTCTCCCTTTATTGAGCTTAATTCCCGCCCCACAATTAATGACCGTATTATGAGTTACCGTACTATTCCTTGATTCATATAAGGCAATTCCATCCTTGCTACAATTGGTAACGATATTGCTGTAGATGTTCAAATTCGAGCAGAACGCAGTGAACACCCCATTTACAACCTGCGAAATGGTGGCTTTGGTCACTTCGACCCCTGTACAATTGAGTAAGACGACCTGTCCCGCGCCTGCCGGTACCCTCCCTCCTTGGACGTCCTGCCAGAAGACTAAGGGGCGATTGTTCACCTTATTTTCTGTAACGGTGGCTTGTAAATAGTTCTCAATGGTTCCGATAAACGGGATTATGGACCAATCTGGTTTTAGCCATAGTTCAATAACTAGTCCCCCAGTATTGTCCAATTGATTTCGGATCACGGTGTTCTGTGAGGAGGCATAAATGTAAAGGCCCACCCCACACTTAGAAATGCCATTATCGGAAACGGTGATCTGCTTGGACTCGTCCATCAGTGCAATTCCCCTCCCGCAGTCTGATATCGTATTATTCGCCACAACGGTCAAACGCGAGTATTCAACCTTAATTCCGGCCTCTGTACAATTAAAAATCGTATTGTGCACCAAACGGCTATTCGCATCCTCAAGTGTAATCCCCGCCTTCTTACAATCAAAAATCGTATTGTCGGTCACGTGATTGTTCTTTCCATAACCGTAAATTCCATCGTACTCACAATCGGAGATGGTGTTACGAGTTATGGTATTATTGTCCGCCGAATAAATGAGAATTCCCCAGTAACTGTTATTAATGATATTGGAATCAACGGTGCCATGGATTACATTACCTAACGCAATTCCTACGTATGTTCTAGGAACGCCGGTTAAGACATTGTTCCGGATGCAGAAATACGCTGTCGTATCATCTATGTCAATCAATATTTCATATGATCCACCATACCTAGTGATATTCAAGCCTTCGATAAGATAGGGGTTCTCTTCCGTTCCCGTTCCAGGAAAGCCGAAAGCGGCAAAATCCGCGTTGTTCGTAATCTGGATCGGTTCATGTGGTTGATATTGTAGATTTGCTCTAGCCAAGGGTTTTGGGAGCCCAAGGTGAGCCAATGTCCTATCAACAGGGAGGTTTTGAAGATCAGCATCATAGGCTTCAGGAAGCTTTGAAGTTTGGTCTAAAGGGGACAAAAAGATAAGCAAACTTAATGCTAAAACCATGTTTACGAATCGTAACCACTTCTCCAAATGCTTATACCCTCCTCATGACATCATTATTTATCATGTTTTAATTCGAAAAATGAAGCAATCATCCGTGAATATATATCTTGTTTATAAATGGTTGATAGAGTCATAAATGTGTCGAGTGAGGATTAATGATGCCACAAAGATTATGTTCATAGGCAAGTAGAATATATAACAATATAATAACATAATATAATCTTATTATATTATTTTACTCCCGTTCTAATAACTTTAAATCGTTTTCAACAATAGGATTTTCCCTAGTATCAAAGTGAAGGGTTATTGGAGTGATGCTTATGACCTTCTTTTTAAGTACCGCATAAGCATCGGTGTTTTTAGGGATGTCATGAGTATCTCCCCAAATCCAATAATAAGGAATCCCTCTCGGGTCTTCTCGGCGCATTGTATAATCACGATATTTTGTCATAGCCATTTTACAGATCTCTATCGGGGTCTCTGTTGAGACGGGGTTGGGAAAGTTGACATTTAAAAACCCAATCCCTTTTGGAAGACCTTTCTTAGTTACTTTACGAATGAGTTCACAGGCGATTTCTGCAGCGATTTTCATGCCTGGAGGGTTCGCAGAATCATCGAAGAACAGATGTTCATCAACATCGATGGAAAACGCAATAGCAGGAAATCCAAGAAGGGCAGCCTCAAACGCAACCACACACGTACCAGATGTTAAAATGGAATGTGCAGATGTATTTTCCCCAGCATTAATTCCCGACACAATTAAGTCAAATGGCGGTTCCCCGGCATTTGCCCGCTGATAAACTCCATGAATAACTGCATCAGCTGGTGTGCCAGTAGTTTGCCACCCAATTTTTCCATCAAGATAAGAGAGAGGTACCTCTTGAATGCGAACAGGCTGATCGAAAGTAATTGCCTTACTTTCCCCGGAACGTTGGGTATGGGGGTCAATAACTGTAACATCCCATTTTTGATCATGCATTGCACGAGCTAAAGTTTGAATTCCATTGGAGTATATTCCATCATCATTGGATAATAGAATAGCCGTAGTCATGTCAATTCTCCCGTAACATGTCATTACTTTATGCAAAACAATATTTTGTTAGATAATAACATCGCAGATATCACCGGTTTAATACCTTTTAACCAGAATACTGTTAAAACCTTCGTGTTTTAAGTAGGAAGGCTATCAAGAGCGCTATTCTTTTGCATATTGATCCATTTGGTCTCCTCTTAATTCAAACCTACTTCCATAGTACCTTGAAAAAGTATCAAAAATTTCCTTATAGGGGAGATTAGCATATACTCCTCGATCTCTTACATATTCTACAAAAAGGTTCCCTAACTTATCGTGTGATGGAAAAATCGCATCATCTACCCCATTAAAGGTGCAAACTGGCAGATTATGCTTTTCACAAAGTGTAGCGTCAAATGCAGGCGTAAGCTTTATCCACCGGTTAACAAGGTAAACTTCAGTGTATCCATGAAAAACAAAGACCTTAGTTCCCATGAACTCTTGTAAATGCGGAGAACTTCGGTGATTAATAATATCTGCAAAATGTAACCGTGCAGGAATATTGTTGGCACGTAATAATGCAGCTAAAGCCACTGCTTTTTGAATACAGAATCCTTTTTCCCTTAAAATGGTTGTACTTGCTTTCATATCAGCTGGACTATCATGCTGAACCCTTTCAACTGTATACTTGATTTTATCTCGTACATAGTTGAAGGATAATTTTGTAAAATCAACATCCTGATTAGAGCTCTCACTTATTTTTTCTACTAATTTCGTGATAACTTCCGATTTAGAGTCGATAAAAAACGTTGGTTCAAGATATTTACTAGAAACCATGAGTTGTTCCTTCCTGGGACAACAGACCAACAATGCTATTATATTAAAATCGATCTAAAAAAGCAAAAATAAATAAAAAGAGGTTAATTGCCCCTAAAGATCATGTAAGGCATTTTTAAGAAACCATTCGATTGTAGAGCATATCGGGTAGAGAGCTGCGCCACATCTTCCAAGCAAGAAGACTAGTGGCAAGAAAAACACAGAAGAGGATTAAGCCAAATACAACTACCCACATCTCTACAGGGATTACTGCTGGAATATACAAATCAGAAATAATATAATTGTAAGCCGGCTGTAATAATGCTAAACTGATAGGTAAGCCAATAACAAATCCGAAAATGCCGAAAAGAAGATTCTTGAAGAAAATTATTTTCAATATATCCCATGAACTTGATCCCATAGCTCTAAGAGCTAAAAATTCCATTTCTCGACCCATTATCGCTAATGACATACTCGTAAATGTGAAAATCACTAGTATGCTCAGCCCTAATATCGCAATAAAGAGTAGGAATTGGATCATCGTTTCCATTAGCCCTTCTAACATTTTTATGGCTTCATTACTATCTGTATAGGCGTATGGTTGATATTTTTCTTGAATAAGTTGTTTTAACTGCATTTTCTTCTCCCTAGACAAGTTTTTTTCGTAAGTAAAGATAAATCCAGTTATATTTTCAGAAATTCCAATACCCTGTGCATCATTAGTACGTTGTTGCAATGCTTCAATAGTCCAAAGAAGAGAATTATCAAGCAGTTCTCCTGTAATTCCTGCTACTTCTACTTTCAGCTGAATCTTAAGATCAAATACTAAATTGAGTTGATCTCCAGGTTCTATACCTAAATTTTTCGCCAGAACACTCCCTATTAACAGTTTATCCTTGTTAAGCTCTTTCGTTCCTTTAATGATATGAAACTCTCGTAACGTAGTATTTTGGTGAAAGACCTGTAGAGGGACTCGTTGAGATTCGATCCAGACATTCATATATAGAATACCTTCTACAGCCCTTATACCTGTTGTATTTTGTCGAATCCAGGTTTTTATTGCTTGTTCGGATATTGGTTGCTGCAAAATAACTTGAACATCATATATCTCATAATCAGAATAATTTTGATTGACTCCTAAAAAATAGTCATACACAAAACTTGCAGAAGTGACTAGAATAACCATAGATGCAGCTACAGCGAGAGCAGTTGATAACGAACGTTTTTTATTCATAAACACTGTTCTAAGAGGAATTTTAGAGATTAATCGACTGAAAATACCGAATGGTCTCAGTAATTGTTCCAAAAGGGGCTCTTTCCCAAGTTCACTAGTAGAATAAGGCGCTTTCATTGCCTCATGCGGTGTTAACCGCAGCACGGGTAAAGTTGACAAAAATGAGAACACAAACACTACTATTAAGGTTAGTAGGGTTCCACCAATCCAAATCACAAGGTCAGGTTCTATTTTAGTAGTAACTAAACCAATCAAATTTAATATTCCAAAATTTATCAATTCAAAATTGATAAAGGCCGCTCCTAACCATCCAAGGACAATTCCTATTATTCCGAGCACTATTCCAATGTTAACATAATGAGAAAGGATGTCACGATTTCTCGCCCCTAATGCTCCATATAAGCCAATATGAGTCCTTTGTGCCATTACGAGCTTACTCAGCGAGTTATAGATGGCAATTGAACCGGCAATTAGACTAAATAAACTGAATAATATTCCCAAATTCTCAATTAAACCCATACGAAGATCAAGCATTTTCTTATCTGCAGTCTTATCCCAATATATTACCTTTTGAATATTAAATTCACCTAAAGCAGTTGATAGGGTTTGATCTGCTTTTTGAGAAGCACTATGAGACCGTTCTTCTGATTTGACTAAAATTTCATTAATCCCTGATAGATTGAATCTTTCTTGCATCATTTTTAGAGGCATATAGATCACACATAGTTGGCCCAGAGTTAGGAACTCTGTTTGCTCATCCACAACAAAGAGATACTCGGAATCTGCCACAAGTCCCGCTATTATTACATCAATGGTAAATTCTCTAAAATTAATAATAAGGTGATCATTCAAGGATGCCCCAGTACCAAATAAAAGAGCACCACTAAAATGTTGTTCGACTAATACTTGATTCGCAGATAATTGAAACGTGCCCGAACGAAGTTGTAATTTATTGATGGCATTCCTTCCCAAATCAACTCCGATTAAATACGCATTATATGTGCCTTCATTGTGAATCACTGAAGCATATTCAAAGATTCTACCTTCGAGGTTAGTGATGCCAGTGGCTTCTCTTTCGGGTTCTGTTAATAATGTTGCGACATCATTTTCTGAGATGAATTCAGTTAAACGTATTCTAAGATCTGCATTGTTCAGAAGTTCATCGTTAGCTGCCACAGAAGCTTTTGCTGAGTTTACTATGTTTAAAAATCCAATCCCAAAGGCATTGCAACAAAAACTGTTAAAATTATTAATATAGAACGAAATTTATTGAATCGAATTTCCCGAAAGATCTTTTTAGTGAAAATTTTCAACGATTATGCACCTTCTTGTTTTAATTTTCGTTGTGAAGACTTTCCACTGATTCAATCCGTCCATCTCGTAGATGAAATACGCGATCCGCCTTCTCTGTGATGCTAACATCATGTGAAACAACAATATAGGTCCCTCCGAATTTATTATTGAGATCTTTCATCAAATCAGCAATTTTTTGACCTGTTACATAATCCAGATTTCCAGTGGGTTCATCTGCAACAACAATCTTTGGATTTTTTACAAGAGCTCGTGCAATGGCAACACGTTGTTGTTCTCCTCCAGATAATTGGCTTGGAAATCGTTGTGTCTTGTCACCAAGACCTACTGCTTCTAATATCTTATAAGCCCGCTCTCTGAGCGTTTTTCGCTCTCCTTTGAATTCAAGGGCCAATGCAACATTCTCCCAAGCTCGGAGGGAAGGAATTAAGTTGAAAAATTGAAAAATCCACCCAACTTTGTTCCGTCGATATTCAGATAACTGAGCAGACCCTAGTTTGGTAATATTTTCCCACATCACTTTAACTATTCCTCTTGAAGGGGAATCAATTCCACCTATTTGATTAAGTAATGTAGTTTTACCTGACCCGCTTGGTCCAAGCACGACAACAAACTCACCCTCATACACTTCCATCGAAATTCCGCGAAGTGCATGAACTATATGATCCCCCATCATGAATTCTCGATGGATATCTGAGACAGTTACCATTGGGTTTCTTTTTGCTGCCATAATTAATCACACGTATTATTCCAATATTTGGAATTAAATAATTTTTGTTTTTGGAAAAATCATGTCCAAGTTTTATGATATAATAGTTAAATTATTAGAATAGATTTGATGTAAACTAATTCAGTGAAATAAGAATTGATGAGCAAAATAAATTCGAATAACTTTCAAAATTTTCTTGGAGGTAAATAATCTGGCTGATAACTCCTCCCCATCTAAAATAAGTGAATTCCTCTCAAATGTAGCTGATTTATCATTCATGCAAATATTCATCCTTTATGTCTTAGTGACATTTTCTATGAGATCTGTTCGATTTAGTTTATTAAACCAAATTAATGATATATATTTTCAGGAAAAACCGTTATCTCCCTCTAGCTTCTACCATAGCTTACAAAAGCTGGAAAAAAAAGGATTTGTTTCCTTTCAAGGGGATAAAAAAAGTGGGAAAGCAAAAAGTGTTCAAGCTACTCCACTTGGGAAAGTTGTATTACAAAAAATCAGTCAATTAATGATTTATAGTGGTTTAGATATGGAAATGATCATAAATGAATTTGTTCCTAACATTGCAAATAAAGTCAAGTTAACTCCTGTACGTTCTATACTTTTAATACCGTTTGATGAACTATTCCATATGGAATTGATTGATTTACACAACAAGATTTTGATCGCAGAAGAAATCAATATATTGACCGATGATAGCTCCTTTGAAAGATATTTGGAGCGAGGGATTACAAACATCCATCAAACAAAATTTCACCAAACAAGTCAGATGATTCGGGAACCAGATGATATTTTTGATATGGCTTTATTAGTCCATTATCGGAGAACTAACCAATTATTTGGGATCTCTGAGAAAAAACTGCTTCAAGAAGTAGTAAGGGTGGTCAAACCCAACGGACAATTGATCATATTTACTTTAGATAACATTCCTCAAACGAATCATATTATTTTTGATAGCTTAGGTGAAATAGTCAAAAATAGTCCTTTCTTTTTTGCGATAAGTGAGGAAGAATTACTATCGGATTTAAAAGATGTAGGGATTCAAGACCCGACTATCCTCAATTTAAATGGAGTACTAATTGGAAGAGCTATTGTTCTTTGAGTGCTTCTCACTGCTGTCTCCTTGGATTGATAATTTCCCCAAAATTTTATTTAACTCTCCGGAAATATTAAAATAGATATTATTACAATAAATCCAGCGAGTTTGCCCACATCACAATGGATACCTTCATTTAGGATATTGACCAGGTTCGGAGAGGTGAGAACAATGGTGAATAGAGAAAAGACAGAAGAGTCGCTGGACCCTGAAGAATGGGACAAACTCATAGCTCTAGGACATCGAATGCTAGATGATATGATGAATCATCTCCGCAATATAGCAGCACATCCATTCAACATGCCTACGGAGAACGCAATTAGCGAAATATGCGTTCCTTTGACCTCAGAGGGGGAAGGAGAAGAAAAAGTTTACGAGATCTTCCAAAAATATATCCGTCCATACTTGGTTCAGAATATCAGCCCCCGTTTCTGGGGAGTAGTCGCGGGAACTGGCTCTCCTTATGGAATGCTTGCAGAAATGCTCGCGGGTGGCGTCAATTCATTCCTTGAAACTATTGATGCATCGTGGTACGTGCATCAGCAAGTAATCGAATGGACCAAGGCCCTGCTTGGATATCCAACCGAAGCAGGTGGCGTCCTTGTTAGTGGGGGTTCAGAAGCGAATTTTACCGGATTAGCAGTCGCCCGGAATACTAAAGCCGAGGGAGATGTAAAGAAAAAGGGAGTCCAATCTCTCACCCGCGAAATGACCCTATATGTTTCCGAGGAGGGTCATCATTGCCTTGAGCGAAGTGTCGAACTCTTAGGTCTAGGAAACGAAGCCCTCAGATGGATCGCAGCAGACGATGACTGCAAGATAAAGCTCTCTGCACTTAAAAACGCCATAAATGAGGACCGAAAACAAAACAAACACCCTTTCTGCATCATTGGTTGTGCTGGAACCGTGAATAGTGGAGCGTTCGATCCGCTTAACGCATTAGCGGATCTGGCGGCAAAAGAAAAGATGTGGTTCCATGTAGATGGGGCGTTCGGGGCATGGGTCAAAATATCAAAAACCCACCAGCATCTGGCGAACGGACTTGAACGCGCGGACTCCCTTGCCGTCGACTTTCATAAATGGATGTATATGCCATATGGGATCGGGTGTACTCTTGTCAAGGATAGATTTGCTCACTTTGGTACCTTTGCATACGGTCATGAGGCTCAATATCTGAAATCCGAATTAGAAATAATAGAAGAGCTAGGGTCAAGTCCAGATTTCCTTGCTCTCCCCCTTTCGCGGACCTTCCTTAGCCTTAAGGCCTATATGCTTTTAAGGGCTTACGGGAAGGAGAAGTACAGTCGTCTCATTCAGCAGAACATTGACCAGATAAATTACCTGGCAGAATTAATCCGGAAAGAGCCTGAGATGGAGATTACGACACCAATAACCTCGAACATCGTCTGCTTCCGATACAAACCGGATGGACTCACAGAGAAAGAGCTAGAAAAGCTTAACAAGAGGATCGCAAAGGAATTTAATGCCATGTCATTTTGGATGATCTCTGACACTACAATCAAAGGTAAGTATATGCTCCGTGTATGTAACACAAACCACCGAAGCACCAGAAAAGACTTCGACTATCTTGTCACTGAAGTCAAAAAGATCGGTGAACAACAAAACATTCATCTCATAAAATAATATGAGCTCCACAAATTAAAACAAGAAAGGAAAGATTTTGTTAAAGGTTTAATTAAGATATTGTGAATTAGATACACCGGCTATGGTAATGATCTATGAGCATTGGATAAATAGCTAAAGGTATCAGGAGAAATATGTGCAAAGTTGTTTGATCTTGGAAATTAAATTACTCTACTTTTTTCTTATAGATATAGACTCCTAGAGCCATACTGATGACAAAGAAAGCAAGAAGCAAAATTATGGAAGAAGAGTAGAAATTCTCAACTAAAAGAAGTGGCGAAATTAGGAAGATCTACATGGTGCGCTGGCGAATAGTCTCCCGTATTTTTCACCTTTTTTCAAGGCAATGAATAGCTGGATTTACTTTTTGAAACGTCGGGATATCCAGAGTAAAACGGTCAAACCAAGGATCGTGGGAACGGCAGTGAAACTTGGAATGAATGTAGCTTCTTTCGTTACGGTTTCGTGCTCCGTCACCGTCACGTACTCCGTCACCGTCAAGGCGTAGAAATCTTCATCTATTCTTACAGATTTCACCAAGAGATTTCCGTCTACACCTGTTAAATAACTTATGTTGAACAGCTCGAATGACTCCCTTTGACGCAATTCTTCTAAAAGATTGACTTTCTTCTGTTTTTGATAATTTTCTCCGTAATTTAAATAGACATCAAGATTCACAGGATCAAAAATATTGCTAAAGAGTCTATGACTTGTACCCTCTTGATGAACCGCATATAGAATGTCTGCACACGCTTGAACGGTGAGATCTTCCTCATTCTCAATTTCACTTAACATCTGCGTCGCTCTATTGTAGCGCCAACAGGGTTAATTATATGCATTACCTGTGTTATTAAGATTGAAATTAGTTGATACGATGAAATTTCCAGTTTTCCGTGTGAACGCCCATTTGTGTGTGGACGGATTCACACTCAGTACCACCGCATTTCCTGAAGCATCTCCATAATGGATCTGCCCCCCAATTGTAGCATTCCATTTATGGATTTTGTACCATTCTATAACCTCTTCTACATTCTTGCAGTCCCATAATGATGTATGGATATACACCGAGGATTGATAAGTCCAAAATTCTGAAACATTCGGATTATCAATTAATGTAAGTGAGGGGAGCCCATTAATATCAAACATGAGTCCGTGTTCATTCATCCCCCCGCAAGGATTAGGATATAGTTCCCCTTTCTCTTCATTAAGAAACCCAATAAGGACTGTACCATAGATTGATCTTTTTCCTCCAATTACGGAGATATTCTGTGCCGGGATATACCATATACGTAACTCTCGTTGGCGATAATCTTCATTATTTCCGAAGAAAACAGTATCACCTATAGCTATTGTGAAAATCGTGCAAGAAGGGCTGGTTTCGGGCATATTCGATATAGGGATATTTTCAGAACTAATTGTTGGCATAGTGATGCTTGATAATAGAATGAAAAGAAGAAGAATATGTTTCATAGAAAAGCTAAGCAGGAAATTTTTTCTAACAACCATTCTGTTAAATCTCCGCTATTTATGTTTTCAATCAGTTAAAAAGCAACTCGTAATATCTAAATAAAAAGCTTTGCTTGAACTTCATCTCTTTTTTTTACTCATTTTTATTTACCAAGCTTTGTCTGGTTATCTATCATCGTTGTATGGAAGCCATTATTGCAGAAATTGCTCTTGATTTGAGTGTGTTCTAAATATTGATTAGGATTATTTAGTTTCCGACGAAAGAGTATAAAGAAACGCGATTGAGTAAAGATTTAAGGTTTCTGAACAACACAGAATAGGTTGCCATCAGGGTCTTCCAACACGATATAGTCATGATCCGGCTTATATCTCCAAGGATAGCGAGTTGCACCGATCTTGATTAGTCGCTCCACTTCCCCGTCTCTGTTGTTTGTGTAGAGGTCGATGTGCAATCTACTTCTCTTACCAGTGCGCTTTTCGGGAACTTTTTGCAAAGATATATTAGGTCCTCTTCCCTCAGGATCACAAAGAACCACCCAGTCACTCGTTGCAGGTTCTCTAGTGACATAGTGGAATACTTCTTGCCAGAAGGCTAACATTTTATCGAATTCGTAACAACGGATAACAATTGAACCGATTTTCATTTTTCTAAACTTTCCCTATCTTAATATAATGTATTCTGTTTATTAATCGAATTTTATGCATACGATTATTCCATGAGTGCTTCTCAAAATAAAAATATAAAATGTTTTACTTAGAATGAGATCTTAGAATTCAGATTGGAGCCATTTCTCAATGAAGGCCCTGATAGTATATGATTCAGTTTATGGAAATACAGAAAAAATTGCTCAAACGATTGGGAATTCTTTATGTTTATCAGATAAAGATAAAAACTATACAATAGAACAAAAGGCATAGGATGAGTATGGAACTAGAAGAAATACGGAAAAAAATCCTACCTGTACTTCAACGTGCAGAAGTGAAATCCGCTGCTATATTTGGCTCAGTCAGTAGAGGGCAAGACACACATAAGAGTGATATTGACATCTTAATAGAGTTTGGGGGAAAGAAGAGTTTACTGGATCTTGTAGGGTTAAAAATTGAATTAGAAGCAATATTAGGAAGAAAAGTAGATGTATTGACCTATAAATCTCTACATCCTCTTCTGAGAGAACGAATTTTACAAGAACAATATGTGATTCTATGAAAGTAGATCCAAGAATTTTTATTGAACATATTTTAGAGAGTATCGAACGAATAGAGGAGTATATTAAAAATAAAACGGAAGAAGATTTTTTAAAGTCCATTCAAACTCAAGATTCGGTAATTAGACGTCTTGAAATCATTGGAGAAGCTGTTAAAAATCTCCCTGAGGAATTAACTGTCAAATATCCAGAGATTCCGTGGAGAAAAATAGCAGGAATGCGAGACCTCTTAATTCATAGATATTTTGTAGTGGATTTAGAGTTAACTTGGAGAACAGCCACAGAAAGCATTATCGAGTTACGAGAGAATCTACTAAAAATAAAGAAAGATCTAGAGAGCAGAAAATCATCATAGGATGGGTTAAGACGCTCTTCGTGGTTATCTATGAAAAAATATGTTATATTTTGAATTTTTTCTCATTTTATTATAAATATCTGTTTATTTCCAGTTAAAACTTCAGGAAGAAATGCTTCAAAATGTCGCATTTCAAAGCATTCATCATTATTGAAAAAGGTTTTCTATGAAAATTAAATGTAAATTATTGCTAGAGGTTGTATAAAATATAGTGAAATTCCAAATGGGATTTGTTTGATTTAGATTGCAATATTTTTAGCACATATTGATCGAATAAGCTAATATAAGATTATATATAGGAAATAATTAATGCATTCAATAGAAAAAGATGTTAAAAATGGGGAAAAATGAGTTAATTAACGGGTTCATTGCACGAATAAAGTCTCTTTATAAAGGAAAACATATATCAGTGATTCTTTATGGTTCATTTGCTAGAGGAGATGACATTCCGGAATCTGACATTGATTTCTTGGTGGTACTACCTGAATTTAACAACTTTTGGAACGAATTCAAGAAAATAAGTGAAATTACAAATGAACTCTCACTAAAATACGGGAGGGTGATATCCGCTATCCCGATTCGGGAGATTGATTATACTACGGGAATAGATCCACTAATAAGAAATGTGAGAAAAGAAGGAGTTGTATGTGGGACGACATAGAAAAGCTCATAGAAAAAGGAAAACGAAGTCTTAGAGCAGCTAAAACTCTCTATGAGCATATGAGCAAAATGATTGCGATTTTGCTGTATCCAGGGCGTATTACAGTATGTATTACGCCACTGAGGCAGTGTTACTTACAAAAGGACTTGTTTTCTCAAAGCACAGTGGAGTTATAGCAGCCTTTGGACAATATTTCGTAAAAACCAGCATATTTTCAAAAGATTATTTT
>JBHIFL010000050.1:0-29203 GCA_046761065.1 Candidatus Heimdallarchaeota archaeon
GGAAAATATCGCTATAGATGCGTTCCCACGGTTCAACTTTTAGGGCAACAAGCTAAGTTACATTCTTGGGGGAGGTGATAATATTTTTTTTCAAAACTAGAATTCTTCGAAAACACTAAA
The DNA here is from genome assembly GCA_046761065.1 of Candidatus Heimdallarchaeota archaeon. Taxonomy (GTDB): domain Archaea; phylum Asgardarchaeota; class Wukongarchaeia; order Wukongarchaeales; family JBHIFL01; genus JBHIFL01. The sequence continues at coordinate 121 of JBHIFL010000050.1, forward strand.
ATTTTTTTAAAGAGTGTATTTCGGTCATTAATTGTTATCAAATAAAGAACTATTGATGAAATTGACAAATTGGTTCACAACTTTCCTTATACAGGTCCAAAACAATACCCTGATTTTCATTGGGAAAAATTAAAAATACATTGATAAAACAGGATAGTCGTCGATGGAGGCAGTCACATAATTGGGCACTAAGAAATTGAGTGATGATGACGAAAACAAACTTTGTAATATAGAAACTGACCAAAATTATAGGAAGTGTTCGGATGGAAGAAAGATCCAACAAACTAAGGGAAATCTTAGATGATCTAGATGCTACGGTTCCTGCAATTGAGGCAGTTGCAGTGGTCAGTATCGAGGGACTCCCTATTGAATCGAAACTACCCCCAAACATAGACGAAACGCGAGTGGCTGCGATGACGGCTGCGATGCTTTCCCTAGGAGAACGAGCGTCCTTAGAAGTAGGAAGAGGAGAGCTTGAAAGGATCTTTGTAGAAAGCAAAGATGGGGTCATCATATTAATGGATGCTGGCCCAAATGCCGTATTATTCGTTTCAGCGAAGAAAAACGTCAAACTTGGTCTAATTTTTTTAGACATGAAGCGTGCCGCAAGTCATATTGCTGAGTTTTTATGATCTAATCAAGTATCAAGTAACTAAAGCATAATTTATTATACTGGTGACAATTTGTCAACTTTCACCTCAGAGTATTCGTTTTTCAATAAAGAATTCGATCCGCTTAAAAGAAATATATCAATTTGTAAGGTAAATTGATTAGAGGGATTTGAAGAACGATTACTAACTGAAAGGAGTTTTTTAATCTGTTATAAACTATATAATGACTCCCATTTTACAATAAATTCGGGAAAATATTAGAAACTACTTCAGAAGGAAATGTAGAAAAATTCTTTTTAAGAAAGGGATGAGAGTAAATAATACCAATTTTCTGAAGAGCAGAAGGAGGCTTCATGCCATAATGATCCTTAGGTTAGACAAATTATTTGCTTGGTTTGTATCGAAAACATATGGATTATATGAATGGTATTTATGGAAACAAATTGAGGAGGGGCCTAAACCACGACATATTGGGCTCATTCTAGATGGTAACAGACGTTTTGCAGAGGTTCATGGCCTTAAAGCCTATTTGGGGCATGAGAAAGGTGCCGAAAAATTAGAAAATGTGTTGAAATGGTGTTGGGATATTGGGATCGAAATCGCAACAATTTATGCATTTTCCACAGAGAACTTCCAGAGATCCCCTGAAGAGGTCCGGGAGATCATGCGGATCATCGTTGAGTCGTTTGAAGAACTGTTGGAAGATGAACGGGTGCATAAAAATAAAGTAAAAGTCCGTGCAATTGGAAGACTTAATCTGTTACCAGATTATGTTCAAAAAGCTATCCAAAAAGCGGAGGAAGAGACAAAAGACTATAATAATTACGTTTTGAATGTAGCAATCGGCTATGGAGGGCGGACAGAAATACTCGATGCATTCCGAGCAATCGCAACAAAGATCCAAGAAGGAAAACTTGATACCAAAGACATCACTGAGAAGATAATAGAAGATCACCTTTACACAGCTGGTCTTCCGGATCCTGATCTTATTATCCGAACATCGGGAGAAGAGCGGCTTAGCGGATTCCTTCTGTGGCAAAGCGCCTATAGTGAACTATATTTTGTTGAAGCCTATTTTCCTGCTTTTCGTAAAATTGATTTCTGGCGGGCAATTAGGACCTTCCAACAACGAGATCGTCGTTTTGGAAAATGAATCGAAAATGAAAAATACACAAATTATATCAAAAAGAGGCAAACACCAACATATGTTACAAACTAAAAAGATTTCCCCAACTTATCTATATTGCCTCTGCAAGTAGATGGGGGGATTATCGTGCTTAGAAAACTAGGTCGGGCTCTTCGCGTATCCAAAGAAGGTGAAGAAGCAAATATTGCTTTAATCATCGATTCAGATCTTATTTTGGCGACCCACCAAGATCGAATTGGTAATATTCTCAGCGCGGCTAAAGAGCTCGGAAATGTCCGTATTTCAAAGATATTGTTAATCCAAGATGCTAACTCAAAAGAAATGACCGAAAATGCGACGCGTCATGGTATTACTAGTGTGTTTGCACCCGGAGAAGATGTCAAAGTAATTTATTTAGCACTGGAAACCCTTGAAGCGGTACATAATGATCAAATTGATACTATTGTTATTGGAACAGAAAATTCTGAGATTTTTCCTGTTTTGAGTGCCACAAAGGAGGGAGGAAAGCGAGTAGTAGTCATAGGTCGAGAAGATCGGATCAGTGAAGCATTGAGAAGTGTTGCGGACGAAGTTGTGTTCATGAACAACATATAGGCATTTTCAGAGGAAATGAGAATCTGACCTTAAATATTATTACAATTTTCTTTTTTAAACAACGAATTTAATTGAGGGGTTTTTAGGTACTCCCCTATCTTCAAAAAATTTGCAGGGTTTTATGTGGAATTACGATTATTTCAGTTTAAGCCGTGCCTATAGTGATATTCATCTTTTCTGATAACTTTAACTTGTGCTGGTATAACATTTGGCAATTTTATAAATAAAACGGATATCCCTTCCCAAGATAGAAGTCTAAACGGGAAAAGAGCCGAAATTACAGTAGACCTTTGTGAACGAGCAGTTTGAATTCATCTATTGTGAGTTTTTCACCTGTTTTCCATTTTTCAAAAGCTGATTCAGCAGTTTGATCAATTAATTTTCTCGTCGCAGCTGAACGCTTCTTCTTCAAGGCTCCCTTCACACCAGAAAGCTGTTCGCGACAAGATTTCACTAGTTTTAGTTTGTCAATGAACTTCTGGTGCATTAAATCAGCTTGTTCTTTGGCTTTAAGAAACTCTGTATGCTTTTCATCCGCAGCTTTTCTAATTTCGGTAGCTTTTTCAATAGGCTCAGTGAGCTTTTCACGAATTGCCCGGGATTCGGTCACAAGTTCAGGAATACGGGCTTTAATAAAGGCTATGCGAGCGCGTAACGCTCTGGCATTTTTCTGTTTCTTTCTTATTTCGCTTCGAAGGTTTTCTCGTTCCTCTGCAGGTTTGAGTTTCCTTTGGATTTTAGCAATTCGTTCGACATAGTTTCGTTCCTCCTCCATTTTCATTACTGTAGTTTGAAGTTTCCACTCAAGATCACGTTGTTCGCGGCGCAAGCTGTGATATGGTATGCTAATGCTAGGATCACCTTTCATTTTTTCAAATTCTTCGTGGAGGGGAATAAGTTCCTCGCGAATTCGGGCGAGTTCCTCAAAATTTGCTTCTTTTTCTAATCGCAAGCGAGTTAATTCGTTGGAGATTTCATGATCTCTATTTTTCATACTCCGAATTCTTTGGAAAAATTCACTTGCTTTTTGATTGAGTTCATTTCGTTCCCGTGCTAAGCGTGAGGTTCGTTCATTCATTTCATCTCTTGCACGTTGATATTCTCTTGCTTCAGCTTCGATTTCCGCTAGTTCCATAGAATATTTTTCAATAAGTGTTAATTCTGTCTCTGGCAAGGATTTACAACCCCAACCATGTGTAATTAGAGTGCTTAAACTTATGCATGCTTAATGATTTCAGGACTTTGATCAAAGCTATTAAGATTTTCAATACACTATACCAACAATTCAAGCCCATAAGGAGCTCTTCATGGGGCTTTCTTATCAGCACCTAATCTTCTTGACAACTCGGTTTTACGTGATTATTCTTAGGAACGATACCTAAGACGAGCCCATCAGAAGAGCGTAAGTGACAGTAAGTGGGACAAAAGGAAAGTTCCCAATTAACCGTCAATGTTCCAAGTAATCGTCAGTCACTTGAGGGCTTTAAATTCTTCGGGAGTAACATACAGTGGGAGTATCATATGTAAGCCTTTGTGTCTTAACGAAATCGGTGGAATCGTAGTATTTACAAATTGTTAAGATAGACCACAAGGAAGGATATATTCACTATCCATTCTCCCTGAACCTACAAGCAGCCGATACCATGTTTCATTTTGTTTTACGTCATCAACTCGTTCCAATTTTCCTTTGGCTATAACGGTTTCCCCCTCTTTTGCAACATTCGCAAAAAAATTCTCCCACGATATTAGCATTCGTACATTTGAAACTTTTGCCCCCCCTAGAAAGCGTTGTACAGAGATCCCATAGATTGCAGGATTGAAATAGGAATTTTGAATATCTGTGATTTTTGCAATCAATGTTGCTATCCCACTGTCATGATAGATCCTATCTCCATAATTTTCATCGAATTCCTCAGATTTTCTAACAGGAAGGATGGAAAATCGTGTTCCTTCGAAAACCCCCTTATTCCAATGTCGATCGATCAGACACTTTACCATATTCTGATTTAAGCCAAATAGCTTCGCTTTCCGGTGTACAATTTCTTTTAGTTCTTTTTTTGCTAGGGGTTGGAAGTAATGGTGTTCAGATACAAGAGATGGCAGTTCCTCTGAGAGATGTTTTGCGTTTTCTCGACCAAAAATAATAAGGTCAATATCTGAATAGGTAGTATGGTGTATTTGGAGTGCCACTGATCCCGTTATCCCAAAATCTACTTGTCTAAAATCGAAGTGGTCCATTAATATTTGAGATATTTTGATAATTTTTTCCTCAAGTCGATCATGCTTTTCCTTGCGGATAAGATGCTTAAATTCGAGGTTTGAAAAATACTCTTTTTGAATTTTCTTACAGGGAACAGCACTCATTAGTATGTTATTTATCGGGCATCTGAAAAGATATTCTGGGTGGTTCTCTTCAAGGAATTTGAAGGTTTTCATTACATTTATCGCCGAATATTCAGGTATCACTCTTTGGAAGTGAGTATTACCCTTTTTCCAGATTCCAGTTTCTATATCATCACTCGGAAGGTATTTTAAATAAGCGAAAATCCTATTAGGAGGGTGAACATAACCAACGGCGGTAAAAAAGAAGCTTTCAAGGGTCTCCAGCATGTCTCGATCCCGGATCTCCTTTCGCCCTCCGATGTGGAAAGAGGTAGTCATTCTTCAATCACCATGAAATCCCTGCGATCCCGACCTAAAAGCACTCGATACCATTTCCGTCCTGTTTTTTGATCAGTTATTTGCTCTAATTTCCCCTGAACACGCACTTGTTCCCCGATTCGCGCAGCATCACAGAATCTACCGCGAAAAGATTCGATAGTCTCAATGTTGATGTTAAGCTGAGGTGGTGAAAGAATAATAACATCTTCGATATCATATATACATGGGGTAAAGAAGCGTTTTGAATCATTAGCAATTCTCGCCTTAAGAACAACGTCACCACAATCTTGAAAACATTGATCCCCAAAATTCAACCCAGTATCTTCGGGTTTACAAACAAGTCTGATGTAAAAATCGTACCCTTTGTACAATCCTTGTAGAACTTTTTTGGTTTCAACCCGAACAAAGTCGTTGAAAGATATTGGAGTAGAAATTGAGCGAAATCGATATAGTTTTCGCAAGTCTAGATCGCGATAAAAGGATAAGCCTTCAATCCTTGCCGTTTGAGTATATAATTTAGTCATTAAATCATAAACTCTTCTCCCCTCAATACTCCCATACACTACAAGGTCGATATCGGAGTGCTTTGTGTGTAAATCTACTAGAACAGATCCTGAAACCCCCATATTCATTGGAGGTATCTTTGCTTCTGAACATATAGCTTGACCCAGATCTAAACAGTATTTTGAGAGTGGATCTAAGTCAGCGCTAATGCTTTGTGCAATCTTTTGGAATTTCTCAATGGGGTCATGAATTTGTAGGATTTGTTCATGCGGGACAGCTTGGATTGTGACCCCCAAACACTTGCTCGGATATAGATACCACGGATACCTTCTTCTCAGCTCTTTCTCGCGTTCTTCGAGCATATAAACTTTGATATAACTCTTCCGCCTTTCTTTAAAGGCATTTTTCTCGACAAGGAAATCTGGAATGTATCTTAAGTATGCAATAACACGATCTGGAGGGTGAATCACGCCCTTTACGTCAAAGATAAGGCCTTCTTTTGTAGTCAAAAAAAAGCCCTCAATGGGCTGTTTACGTATAAAAGTGCTCAATTTTCCTCAGCCAGTGGTAAATGGGTCTTCATCTTGGTAGTATTCCTTCCCTAAACTGAGATAAACCTCTGCTTTTTTTAATTCACTTCCTAGATAACAAGCATGTTTATAATTATCTACAAGTTTACGTTCTAAAATCTCTAAACAAATCTCTTGTGCTTTTTTTCCTTTGAACCCAAGTCCTCTTCGACCAGATTTCGAAAAATGCTCAACTATTATTGCTTTGTCGTTATAGTCCAAAAAGATCCTGAAATATCCTTTTTTATCCCTTTCTGTAAACTTACGTTTCTTTTGAACTTCAATTCGATCTATTTTCTCGCCTATTAAACCCTCTATATCTTTTCTTCGTTTACTTTTTGCGATGAGCAGATCTATGCCCAGATCTTTTGGGGGCATATTTCTCTGCTTTGCAAAAAACGCCATTTTTGCACTATGAGCAGTTTCAAAAATGGTATTACGTGTTTTAATACTTGCTTCCGTCGTTAAAAATATGTTAATATCCAACTCGATCCCAAGTGATGTCATAACTCCATTTATTCCACCACTGTCGAAATCTGCAAATTCTGTGACATTTCCAATCCCCATACAAAGAGGGACTAATGGATGTTCTCTTCGAAAGGTAGAATATGCTGTAAGGGAGTTTAGGAGCCCAGGATAAATCATTGACTCCAGAATAAGGTCTCCTACTATCTTTTTATATCCAAGCTGACGAGCCGCGATAATATTGCAATGCAATTGCTTTACTCTTGATCTGGGGTCCGCGGGAACATTTCCAGCCTGTTTATCAGTCGGGAGAACAATAACCCCGACCTCCTTACAGGCTGAAACAACAGCCTCCATGTTTCGCCCGTCGATGCTAAACACAAGTTCAGCACCAGCGTCTACACCGGCTTCAATCTCAGAAGGATGTATGCTATCAATTGAGACTAGTGCATCCAGACTTTCCAGCCTATCCCGAACAGTAGTAACGATCTTACCTATTTCCTTAGGGTGTTCTTCCCCTACTAGAGCACCAATGTCGATGATTTTTGCTCCAGCTCTTACATATCTTACTGCACGCGCCAAGACTTTTTGAATAGGGAGTTCCAGAGCATCGGTAATTTCTGCTACAATTACCGGTGGAAATCCCACCCCAACTGGAATACAAATATCGCTAGTCCCTAGATAAAACGTATGATCATTAATTTTTCTGATTTCTTTTTTGAATGTATCGAAAAAATGTTCAAATGTTTCTTTTTTTAGATCTTCCATTACTAAATCGGCGGCTTTTTTAGATGAAAGTTTTATATCACCAAGTAGAACATGATTCAATACTTCTGGTAAATCAAATGCATAACGTGGTCCTTTTACAATCTCCAAGTTTAAGGTTTTTGAGATTCGTGAGAAATCCCCATAGGCCATCCCAGGAACCATTACAAGGTCTGATCCAACAAAGCGTTGACGATGTTCGCTGATAAGTTTAGGACTGATGAAAGCAGCCACCGAGACTGGGAGAACTTGGACGATAACTCCATAAATATTCTTAATTTGGGCTTTAACAATTTCTGCAGCACAAATTCCTGTAACTACACAGATTTTTCCTGGTTTCATGAGATTTCACCAATTTGGTAGAAGGATCTATGCATTGAAACTTTTCAAATCGATTCTTTAAATGAAACCATTTCAAAATAAGCGTGTTTAATAGGTGAAAAGTATAAAGTCGGGTCTTTCCTTCAATATAGTTGAATTGAAACTTGTTCCTGATAATTCTTCACTCAAATACTAGCTTCAGATTGGATATTAATTTTCAGCTCTTCTTTCATGCTAATATAATCAAGACATGTGCCAAAGGCTCTTCTTAACTCAAGGATATCCACAAGAGGCGCATTTTCTCCGCCTATTATTCCATCCGCAATATAAGCTGCTCCAAGAGCTGTTTCTTTAACAGTATAAAATTGAGACAATGATATAAATTGAAGAGATAGTGATTTTCCGGTCATTTTTTGAAGTGTTGTATGAAATACTGGATTCGTTGCAAGGCTTCCAGATAGCACAACATAATCAGGGGTGCAGGATAGGGAAACAGAAATTATATCCTTCGCTGTTTCTTCTACAAGACCCCGCCACCCCTTTCTATGTTTTCGATCATCTACGAATTCTTGATTTACTTGAGTTGGCTCTATCAAGGCTCCAATGATATCAAGAAATCCCCCATGATAAAGGGAATGCTTCTGAAAATTCTTTAAGAGGTAACATAGTTCCCCGTCCATGCCTCCTCGAGCTCTAAACCCCATACACCCTTCCGCACCTCCGATCCCGTCGACAATCATTCCAGATTGAATTCCAATTACCGCAGTAAAGGCCGAACCTGCCTCGACTAAAATAAAATTACATTCATCATAGGTCAGGTTCCATTGATCTGAGAGGGTTTTAAGCGCAACCGCGACACTACATACTTTATCAGGAGTCCCCATATCAATTCGATTTAATTTTCGATGCTTAGGCACAGTCGATAAGTGGATGACACCTGGAAGAACGAATCCAGGAATCTCAGCAGCTTTCAAGTTGGTTAGGACCTCAGTTAAGCCAAGAACGCGGTTCTCACCAGGGTGTTTTAATGTTAAAAGTGCCAAGTCCTGTTCAGTCAACGTGGACAACTGTTTCAGGGGGAGACCATATCCCGAAGGAATAACCACCGTTTGAACATTCTTATAGGTTTCAATGTATTCATAAATCGTTTTTGGTCGTTCTTTAACATGCTTAGAAGGAATCCTAATTTCATGAAATGAAAGTTCATCATCAAGTACAACAATGCTCCAAGATCTGGAACCTGGATCCACTCCAATAACAGTCACTCTTTCACCTCTATCGTAGCCCCATCATTATTAACACGCGAGGTTAAGACTTCTCCAGTAATATTTTCTTCTTCAAGAGTTGCTTGCATCGCTTTCTTCACATCATCCACTTTTCTTTGTCCAGAGACAAGGGCATAGGTAGTTGGGCCAAAACTACTCATTCCTGACCCAGTAGCCCCAGTTGCAAGAGCCATCTCCATGAGCTTGCCAATGATCTTATGTTGAAGCTCGATTTCAATTTTTTTGAACCCTAATTGTTGAATCGCGGTTAATGCCGTCCCAACCGTATAAATATCCAACTCGACTATTCCGGGCAAAAGTTGCATTAAGATAATTCGTGAGAGCTTCTCAACTTCTTTTTCAGGAATTGGGCAATATTTTTGGAAAATATCTACTTCTCGAGTACCATGGGCCCCTTTCTCGATTTGAGGGAGAGTGATCACAAAAACCCAATCTCGAGGTACCTCATGGCGAATCAAGATTGGCGCAGGAGGGGCTCGAGCTGCTCGACTTGGAAGAAAGTTGCTTTTTTGTTTCCCCAGACCAAAAGAATGGCCTGCATCAAGAATAAACCCACCGTGTTCAAAAGCGGCGATTCCAATTCCCGATGTTCCTCCTCGCCACATCACTTTTGCAATCTCTCTAACTGTATAATTAAGGTTCAAAAGTCGATTTAACGTCATTCCAAGTGCTAAAGAAAGCTGAGTCATACTCCCCATACCCACATGTCTTGGGATCATCTTCAAAACATCGATTTCTAGGTTGATCCTTTCATGTTTTCGAGTATATTTATTGTAATGACCCTTTGCATCAATTACATTCTTAAAAAAGCGGTCAACAAGAGAGTAGATTAGATCCAAGGCTGCCCCTCTAACAGTGAATTGCTCCTCGGATGGCTGTACTTTCAGACTGATATGAGGGTCCTCGAGAGCAACTCCTATTCCTCCATCTATTCGGCCTACGCCTCCATGTAGATCAATCAGAGTCCAATGAAGCCGAGAGGGAGTTTTAACTCTCACCTGCATTCTCAAGACCTACTTTTTTTAGTATATAATCCACAATAGCGGGATATTCAGTGCTGGCTACTCTTTGAATAATTTGTGCGTATTTTTTTATCTCCTTCTTTAACATAAACACTTTGTTTTGATCTTCTAGTGCTTCAAAGGGACGAATCCGCGATGCATGTATTAACATCTCTATGAGTAGTGAAAATGCACGCGTATATGGCACAAACTTCCTTTTGACTTCTACATAAACCGGCTTACAAAAAACTAAGTCTCGTGTTTTGTCTTGAGAAGTCTCTATTCGATCAATTTGGCATTCAACCAAAGCAATTGCATCATAGAGTACAGGACAATTGATTTTTCTCCCTGATCTGAGACACTGCATTAACATTTTTTTCTCTTCGGCCCCATTAATGCAGGCCCAAGTAAAGATCCATGCGTTATCACTAAAATTAATCGAGCAAGCACGCGTAATCTTTATATTCTTGGAGGTTTGAGTCGTCACATAGGGGAATAATATTAACCCTTGACCTAATCTAACGCCCATTGGAGCTAGATTTGGAGTTCCATCAGGATTATATGTCCCACAAATGGTTTCATAAATAATCCCAGGCTTCAGATTAAGCTCTTTGAGCAAATTCACCAGCTTTTTGCTCCTGTAGAATGAATTGAACTATTTTTTCAGATTTTTCAATAGCTAAAGTTGCAGCTCTTTTCGTTTGTGCCATGAGTGCATCCTTATCTGGGGGAGTAGTGTTTCCCACTAACTGTTTTATACGCGTGTACGCTGATTCACGATAATGGAGAGTCATATCGACTTCTTTCCCATTTTCAAACAAAATTCCTCGCTTTGGCGTCTCAACCACTTCTCCAATTACATCTATTGCCACTCCTACAGCTCCAACGATGTTAATAACATCTTCAGCTATTATTCGTGGGCAAAAAATTAATAGGGAATCCATGGAAACTCCTAGATAGTCGATAAACAGCCTTTCTAACAAGTCTAACACTTTTTTGTTTAATAATGCCTCGATTCGTTCCTTCTCGAGCTGAATCCCTACCTTTGCAACTCGACATATTTCCCGTACGTCTCCTCGCAAACCCCCATTAGTCCAATCCGTGAGGGCATGAATTTTTTCAAAAAGCCCTGCCTGGTATAGTGCATCACACGCTCTTAAAAAGTCCATATTCAACGTTTGGAGGACTGTCTCAAAATTACCACTGTAGATCGCGGTTGTCGTGATGGTTCCTCCCCCAGCACCTTCTGTCATTAAGACCATATCACCTGGAACAATGCATCTCCTTGCAAGAATCCGCCCTTCCGATGAGATTACGCCCACAGCACCTACACAAGAGACTAACCTATCTCCAATTACCATATCACCTCCCACTCGCAAAGTAGAGCCAGTCACTAAGGGTACCCCAGCTAACTTGGACACGGTCCTTATCCCTCCCGCAAAATCAAATAATTTCCCAACATCCCCATCATCTGCCAAATGAAGATCGGTAAATAAGGCGATTGGTTTTGCTCCTTTAACATAAACGTCTCTTAAGCTTGCTCGAGTGACATGAAATCCTGCAAGGAACGGAAAATCACTTAACCGTGAATGGGTTCCATCTACCGCCATTACTATAATGTCTTTATCCCCCCTAACCGCCCCTGCATCATCTTGCTCTAAAGGCCCCAATAAGGCTTGATGGTTCAGTTCAATTGAATTAATTTCTGCTAGAAGCTGATGCACAAAAAAGTCTCCTTCTCCTCGGCACCCCACACCCAAAGTCCCCATGTTGGCCCCTGCTTTTGGATATTCAAGTGCTTTCCCAATAATCCCACTCCCCTTTTTCCCAGAAACTAAAACTTCTTCAAGCACAGCCTCCGCAAATTCCTCAACTTTGTCACGTGACATATCTTTGAAAACTAAGATTTCCTCTACAAGTCGTTTCTTAATTAGATCAGGGTTATCCTGCTTCCGAAGGAGTGCCCGTGCGAGTCCTTCTAAATCTGTCAATCAACTCACAACCAACTATGATACGTGTGCTTTATCGAGCTTAAATTTAAATGGAATTGCGCAATTTGGAAATATCCTGAAAAGAATCCAAGAGAAATATCGAAACTTCTTTTTCCGCATCACGTTGTCTGCTCTGTGACTCATCCCATCTGTTTCTGCAATTACAACCCTATCGCCTTTGCGTCGGATTATAACCTTGGTTTGTACGTTGGGGCAATATGAGGGCCTAAGTTCTTAGGTTTTTCATAGCTCACCTTATCTCCCTACCACAAAATAGCAGAAGGGTTCCCCCGTAACATTTACGGACTTGCCAAAAAGCTTTAAACATTTAAATACCATATATACAATAATTATTGGGTGATAGAAACCCATGGATGCGGGAAATACCATGAAACCTGAACTATTGCTCCCCCATCTGTTTCAGTAGCGCTCGTAGGTCTGTCAGGGATAACTCCTGGCCCTGTCGCGGTGGAAGGTTCTGGGATCCCAGTTAAGCCATCCGCTGCGTGGTGAGTTCCGCATGAGATTACACATCCTCGACTGTATGGATGTAATCTCATTGGAAAGGGGTTTTTGTGCATCAAGGAGTGAAAAGAATGTCTTGGTACGAGAAAATCGTCACGAGATTATCAATTAACCGCGTAACAGATATAAACGCCGCGAAACTTCTCGCTAAGATGGTGGGGGACACATCTAAAGCGTTTAAGGCTTTGAAAGTGGAGGTCCAGGGGAAACCGGTCCTCCTCTTTGGCGCAGGACCTTCTCTTATTGAAGATTGCATAGTGCTCCAAGATTTACCAAACCGCGCTTGTCCTGTAATTATAGCAGCTGATGGTGCAACAACAGCCCTCCTCGAGAAAGGGGTTGTCCCCCATCTTATTGTGTCCGACTTGGACGGAAGGATCGAACACCTCATCGAAGCAAACAGAAGGGGAGCATATGTAGCAGTACATGCCCATGGGGACAACATCCCGGCCCTGAAAGCGATTATCCCCCAATTGATGCACCTACGCGTCATAGGAACAGTCCAAGTGCCACCAATGCAGGGATTGTATAACTGCGGGGGCTTTACGGATGGGGATCGAGCTGTCTTTCTCGCAGATGCTCTGGGGGCATCAATCATCATCCTTGCGGGGTTCGACTTAGGGGATCGCGTTGGGCGATATTCCGTTCCAACGATCACCACCGATCAAGAGGCCTCCCCCCGGAAGCGACTGAAATTGACAATTGCGAAAGAACTACTCGAAGCGTTTGCAGATCAGTTTAGCGCTTCTCTTTACAATGTTACCGCTCGTGGAATAGCAATCCAGGGTTTTGAAAGAGTCACGGTTAAGGAACTCATAGGGATCCTCAAAGAGGCTTGTCAGAAGTCCCAATGGTGAGCGTGAACGATGCGCCTTGCCCCATGTATTCGGATACTGAACATCGAATTTGTGTTACATTATTTTGAACAATTTTATTTGCTAAATGAACGGTTAAAAGGCGTGCCAGCTCTTCGATGGTAATGTTAGAAGTCGGAAGGATGCAAACATCCACTTTGGGCAGAATATACTCTTTCCCAGAAAACCGGATCCAGACTTCGTCTGCTTTTTCCTCAAGCTTTATGTTTGGATTCTCCCCTGGAATGAGTGTACGATGGTCCCACGCTCCTAAAATCTCTTCCACGAGAGGCCGTAATTTGAAGAAGTCGACAACCATTAATTCCTCGTTTTGCTCCCCAAAAACTTCAATTTCAATGGCAAAGTTATGCCCGTGGATCGCCTCCGAATACCCTTCCCCTACCACAAAGTGGGCCGATGAAATTCTAAAAAACGGAAAACCTTGCGTTACACGAAACACGTTCGAACCATCCATTTTCTTGTTGAGTGAAATAGAAGGCTCCTTCTTTCCCTATCTCTCGGAGGAGATTACCTCATAACTTTTTCCGCACAGTTCGGCAATCTTTTGAAAAATGCGGTAAGTAGGAGGACTCACGCATAGGATTCTGGTATTAATTTAGGTAGGAACGTCCTTTTTACTATGTCTCGGACCACTTGATAGGCTTTAGAATCTTCTGGCAACTCTAACAATGGTTTTCCCTCAAAGTTGAACTCTTGCACCAAGGGATCAAAGGGCACACTGGCAACAAAAGTCAAGTTATTCATTGCAGCGAATTTCGCGATTTTCTCTTCAATGTTGCGGCTTTCCAGTCTGTTGGCCACTAGGAAGGTCTTTCCAATCTCAATGTGTACCTTGGGCACTAGTTCGTTGATGCGACGCGCGGTGTGTAACCCCATCTGCGAGGCATCCGTCACGATATATAACGCATCCAACCTCTTTGCTGTCCGGCGATTCAAATGTTCCAGCCCAGCAACCATATCCATGATGGTCAAGGGATAATTTTCCACCGTCGCATCCAGGATTTGCGTCAGCATATTATTGATCATACAATAACAGCCTTCTTTCTCGATCGCTCCCAACGTGAGGAGATCAAAGTCATCCTCCTCCACCAGTACCCGGAAGACTTGACTCTCCAGCCACCGATTCTTGTCAAATTCTGGGGGCAACTTTAGGATGTTTTTATGCAACCAATCAGTGGCATCGGCCACTGTTTTCGCATTTTTGACTCCAACCAGATCCGGTACATTCGTCGCAGGATCCGCATCTACCATTAAGATATATTCTATTCCTTGCTGAATGAAGGATTTTAACATCAAGACGCTGATGGTGGTTTTCCCCACGCCACCTTTGCCCGCGATAGCAATAATCTGATTGGCTATCCGGGGTTCCTTGGAGGGGGGTCTAGGAAAAACTCTCTTCATTTTCCACACCATAATATCTGTTTGTAGACCTTGAATATTAATGTTGGTACTTATGATTTAACTAAAACCATAAACTCCTCCTTCCAACGATAAACTCCTCCCCCAACATGACTATCCCCTATCTTATCTTTATAGTTAAGATGACCCATGAAGCTCTAAGATCAAGAAGAGAATAAAGCGTCTCTCCAACGTCACCTGCTTATTCATACCTAGTATCAACTACGCTCAAGGCTTATTCGAAATAGGATTAGCCGTTTAAGAGCTTTAAGTCATATTTATAAGACTTTCCATATCTCGGGCAGGCACAGCTAGCTCCAGCTCCCGTAGTTTAACTGGAACAGGAATACCCGTCCCCGGGTCGATCCCACGAATCTGATAGTATTCGAGCAGCATGGGCTCCAGTTCCACCACCTGACCGGCTGTTGCCCCATTTTGAAGAGATTCTTTGAGAAATCTGGTAGGAAGCGTGTCATCCTTTCTCCGTATGCCCTCGCGCGCATTAAAACATCTTTCAATGTGAATAATTCGCTGAGCTGCCCGGGTAATCTCTTCTACTGTCATTTTGAGCCCTGTTGTAGCGGTATATAACTCCGCAGCCATTTGAGGATTCAGAATATCCATACACAATCCTATGTTCTTGCAAATGGTCATCGCATCAGTTAGGGCGGCAATTTCTTCCGTGTAACTAACAAGCACTCCTTTCCCCTTGAATTCAAGCCGATCTGCAATTTCACGAATGCCCCAGCGATTTTCTGCCATTTCGAAGTCATTCGTCAGTTCAAAAAAAGGCTCAGCCCGTAAATGGTCCCCGCCACGAGTCGCAATCGCATATGTTAATCCATACCCTTTAATCCCCCTAGGGTCCCCACAAATAAGCTCTAACCCTTTCGTATGAAATGCATATTTCTCAGATCCTTTTCCAATGAGTTCTGCGGCCCTCCGAACTCCATGAGCAAGCGTTTCCCCAAAGCCGGTCCGAGTGACAATCCAGGTCGTTAGAGTCTCGATCGTTTCCTTATTCCCCCAAGTGAGTTCAAGACCTCCCACATCCTTCTTGGTCAAGATCCCTTTCTCATAGCACTCCATCACAAATCCAATGACCTCAGACGTCGTAATCGAATCAAGCCCCATCTTATTCACAAAGTTATTCATATGAAGAACAAACTGCAAGTCCTTATTTCCCAGTCGCGAGCTAAAGCCACATTGCGTTTCGTACTCTGGGCCTTCACCTCGTGTACCGATGTAGGAACCCTCGTTTATCACGTAATAACGACTACAATGAACGGGGCACGCAAAACACGACTTTTGCTTCACATTATAAAGGCGTTGAAGCGTCTCCCCACTTACCGTGTCAGCGAATTCGAAGACCCCTTCTTTGAAGTGTCGGGTTGGGAGGATCCCCAGTTTATTCAGGGCGCTTACGAGTTGTGTCGTTCCTAGTTGAGCCCGACGTTCGTAACCCGGGTGAGTTAGCACTTGTTGTTTAAAGTTCTCGGCTAATTCATGGAACCGCTGCGGGGCTGCTACACTGATCGTTCCAGTTCCGCGAATCGCCAAGGCTTTTAAGTTCTTCCCCCCCATTATGGTTCCCATTCCGGCTCTCCCCGCCACCCGGGTGAGATTCGCTGCTATAATCGCGTATTTAACCCCATTCTCTCCTGCAGGGCCTATGCACGCCACTTGAATTCGCTGATCGTTGTGATCCCTCCGAATAACACGATGGGTTTCCCAAATATCTGTCCCCCATAGATGTACGGCATCAAGTATCTGTATCTCTTTGTCTTGAATGAAAATATAGCAGGGTTTCGGGGCTTTTCCAGAAATAATAATCTGGTCATACCCCGCATATTTCATCTCCGGGGCAAAATGCCCTCCCGCATTTGAATCGCCAAATATCCCTGTCAAAGGCGACTTCGCAGTGACTGTGAAGCGTGAGGCGCATGGAAAAGCCGTTCCATTTAGGGGACCCATCCCAAACATCAACAAATTCTCTGGGGACATGGGATCAGTATTTGAAGATACTTCATGATACATGATCATGGAGTTGAATCCGCGGCCGCCCACCCACTTTCTCGCGAATTCCTCTTCCAATATCACTTGTTTGATCTTCCTGCGAGTTAGATCAATTCTCAAGATGGTTCCTGCATACCCAAACATCGCTTTAGTCCCCTCTTACCTCTTTGATCTTGTTTAAATCAATCCCCCAAGAATTGAGCAATGAGTGTGCTAAGTTTAACGCTGTATTTTGTCGAATTCGATTGATATACCCATTTAGGGATTCGAACCAGATCGCTCCGGTGTCGCAAGCCGCCACACAGGCAGGACTGCCTCCACACAAATCACAGACAAGACTCTTTCCCTCGGTGGGATGTAGGTGCAACGCGCCAATCGGGCAGTTTTCTATACAAATTCCACACCCAATACAAGCTTCCCACGCAACTAATGTTGCGCCCGTTGTTTCATCGATGGATAGTGCCGATTTCGGACATGAAGGCACACAGGGGTGGTTTTCACATTGGCGACAAACAATTGGGGCATCTACCCCAAGATTCTCTAATTTCATGACCTGAATGCGGGAGATGCTGCTGCCGTAACGCCCTTCATGCGCAAAAGAACAGGCCAGTTCACAGCGCCTGCAGCCTGTACATTTTGAGAGATCGAGTAAAATCTTCTTCATTGTTTGAACACCGACACATGATTCACACATTCCTCCACCTAGTCCTCGTCCCAATCTTCAATTGTTTCATCCCCGACATCTTCGTATTCTCGAATTTCAAAGATTAATTGACCTTCAGGATCGGGGCACATCACGCGATTGACACGTGGCAACCAATCATTCCCTTCTTCTGTTATGATTCGTTCTTTGGCAGGGATTAGAGGGAGAATGCTGTTCAGCGCATAGAGGCAAATGTGTTTATTCTTCGGCAGATAGATCGTTCCTTTTCTCACCTCGAACTGATCCCCCACCTTATGTTTCCAGCACTTTCCCCGCTTTTCCACACACTCCACGACTAATCGTCTCATGTTTTTCGCTCCTTAATGCATAAATACTTCATTCCAAGGAGTTTGTGTCCACACCGCCGAGTAAAAGTTATTTCGTAAGGGATTCGCCACGAAAATAATGGCTAATCTTGATCCCCAAGATCCTCCGTCTCGACAGGGTTAGGAGTTGCACCTAGCTATCCCGTGAGTGCTGCCGAAGCAGGTAGCACCTTAGGAAAGGGATGACTGCCTGGACATCGCCGAGCTTCCCTAGCACCAAGGCGGCTCGCACTCGAACCCCGAAATGGTCATCTTCTGGCAGCACCTGAATAAGTTTATTAGGGATACCTATGAGTACCAATAAGGTTACTAATGATGAAAGTGGTGGGGATGGAAGGTTCCTTTTAATTACGACAAATTAAAGGAAAGAGGGACTGGGATCACTACGGGCACGACCCCGCCACTCCGTGAAACCATAGAGGAGCAGGATTCATTGCTAGAGATAATTCTCTGGATAGTTGCTATCTTGGTACTTCTCGGGATCTTCAGCAGATTATCCCGCATAATCTTGAAGAAATATTTCCAAAAGGAAGCTTATTTGACGGTCGGAGATAGAGGTATTGCATTTGTTGGTCGGGCGCTTGACAGCCGTGTTCGGAAATGGCTGCAACCTCCCAGAGCAGTGATTGATTGGGTCGCCATTCATGAAGGGATGCAAGTATTAGAAGTCGGGGCAGGGTCTGGAACATATACAACTGAGGCTGCGAGGCGGCTGGGGGATGGAAAAGGTACCGTTCATGCTATAGATATACACCCAGGCATGATTAAACTACTCGAGAAAAAGTTGCAAAAGGAACAAATCACCAACGTGACGGTAACAGTAGCGTCAGCCTGTGACCTTCCCTTCTTGGACAAGTCATTCGACCGTGTTTTCATGATTACGGTCCTGGCGGAAATTCTCAACCGGCAAAAAGCCCTCCTCGAAATCAGTCATGTGCTAAAAGATGATGGATTATTAGCAGTAGGCGAATTTCTACCTGACGCAGACTATCCCTTGCGGAGAACCGTCATTCGCTGGTGCAAAGAAGCTGGGTTCGAATTAGTGGATAAATATGGAAGGATTATGCACTACGTACTAACATTTCAGAAGACAACGTCAGATCATTAAGCAGTTAAAATTGATCTAACAGTCGTGGCTAATGATCTACTTCTTTTTTCACTGGGGAAGATGTTTTTCTGTATTCTGTATAGAGATCCCTCTCAAAATGCTATTCTTATTGAAAAACCCAATCAAGGTCAAAGTCCTACCCTCCAAAATGAGTCCTAGAAACCTTGGTCACAGAGGAGGTAACCGGTGGATGACGGTAACCAACAGTGGAGAGCTGTCACCGAGGCTGTGGCTATGGTAATCCTCTAAATAAACCATGGTTAGGAGTTTCAACACAAGGCGATAAGACAATTTTATTAAAAAAAGGAACGAGTGACTGGAATCTGACGGACGTGGTCTCACTGGTCGATGTGTCAAAGCACGTAACTGAGGTTTCGAAGGAGGAGCTCCAACGGATCGCCCTCGCAGGCACGCACTTGCACAAATGGCAAGGGGAAGGGACTGAAGGACTCAGGAAAGTCATTAAGGAACAAGCCATAGTCCAGTTAGACCCCCTGAATCCCGCGGGAAGGGAGCACGATATCTTCTTCGCTGCTCGAGTACGGGACTACAAGATCGGGCAGTTTGAGGTGGTGGCTTATCCGGAGAGATTGATATTCGAGAGTTATGGTTACCACGGACACTTCTAGGGCATACTTTGCGCTTTCGCAATAGAACACTTCCCATTATACTACTCCCGCATGGATCGGGAATTCCTTGGAAAGCATGTCCTCCGTCAGCATGAAGGGTTAGAGAAAGATCATCCCAATTTGCTTGATTCAGTGGAAGAGTATGTTCAAGAACATGGCGAGACGAGTGGTGATGATCTAAAAGAACTGGGGAAGGCAGACCCGTCCTATGCGGCTTGGAGGTCTGGACGGCTAGGGGGAACTGCTCTAGAGACCCTGTGGTCACTAGGTAGGCTGGTCGTTTCACGCAGGGACATGAACTTCAGGAAGGCATATGACTTCACTGAGCGCTTCATTCCGCGCGAACTCGTGCATAAGGTAGACTTCGACAAGGAGGAATTTGCCTTCCAAGACTTTGTGCTTAAGCAGAAGAGCTTTCCACTAATCTATCTTGGGAATCTATCACAGAAAAAATCGGGAGGGAAAGAAGGACTCTTCACCATGAGGAAGTCAAAACGCTTCGATCCAACCATCTTTAAACACGGGGGGGATGATGTACCTGTCATTCTCAAACCAGAGGGGTCTAAGATAGCCATAGCTGCCCCTCCTCACTGGGAGAAACTCTCTGCACTTACTCCTGACAATGAAATGAGAGCTATTGGTCCACTCGACCCACTCATCTGGGACCGCCGCATTACAGAGGAGGTATTCGACTTTGAGTACGCATGGGAGGTCTACAAGCGTGCAAATGAAAGGAGGTGGGGCTATTATGTTTATCCACTCCTCTACCTTGGGCAGCTCATCGCAAGGCTCGAAGTGAAGTTCGACAAGAAGACGAAAACTCTGACATTCTTTAATTTCCAGGCCGAAGAACATTATCCACGGGAGAATCGGACTGAAGACGCCTTGTTGAGGCTCATCACTCGCTGGGGAAGGGCGATAGACGCGACAACGATTCGCACTGACGAGAGTCTGAGGAAATACGGGTGTGACCAAGAAATTCAGCTATAGCCGAAATACCCCTCCACCGATCCGAAACTACCTTTTTTAGTTGTTATAGACAATTATGGATTATAATATCAATAACCCCTTCTCTTTAACCAAAAGACATATAACATGAATAGGATGATTTACATGATAAGAATGACTAGGATGATTTGAATGACAGAAGTTGCAAAAGGGAAATACATCTATGGAATTGCAACGGTGGGAGAAAGAGGCCAGATTGTAATCCCTAAAAAAGCACGTGAACACTTTAAAATTGAACCGGGAGACAAACTCCTCGTCATGGGGGACATAAAAAAAGGGATAGCCATACAAAAAACTGGAGTCATGAAAGATTTTGCCGTAAAAGTCTTAGGAGTTTTCAGTAAAGAAGAAAGCCCCGCCACCAGTGAAGAAGGAAATAACGAGGGGCATTCCGACGATGAGGGATGAAATTATGACAAACCCTTCTGCAGCGTCACCCTTGATATCCCATGAAAAACCTAAATATGGCCTGTATGCCCCTATCTTCTTAGTAGTAGTGTTGATCATCACTGGCATTGGGATAGGACTCTTAGTTTTAAATTATTTCTGGTCAAAAACAGTTTTAACCGTCTTAGGATGGATTATAACAATTTTTGGACTCTATCACACATTTGTGTATCTCGGCTGGAGTTTTTTTGCCATTTCGGACGAACCGACCCCATGGAAGCAGGTTTTCAAACTAATAAAAGTGGACATTGATCAACCCCTTGAAATCTTAGATGTTGGCTGCGGAACTGGCCGAAACGCGTTGAAGATCGCAAAAGTAATGAAGAACAGTAATCTGTATGGCATTGATCTCTTCTTAGGAACTATGGTTCAAGGGAATGCTCTCTGGCGGGTTCAACGGAATGCTGAGTTAGAAGGTGTCGCTCAGAGGTGTGAATTTAAGGAGGGCGCAGCACAGGACATTCCTTATCCAGACAACAAATTTGATGTGGTTACGATGGGGTCCGTACTCCATGAGATCCATGCAGGCCGCGAAGAACAACTGAAAGCGCTTAATGAGGTTTATCGTGTTCTGATACCAGAGGGGACCTTCCTCACTATGGAGTTCGTGACCAATAAACTACGCACGAAGCTTTTGTTCAGTGTTTTTATCAAGTTGGCAGGCTTCAAGAGCAGGGATTATTGGATAAACTTGTTGCAGGACTCCAAGCTGACAGATCTTCAGGTGTATGATGCATCCGTCAAAGGAATGGATCTATTCATCACCAAGAAGGCCGAAACCTGATCCCACCTCTTTTCTCTTATCAAACAAGAAGTTGTTATTTCCAATCGCCGATAAACCCCACATTGAGGCTTCAGTTTTCATTCTCACCCTATCGGATGGAGTCTTCCTGCCGATCAAGTTAAAAATTCACCATCCCATCGTCTGCTATTAGGTTCCAAGAGTTTCAGGAAACACCAATAAGATATTACAGAAAAAAAGACTGTGGGTTTTTATGAGAGTCCATATCATCCCTTTCTTTTCTCCCCTTGCGCAGAGCAAATGGAAAACCAGTGTAGTGAACCAATTAGCGGAATCCGGTGCTCAGATTATTACGCCGGAGGATTTTCTCAATAAGGAATTAAAACGCAATCGAACTGTTCTTGATCAACACAACTATATTTTCGTTGGTACGGGCGGAACAGAGAATTTTATTGCCCCGTTTCTTTCAAAAACCAAGTTACGACCACCTATCATCCTCTTAAGTTATGACAGGAATAATTCGTTACCTGCTGCGATGGAAACTCGCGCATACCTGCACCAAAATCACTTCACATCTCGTATTATTCACGCAACTTTACCTCAACTTATCGAGAGGATCCGGGAATGGTGTGAATTTGCAGAAATTGAGACCAATATTCGAAACAGTCGAATAGGAATTGTAGGCAAGCCCTCTTCTTGGTTAATTGCCTCTAGTGTGAATCCCTCTGCCGTTCAACAACGATGGGGCGTAACCATTGAAGAATATCCTCTGACTAAAATAGTTGACAACTTGAAAGACAAGTTATCGGAAGAATACAAGGTGACCTTAGACCAGTTTATTGGGCGTGCGGCCTGTTCAGATATCCCAGAGGATGAGATAAGAAAAGCCGGATTAGTCACCCAAGCCCTGCTTGAATTTGTACGGAAAAATAATCTCGACGCGATGACACTTGAATGCTTCACGCTCTTGGAGAAGATCAATATTACTGGGTGTCATGCACTCTCGCATCTGAATGATCTAGCAGGCTTTACAGCAGGTTGTGAAGGGGATGTACCTACAACCTTTACAATGATGCTCGCCAAACTGCTAACCCAACGACCCGTATTCATGGCAAATGTTGTAGATGTTGATATTGATGCTCATTCCGTTGTCTTTGCCCACTGTACCGTTCCAACGACAATCCTTGAGGGCTATGAGATTACAACACACTTCGAATCTGGTAAGAGCATGGCGATACGGGGGAAATTCAACCCCCAGGAGATTACCGTTCTGAAAGTTTTTGGTGAGGATCTTTCAGACTTTTGGATCTCTAGAGGAGTCATCACAGAAAATCTGACCAATGAACAAGGCTGTCGGACACAGATACGAGTAAGACTCACAGAATCTGTGAGTTACTTCCTGGAAGAGTCACTGGCAAACCACCATGTAGTCATTCCAGGTGATCATTACAGGAAGCTACAAGAGTTCTTCTCTTTCACATTTAGGCAATGAGAATGGGCTATCCATGCTCTCTACGTACCTAGGAGGGGATTGAAATAGCAATGTGATTTAAAATTACTATTCTCTGCTGAAACAGTGGTAAAAGCACTGAATGAGATAGAAAATGAAGGAATTATTATACGAAAAGATAACAGACTTAGCCTTTACACATAATATACCCCTACAGAAACTCGAGATAAATGAAAAATCAAAACATGGTCTGTATGCGCCTAACGACCCAAGATTTCGATTCCGTGAAATAAAACTGATTAACTACGAACCCTTTGTCGCTATTCGAAACCTATATATTCTCTATAGTACCCTATAGATTATATTGAAAGGGGTGGAATCATTAAATGCAAAAAAGTCTCCCAATATTAGAACAGTTTGCGGAGAAGCATATCGCGTCTACGAACGAGTGTGTTCCGACCTCTAAAGATCCAATAAACATCTTGTTGCAGTTTTATCGGGGTGAAATCGCTCGAAGTAACACATATCGAAGAACCATAGATTCCCCAACTAGTTGGGCTGTATTGTTATGGACATTTACCCTTTCACTCTATTTGTCCCTCCCCGACTCGCCCTGGTTCACTCCCCTATTGTTAATTCCCTTGTTAATCTTCTTATTAAGAAAAGAGATTCATCGAACGCAAAAATATCATTCAGCTCTCACGCGAGCAAAGATGTTGCAAGCTATTCTCGTTGAGTGTATTGCTTCCTCATCGATTTCAATTGATCACCTAAAGGAGGCATTGGCTTTTGATAAAACAGATCTCTCCTTTTGGAAGATTGGAGAGGCTCGATTTTTTTCGACTTACGCCATGTTAATTGTATTAAGCTTCTTTGTAGTCCTAGTAAAGCTGTCTGTTTAACTAAGTTTATTACAAATGAGCTAAACGAGAGAATTAGACAGAAAAGTCAATTGTGTCATCAAGTCGTTTAACAAAGGAGCCCAAGCGTTGTAGTGCTTGCAGCGCCTGTTTTTTCCCTATTTTCGATTCTTCGATCCCTTGGCGGAGAATTTGAATGGATTGGTCCATGGCTTGCCGATCTACAGGAAATGGCAAGCCGTCCTTGCCGCCCACAGCAAAGGCGAATTTCGCAGGATCTTTCCAGCTGGCGGTGGTCCCCCAAATGACTTCGGCTACTAAAGCCAAGCCCCGAATCGTAGCAGGACCAAGCCCTCGAACCAAGAGGAGGCCCGCAAAGTTCTCGGGTTGGAGTTCGTATGCGGTTTGAATCGCCCCCCAGTTGATCCGCCACGGCATGTGCAAAATTCTTGCAGAGCGGTCGAGTTCGGGACCGGTCAGCCACTTGTCAAGCGAAGCTTGGCCTTTCGGACGGTGAGCCTTAGCTAGAGAAGTGTAAAGCCGTTTCAAGTTCGTGGGATTGTCGGTGATTAAATCGACTGCCGCTTTCCGAGCGGTTTCACTGCCGCCCGCGGTCATATCTAGTACATTATTCCTAACGAAATTGCAGGCGATCTTCTCCCCAGTGTTTGCCACAAAGCTTTTGACGTCAGAAGAGAGCCAATGATATCTCCGAGCGGATTTATCCAGTTCACTCATTCCTTGCTGAATAACTGCCCAATCGCCAGAATCTGTAACAATCATGGTGTGGTGATAGAGATGGTACCCATCTTGAATTGCGGCACTGTCTACCTTCGCGATAAGACGGCTTGCCTTACGAAGCGCGGCGACTTTTGCTTCCGAAAAATCAAATGCTGCCCCAATTCTTTCAAGATCGTAGGGAGTTCTCTTTGATCTTTTGCCTTTACCTCCTGCGACCGCCATATGATGCTTCTCAGTGTCTAGAACTGTTCGCATAACCCCTGTCAGAACTGTTGTGGTGCCGGACGAATGCCAATCATACCCAAGGACGCAAGCCAAACTTTGAAACCAAAAGGGGTCCGAAATACGCGTCAGAAGCTCCTTAGGCCCATATTCGTCAAGGATCACATCAAAGATACACTCCGCAAGGATCCTCATCCGTTTGATTAACCAACGGGGGGCCTTACCCGGGTGTAATGGCAATGAAGCAACTCCCATTCGTGGCATACTCAGTGTTTCTCCTCATAGTGGAATTTCTGGACTTAATACTAACTAAAGCATAAGGAAAGAGTTTTTTTTGTTTCTGCCAGCTCCTCCGTATTGGTTCCTAATTATTCTCGAACCACAGGAACAAATTCGACCCCGGGGCGTTTTGGTTTGTACTCCATCCGGTACAACCGCATAAGGGTGTAAATCTCAGGTGGAATTTCTTTCTGAACACATTCACCTAGGAGTGCTTTAATCGCTGAGGCGGTTAAGGGATAATCATGTGTGTATTTCCCGGAAGCCAATTCTTCCAAGATCTTATCAACTTGCTCCTTATCGAACTTATCACTCACTAACACGCGGACAAAGTCTTCCGTCTGGCGTAGCGCCTTCTTCGCTTCTTCTGCGAGCACTAAGGTTCTGTCATCCACTCGGTTAATATGCTTCGCCTCCACAATCTTAAGAAGGGAGGATGCCGGATAAACCCCTTGTTGATCCCCCAATTGAGGATCAAATGGCCCCATGACCGCGTGGGGATCCATGCAAATCTCATCAGCGGCCAGAGCGATGAGGCAGCCGCCACTCATGGCATAGTGGGGCACAATGACGCGTGTAGGGGCAGGATGATCTTTTAGGGCCAATGCAATTTGTGTTGCTGCGAGCGCAATACCTCCGGGGGTATGAATGATCAAGTCAATTGGAGTGTTCGGATCTGCAGCTCTAATTGCTCGCAGAACCTCTTCACTATCATCGATGTCGATGTACCGCCTTAGAGGGATCCCAAAGAACGCAATGATTTCCTGCCGATGAATGAGCGTAATGGTGGTGGCTTTTCGCATTTTGGCAATTTTACGGAGTAGCTTTCGCCGCGCCGAATTAAGACGAGCCCGTTGGAGCTGCGGTACCAGGAATAAAAGGATGAAAATTATAATCCAGAGATTATTCAGGATGGATTGAAAGGATCCCAGATTCAGTCCATTGGTCATGTTTTTCCCACACTTCACGAAGCTCTATACACCTTAAGCAATAGTAAACGTACGCAAGCTTAATTTGTTTCCATCAGTTCAAACCCGAAATGCGTCTCTTATGTTCAAAAAGGGCTCGGACGACACAAGCCAGCTTTTCTTGTTTAATTCCTAACGAATTTCAAGCGTCAAGGGAGTTGCGCTTTTTGTTTGAATATGCTTGGGTACTATGATTGTGTTTTCTTCGTTCCAGACAAGAATGAAGGACTTGATCAATCGGGAGAGATAATTATTTTATTAGGATCTTCTGGATGTCGCTAAAATTGGAAACGATAGCATCCGGTGCGAATTCACCAAACTCATGAGTAACATACTTCTTAGCCGGATCGAAAAGAATCGTCTTCATGCCGATTTTCTTAGCGGCAAGATCTGCTTCCACAGTATCCCCAATCATGACACCCTCCTCCGGCTTCATCCGAGTTGCGCGGAGTGCGTAACGGAAAATTCTCAAATCGGGTTTGTTGTACCCTATCTCCTCACTAATTAGGATCCAATCAAAGATTTCATACAAGCCCAACCAGCGTAACTTATTGCGCTGGAGATCAGAGGGACCATTGGATAGTATAGCCAACTGATACTGTTTTTTTAACCGATAGAGACCCCTTTTCACCCCAGGAAAGATCTGCACACAGTCCTTTCTTAGTCGTACAAACGTATCAGCAAGTTCCACGACCAGCGAGTGGTTCCGGATCTTGAGCAGCTGAAGCATCTGGCGAACGCGATAGTGTGGATCCCATGGCACCGCTACCTGGAGGGTTCCCTCTCGATACTCCTTGATTAGTTTTGCGACCAGTTTTCGGTGCACCTCAAGGAATTCAGCTTCGGTTACCGGGACTAACCGATCCCGAAATTGATGGTAGACCTTCCTTAAGGCGATGGCCATCCCTTTCGAGTTATCATGCAGCGTACCGTCTAAATCGAAAAAAAGCACTTTAATCTTCCCGAAAAGTGGGGTTCGTGGTGTCACCTTACTCCACCTATGTATTTCACTTGATGCACAAACGCCATTAGGGGAGGGTTCGCGCGAACTTCGAAAGAGGGAACAAATTGTATTGCCACAGTTTGTGTTTTTTGCAGAAATATTTTAACCCAAATGCGAGGGATTCTTTTTCACAGTTGGGGGCTGAACAATGGGACATTGGATTGATGGTCATTGTGACACAGTGCTGAAAAAATTTTATGAACAACATGAGTTAAAATCCACAGACTTCTCCGAAGAATTCCAAGCCACCAGCGACTTACTTCTAGAGGGAGGGATAGATGTGCAAGTCGCGGCCATGTGGATTCCCACCGCCTTTGCGAAATTTGGGCTCGATATTGCGCTGGAAATGTTTGGGATTCTTTATGAAGACGTCCAAAAAGACGCAAAGCTCGTCCAGATCAAGAATAAGAGCGATTTTAGCAAGGTTCAAGTTAAAACAAAACTCGGGTATATTTTAGGGTTAGAAGGAGCAGAACCTATCGGAAACAACCTGAAACTCCTGCCAGCCTTCTACGAATTGGGTATACGCCTCATCACCCTGACTTGGAGCCGTAAGAACATGTTTGGAGAAGGTGTCCAGAAGGAGGTTAGGCTCGATGAAGGAGAAGGGTTGTCGCAGTTGGGGAAGCAGCTGGTTGCGGCGATGAATGAGCTGGGGATTGTGGTGGATGTCGCCCATCTCAATCGAAACGGCTTCCAAGATGTTGTCAAACACTCCAAGAGCCCATTTATTGCTTCCCATACATGTGCCTACTCGCTTGTAGAACACGAACGGAATCTCTCGGATGAGCAAATCAAACTAATTGCCGAGTCGGATGGCTGTATTGGGATTACATTTGTGCCTGAATTTCTGGTGCCAAACCCAAAGAAAGAACCCGCAACCATTGAACACGTCATTGAGCACTTGCAATACGTAGTCGATCTGGTGGGGATCGATTATGTAGGTCTGGGGAGCGACTTTGATGGGATAGATAAGGCGCCTATTGGTCTCGAGAATGCCAGCAAGTTCAAGGAACTACTCCCTCACCTCAAAGAAAAAGGCTTTTCTAAGAAGGATATTGACAAAATCATGGGTGAAAACTGGCATCGAGTGTTTCGAGCGGTCTGGACGTCCTGAGTGATCTTTTAAAAGGATAAGCCAAGAATAACAACGCAAGTAGTTTTGAACCTTCGAGGATTTGTTTCAGAGACCTTTTCGGCGAGAGTTATGGATTCTATTCTCTCTGTTCCAATGATTCCCGTCAAAGTGGGGTAAGATTGGAGAATAATCTACGCGTAGCGAGACCATGTAGTTTAGGGAACACATGTCCAGTTCGTGTTCCCGTTCAAGAATTAAGACTGTCATCAAAATGTATATGTTTCTCCATGTAGGGAGAGGTGAAGCTGTTTTGTAAACTCTTTAAATTGTTCCGGGTGTTCAGTATGAATTGGAATGGTGAGGACAGGATCTAGGATTTCAATCATTGTTGCAATACTCTCCTGCGTGGCATGACCCGAGGTATGCGCGGAATCAAATGTCATATTACAAACACGAATCCAGTTTTGTAACTTCCTGAATGTGATTTCAGCTTCTTCATTATAAGGTTCAGATCGCCCATAAACAAATACACCATTAATATCTCGGCGCTTTTCCTTGAATTGGAGCAATTGAGAGATCCCATTACTTGTGCAGAGGAGATAATTCTTCCCATTCGCAAGGATCCGTTGCCGCCCTTCTGGTCCCCAAACAAAGAGATCATCCCGTTCCAGGTTTTCCAAGAGAATTTTTTCATGCAGCCTTCTTCCAATTCGGAATGTTTCTATGTATCTTTTTTCTCCTATTATTTTTTTATCTCAAGTCGGTCAGGAGTGAGAGGGCTGCCCGGCAA
>JBHIFL010000051.1:0-29000 GCA_046761065.1 Candidatus Heimdallarchaeota archaeon
TCTTCAGCTGGTTCCGTTGGTTCCTCTTCTTCAGCTGGTTCCGTTGGTTCCTCTTCTTCAGCTGGTTCCGTTGGTTCCTCTTGGATGTGTTCTTCGGATTCTGTAGGTTGTTCACGTTCAGAATGCTCTTTTTCGCCCTCTTCTCTCTGATCTTGTTTCTCCTGGTTCATTATTTAAAAGCCTCCTCCACTATCAAGGTTCCGTTCTTTATTGGCTGTAGCAACTGTGAGATTTATGTTTCTAATTAAGGTAACAGAGATATATCGTTTATGATTTGCATACATAATGTTTTATATAGTCTTTTATTCAGAATAATCACGAACAAAGACCTCCTGCTCTAGGATGAGTGATACTTATTCCATAAATTCGATTTGTCTTTTTAGTCGGCACCATAAATGAAGATAATGTGCTTTCTTAGACTCAATTTATATTATTTTGTAGTGTAGCCATCTCAAAGTGGTTAAAAAATCTTACAGTGGTTTTTTCATTATCAACGCACAGTTAGACGAGATTTTTTCTTACAAATGAATATCGTGATTTATAGGAATTATAAATCATGGGAAATGGATTTTTAGTTAATCTGAAGAAAACAAGATCACCAAATATGTAACTTATCCTAAAATATTTGACTAAACATCGAAAAGTGATTTTGAAAAATACCTTTGCCCATCATAAATACATGGGGGATCGATTTTATGTTGTTTGTCTCTAAACAGATCTCACTTCTTGCTCTTTTGATAACTATAAGTCTGTTAGGAGCTATTCCTTATAGTGAAACTACTCAAACCGATTCCTATCCACTAGAATTTGCTGGGTCTAACGCTTTTTCATATTTAGAAGAATATATGGAATTGAGTCCGATCATTCCCGGGTCTCCAGCTAGTCTCCAGTTCCACACCTATGCGACCCACTATCTTGAGAAGTACTCTTGGGAAGTTGAGCTCCAAATCTGGGAGCATCAAGGTACGAGTCAAATACTACACAATCTAATCGCCAAAAAACACGCCTTAAATAGCATCACTAAAGAAATATTGATCCTCGGAGCCCACTATGATACACGACTTTGGGCAGATAAAGATCCTGACTCTTTGAAACGTCAATCCCATGTACCTGGAGCTAATGACGGGGGTAGCGGAGTTGTTGTCCTATTGGAACTTTCTCGAGTATTGAATTTCCCACAAGATCTCGAGATATGGCTGGTTTTCTTTGATGCTGAAGACCAAGGAAATATACCTGGATGGGATGGTGGCATTCAAGGATGGTGTATAGGCAGTACCTACTTTGTCGGGCAATTATCGCCTCTCGAACAGGAAAAAATCCGTGTTGCAATCATTATCGATTTAGTAGGTGATTTTAATCTCATCTTAAAGAAAGAAGGGTACTCTGATCCGACTTATGTGCAGGAAATCTGGCAGGCTGCCGCAGAATTGGGCTATTCAGATTGTTTTGTAGATGAAATTGGCAGCAGTATCATTGATGATCATTTTCCATTCCTCCAGGCGGGCATCTCTGCCGTGGATATTATTCAACAAAGAAGTCGGGATGGGTATTCCTTTTTTCGATGGCATCATACTGTAAATGATACTATTGAGAACGTCTATCCGGAAAGCCTTGAAAAAGTAGGGCGGACACTTGAATACTATATTGAAAACAAGTTATATCAAGACTCATCAACTATTATAACCCAAACTGCTTCTGAACTCGAAACACAACTTCCTAGTTTCCCGAAAGAGTCATTTACACTTCTCACCCTTTCTGTTCTCATCATTTACATTTTTATTCAAAAAATATTAAAAAAAACCATGAATAAGACTAATTCGGTTAAATGAAAATACGAGAACGCTTTAGAGCGAATTTTATTAAAATAAATTCAATAGTTTCGCATAATAATTCAAAAAGGAGTTCATCAACGCTATGCAGATAAGAAATCCGGTTAAAGAGCCAAACTCTCAGCCATTCTTTGGGATTGAGCATTGTGACATAAATGAAGCAAATTTAGTCGTTTTAGGGATATGTTGGGATCGATCTTCATCTTACCGACAAGGTGCAAGTGCTGGTCCTCCTATAATAAGGGGTGCAACGACAGGAAAGCTTTATAACAGCTTTACTGAAAATTTAATTAATCTTAAAGAGAAATGGAAAATCTATGATGCAGGTGATATAGTTAGTAAAGTTCGTGAACTGAGTTTTATTACTAAACAAATCCAAGAGCTATATACAAGCATTCCACGACGAAAGTATCTCTTTCTGGGCGGAGATCATCTAATAACATACTTTTGCACAAAAGCTCTAACCTCATGTGACAATGCCCGGTGGGGACTTCTCTATCTTGATGCGCATCCAGATCTTTATGAGAGTTATGAAGGCAATTTGTATTCTCATGCTTGTGTTGTTAGACGTATTATTGAGGAAGGACTTATTCCTGCTAAAAATATCCTAGAAGTTGGGATTCGGGCTCCAACCCCAGAACAATTGACATATGCTCAACAAAAGAATTTCAAAATTATTCCAACTTCGGCTATTATTGATCGAGGTGCTCCAAACATTGCAAAAGAAATTGTAGATTACTTTTCTGATAAAATAGATCAATTATATCTTTCAATGGATCTGGATGTTCTTGATCCCTCAGTAGCCCCTGGAGTGGGGAATCCGGAAGCGGGTGGGGTTCCTACAAGAGTCATTGTTGATATAATACAAGGAATTTCATCCTTGAATATTCATGCATTTGATATCGTGGAACTCTGCCCTCCCTATGACTGTTCAAGTATAACGGCTTTTGCAGCAGCAAAAATCATTCGAGAAACCCTAGGAGTTCTTATGGACACCTAAAAGGAGATTCGGCTACATAATTTAGTTATCACATTCTGCTATTTACTAAATGGGTTATCATTTTTATTATGTCACGAATCTGATTATTTTAGTAGACAGTTATTCGTGACATACAACTAATGAAAATTTAATTTCCTTGAGAAGATTGGAACCAAAGACCAGAAAAATGCGTTTCCAAATTATCCGTTGCAAACTTCCCCAACTCTGAGATTGTATACTGTTTCACCTCCCTGGTCCCAACAAGCCGCGGTTCGACCATGATCAATCCTTTCCGTCTTAGAAAGTCAAGCTTGGCTTCGAGTCGGGGGCGGGATAACCCAAATTGCTTGCGGAGCTCATACCGGGTATGTCCTTCTTGGTCGGAAAGGTAGGTGAGGATCCGAACGGTGGCAATGTCAAGCACGAGCTGCTCGTTCAAGGTATGGAAGTCGATCCAAGCCGATACCGGGAATCCTCGCGTGACCTCCTGCTCGATCTTGGTTCGCAGCCATTCGAGGACCTCGCGATTCCCCCGCACTTGGGATTGTAAAATTTGATCTTCAACTAATTTTAGAAGCCGACAAATCCTCTCCATCAGGGCGAATACCCGTGGTTTAAACTCGACGGCCGCTCCCACCGATCCTTTCGTCACCACGGCGAGGATCATGCTGTCGGTCCGATTCAGAAACACGCGTAAATTTTGTGCAATTAGTTCACACAGTTCAAGGCCAAGGGCTTCCATCGAAAAGGCATTAAGCGCCGAGAGCAGGCCACTAAAGAGGTCTTGGCTCAAGCCCGTATCACTGTGGCCAAAACTGAGTATACATTTGCCGCTGCGTTTAAAAAGAATTACTTGCTGTATTCGCAAGTTTCTGTCTCCATTAACATTGGATTAAGCCATTATTTCCTAATTCTCTTTGGACTATCTAACTCATGGCATTCTTCAAGTTCAACAATCCATTTGTGCTGAATAAGCAGGATAAAACAAATTACTTAAATCGTTCCAAATTGTGTGTTAGATCTTTTACGAGCAAACAACTTTCTAAAACCGAATAGTTTTTGATATCTATTGTCCTGGAAATCACATATTCCGGTTATAAAGAAAATATTGTTAATTCTGCCTAGATTTCATGGTATTTATAGGAATATCTAATGAGTTCTAAAGATCTTGTCGAATGGCTAGGATTTCATTATTATTGAGACATAACTGGCACAAAACTCGTAGAATGTTCTTAATTGGTTCCGATATATGAATTACTTCGCCCAATTAAGTAGGACAATAAAAAACCATGAAAAAGCTAGCAATGCTTTAGTTGGAATTGAACTAATGAGCTATCATCTTATTCTAATTGAAATAGAACTCGAAGTGTGGATTTGGATTTATATAAACGCTTACTTCGCAACCTGAGCTGGCAATCCATTTAATTTACTTTTCAAATTGACTAAACGCCAGTCTGATATCCTCTTTGCTAATCATATTGCGTTTGGCGTGTCTTGCCAGCTCCATAGCTGATTCACTAATTGTAATCGCAATATCCTCTAGGATGTCTCGCAAGATCTCTGTAGCTCCTAAATTGACACGTTCAGCTCCTAATGTCTTGATAAGACGATCAATTGGTGCCAAGGGCAATTCTCGTTTTGCTACTAGATCTTGTTGACGGGGTAAAATTTCTGTAAGTCTATCAAAGATCCATTGAAATACTTCTTCTAACCCTACTAAAGTAACAGCACTAGTTTCAAATAAACAGAATGGTCGTTTGATATCCCTTAATATCGGTGGTAACGCTTTTTCAAACATATTTTTACCAGCATAATTGGGGAGATCGTTTTTATTCAGTAAAAGGGCGAGAGGTAT
Organism: Candidatus Heimdallarchaeota archaeon; assembly: GCA_046761065.1. Classification (GTDB taxonomy): domain Archaea; phylum Asgardarchaeota; class Wukongarchaeia; order Wukongarchaeales; family JBHIFL01; genus JBHIFL01. Next base: position 4,664 of record JBHIFL010000051.1, read on the forward strand.
CTTTGGAAATTCTTCGAGGATCTTTTTCAATTCCTGTATTGCTTCCTCCCAGCGTTGGGAATCCGCTCCATCAATGACAAAGACAAGGATATGGGTTCCTCGTGTGTTTGGGATCCATTGCGTCCGATAAATATCTTGGCCCGGCATATCCCAGCAAGCAAAGGTCAAATTCCGGAATTTGATGCGTTCCACTGAAAACGTTGTTGTAGGCGTGGTGTGATAGTCTTTTCCTTGAATCGTATTTAGTATGGCAGTTTTTCCTGCACGATCTAAGCCCAACATTGATATTTTTGCAGTTTTTCCCCAAAGTTCCATGTATCGGCTTAATTTGTTTAACAGTTCTTGGAGTGGTGACTCCGCCACAAGCTGCTCAGCAACTGAAAGCATCCCGTTGATTGTTATGATTACTTGTTTCAAAGCTATTTTTAGTTCAGATGAACCAAAAGTCTTCAGTAGTTCATCTATAGCTGTTGTAGGACTAAGTTCTTCTCTAGCTACAGCAAGAAACGTTTGGATTGCTTTCTCAAGGTCATATCCGGGTGAAACTGAGAGGTTACGCGCTTGTTGATTAATTAGTTGATCTAATTTTTTTTGAAATGCTTCCATCATTGATGGTGTTATCAGACGAGGCTGTTTCGATGCTTGCTTTATAAGATCTTCTGGGAATATCTGGAAGAAAATTTGGATTGTCTGCTTCATGACCTGTGCAATAAGTTCCTCACTCGTAAACTCTGTAGTTCCTATTACGAAGAGCATATCTTTTTCTTGTGTCATATATAGAGTCAAGTTTGTCATCCGAAGGGCTTCGATGGTGCCTTGTTCAAGTTCTTTCGCAAATGCAAAGAGTGCAGATAACATCCCCGTTAGAAGTGTTTCATCTACTTCGATTTTGGGTCCATACGCGCGGCTCGCTATTGGGATCCCTGATTTTGAGAATATCCAAACCTGCGAAATCAAAGTATCATCTCACGCAAAGGCGATAGCCGACCCATTGCTCGTTCCTATCAAGGGAGAATACTTTTCTCCAAATAAACCCTTTTTTTTACCTGGAATCCTTTTTAGAGATCAATTTTCCATGTTGTGAATACACCTTTATCTTCAACTATCCTAGGGGCATCTAAGTGAAAGGTTTTGAGAACACCTTCTAAAACTCCATCAAAGAGTGTAGTTATCAACTCTTTAGGGAATCCTTGGATGATCTGATAATCAATCGTTATAAATAGCGACTGACCTCTCTGAACAACAAGAATTCGTGAAGATAATTTCGGATGTGGTCGCGGGTTCCATTCGCCCATAAGATATTGCATCCATGTTCTTTGGAGAGATGGTCCATAAGCCGTTCCGATAGTAACTGCACTTTTATGGAGTTTTGATTTCAATCCATTAGTAAAACTTTCAACTCCATCCCGAAATTCTTGAGTCACTTGGTAAAATGCAGGTAAGATCACTTTTTCAAAATGCTCTAAGAATTCCTCTTCTAATATGCGTCTAAGCATAATATCTGGCAAAGAGAAATAAAATGTCTTGATGAGGGCAAGATTGCTGCTCGAGTCTTCAATTGTCGTTAAATAAAAAGTTGCAAAGTCAATAAATTCCCTGAAAATTATTAAACACTGCTGAATATTCGAATGCAATTCCTCTCTTTTTGGGGGATCATATTTATGGAAGAAAATAGCCAATCTTGGGGGACTTTCATTGATTTTTGAAACTATATTCCATACTTCGCTTAAGTAGTCTTTAGCCGTTTCAAAAGTTTCGGGATCTTGAAGGTCAACGACAAAGATTAGAGCTGACATTTCTTTCCACATTAAATAATACTTGTCTAGGGTTAAGTATTGCTTTCGATAAGCAACCTGCCCTCCGAAATCCATGATTAATAAGCTCTGATCTATGAACTCTTGAAATTTTTGTGTGATCTCAACATCAATCGTTGGTTTAATTTTCATCACTCTGTCTTTTGACCAATTTTCAAAAAACACATTTTTGATGGAAGTTTTTCCCGCATTTTCCAACCCTACTAGTCCAATCTTTGGAATAACCTTTTGTTTGCCGAATTCTTGAATTGATCCAACTAAAGGATCATGCACAAGTGGAGTAAGAATCGGTTCTAACTTTTTCTGAAATACCTCCTTACTTGGAAAACCTATCTTTTGATTCTCAGTTAAAATTTGCATAATTTCTTTAGATAATTGCTCAAACAGCCCTTGAATTTCTTCCATATGGATCTTTTCATCAAACAATAACTGTAAGGTGAAGTTTTCATATGTTTTCGTATATAACATTAGATTAGAAAATTGGATCTGTTGAATTGGATCTAGAGGTTTAGAAAATGCTCGCATGGCTTCCATAAATGCTGATATTAATTGAGGGGTGCCAAATAGTTCCTCAGGTTGTTCAGGCTTGTAAGCAAAAACTTCTCCTTCACCTTCCATTGTTATCAAAAATTGTCTCAGCACATTTTTTCCCCTTTGAATTTTAGTGATTTTGAAAAATATCCATCTTTATTAAGTTGATTGAAGTTTATTTTAAAAAATACTTTTACGTTGCAAATTCAGTCAAAGCATTCGAAAAAGTCAAAATTGCAAATTCATGACCCTAGCCAGGATAATTTCTTTCCAAGAACCCAACAATTAAATCTCTCAATTCTTGGAAAGCTTGTTGAACCTTCTCTCCTGTTAAAGCGGATGTTTCCACATAGGGAATTGAAAAGCCATTTTTTTCAGTCGTCTCTGAAAGTTTTTCTGCTAGTTGTTTTCCCATCTTTATTGACAAAGTGTCTTCTCGACTCAGTCGTAGATCTGTCTTGTTCCCAACCAGAACAAGGGGAATTACAGGATATAGCCCATTATACTTCCAAATTTCGGTTGCCCAATTTAGGACATTTTTAAAAGTGGATTGTCGGGTTATGTCGTAGACCACTATCCCTCCAATACATCGTTTATAATAGGTTTTAATCATTTGAGAGAACTTGGGTTGACCTGCGATATCCCAAATTTGCCATCGAATTGTTTCATTGCCAATTATTGTCTCATGTACGACGAAATCTGCCCCAATTGTACTAATGTACTCCTTCTTAAAGCCATAACCCATGTATCGTTTACGTAAACTTGTTTTTCCAACTGCCCCGTCACCTGCAAGAACTATTTTAAAAAGCCGTACTTCGTGATCCATTATTTTCCTCCTGTTCAGCTATGAAACTGGTCTAGATTGTATGATTGCCATACATGCACCAATATTATTTAATTAATCAATAAATAATGTTTTGAATCATAAGAACATATCTTAATGGCATATTAAATGCCACATTCAGCTTGCATAGATGATTCCAGTTCTTCACTGTCATTATTCCAGGAGTGTTATATGATTTTATCTTGAGATTTGGATGTTACATCAAGTTGGATCGAGTTCTAGATAAGAGTTCTTCAGGTTTTTAGCACAAACTATTAGAAATAGCTTAAATAATATTTCCTCTTTCTTATAAAATAAGAGGGAATTTAATTACATGGAGATTGAGATTTGATAGACCGGATAAAAACAGGAATTGATGGGCTTGACTCATTGGTCAATGGTGGGATACCTCGAGGTAGCGTGATTAGCATAAAAGGACAACCTGGGAGTGGAAAAAGCATTTTTAGTCGACAATTTTTGGCCCATGGTTGTCAGAAATTCAATGAGATCAGTCTTTTAGTCATTCTTGAAGAGGATATCAGTGAACTTATTGAGAGTTCTCTAATGTTTGGGTGGGATTTTGAGCAGCTCGCGGAAAGACAAAAATGCTATTTAGTAGACCTAACTCCTAAGAGAAATGCCTCAGACAACCTCTCGCATAAATTCCTCTTCCCTAAAGGATACGCGTTCATCCCACATAATGAATATACACCAGCAAATTTCAATGCCATTATTAGTAAACTAATCAAAGATCTTATGCCGGTCCGGATGATCATCGACTCGATTACTCCTATTCTGATGATGCATACCGATGTTTTTCATGCAAGAGGATGGATGGCAGAATTAGTGACAATTCTAAAACAAAAAAATACAACCACTTTGTTGGTATCTGAAAGGACATACCCTCCTGCTTTTGACATGATCGACTTGTCTATTGCAGATGGTATAATAACTTTGAATACCCATGCGGTTGGAAATTGGAAAAAACGCTATTTAACCGTCGAAAAAATGCGAAAAACAAAACATACCATGTCGCCTATCGTTTTCCGCATCACAGAAGGAGGGATCAATATATTTCCTGATGAACCTGTTTTTACCAACTCTGAAACAGTATGAACGGATCTAAAATCCTTTAATGATAGATTGAAACGTCCATTAAAATACGATGAACATTATTTCAATAAAAGAGGTGATGTTTCACGAGGAAACCTTGTTGAACGCTTCACAAAACAAAGATATGTCGTACTTACTACTTACTTGATTATGATAAGAGTGGTTTTCATATTAAGTAGAAACATACCAATTTGAGGGAAGTAAACCTTGAAATCTATATCTCAAGTGGTGAAAGAAAAAATACTCTTAGAAACGCTCCAGACCTATTATATTAAAGGATGGAGTTATTATGGGCTTCCAGAACTTCTAGACGGGCTGTGGAGTATGAGTGAAATTGAGGCATATATGCGTGAACATAATTATCCGAAAAGGACTGAACTTCAAGATTTTACCAGCACCCTTCAACAAATTAGACAAAAAATTGTTGGGCTTAAGAAGATACTAGAGGATTCAGACCTCCAAACTCTAGATGAGTTACCACAGCAAATCGTCAAACATTTTTTGAAGTTGAAAGAGGAACAATTGCGCAAAGAGAGAGTTTTGTTGGAAGCACTATTGAAATACTATAAAGGAGGGGAAAACCAAACTGAGCTTTTAATACACACTAGAGGAGAATGGAATGCTGAAGAGATTAGCTCTTATATGGAGGAACGAGGTTATCCCTCATCGATACAATCTCCGGATCATCTTGCACTTCAGCAACGAGTTCTGATGGAAATAGCGCAAATCGAGAAACAACAACTAAAATTTGGGTTTGACATTGAACGCACCCTAACAGGCATATTGGTTATCCCTTCGTGGAGGAAGCTGATAGGGACGGAATTTACCGGATTCTTTAAACAAACTCTAGTTCGTTCGATCGAGCGGGATTCTGTGGTTATGGTTGTTGATCTAGGTCGAGGATTTCAAGAGGTAACTGGTGAAGATCTTTTTCTCATAACTGGTCCTGGGATCTATTTTACTGAATTCAATCTTGGAACCGAACTCCCAATACAAGACCATCGAGAAATCACCGGCATAATATTGCCACGCTCGATCTACCAAGCTATACAACAAGCTGAGCCAATCTATCGAAGTGAAAAAATTCGGGCTACTATAACTGATTTGGCAGCATTTATCCCCTTCAGCATGGTCACCCAACCCTATCCAATACAAGCATATCTTCGAGGCGTGCTGATGCGAAGTATCTTTTCACCACATAGGGATATACTCACCTTATTGGCTCAAAATTGTAAAACTAATCGCGCTTACTCTGTTGATGAAGGTTTTAAGGTATTAAGCGCAAGTTCGATTCATTTCAACCGGTTACTCGTAGAATCTAAGTTTCTTCTTACTGCGAATTCGCAAGAATACATGCAACTCACGGCAGGACTTGCAAATATTCAACCAGGCCTGGAAAATATCATTGTCGATCTGTTTCCTACCGAAGAAGCACAGCAAGTCTTAGGAAGAATCAATTCACTCAAAGAATACTATGCTGAATTTGGAGAACTCCTCCTCTTTAATTGGATACCTGATTGGGAAAGAGCAACGACCAATCCTTAAGTTCATAGAAGAAAAAGTTTGGGGGCTATCAATATTTGGTTATTGAATTTTTGAGTGTCATCTGATTTTATAATATAACGTTACTCAGTTGCAAACGATCGGGTTGCCTTAGAAGGAGAAGGAGAGGAGTGTTCTACTTCTAGCTCACAATAGCCATTATTTCTTGTATTTATATCCATAACGAGCCAAAGGTCCGTTTTTGTGAGTTCACTCAACAAACCAGAAAAGAATCCGACCTCATAAAAATAGAGGGGTTGGGGTTGGCTCGTTTCCTTCTTTAACTGTGTCTTGCGATCATAGAGTATGATTTTATCCTTTAGTAATTCAATGTACTCATAATGGCCTCCAGAGAGTAGTTTTTGTTTTGCTGACAGTTTTTTTGTGGTTTCGAAAGCTTTATCGAGCGAAAGGGCTCCATTTTTACCATACAGGGTGGCCACACTCCTCCCATGCTTTCGACCTGCAGAAACCAGCAGGAATGGGCCATAATTTTCAATAGATGCAAGGGTTGAGAAAAATAGTTGAAATAAGGAAAAGTGAACATAATCAGATATTCCATAGCGGATTTTTCGTCCTTTTCTTATACTAAGGTGCTCACTGCGAATTAGAGAATGAAGAACTTTTTGGGCATGAAATTCCCAGCAATTATGGGTTGATCTTGAGAGAATCTCAGTGGATTGTGGATTTTCATCCAATCTAATGCGAAAATCACAGTAATTATTTCCAAGACCCCAACAACATATCTCGTTAACCACCACGGGAGTACCAATAAAGGTTTCCACAATTCCTGCAATCAAACCAGCATCCAAATAACATGTAGGGATGCCTATATCTGGGACTCCTGTTGCTGCCGGAAGCTCAAAGAGTCTCAAGATGGCCACACTACTGCTTTTTCCATAGAGGACAGCTTTTTTGGTGATATTTAACCCTATATCAGATGTACGAGAATAAAAGTCTACAAGTCCTCGCAATGCCGTCTGGAAATGTTCCCAAACCGTCACTGATCTCGCCTTTAGATGAGGTTCCTCAAAGAAGCCGATAAAACCTCCATATTTCCCTGCGATTTTTCCAAGGTCGAACAACAGCTCGCACATGTGCCTTGATTGGCTTAGTAGAATGAAGTTTCTGATCTGTATGTTGGAAATGTGAATGTAGTCCGACAACCCCGGCATGATCGGGTTTATTCCCATTAGGCTCCCCATCATATTCGCACTCGCATCAAAACAAACTCTTTTTATTTGGGAAGGGATTTCATCGATATGCAATTGGTTTCTTGCTTCTTGGGTGATACATTGCCAAAAAGCATCCAGAAAGGCTTTGGGAGAAAATTTGGCCGAATAAAACACCTTCCCTTGGAACTTTGCAGTCACATGGTTCCGATTCCCATTGGAAAATTCGATATGGTACTTTAGGGGGAGATCTCTCAAAATTTGATTAAAAATATTTTTTAGATCTTTCTGATGAATAGAAGACTCTACTTGTATTTCAAGACGATTTTGGGGATTCATTGTCTAACCGCTCATTATATCACCAATTATGGTTTCAAACATTTCTGTTACATTGGTATCGGTCTTTGCTGACGTTTCGAAAAACTTACAACCCAACTTTTTTGAAAGCTTAACTCCTTCGGCTGTGGACAGGCTTCGTTGGTTCTCAAGATCATTTTTATTACCTACCAGACAGAAACGTGCGTCTGGACAATGTTTGAGAACTTGATTCATCCAAAACGTAATCTTTTCAAATGATTCTCGGGAGGTCAAGTCATAGACGAGTATGGCAGCTTGAGCTGCTTTGTAGTAAGCCGGAAGTAAAATATTAAACCGTTCTTGACCTCCAGTATCCCAAAATTGAACTCGTACTTCTCTATCGTTGATTTGAACATCTTTTCGGAAGAAGTTCACACCAATAGTCGTAAGATATGTTTCTCGAAATTCGCCTGTAGCGTATCTCGTAGTGAGACTTGTTTTCCCAACCGCTGGATCGCCTACAACCACAATCTTAAGGTTAACATATTCCCTTTCCACTTTATTCATTTTTGGGCTTTCATGGATTAAGACTTCCATCTCATTAAAAAGGGGAGCAATTATTTGTGTAAGCTCCTGCTGGGCCTTTCTAACTGGCTTTTCAGGTTTCGTTGAATCAAAAATATAGAATGCTTTGTAAAACTCTTTTTTTCCTTGTATCTCCTCCGCAACGCTCGTGAGCGCCTTTTTCACTCTGTCTTCTGGAATCTTATATGTTTGGGAAAATACTACAGATATCATAACAAGTTCGCGTTTGCCTCTTGCCCATTCCGAGGGAATCTCGAAATGATAGTTAATGACTTTATAGGAATCAATCACATAACTGAAGAACCCTAATGTGATAGTATCAAGTAGACTCGCGACTTTTTCCTCCACGGTAGATTTGTGCCACGTTGCAGGAAGCGACATAAGTAGGCGTGGGCCTATGTAGGTATCAAAGAAAGACACCATGATTGCAAATTTATTATCGCTGGTTATCGTTTATCCCTCTTGTTGGCGAATTTTAATATGTTTCTTGAGGACGAGATTATCTTCAAGATGAAAAAAGACATTTGACCAAAATTAATGTTAGGTTATTCGACTTGTGAGAAAGGAATAAAGCGAGTCTAACTCCATTTTTGATCAATTGTACTCTATTTCCCTTTTACTAAAGTACTTAATTGAAACACTATAAATTGTTTTAGTCAATTGTGCATTTATCTTGAATCAAATGAGTTAATGATCTCCTTTATATGGATGAGTCCTTACAAAAAGGGGTTGAGAGTACTCCGTACCCCCTAGTTCAAAAGGTTTCTTTGAGATCTTGTAATTCCTTGGATTTGTCAAATAAGAGAAGGTAGTCCTTCGAATCCTTTTGACTTTTTACTTTCACGAAAGGGGATTATTTCTCGTGTTAGATAGTCTACAATTATGGGCCAAATTATTGGAAGAACCATCCTCCAAGAAATATCAAAAAAAATATCCTCCCCCTCTGTGAGGGGATATTCTTCAATTATCGTTTGATAATCCTTACCAATCGTGATAGCTCTTAGTTTTTTCCCATCCAATATGCGAGTGTGCTGGCTCAAGAATCCGGCTATCGCCACACGCATTAAAGTGGCAGCAAATCTCATATCCGTTAATTGAAGTGCATTATGGATTTTTCGAAGTGTTGGAACCAAATAGTTGGTTAATGTCAAAACTTTCAAAGATTCGTACTCTTCTCCCGCCTTAATTCGTGTTAAAATGAAATGGATTGATCTGATGTTCATTTGGAAGGTAAATATTCGTGTTACAATAAAGCGGGTCAATTCGCTGGTCATTTGGAAGGTTACTAAGAAAGCCTCAAAAAAAGGGGACAAGATTTCAGTGGTGAATTGCGTTGGATTGGTTCCAAGAATTAGAGCATCCTTCTTAGCGAGTCCTATGTAGGTTGAAATGTCTATAACAAATTCCTTGGGTGTGGCAAGAAATAATTCTTGCTCCATTGCTACTATATATGAAGCCGCAATAAGCTCTCTAAACAACCCCGAATTCGCGGAGAAAAACTCAATTCCCTCAATTTGTTTTAAGATATTATATATTTTAGAGTCCTTGGTGGTAAGTGAAAAGATAATCAGCCATTGTAGGTATTCAAGCCTCTGTTTAAAATCGTATATGGCCTTCTCATAGAGTGATAAGATAGTACTGAGCAGCATAATCAATCATCTTCTACAACATAATCCTCTTAATTCGCTGTTCTTAGGCTTGCGTCTCTTCATTTTGTCATTCTGTTGTTCTTTTTGTATAGATAGCTTCGGATTCTATATTAATCTCATCCTATTGATTTTTTCAAAGTCTTCCTTCCTTTCCTCTCGCCAGTCTCAATTTTTTGAACGATTTTCAAATGAGTTAGTATTCTAATCATGCTGATGGCGGTTGAGATTCTTCCAACTGAGGAGTTGATCCCATTGTGCAGATTCTGTTCCTACTCCAATCCATTCCGAGAATTTCCAGGTCTCAATTGTCGGATACATAGAGATTTTTTGGGTTGAATACTCTGTTATTTTTTCTTCGCTAAGGGTTTTTATGAGTGCACGGATCGTCACGGTTGGCAATGTACTAGTTCCTTGGAACCTACTATCACATATGGCGGTCACCATTAGGAACCTGTCTCCTTTTTGCTTTGGGACATTGTAAAGATATAAAACGTCCTGTCCTTCCACGGTGTTGAAGATCGTCTCCTTGAAGAATGACACGCTTGATTGAAATATCCTTCTTTCGATTCGGTTTAGCATAAGACGAACTTGGCTTGGTAAATCCGAAGCTTGGTACAAAAACAATAGATCAATCGGGAGATATGAACGAATATTTTGTGCTTCCAATCTCAAGAATTCCTTGGGGTATGCTATTGCAATCCGCTCTGGTTGAAAAACCGGAGGACCCCATCCAAGTTCCCCATCGCAGTTCGAACATTCCTTTTTTTGGCGATATTCCGGTCGATAAATATGGCCACATTGACCAAAACATTGTTTTAACGCTGAAAGCATTCCTTCTTGAAAAAGAATAGCAACCAGATTGCCTGCTTTGGGGAATTTCTCAGAGATTCCTCGCATTGAATGGTCTGAAAATACTTTATGATATAGCGCTTGATTTAGAAGCCGACTAGCTTCCTGACACTGATCTCGCCTTTCTTGAACTGAGATTTTCATATGCTCAATTTCCGTTGTTCCTCGCCGATACACCCCATTGAAATTTTGACAGAGTTCCCTGGCAGCCTCTCGGAGTTCTGCGACATTTAGGTCATCCCAAGGAGTTAATAGAAGCATCATAAGTATACAGTCTTCATATCTTGTTTTGACAGCGTATATATTGGGAAGAAGTGTTAATTCACGAGTTAATCCTAAGGTTGAATAACTTGCGGAAGATAAAATAAAATCTGGTTGATTGAGAATATCTGCGATGTTTAGTTGCCCATATCCTTCTTCAACATGTCTTTCTGATGTCTCATCATTAACAACCATTTGATTTCGAAATATAATCGAAAAATTCTCGAAGGTATTCGCATAACGGTCAATTGCTGAGAAAAGGGCAACTATCATTCTCGCATGGGGTATCTCTTCGTAACGCGAAATCGATCCCATTTTGTATGGTTCTCCCAGGATTCTCGAATACGACCAAATCACCCTTTAGAATCTCATACGGTGAGGATCCTTACACAGCAAAAGAAAAGGTGAGTCTGTGTTTTTGTAGCCCCCAGACTACCGCCATTTTTTCGATACACTTCTTAGGAGGCTTCGTTATCTACCAATATTGCTGGAGGTCTGTAAGCGTTTTCCTCTTTTTTAGTTTAGTTTTCAGTTCGGACATTAAGGCAAGTTTTATTGCTTCCGGACTATCTACAGCGGCGGGGATAATACCAAGCGCTTGATTTAAGGATCTATTGATCTTTCGCATTGTTTCGAACATTACGGGTGTCGGAGAAGATGAACAAAAGATTACAGACATATGTTCGGGAGAAATGGCTTCAAAACAAGCGGTGAAATCCTCAAAATCCAGCGGAACAGGTCCACTAAGTTTTTTAGATTCAACTTCATCTACAAAGGATGTTCCAACCGTTTTGAGCGCATTTGCTGCTGCTCTCAGCAGGGTTTTGTCAGAGGTCGTCTTTGCTACACCGGAAACATAAGTGCCGTCCCGCTTGAAAATTCCTAGAGCTGAAAAATCGTCATGTTTTTGGAGCTGTTCCTCTAACACTAGCGCCAACCGCTCAGTAACCTTGTCGACACGAGTGGCCTCTTCAGGGCTCGGAATGATATCTAGTAACTCCTTTTTAGGGGGTTTGGCCTCCACTGTAGGTAATTCTTCAAGCTCCACTGGAGGAAGAATATCCCAGAGAATTTGTCTGGCTGCTCTGTCTGCCGTATCTCCATAGATACTCGTTGCAAAACTAACAGCTGGCGATCCAAGGAATGGTTTAAGAATACTAAAAATCTCACGCGCCCGAACAAGGTTGTCTTTTAATTCCCCTGTCTTATCAGGATCAAATTTATGATATAAAATATACTTGTGAACTGGTTCTTTCTCCACAATTTTGAGGATTCGCGCCCAGTAGCTAGCAGCCTCCACGAATCGATCAGGATCTTGGATGTCAACAACAAAAATAAGGGCTGCGGTGCCCTGTAGCATCTCTGGTTTATCGAAGTAGCGATCACGATATTGAACCTGTCCCCCGAGATCCCAAATTATCATTTCCGCACCGATAAAGTCATACGGTTGCCTTTCAACCCCTTGGGTTGGTGACATTTCAGCTAAAAGGCTGGGATCTTTTAGATTGAACGTTTTCTCAAGGAGACAAGTCTTTCCCGCATAATCCAAACCTGCCATAATTATTTTTTGCACACATCCATCCTCCTAAAAATTTCATCTTCGGAATCCGCTTGAAGTTGATTTACGTTTCATCTAGGGCATTTTATGAAATCCAGTGTCTATTCATTTCTATTATTGCCAAGAACTGTTTCCTTTACTATTTTGCAAGGAGGAAGAAAACAGCTCCATTCAATAAGAAACTTCTATCTGCTTATTTAATCCATATACCTCCTAATTAACTTTTGTCTTTTAAGGGAACTCGAATTAAGGGTATAGAGTTGAAATTGTTCTAACTCTATTTTTATCCATCTAGCTGTTTTGCCTTTCATCTTTAAATATCTGTTTTTTTCCCCCTCTTATCCTTTTTTCAAGGGTTTTAAAAAGCTGAAACCACATATCAAAGAAAATAAACCCTATTTTGATGATATTAATGAATGTCTCTTTTTATCGTGGATAAAGGGGATCTATATTGGCAACTGACTCGGTAGGGCATGAAACCAGTACCAAATACATGAAAATTCAAGTCGGGCCAAGAATTTTGCCATTAACATCGGTTGTGGAAAAATCAAGCTTAATTGATATGATACAAGGTTAAACAAATTATTTATTTATTATATTTCCTTCATTATAGTTCGTTGTTCTCCTCCATGACCGAATTTTGAATGTGATGTCATGCCAACTCTACGGTCAATTTGTCAATGATACTAGAAGATCCTTCGGATTTTTATAAAGCCAATGTAGCCTTTGAATAGACACATTCAGCATCAGCTTCCCTGATACGGTGATCAATTGATGTACATTCTCGTTATCGTTTTGCCATTATAGATTCTTAATAGGGCAGGATTTCTGCTAGCCTATGAAAAATCCAGTCAAATAGGTCCTCTAACCCTTCTCCAGTGACGGCACTGGTTTCAAACATACAAAATGGTCGCTTGGATTCTTGCAATATTAAGATTAGACCCTTATTGATCACCTTTTTTCCGGTATAATATGGAAGATCCGCTTTATTCAGTAATAAAGCAAGAGGGGTATTTGGGAATTCATCAAGAACCGTTGTTAGTTCTTGTCTCGCTTCCTCCCAACGTTGTGGATCTGCACCATCGACGACAAAGACAAGGATATGGGTTCCGCGCGTGTAAGGAATCCATTGTGTTCGATATCTTTCTTGACCTGGTATGTCCCAGCAAACAAGGGTTAAGTTTCGGAAGTTGATGCTTTCCACCGATAAAGATGTTGTGGGTGTGGTGTGATAGTCCCTTCCTTGAATTGTATTTAGTATGGCAGTTTTTCCTGCACGATCTAAGCCGATTATTGAAATTTTGGCGGTTTTTCCCCACAACCCAATAAAACGATTTAATTCTTGTAACAATATTTGGAGTGAGGACTCCGCAGCAAATTGCTCGGTGACCGATAACATTGTGTTTAAAGTTGTAGTTACTTGTTTCATGGTTGATTTTAGTTCAAACTGATCAAAGATCTCCAGTAGTTCATCTCTCGCAGTGATTGGGTTAAGTTCCTCTTTAACCACAGCACGAAATGTTTGTTTTGCTTTTTCAAGGTCATAATCCGATATAACTGTAAAGTGACGTGCTTGTTGATTAATAATAATGTCTAATTTCTTCTGAAACGCTTCCACCATTGAGTGAGGGATCAGATGTGGCGCCTTAGCTGATTTTTTTAAAAGCTTGTCAGGGAATGTCTGGAAGAACGTTTGTTTTATCTGATGCATGACCCGCGTAACAAACGTATCATCGACGACATGCGGCTCAGTACCTATGACGAAAAATAGATTCTTTTCATGAGACCCGAAAAGGGTTAGATTCGTCATCCGCAGGGCTTCGAAAGTGCCTTTATTCAGTTCTTTTGCAAAAGCAAAGAACGCAGTTAATATTCCTGTTAGAAGAGGCTCATCCAGTTCGAGTTTGGGGCTATACGCTCGACTTACTATTGGTATTCCTGAATTCCTGAATATCCAAACATATGATATCACGTCATCGTCCTCCCGTAAGATAAAATTAACTTATTGCTCTATTATTAGGTTTTATCAGGACTCCGATAATCGGGGAAGAAACACTGAGAATGTAGAACCCTTCCCAAATTCGCTCTTGACAAAGATTTCTCCTTGGTGGAGTGTTGTTAATTCCTGTGCGATCGCCAGCCCTAAGCCGGTTCCTGGAATCTCCTGAACGTCTTCCGATCGGAAAAAACGTTCAAACAGATAGGGCAGGTCTTTCTCCCGAATCCCTCGCCCGGAATCGTGAAAGTGAATTAAGACGCCATCCCTCCCTTCAGGGTTATAAGGCCCTTGATAATGATCGATCGCTTCGATTTTAATCCGCGTCTGATCATCGGAATATTTTAAGGCGTTATCGAGAAAAATGCGAAAGATCTGGCCTATTTTCTGGTGATCTCCAACCAATTCAATATTCTCGTCCACCTCCACTTCAACCGTGATGGCTTTCGCTTTTCGGCTCGGCTCTAATTGGGTTAAAACTTCCTGCAGAACTTCTAACGGGCGGAGCTGCTTCCTCTCGATTTCTATTCTTTTTTCATCCATTCTGGATATGAACAGTAAATCGTCTATCAATTGTGTCATTAACTTGACATTTCGTGAGATCATGCCTAACAGCTTGTCTTGCTGTTCTTCCGACAGTCGCTCTTTGTACTTCATTATGTTATTTATTGACTGGGCTATGGCGGAAATCGGTGTCCGTAATTCATGCGACACACTTGACACAAATCGCTTCCGCATGTTGTCGAAGTTGATGAAGGGGGAGATGTCTCGCACTTCTATTATTGCCCCAAAAGGCATCTCCCCAGGAACTTGGGTAACAGCTGAAATGAATTGCAAATGGAGGCCAGGTTTCGGTTCTATCGTTATCACCTCTCCTGTTTTCGCGAGGAATAGTTTCTGGACCGTCTCGAGAAAGCTATTGTCAGTTCTTTGTAGGCAATTATATCCAACATGGAGTTCTTCGTGAAAAAGGTTCCAGTAATATTCTTTGACGGTTTTATTGGCTAAGGATAAGGTTCCATCTTTGTTGAAGACTAAGAGTCCCTCAGGGATCGTTTCAATAATGGTTTCCACCCGCGCTTTCTCCTCTAAGAGATGCCGCGTTTTTTCAGCCACTTGTTCCGTTAAATGATCCTTTGCCCGAGCAAGGGTTTCCTCTGCCTGCTTACGCGTGGTGATGTCCTTGGTGATGAGTAAAACGCTGTCTTCAGCTGTCTTCGCATAATCAGCAAGGAACCATCGTTCCTCCCTGGTCGTGCGAAGTCGTCCACGCATCTCCTCTCGTAGCGTTTCACCCGTGGTTAAAACGTGTTTGATGGTTGAACCAAGTCCTGAATAGGAGTAATAGGGAATGTTCGAACTTCCCAACTCAGTCCCTATGAAATCTGTGATTCTCCCACCGGATAGCTCAAAGGCGGCCTTGTTGACAGCTACCAAGATGATACGGCCATCCATTTGGCGTTTCCAAAGGTATGCAGGATCAGGGATGGCCTCAAAAGTTCGCCTGAATGTCCTTTCACTCTCTCGTAGCGCCTCAGCCATTCGCCTTTGCTCAGTGATGTCACTGATCGAGACTAAAACTTTCGCCCAAGTGTCCTCGTAGCCGGGGGCTACAGATAATCGCAACCGAATATGGATTTTGTCGCCCGTTAACGTTTGGTTGATGGCTTCACCTTCAAACATTTCGCCTTTCGTGAGAGCAATCAGTTCTTCTCTAAACACCCCATAAGTTTCTTCGCAAAAAACTTGGCTTAAACTTGTTAGAAGTTCATTTTTACTTCTTGCGTTGTACAACTTCAGTGTCGCTTTATTCACATCTAGGATGCGTACCAATCCCGCATATTGGGTTACCATGTCAGGGTGCTGTGCAAAATAAGTGCGAAAGTCGCTGATTCCTGCCCATCGTAACCTATCAATTTCTTGCTTGACGGCAGAGAAATCTTCTTCCCAAAGGGAAATAGGAGACTCCTCAAACAGACTACGATACCGTTCTTCACTCTCTCGCAGGGCTATTTCGGTCTGTTTGCGGTCGGTGATGTCGCGGACAATACCCCGGAACCCGGTGGGTTCACCTGTGGAACTAATTTGCAGAGAAACAGATGCTTCAACGAACCTCCTAGTCCCGTCTTTCCTAACAATCTCCCAGCCAAACGCTTTTGTTGGGTTTCCTGTTCGGTAGACCTCATTAAAGGTTTGATATACCGCCTTGGCGGTCTCTTCATCCATATACTGGCGGTTATTCATGCCCATTAATTCATTTGCGGGGTATCCAAAAAGCCGGCATAACGAATCATTGAAGAAGGTAAAGTTCCCAGCAAGATCAACCTCGTAATAGCCCTCTTCGATAGTCTCGAGGATCGTTCGATATTTCTCTTCACTTTCCCGCAGCGCCATTTCGGCCTGTTTGCGGTCGGTGACGTCGCGACCGATGGCAATGGATCCAATCGGAGTGCCCTCCTCGTTTACCAGATTCCTAGAATGCCATGCAATTGTTTTGAGTTGACCATCCTTACACCGGATAGTCGTCTCGTCACCTTTATCTTCTTCCTCGCCTTCGATAATGGTGGCGGCTTTCGCAAGAACCGTGGTGCGATACGCTTCCTCGGGATACAGCCATCCCCAGATCTTGGCATGCCCAACGACCTCTTCCCGGGAGTAGCCGCTGATCTTTTCGGCCGCTTTGTTCCAGATCACCACGTTGGCGTTTTCGTCAAGCACATCCAGCCACACGCTAGCGTTATCGATAATGCTCTCCAGAAACTGGTTGAGCCGGTGGATCTCCTCCTCCGCCTGCTTCCGCTCCGTAATGTCTGCGATAATCATTCCTAGGCCCTCCCCTACTTTGAAAACCTTAACAGTTAGATGCCTATCTCCAAATTTTGGATGGGGAACTATTTCCTCTAAAATAAGGGGTTCTCCAGTCCTTATAACTCGCCTATATTTATCATATCGCCCTAGTTCTTTCAAGTGAGGATAAATATCGAATAGGTTCTTTCCGAACATGTCCTCCTTCTTTAGACCCTTGGCTTGCCATCCGGCTCGATTAACCTCAACTATGTTTAATTTGGGATCACAAATTATGATATAGTCAGTTACGGCGTCCATAAAACTCCTTAACCTTTCTTCGCTCTCCTGTAGCGTTTTTTCCATTCGCTTGCGCTCAGCAAGTTCTCGCTGAAGCTCCTTGAATAGCCTTCTACGCTCTATTATCAGGTACTGCCTCTCAAGAGCCTCCCGAACTGCATGCAATACTTCCTTCATATCCAAAGGTTTCATGATGTAGGCTGATGCCCCATTCCTCATGGATTGCACCGCAGTTTCCAAAGAGGCATAGCCAGTGATCATCATCACCACTATGTCAGGATGTAGTTCCTTCAACGGCGTAACTAGCTCTACTCCTTCCATATCGGGTAGCTTGATGTCTAAGAGAACCAGATTGAATTTTTTTGCCTTTACTTTCTCTAAGGCTTCTCTTCCTGTCTCAACCGTCTCTGTTTCATATCCCTCATGATCAAATAGGAGCTTCAGGCTTCGGCAGATGTGTTCCTCATCGTCTACGATCAGAATCCTCTTTTTCGTATCGATCTCTTCCATTGTCCTATAATCCCACCTTATATTTCCGTTCCCAAATCTCAACGACCAACCTGAGCAATTTTGCCATATCAAGTGGCTTATAGAGACAAGTGTAGGCGTGATTGTTTAGAGCTTCTTGCACCAAATCATCCATCTCTTGGCGATAGGCCGTCATCATAATAACTACCGCTTCTGGCTGAATCTCTTTGAGGGCTAAAAAGGTTTCCAGGCCATTGATGGTTGGTAGCTTCATGTCAATGAAGATGATGTTAAAGACTTTCTCCTGCGCTATGGCGATAGCCTCCTCGCCGGTATGAGCGATGCCCACTTTGTAATTCCTCTTGGTTAGGATGTTTTTCAATGTGAGACAAGTCTCTGGGTTGTCATCAACCACTAAGATGAGCGCTCCTCGCTTCTCCTCAAGTGCCTTTTCAATGAGAGTAACCACTCTTTCGATATCCAGTGGTTTGTAGACAATCCCGAAGGCACCTTCCTGCAACGCCTCTTGCACCAGGTCCTCCATCGCGTAGGCGGTCATCATTATTACTATCGCGTCGGGTCGGATCGTTTTGATCCGTTTGTAAATTTCCACGCCGTTCATAAGGGGCATCTTGATGTCCAGGAAGATTATGTCGAAGGGGTGCTTCTCCACCCTAGCGATAGCTTCTGGCCCGTCTTCCGCAGTGCTAACAACGTAGCTCTTGTGTCTCAGTACGAACGCCATGGTCTTGCGCAGACTGGCATTGTCATCTACGATTAAGATGCTGGCTTTCGCTTCCATGCCATGTTACCTCCTCTCCTCTCGGTTCATAGGTAGGTAGACCTTGAAAGTGCTTCCCTTATCCACTTCACTTTGGACCTCGATGGTGCCACCGTGGCCCTCTACCAGCGTCTTGGCAACAGCTAGTCCCAACCCAATACCCTTAGATTTGGTCGTAAAGAGGGGCTCGAAGATTTTCCCTAAGTTTTTCTCGGGGATGCCCGCCCCGGTATCTGCAAAAGAGACGACCACCCATTCAGGACTGCGACCTTCAGACATGACGACTAACTGCCCCCCCTTGGGCATTGCCTGGATGGCGTTGCGGGCGATGTTTTCGAAGACTTGATTGAGTTGCTCGGGATCAGCCAGGATCGACGGTAAAGTCCTGTCTAGGTGGCTCACGACCTCAACGTTCTCTGGCACGTTAATCCGGCCTAATGTTTTTTGGACAATGTCGTTGATATCCACTATCCGGTAGGTAGGAGCTTTTGCGCGAGCGAAGTCCAGCAGACTGCTGATGATCCTTTCGGAGGTCGCTACTTCCTTATCCAAGATCTCCAGTGTCTCCTTCACCTCAGGGTCGGGTTCCTTTAATACCATGTTAAGGAAGTACGCGGCGTTCTTGATGGCTCCTAGTGGGTTGCGGAGTTCATGACCCACACCGCCAGCCAGTTGCCCAAGGACCGCCAGCCGTTCCTTGCGGACCAGTTCCTCCTGAGCCTGACGTAACCCTAAAGTGCGTTGCTCTACCGTCTTTTCCAGTCGTTCCGAATACCTCTTTAGCTTTGCTTCTGCTTGCTTCCGCTCGGTGATGTCCTCGATCGCCATGAGAATCATCTGAGTTCGGTTTGCCTCGCGATAGATGCGACGGGCGTTTAGCAGCATCGTTTTCTGTCCTATCCTTGGGAAGTCATGGTCAACCACAAAGGCCTCAATGGTTGTGTTTTGGGGGAGAATTTCCTCCAACAACTCTCTGAGCTCTGGGATATCCCATTGGTGGTTTCCCAACTCGTAGATGGGAAGATGCTCCGTTTCCTCCCTTGTGACGTGAAATGTTTCGTAGAAGGCTCGATTGGCAGAAAGCACGCGTAGTTCCGCATCTAGGACCACTAAAGGCTCCCGCAACGTCTCCACAATGCTCTCAGCGTAGGCTTGTGCCTCTCGTAGCGCAGCCATTGCCCGTTTCCGCTCGGTGATGTCTCGAAAGATTAAAACAACACCTAGAAGGGTTCCTGCCTCATTACGGACGAGGGCTGCACTGCCATCAATCGGGAATTCAGCGCCATCCTTCGCGATGAGGATCGTATGATTGCTTAAACTGACCACCCTGCCATCTTGGAGGGCTTTCCTTACAGGGTTCTTCGCTAAGGCACGTGTTTCTTCGTTTATTATATGGAATACATTGGTCAACACTTGGCCCAACGCGTCTTCATACTTCCAACCTGTCAGCACTTCGGCCACGGGGTTCAAATAGGTGATGACACCTTTGGTATCGGTGACAATCACCGCCTCGCCGGTATTCTTGAGTGTAGCAGCAAACCACGCTCTATCAAATTCTGCATAGGCATGTTTAGTTGTTTCATCTTGTCGATCCTTAATTTTTCGAGAATTTGTGAGTTTATCCTTCATTATGCTCCTCCTAGACCTGCTTGTGTTCGATGATGCTCTTGGTGATCAGTAAAATGCATTTCCCGAGAGTCTTTAAATAATCAACCAAGAACTATTGTTCCATTCTGTAAATATACTTATTTTATTCTTTTTTAGTTAGGAACGGGCTCCCTTAACACCCTTCTTGCTATGCATGCCTTCTTAGGTTTGGACTATCTTAGGCCTTAGTCTTTACCATTCTATTGAAAAGTTGCTACCAAAATACGCTTCCCATGAAGTATACCATGCAAAACACCATAATATCTTTTCAACGCAGAAACATTCCCGTTTCCGTAGCCGATCCCTGATTTATTTATGAAAATATATTATATTAAAAGACTCTCCTAAAAAATCTGCTCTTTTTTACTTTACCAATAGAACAGCTAAAATATCAATGTAACTTCCTCCCTCCTCTCTTATCTCTTTCCTCCTACGTGTAGGTGCTCTGAGATGTCATATGGCAGTGAGTTATGTCTCACTTGGATCGCCGCTGTCACATATGCATCATGATTGATGGTTTTATAACTAGCTGCTATAAATATAACGCTTATCTGTCCGATTATTTCTATCTCAATGCCTAAAACAACAGTGTTTTTGGACATCAGCCCTAGTTGTTACCTAATCGATTATGGAGTTGGGTTATTTTTTTACATTTGTATTTTATCAATAAAAAGGTCTATCCATCCAGTGGAAGTGCGGATTGGCTCAAGTAACCGCATACTAGCTTGAATTTGTGCCAACAGATTGCTTTCGGATTAATCTTAAACTTTTATGAATTTTACAAACAAAAATCCCACCATGGCGATCTTTTATAACATCAAGAAGAAGTCTAACTTTAAGATCCCCCAAAAACGCGGGTGATGTAGTTATTTAGGCAAACTCGTAGTATAGAACAATATTTTGCGTTCTAACCCGAACAACAGATTATTAAGGAGGATAAACAGTATAGACAATAGATACAAAACTTTATTACCAATTTTAAAGACGGAAGACGCTAATTGATATAGGCGGTTTGCCACTCTGGGGAGATATCGCGCTATTATGCAAGGATTAGGAGGAGGATCAAAGCCAAAACCTTACTATTATGGGCATGAGTGATGAATAATAGGAGACAATTAGTAGAATTTGAAACGGCATCATATGGCTGAATGTACCTAGATACTGTAGCATTAGGAGATTATCAGATGGAATCAGCTCCATGGGAAAAAAAGGGATTATACGGGGGCTAGGGGGGATTTGTGACAATGTTAAAGATCTGGAAGAATAACAATTGTCTTATTAACTACTGATATTGATAAAGGAGGATTAAATGGTTCATCCAGTTGTCAGATTGATAGGCAAAAACTTTCAAACCTCTCTCTATTGCGACTGAAACAGATCTAAACACCTTTTTTAATCCTTTAGGTTATTTATTGAATTTGAAGGAATTATCCAACTATAGGATTGGAGTTGTTAATATTCCCGAAATAGTTTCCCAATATTGCTTTTTATCCCACTCTTTGGCCGCTTTTATGCGATTTGCAAGGTCTTGGAGGCATTCCTTGATTTTTAAGGATTCAAAATAACTGATCTTTGGCGCAATGATTGCTACCATGAATTGGCGACAGCCCCCCCTGACCGTTTCATCGGCAAATAAATCGAAGTAGAGATAACCTGCCTGTTTGATATTTTCAATATTTAGTAAAATCCCTTGCGCTTCATAAAAGCCGGTCTGACCATAAATTGACACGGCCGCCTGAAATAACTGAACTCCGAGTTTGTGGAGGGAAAAGGGTGGGTTTTTTTCCTCGGGAACGACAACCTTTACTACTGGACCCCTCACTTCATCCCACACTACCACAAGCAAAAAAACCTTTTTTTTCTCTTTCTCAGAGATTGACGGGCGTACATCTATCTTTAAGGAAGCCATCAAATTGGTTTCTAGGCGTTTTTGAAGAGATTTGGTTTTTTTGGTTCGAGCAAGTTTACCAGCAATAATAGCCAATAAATCTTCTTCTTGAAAGGGTTTTGTGAGATAATCATCTACACCGAGCATTTTGCCAAAGCGGACATCTTCAGGTGTCGCAAGAGCAGATAAAAAGATAAAAGGAATGAATGCCCACTGAGGGTTAGCAGAAACCATCTTAAAAAAATTATAACCATCCATTTTAGGCATCATAATATCACTGATGATGAGGTCTGGAGGGGCTTCTAGATCAGAAAGAAGCTGTAGGGCTTCTTTCCCATTGGTTGCAGTAATTACTCGATAATTATTAAGTTCTAAGGTCAATTTTATGTTAACCAAGATATCTAGTTGATCATCAACAACAAGTATCATGGGGTTCATCTCTATCTCCTTACACCTAATTTTAATTTGCGTTTTTTCTTATAATACTGTTCTAAATGTTTATTTTACTAGAAGACCACTAAAGATTTCTTCGTTTAATCTAGTTATACAGAAGTTGATACTGAAAACACATCTGCCATCCCATTTCATGAGTGTAACTTAATGAGTTCACATGTTTCTACTTGCATTCCTTTTATTGTCATTCCAAGTCCTGGAAGTTGCATGGTCATCTGATGCGGGAGAAACTGACCTAATTCCTAGAGTTGATATATGTGGATTGTTCTCCTTCTTCCGAAATGATCGTCATCGAAGATTAAATTTTCATCGTTGATAACGCCTTGCATTCTAAGCTACTCTAGCTTCTTACTGATTAGAGCTTTACTCACTTTTATCATTGCAACTATTTTGGTTTTTATTTGACCGATCCCTGCGTTTAAGAAATCCCAGAATTCGACACATCTTTTGATCAATCAATTGAGTAAGATCAGTTATTGATTTTTCATACCACTTGGTTATTGGCTTCTCAGGTTTTTTATTATAAGCAATTCCGCTTCGATATGAACCAGTGATCCTCTTACTCTATTTTTATCGCGATTTTTTTCCAATAAAACTTAATTTTCTTGTTAAGAAAAAGTATCTCATTTTGTGATACTAAATGGAGTAAAGTATGTTACAGAGGTTATTTCTTTAAAAAGCAAATCAACTAATTTCAAAATCTATATAATTTTGCCATGGATTTGGTTTAATATCTACAGGAGTATTTAATAAGTTCTCAAGGAATTTACGAATAACTCGGTTTTCGTAATTATTGAGACTTGGCTGACAAAATATTCGCAAGGTATGCTTAGCTGGTTGTGAAATATGAACAACTTCCTTTCGATTGATTAGAGCTGACACAACAATTGAAATGTTTGGAATATCGAGGGATGATGGAATCTGCCCATCATCCTTCGATCGTATTCTCAATAGAGGATTGGAACTATTCTGTATCGAAATCTACCCCTTTTGTTTTTAGGAACCCCTTAGGGTTTAGATTGGAATGAGATCTATGTACGTCGAACTCCAATAGATGTTAAAGGGGGCATCCACTGTTCGTTCTAGCAACTTGCGAAGCACCTGGACTGCTTGTTCCAGAATTTGACTTGGATTGGTCCCTATATGAAACCGGAACCCCTCATTATCAAGCAGCTCAATTTCTTCGATCCAACCATTTCGCAACAACAAAAAAACTTTGAAGATCTCTTTCTGGGTAATCGAGAGTTGTCGAACATTTTTCGATAAACCAAAACTCAACTCGTCATCCTCTAAAGACAAACTAATTTCATGATTTATATTTGCCTGATTTAAAATCTTATTTGCCTGTGCGGTCATATTTTAGCCCAACTCCTTTTTTTAAATAGCCATTCTTGCCTTACGGGACTCCTGTCCCACCTTCAGATGATACTACCTTCATATCATTTTTAGTTGGTGGAAATTACTCCCCCACTATATAATTTTTATAATGATGTGAGCCCTCATATCTTTCTCTTAAAAGAGATATTAATGATGGAACAACCATCTTTTCATATTTTTACCTAATTTAATGGCAATATTGTGAAAAGAAGCCGATATTAATTAAATTACTAGAGAGTTTTGTGAATTAATAACAAAAATTCCGGAAAAAAAATAAAAAAAATAGGACATCAATTCGGTCTTATAGAAAGGAATTTATTGAAAATGAATAGCAGTTATACTTGAATAAAAAAGTGAATTTTTTTTTAAAGATTCAGATATTGGCTCTATGGTTCTAACTGGTCTATGATCCTTATGTTATCGATTTTTTGACATTTTTCCTTTTCTCT
>JBHIFL010000052.1:0-28538 GCA_046761065.1 Candidatus Heimdallarchaeota archaeon
CGCGAATTCGCCTGAAGCGACTTTACCCATCATACTCCGGGTAACAGAGTACTAGCTTTCGGATCCAACTGTGGGTATTATTCCTTTTATAACAAGCTACCCCGCCCTATGTGACACATCCCTCTACCTGGTAGACTACCAGATCATCTGCGCCATTGATACCAACTCTCGGAAGAATCAAACAAATATTGCATAAAGAACTAGTGGTTCCCGCGACGTCTATAAGACGTTGGCTTTCAAGAATGATCGAAAAGGGCTTAATTGAACTTTCCTTGAAGATTTACCCTGATGTTAGTTTTTGTATCTAAAAAGGAAAATCGACCAGAAAGGAGTTCAGGCACAGATAGATAAGAACTTCAAGAAAAAAAGAAAATTTATCAGGGGAGGTTAACCTTGCGCTTATACTGCTTCGGTAGTCTGTGCTCTTCTCTTGACGATATAAGTTTCTTTATACTCAAATTTTTTCGCGTTCTCCTTTAGGGCCAGAATATTGATTTGCTCAGGATCTTTCATCGTTACACCTTATGTTTTGATCACTTTGAACTTGGTTTTTTCTTCTGAATTTACTGACTTAGTCTTGCAGGGTTCTCTTAAATAACTGAAGGCCGACCAGCAAAAATGTAAGGGCAAACCCGAGCATGATCGGGATACTCCAACCTACCGCGATTCCCGTATCTATGATCCCTGAACTCATATAATCCGTAAGTTCTATTGTTGCCTTGAACCCTTTCCCCCATAATCCAATGTCAATAGCGAATTGCCGGGCCCAGAAGACTGGATTTCCATAAATGATTGGACTATTGATGGGAACAAAACTCCCACTCAAAAAAACGATCGGTAAAATGACGATCATGGGTATTTGCCCGGCCAACTTCGGACTCAGCGTAGCAGCTAAGATCAGCCCAATTCCAATGCATACTAACGCAAGTAAGAGGTACATGCCTAAGTTAATGACTAACGCTCCAACACTTGCGACGAAAACTCCAAGTA
This sequence comes from Candidatus Heimdallarchaeota archaeon, assembly GCA_046761065.1. Taxonomy (GTDB): domain Archaea; phylum Asgardarchaeota; class Wukongarchaeia; order Wukongarchaeales; family JBHIFL01; genus JBHIFL01. Next base: position 991 of record JBHIFL010000052.1, read on the forward strand.
CAAGGAAAGCTATGGTGTAGACGATCAATAACTGTATACCAATGATTAGAACCTCTGATAGAATAAACCCCGTGAATATTGCATGGGTCCCGCCGACGGGCGTTGTCAACAGCCGTTTTAATGTTCGTTCCTTTTCTTGCGAAAACGCTACTGAGGCGCTTTGAGCTGCAAAGGCGGTCGTAAATCCAAGGAGCCCCCAAATAAAGACATCAAACATACTAAATTCGGAATCTACACCGAATGGTAGATTTCTAAACATAATCCAGAAGATAAGGACAAACATCACTGGAAAACCGAACATAAAACTGAACTGTTCTATGTCTCGAAAACGGAATTTCACGTTTTTTAGAGTAATCACCCAAATTTCTCTCATAGCGCTCACTCTCTTAAGGCTCTGCCAGTTAATACTAAAAAGACGTCTTCTAGGGTATTCCCATGGATATTCAGATTCTCTAACGACTGCAATTTGTTGGGGAGAAGTGCTTCAATTTCCAGAAGCCTTTGGACTCCTCCCGTCGCCGAAATAACCATCCGGTCTGCGCTTAAAATTTGGACTTTCTTGATGTAGGAGCCGAGAGCTTCTACTTTTTGCTTCAACTCATTCAAGTCGAGGGGTTCCTTGAATTTCAAATCAAAGAACTCCCCCTCTCCGATATTTGCGCGAAGAGCTTGGGGGGATCCGTCGGCAATGATTTGCCCATGATCAATGATATATATCCGGTCACTGAGTTCTTCGGCTTCGTGCATATTATGAGTTGTGAGTATAATTGTTTTCCCCTGGTCTCGGAGCTCTCTGATAAAATCCCAGGTCACTCGGGCCGCTTGTGGATCAAGACCCGCTGAAGGTTCATCTAAAAATATTATCTCCGGATCCATAACGAGCGCCATCATAAGATTCAACCGTCGCTTCAAACCTCCACTCAAGGTGGAACTTCGGGCAGTTATCTTATTTTGCAATCCTAACTTCGTAAATAAAAAGTCTATTTGTTGTGTAATTTTCTCTTTGGGAAGTTGATGCATTTCCGCGAAGAATTCACAATTTTCTCGAGCTGAAAGATAATCATACAAAATTAGTTCCTGGGGGCACACTCCAATCCGTTTACGTGCTTCTTGAGGCTCTTTGATGATACTATGGCCTTCAATAAATGCATCCCCACTGGTGGGCTTGAGAATAGTACTGAGCATAGAAATAGTAGTTGTCTTCCCCGCCCCATTCGGGCCCAGAAAACCTACAAGTTCACCTTGATGCACGTGAATATTGAGCTCATCTACGGCGGTTAAATCCCCGAATTGCTTTGTTAAGTGTGAAGTTTCTATAATTTTTTCTTTCATATTGTTTACATCCATTTTTAGGAGACAGGTTTGTGATTAACTTTACAACTTATAATTTTATGTTAATTTGTTGGGAGAAATAATGTGAGAATTTTCTCACCGAATACAAGAAAAGGGAGAGAGAATAAGGAATCAGCCGAGGTTGAACGTATCCGCTGCAGTCGCTATGAAATCCAATATCTGACCGGAGAAAATGCCCATTGCTACCAGTAACACGGCAGCAATCACAATAATAACTAGTGGTGCCTTCAATTCGACTAGCTTTGTGTCATCTGTTGGATCCTCGAGATAAACATACTTCAAGATGTTCAGATAGTACCCTAGAGAGAACACACTGTTGAGGATGGCAACCAAGGCCAGCCAAACTAGGTCTGCCTCCACAGCCCCCAAAAACAGGACAAATTTGCTGAAAAACCCAGCAGTTGGGGGTACTCCACCCAATGAAATTATGGCTACGGTAAACGCCGCCGAGGTGAGCGGGGCTCGCTTCCACAGCCCAGCAATATCCTCATATTCCACATTCGTTTTTCCGAGGGAAACAGCCACCATCGTGATGGCAATGAACGCGGCGGTCTTCATCACGGCATGTACTAAGGCGTGAAAAATTGCTCCCGTCGCGCCTACCTCGTTTGCGGCTGCCACACCTACGAGCAGATATCCCATCATTGCAATCGAACTGTAAGCTAGCAGCCGCGCCAAGTTTCGTTGTGTGAGGGCTAAAAAGTTCCCTAGGAACATGGTTATCACTGCTAAAACAATGACCACCCACGTCCAATCTGCCCTCATAAAAACAAACGCGACTAACAAGATTCGCAATAATGCTGAAACGCCTGCTTTTTTCGTACCACCCGCCAAATAGGCGGCGACGGTCCCTTCGGCCCCATGATAGCAGTCTGGGATCCACATGTGGAACGGAACAACACCAATCTTGAAGCCAAAGGCCACAATAAAGAGGATAAGAGCCAATAACACAACTGGTCGCATCTCTTGAGTGATTCCAGTTTCTACAAAACGGGCAACCTCAACTATACTGGTGACCCCGCTTATTCCATAGGTCAAGGCGATGGCAAACACCAGCAACATACTAGAGAGCAAGCCCAGCACCAGATACTTGCTTGCTCCCTCTACTGCCTCCTTTTTTCGGCCAATAGCAGCCAAGACATAGGTGGGAAAACTCATGAGTTCCCATGCCACAAACAAGGTGACAAGATCACCCGCTAGAACAACCATAATTGCTCCTGCAATAGAGATCAAGAACAATGAAATATACTCTGTTTGCTCTTCAGGGAAGAGCGTACTTGAGACCAGGACAAATATAGCTACTAGGAGAATTATAATTGCAAAAATGATCGAAAAGGCATCAAACACCAGCAAGCCACCATATGTCTCAACCCGGGCATCAAATGTGACCAGTACGACAAAAAGGAAGGCTGAGATAATGGAACCAAGTACACCCAGGATCAAGGTAGTCGTCTTCCCACGGAACGGGAGAACCAGCACTGCGAATACAGCTAACGTGATTACAGGTAACAACAAGGCTAAGTCTTGTGAACCTACAACTTCATAAATCGCATCAGCCAGTGGTTTAAGCACATCTAGCATTCTTATTTCCTCCGTCAAACGACTGTATTAGTTATCTGATGTACCACCGCCCAGACCATGTCTAGGAGCAGCCTTGGATATATCCCCAAGATAACAATCGGAGCTAAAAGGATGAAACTGGGAACCATCTCAAATCGGGTGATGTCCCGTGCCTCAATGGTCTGTTCGGAAAAAGCAATCCTGTTCAAAATCCAGATGAAATACCCAGCTGTCATAACAACTCCAGCCACGACAACACCAGTCCACCATAGGACAGGCTCCACAGAGGACGAAAACGCCCCGAATATGACCAAGGCTTCCGCAATGAACCCCGAGAATCCGGGTAAGCCAAAACCTGCGAAGGAAGCTAGGATCAAAAGATAAGTTAACCGCGGGGTCCGTTCCAACATGCCAGTGAGTTTAGGAATATCCCTTGTCCCATAACCTCCAGTCGTGCTGTGCCCCATCAACCCTGCTAAACAGAAGAGGACACTTATTATTACTCCATGCGAGAACATCTGATAGATGGCACCACTTATACCGAACTCCGTGCTGACAGCGACCCCTAAAAGCACGAAACTCATGTGGTTGATGCTGGTATACGCCACAAGGCGCTTAAAATCGACTTGGGCCATTGCGGTGAGTGCTGCATAGAAAAGAGTGAATACCGCGATAGCAGCAAATATCCACCGCATCTCATACCATCCTCGTGGGAGCAGCCACGGCCCCCCTCGGATAAAGAGATATCCACCCATCTTTAGGAGGATTCCAGCTAGGACCATGGACATCGGGCTAGGTGCGCGGACATGCGCGTCAGGTAACCAATTATGCAATGGGAAGACAGGGAGCTTGACCCCTGCACCCATAAAAATTGCAAGAGTTACCCAAATTTGTGTTTGAGTTGGGAAGGCAAAATCTCGTAACTCAAGCATGTTAAATGTCCCAGCGTAAGAATACATCACAAGGAAGCCGATAAACATGATCGCGGAGCCTAAATGCGTATAGATGAAAAATTTGATCGCCGCGTAGGTCTTATCCAATTCACCCCAGCGACCTATTAAGAAGAACATGGGGATCAGTACAAGCTCCCAAAAGACAAACAAAGCTAGTAAGTCAAATGTTATGAACACGCCTAGAAGACCCGTCTCCATTAAGAGGACAAACCCAAAATAGGCGCCTTCATCCCCATAGACTTGGGCGGGTGTGGAAGCCAGGGTGGCACACATGACCACGAGGGCGGCTAGGAGGACCATAACGGCACTAAGGGTATCAACGCCAAGAAGAAATGTCATCCCAAATCGAGGAGCCCATTCAATTTCGGTCTGAAACTGTATAGCTGTACTGCTCCGATCCACAGTGAACACTAACGCCAGAGAAAGTAAGAAGACGAGTATGGTTACAATAACCGAAAAGACCATCGGCGCCTGTTTGTGGGCTTTACCCAGAGCATATGTAATTGGTGTTGCAATGAGTGGAATCAAAAGCAAGGCAGGCAGTACATCAATAGGTAATGCGTTAATTAACGAACTACTTAGACTACTTAGATCCATCTAGATTACCCCCTGACTCACTAATAGGGTTAGAATGAGCATAGCAAGACCAAAGAGGAACACGAACGCGTAGTCGGAGATTCTTCCGGTCTGGACTGGCTTTGCCTCATCAGATACGAACACGCCGCTATCTTTGATTCCATCGGCTAGCCCATCAACCACATGTTCATCGGTCCAGCGCACCCCAATCGAACCACGTCGGATGACTTCGGCTATGCCTACATTGATGCCCTCAAGCACGGCCAAATCAAATTTCTTAAACAACCCGCGACAGAACCATAGAAATCCAGCAAGCAGTTTCAAGTACAATGCATTGATATACCATCGATTTTCAAAGAATCGATGAAGGGCTCTCAGAACAATATTCCCATCCACTAGAGAAACGCGATCAATTCTTTGCCGGATGTAGAGGAGATAGGATGGTACACCCCCGACAATCAACGCTCCGAGAGTGATCAAAGAAGGTGTTGATGCTTTCGAGACGATCATTTCGTTAAAAGTGATTCCTTCTGCTTCAAGTAGAAGATGACTTAAGGCAGGTCCAATTCCCATCGCGATCACAGAAAAACCCGCGAGACAGAATAAAGGAACCATCATGGGCAACCCAGGGTCGGCTACATGCCCTCCTGCCTCCTCATGGCGCTTAAGATTCTCGCTCTTGGGACCAAAGAACGACAATCCGATGATGCGTAAGGAGTAAAAAATCGTTATTGCGGCTGTAGCCACGGCAAGGCCAAATAGTAACATCCCGATTGGCTCTTCATGACTTAGGTCCCAAGTGTATTCAATGATTGAGTCCTTACTCCAGTAACCGCTGAAGGGAGGGACCCCTGATAGCGCTAGGGCGCCAATCAACATCACGGCAAAGGTTTTTGGTAATTGTTTCCGCAATCCCCCAAGGTCGAACAGTTCCTTGACATACCTCCCATGATAAGGATCGTCACCGGCTGCGTGGAGGACCGCGCCGGCGGAGAGGAATAACAAGGCTTTGAAAGCCGCATGGTTGACCCAGTGGTAAACAGCTGAGAAATAGGCCATCTCGTAGTGATGCGCTAAGAGACCTGCGGTTCCAAGTCCCATGAGCATGTACGCTAATTGGCTGCACGTACTAAAGGCCAATACTTGCTTCAGTTCTCGGGCTGCCGTGCCCATTGTCCCGGTCACAAAGGCCGTGATCCCTCCAATCACCGCAATGACGAGGAAGAGCGCTTTCAACGTGACTTCCGCATGGAATAATAAAAATAACCGAGATGAAAGATAAATCCCCGCTTTCACCATTGCGGCTCCGTGAATGATACTGGATACGGTTGCGGGGCCTGCCATCGCTTCTGGCAACCACACCTGGAGGGGGAATTGAGCAGATTTCCCAATCGCTCCGATAAACATGAAGATGAGAGCTGGGAGAAGCAACACACTACGAGCAATCTCTGTCACTAGGGCGTGGTGATGGGCAGCTAGTTCTGTGAGGCTAAGGGTGCCTGCCAAGTGATAAAGGATCATCAGGCCTGCGAGAAGAAAGGCATCACCAATTCGCGTGACGATGAAGGCCTTAGTACCAGAGGCAGTGTTATATTGTTCGTCTTCTAGCCCTTTCCCCTCTTTCCAGAAGCCAATAAGCGTATATGAACAGATACCCATAACTTCCCAGCCGATAAATGCGGACAAAAGGCTATCAGACATAACCAAAAGTTGCATACCACCAATGAAAAGGAGCATCAGGAAGTAATACCGATCGAGATCGCCCTTATCTCCCCCATGCTCCATGTACTCAATCGAATAGGTGACAATGAATAAACCAAGGATACTGACTAGAAAGGTGATGACGACCGAGAGGGGATCCCGTATCACCCCAAAGTTGATCTCTAATTCAGGGATCCATGTCCAGAACTCAGTGTCACCGGTTCCGACGAGAAGTGAAAGAAACGCTAAGATAGCAGAGAGGCCAGCGATAGCCACAGCATACCAACTTCGCACTTTCTCCCCGACTCTGGATACGAACGGAATGAACAAGGCGCCAATGAAGTTGATCATGAAAATCATGAATTCAGGTATTCCGTAGATCATTTTTCATTTCTCCTAACTCAAGAAAGCCGCAACAAAATCCGCTGCCGGCACGATCACGCGGTGTACGAAACTCGGCCAGATACCAAGAATCACGATAACTGCGGCTAGGATTGTCAGCGGGATGACCATGGACTTTAATCCCTCTTCCGTTTCTTCGAGGTGTTCTGGTAAAGGACCCAGGAAGACTTTCCATAGCAATCGGAGCATGTAGCCTGCACTCACAATTGTGGATAAAACCGCGGCTAAGGTCAGAACGGTGAAGCCGGCTTCGAAGCCACCCCGAAAGATCAACCACTCACTTTGAAAACCGAAGAGCGGCGGTGCTCCGGCTATGGATAGAGCCCCAATAAATGCAGCCGTCGCAGTGTATGGCATCTTGCTAGAGAGGCCTCCAAGTCGGTTAAGATCCCGGAAGCCAGTTTCGTGCATAACAACCCCTGCCATGCCGAAGAGAAGCCCCTTCCCACAGGTATGGGCGATGATATGTGTTAAACTTCCTGCAAACCCCGAGAATGTCGCAACAGAGAGCCCAAAGAATATGTAACCCATCTGTGAGACCGATGAATAGGCCAACAGCCGTTTCAGATCGGTCTGGACTAAGGCCATAATCCCCCCATACCACATCGTAGCGACGCCCATAATTGCAAGGCTCTGGGAGTACCAGGCAAGGGGTTTGTTAAAAAAGATTCCTCCGAACCGTAAAAATGCGTATGCCCCAGTTTCGATCATCACCCCTGAGAGCAACATCGAAATTGGAGTGGGCGCCTCGGCATGCGCATCTGGGAGCCATGTGTGAACCGGAAAAACCGCCATCTTTACAGCGAAGCCAACAGTTAACAAAAGGAAGATCATTCGTAGCATTTGCGCCGTTGGCGTCGCGGCAGTCAGCGCTTGGGCCAAGAATCGCATGTCAAAGGTTCCTGCGAGATCATACGTGAGAGCAAACCCGATAATAATTAGCACTGCGCCAGCGTGTGTAAACAAGAAATATTTCATAGAGATCCGCTTTGCCTGTTCAGGAGTCCCCCAGTAGAGGATTAAGAAGTATGAGGGAACTAACATGATCTCCCAAAAGATGTAGAATTCTACCAAGTTCGTAGCCAAACAGACGCCTAACATGCCACCAATGAATGTCACTTGATTTGCCCAATACGCGGGCTTGGAGTGTTCGTGGGTGACATACCCAAAGGCATAGATCGTCGCGAGAACCCCCAAAAGTACGACTGCAAAGGTGATGGGGTAACTCACCAAATCAAGCCGAAATCCAATAGGACCGAGGGTATCAGACCATGCATAAGTTTCTAGCACTTCTTTGCCCTCGTTTACATCAGGGAAGTTCGTTAAGATCAGCGCTGCCGCACCTAATACAAGAATAATTGCAATGAACCCCGCGTAGTCTGTCTCACGGTCAAGCACGCCTTTAAACACGTAAATTAGGGAGCCTCCAATCAATAGGATTCCTAGAGCAAGCATCATGGAGTTCGCGATTATTGCCATTTATTACACCCCAGGGTTCTCTCTTTCATCCTCTTAGAGAGCGAAATCCTCTTTTGAGCGCCATTTAACTTTCTCACGCGTTGAACGGTGAATCAATCCTTGTTCCAAGGCTTCCTGAAATTCTTTGGGAAGCTCTTCTTTGTGAACTCGCAGGAATTCGAGAGTCTTCGGATCGACTGCTTCTAAGGCCTTTTCGTCCATTTTGAGCGCATCGAAGGAATAAACCGACAAATCGTAATCGGGAAGATGGAACAGGGATCCTGTCGGGCACTCATCGACGCAGTAGCCACAATAAATGCAGCGACTGTAGTTGATAACGATATGGGAGTCTTCTTTCGGCTTTTTTCGATGGACTGTAATAGCTACATTTGGACAGACCCGAGCACAACGCCCACACCCAATACAAGTACCAGTTGGCCCACCTAAGTGCAGATGTCTCCCTCGTGCCCGTAAAGGCAACACCCGCTTCTCGCGGGGGTATAGGACTGTCCATGGTCTGCGAATTGCCTGACGAAGGACCTTTACCGCAATACTTGGGATTTCACCAATCGTTTTTAGTCGCATTTTCTCAACGCCTCACTTTTCTGTACGGCTTATATGAGTCCAAGGGATTCAAAGAATCCGGGAAATAGGGCAAGGCCAAGCATTGCCCCCAAGATGTTGATCAAGGCCAAAGGGATTAGAATTCTCCACATGAGTTTCAGGATCTGATCCATGCGAATTCGATGTAACGAATTCGTTATTATGATGAACAGTAGGTACACAAGGAGCATTTTCCCGATGAAAATAAAGGCCGGAGGAATTAAATTGATAATCGGGATAGCGGCATTGGGCACAAAAGGAATTAATTGCCCACCTCCGAGCCATAAAGCAACAGCAGTTCCGGTAAACAGGAAAATCTCGACATATTGAGCCATGAAAACGATCATGAAGAGGGATCCGCCGTATTCCGTGCGCCATCCGACTACTATTTCACTGTCCGCATCTTCTATGTCGAATGGCCATCGCCCAACCGATGCTATACCTGCTGTGACAAAGGTGATGAAAGTAAGAGGAAGCAAGAACACAAACCAGATGGTTTTTGCCTGTGTGAGAGAGATGGTCATGAGACTGAGACTGCCTGTGAGGAGTGCAGGTCCTACCGTACTCAAGAGAAGGGGGATTTCCACAGCAAATTGCTGGTTAGCGTATCGCCAGCCACCGATGATTGGGTATTTCGATCCAGCTGCCCAACCGGCGAGCAATCCCGCAACAGGAATACCGGTCAATAACGCATAGAGCAAGATAAGGTCGTAGCTGAGGTAGTGACAGCCAGTCCCGTTTAGACCCGTTCCAGTGCAGGTCTCAACCCCAGTATCAATGCTATAATAAAGCGCCCAGTTTTCATCAAAAGGAAGCAAGCTAAAGGCTGTGAGCGCAAAAAATAAGCTTAAAATTGGTATTACACGAAACATGAGCTTGTGCGCTTTTTTGGGAATGATTGTCTCCTTGCTGAGAAGCTTGATAAAATCGGCTAAAAGCTGCATGAATCCCCCAAACCCGAGGTGAGTCGGACCTCGCCGATCGTGGATGCGGCCCCACATCTTACGTTCGATCCATACATTTGGCCACACCATGATAACGGCGAAGAGTAAACCCGGGAAGATCAAAATTCGAATTAATTGCCATATGAGGTCATGCGTTAAAAAGGGGATAAGCTGTAATAACAGATCTTCAATATAGGGGATTTTCGGAAAGTAGCTCATTCTGGATTCACCATTCTTGTTTATGTGTACCGGTTCATTTTGAGTTCGTATTTGATCCTCACATATTTTTGGGGATTATGCTAGCTAGGGTTGATTGTATCGTTTCATGGCTCAGCGATCAAGTTCCGCAATATACATATCAAGACTACCAAATATGGCAACAATATCTGCAAACCGTGTCTCTTGACTTTCTACAATGTGTTTAAAGCCAAACATATGGTTGAAGGAGGGGCTTCGGATCTTCACCCGAAAGGGCATTCGGGCCTTATCTTCTTTAACTCGGACATAAGCGGCTAAGATGCCCCGTACCCCTTCGATGCGCCCATAGGCTTCCCCAGCTGGGAGTCGGGCTGGAAACTTTTCCACGTGATAATCCCCGTTGGGGAGGTTTGGAAGTAATTGGTTGAGGATAAGATCGAGACTCGTCTCAATTTCACGGATGCGGGCCACTATGCGGGAAAGGGCATCGCCATCTGGGCCCGTTGGGACTTCAAAATCTAGCCTGTCATAAACCAAATAAGGGTCATCTTTACGAAGATCGGAGCGATCATTCGCCCCTTTTAAATTCGGTCCCGAGATCCCTAACCGAATCGCATCTTTCCGTGAGAGCATTCCAATACCTTGAGTTCGCAATTTGAACGAGGGGCTTCCGGGAAAGATGCGCCAATAGGTTGGTACGCGTTTCTGAATCCAAGCAAGATTCTTGCGGATCAACTTGATTATCTTGTCACTGAAATCCCAACGAACCCCCCCAGGGATGTGATAACTGGGAGTATGCCTTGAGCCGGTGAGTTCTTCGAAGATATCTAAGATATACTCACGATCTCGGAAAGGCCACATCATCGTATAGAATTGGCCGAGTTCCGCCCCGTAAGAAGCAAACCAGAAAAGGATAGAATGAATTCGGCTGAGTTCTGCTAGGATTGTCCGAATGTATTGGACCCGCTCAGGCACTTCGACGTCAGCAATTTCTTCGATCGCCAGCACATAAGGAAGAGGCAACGCCATCGCTTCAAGCATCGAGAGACGTTCAAAAATCAAGGGTCCCTGTTGAAACGTTCGGAATTCAAGAACTTTCTCCGCCGAACGATGAAACATACCAATCCGTGGATTAACCTCGACCACATAGTCTCCTATCATCTTAACTTGGAGGGCAAACCCGTGGACGGATGGATGTTGGGGGCCCATCCAAATCGTAGTTTCTTCCATGGACACCGTGTTTTCCTCCTGACCTAAGGCTCCTCGTCTGATTTATACGCTCCAAGATCGGGAGGATATTTGAATGCTCGATGAGGGTTCTTTGGGATGGGGGGTGGTGGAGCCGCGGTCCTTTCCTTTTCCCGTGTTCGATCAATAACAAAGCTTTTACGGAGAGGATATTTCCCCCGAAGGTCTTCAGAAAGCAGGAGAAGATCGAGGTTTGGATGACCCTTAAAAGCTATGCCAAACATCTCCCAAGTCTCACGCTCATGCCACTCAAGCCCAGGCCAGAGGTCGGTAAGCGAAGCAACTGAGGGGGTCGGTCCTTCTACCTTGGTCTTCAAGATGACTAGAAGTTTCTGAGAATGTGACCAAAGCCACCAAAGAATTTCATATTTTTCTTCGGTGAGGTCTACGCCGGAGACCAGTTCCCCGCTTATGTCAGGTAGTATTTTCTGTAACGTTTCCGCGAGGAGCCGCACCTGATGAGTCGGAACTTTGATCTCAATACGTGTTTTAGTGAGTTCTTTCGTCTCTGCCTCGGGAACTTGCTGCTTTAGTTTAGTCATGAGGTCTTGAGTGAGTGAAATCCTGTATTCCTCCAAGTTTTTTTCATCTATCCCCTCAGCGTTTTCTGCTCGAGGAGGTCAATTGTCCGATATCGACGGTTAAACAACATCACCATACACAGAACAATTGCGGTTTGAGCCGCGGCCAACGCAATCAGAAAGAGGACGAAAGCTTGTCCAGTGATACTAAAAGTTGGAGAATATGTCGAAAAAGCGATTATAGCGATACCAGCCCCATTTGCTGCTATCTCGGTCGAAATAAGAACTCGAATTAGGTTCCGCTTGGTTGCAATCCCATAAATTCCTAGTCCAAATAGGGTAAATGCAAGCCCGAGGTACCAAGCTAATGGAATAGTCATGATGTTTCACTCTGTGAATTTGCTTCTTCCATCGGTGATAGGTACCCCTCCCTAGGGTTCTCCTCATTCAAGGCTGGTTCTCCACGGAAGGCCGCTATACGTTCGATTTTCTCCCTTCGCAGGAGAGCAACGCCTCCGATCATGGCTGTTAATAATGCGAGGCCAATGAGTTCCACAGGAAGAACGTAATCCCCCCATATCGCTTGAGCCAGAGTACCAAGGTTTTGTGCTTGCTCGTAATTCCCAGGGGCAATTTTTGAGGGCCAAGCAAACTGAATGGCACCTAGGGCCATGAGACCAGCGACGAATGCGGCGATCAAGATACCCAGAAGTGTTCTTTTAGCAGTTGGGTAGGGTTCAAGTGGTTGATCCGCTTCCCGCCGGATGAGTAACACCCCAAAGATAATCAATACAGAAATTGCGCCTGTGTAGACAGCCATTTGGATCATTGCGATGAAAGGCGCATCCAATAATAAATATAAGCCTGCCACAATGACTGAAAAGATGCCAAATGAAAAAGCGGAATATACAAAATCATGGTATTCTAAGGCCAAGATGGCCAAAGCAATTGCAGAAATGGATAGAACAGCAAATTCCAGCAGTTCAATATCAATTGTAAAAGGGATTTTGGGTAACTCCTGCGTATAAATGTAGGCGCGACAGTTTTTATAAAGAAATAAATATCTTTCGACATATATGATAGAGGAAAAATTATATACTCGCCAGTAGTTAAAGCAAATTTAAGCTATTTCAGAGGAGATATCATCTGTGAGGACATTTGAAGAATTCGTACCAATTATTATTTTTGCCGTAGCCGCCATTGCCCTTGTTATAGTGGTACTGATCCTTTCTGCACTTCTACGGCCACATGAACATCAAAGTGAGACCAAACTCTCACCCTACGAATGTGGGGAGGAACCCATCGGAGAAGCCCGGATGAATTTCCCATACTCGTACTACGTTTATACAATCATCTTTGCGGTTATCGATGTTTTATCAGCCCTATTATTTATGTTTGCAGTTGCATTTCACGCTCCAGAGGGATCTTTGAGATTCAGCATTAGCTTAGTCCTCCAAGCGTTCATTCTCGTAGGGATATTAATAGCAGGGCTGGTCTATGGGCTGTCAAAGGTCTCAGACGTGATGCTTTCCGGAACGGAAATCCTGGAACTACGGAAGGCAAATAAAAAGGCAGAATTGCAGTAAAAGATCCCATTGTCGTTTAAAGCTTGAAACAAAGGCTTGATGTTTTTTTTGCTAAAATATGTTCATTGGAACACCTAAGTGATCTTTCAATATCAAGAGAACAAAAAAAGATCTTACCATATTATTCATAACACAATTAGATAGAAATTTTTGTTGGTTTTTCGGACTAGAAACCATTTTGTGGAGAAGGATTCATTATGAATAAACACCAATTTACTTTTTCTTTCATAGAAAAGCAGATCCGAAAGAAGACATTTGGTATTTTAACCACAATTAATCAAGATGGAACACCGCATTCAACAGGCATCCTGTTTGGAGTTTCCCCACCTTTCTCAAAGTTTGTGTTATATTTTTTCACGTCGAGGGAGTACAAGAAGGTTCGAAATATAAAGAGAAATCCCTATGTATCTTTAATTATCCCTTTCCCCCATTATTACATCCGATTCGCTCCTTCAGGCACAGTTACATTTAATGGGAAGGCTGATTTTATTTCTATTGACGACATTGATGTACATGATATCTTTTCTAAAAAAAGAGTACTTAGATTAGTGATAAAAGAAATAGAAACCCAAGATACGGAATCCTTGACCTTTGTTAGGATTATTCCTAATCCTAAAGTTCTATGCTTTGGCGTAGGTTATAATGTTTTTAAATTAAGAAAGGATCATAGACAAGGAGGCTATTCGGTCATAATCCCACAAGAAAGATTACTGGAAATTTAGTTACTGATATGTGTATTTGAACATGTGTAGGTATCTTGTTTCTTCAGATTCTATTTCAAAGCTTAGAGATTACATAGAGAAAAGTTTCAGAGAACCCCCTAAGCAATCCTCACTATTACAAGAATTTGAGTAGAAGATCTTACCATATTAATTTCATTTCAGGATTGAAGTGGGTATGGTGGGTTTGTCTGGTAGAACACGTTTTCATACTACTCATCTCTTATTTACTTGAGTAAAGTTAGTGTTCGGGGATATAAGATAAGAGGTGTATCCGCACCTTTTATTACGTTCTAAGATCAATCAACCAGAACCAACCCATTCCAAACTGCTGTTTCTTTAGGAGGAATATCAAAGGGTAATCCTGCATTAGCAGCTGTTTGAAAGACATCGATGCCCATGGCCTCCATCGAAGGACGAGCTCGAAAGGGATGGCGACACGGCTCATTCGAGCTGATAGCAATGCATTCGGCGCATAACCGGCAAGATCCACCAATAAAGCCGACAGCAAATCGATAACCCATCGAGAACGCAGCCGATTCGACCCTATGAACTATTTCATGAAGTTTCATCTTAGCCAGAGTAAATGATTCATGATAACTAGCAATGAACGCGTTGTTTTGGTAGAGGTTGGTCACATAATCTGTTTCATTTTTGATCAATTGCTGCATCTCGTGGGGGATTAGACAGTTTACTTGGAGGAGAAGGGCAATTCGGTATTTTGAAAGGGTCCGAGCAAAATTGGAAATGGATATACCAAGATGGGGCGGACACATCAAATTTATCCCATAATCATCACAAATCGGAATCTGGCATTTCAAGCGAACTCGTTCATCGACTACCACATCTTTTGCATCAAATGCCTTGGCTTTGGTAGCGCCCAACTCACGTGCAAGCTTACACAATCGGTTTAAGTGTTGTTCAGTATTATTCTCCATTTAAACCACTTAACTCGCGTGCTAGATTGAATAATCAATTAAGGTGGTGCTCAACATTATTCCGCATTTAGGTCATAGCACATGCTTACACAAGGATTAAATCTTTGATAGATGTACAACGTTCTTATTCAAACGAGCGAAGGTCATTATTGGAAATGGAACATATTGGAACATATTGATTCGATACGATGTTTAAGATCTTTTTCAAACGCTTTTTTTTTATGTCCAAGTAATGTCTTCGATTAAATAAACACTCTTTGATACATATTGAACAGCCATAGTGTTTAAAAAAACACTGGAAAGCATTTTTCTACGCCAATGTGTGTTTTTTGCGCTGTTTTCATGTATGATAGGTGTTTAATATATTGCATTTGAGGGATACGCTTTAATACATTGCTTACATCCGGTACAAAAAGTCTCGACCACAGGCATGTGAGTTTTGCGAAGTCATTGGAAGATTGGCAATATTGGTATAAATGGCAGCAAGCCGATGGCGTGGACCAAATTCGGGGATAATAAGCAAACCATGACTTCCATGCCATCCCATTCCGGCCAGCTGGCCGAACGGAGGATATACTATAAGTCCACCAAGCGGATGACCAGTTTGTGCGGCGAAACCTTGTTGTCTAAGATAATCTGTGAGTTTATTCGCAGCTATTCTGAGATCGTTATAAATCCAGAGAATTATGATCCGCGTTTGAAGATTAGATATCATAGCTATCTTTTCGCAATCCATTTCTATGGCCAAGATGATTATATTATCGAAAAGTACGGCTTTACCGCGAAAGATGTATTCTCTCAGAAGTTTGTATAACCGATACTACCAACACCAAGAGATTTCACATAGCTTGTAACTTTCGTTAAAAACGATTCATCAACTTCTGTTTTTGGATACTGAGTATTTTGATCCAAGGAAGATAGCGCGAGACGCATATTGAGCCGCATGGGGTGTATGATCCTCAACAACGAAGGTATTAATCTGAGACTAAAGGGAGGTCCCATGGTATCTGGATTTGGGGGAATGAATATCTCAACACGTTCTGGAGATGAGGGAATTACCCTTATCACATCATCCCTTTAAGTTAAACTATCTTCTACGCCAAGAGGATATAATTCACTTCTGTTAAGAAGTTTAAAGATAGACCCTTTCATAAAATCCCCAAACCCAAAATGAGTTCGTACTCTATTATAGTACATTTTCTTCAAACAACTATGCCAGTTTTCGATACTCAAGAGCATTAGGTCACTTTTAAAGCTTTGTAATATGCTTTTAAGCCCTCAATAACCATGGTAGTTGTAATAAGGCACTTCGAGTCAAGGTAAAACCCAAATTCCGAGCGTGCTCCTGATTGGAGGACTATTGTTTTTTCGATTCGCTTGATTGGTACTGAAAGCCATTGTCCATCCTTTTGTTGTTGCGAACGAAGATAGTTGAGAATTCGATCAATGCGGGAATAGTGTACATGACCTTGAGTAGCAAACCAACAACTCAACCAAAGCCCCAGAGCAAATGGCTCATTCGGAACTGCTTGGGTGTAGAGGTAATGATTAGTATCCTTTACAACGTTAATTGCCGATTGAACAATGGTGTTTGGCAGTCGAGTGGCTCGATTATCCATCGTTGCAAACCGGATAAATGCATTGAGCGAATGGAGAGCCCTACAGGTAGCGAATAAATCATCCTTCCACCAAAATGAGTTCCAGCCACCCTTTCCTCGCTGTTGGGATAAAAGATGATCCACTGTATCACAGATTATGTTTGTCTTTATAAGACCTGCTTCCAATTGAGTTAGCAAAACACCAGATGTGATTTCAACTGGTCCGATACCATGTTTGTGATCTAGATCTCCATCAGAATAAGCGCCGTATCCACCGTTAGGAAGGCGATAGCGGAGTAAGGTTTCACAAGCATCTTCTGGCAAGGACGTATTCAATCGATGTAGTGCTAAAAGTGCCAAGGCAGTTGTTTCTGCGTCTGTGGGGAATTTTCTGTTGTATCCCCACCCTTTACCTGGCCGAAATCGTTTTTGGAGCCATTCTATTGAAGATGTCAGAAGGGGGTGGAGACTCGGTTCCTTTGACAGCATTGCAGTTACAAATGCAGTAACCCACTCATCCGACATCCCTTGCTGAAGAGAAAAATCAATCCAGTAGCCGTCTGTTTCTTTTGTTGCTAGTATGTAATCTATAGCGCGCGAGATCATTTCTTCGATGCATATTAAATGATTAGGAACTTGATTTCTTGTAATAATCGTGTTACGAGCCTTAATCTTCTTGGGGGTGGTTCTTGGTAAATATTCCATTTGCTCCGCGGGATTCGTGATTACTCCTTCAAAGATCGGGCAAAAATAAAAGCTAATGGATGGATGTGGTTCCCCAAGTCCGATTGCCATCCAAGTCGGGAATAGTGGAATCTTGTATTCAGAAAATATATTTAATATAGTATATAACTGCCAAAGATTCAAGGAGAAGGTCTTCAACAAATAGAGAACCAGATCAAGAAAACCCTTTGGGTGAATCCAATCCCATGCATAACACGGGAAAAAGATTTTCATTGGTTGAGGTTCTGTGTGTTGGTCAAGACTTAGCTGCATTGCAATTGAATATGGAAATTGATATGCGTCACAATCTCTTTGGAAATGTTCAAAGACTTTTCTTGCAGGTGCAAGATTTGGATGATTACCAGCAACCTCAGAAAATTGACTTTTTGAGTTTTTATAGTCAAGCCATCCCAATAACTTGGTTCTGGTCATTTCACCTGTTGCTGTAAATTCATACTCAAGAGCTTCAAGCTGGAAACTACTCGGTCCATCATCCTGATTCAAGAGCCTATCCACTGCGGAGGCATAACTTGGAAATCGATCTTTAAACTCCGCATCAGATAACCAGCTTTTGAAGAAATAAAGTTCTGATATTTTTAACCCAAAACGCCCATACCCAATCCCCCCATACATTGGTGATCCAGTTAGGTCCGGAATTCCGTTTAAGTGTCTGGTACATAATCTCCATAATTGGGGATATTGGTCTGTATTGATACCAGTGATAATTTTTGCAAACTTCAAGGAATGGGTCCAATTACTCACCATACCTTGGGAATAATCAGCTATATCCACAATATACCGAAAAGAGTGGTTTTTATCACTTTTAATTCCAATAGAAAGTTCAACCGGAACTCCGTGGAGGGTTAGAGTTGATGGCCAATGAGAATGCTTGAAAAACAAATTAAGGGGGTCTGTTACCACAGATTCAATTTCGTTAAACACTTCATCTGCATGTTCACGAATGCCAAGAGATACAATAGAGTCCACAATCGCCTGAGTAAGAATTTTCGAGTGCATTTGCTTCGCCTAGATTTCCTATGGCTTTTTTTCCTTCTATTGCTGTGAATTGAAAGGCATTGGGACAAATATGTTTTTACAATTGGATTAGAACCGGCTATTTATTTCACTAGTTATTTTATTGATATTACTGTCTTTGAATTATATTATCTCATTACTAAGCTATTGCAACAGTGTGTTCTATTGTCTACATGTTTCCATATAATAAAAAGATTTGATCCCTCTTTGATGAGTAGGACAAAATTTCTTTTCCGATAGAACGCCTTATCCGTATTTGTATAAGGCTTGATTAAAATAACTCAATTTAACGCAAGGATTCGGTATTGAGAGACAGGAGATGGGAATGGTTAGGGGCTCCCCCACATTGGCTGGGGACCATGAGATCCTTGATGCCGTATATAATCGATGATAGCTTTTTGTACCGCTTTTTTGTTTGTAATCAATTTTAAATCAAAAAGGTAATCTAACACACCCTTGTATATGGTATCCCAATATTTTTTAGACACTACTTCAAGTTTATTCTCTTCCTTACTCATGATTTTCTTAAGTTTTATTTTACCAGGGTCTATTTCACTCATTTTTCTCACTCTCTTTATTTTTTGTTTTCTTAATTGCTTTCAATGTTTATTATAACAAATTAAATTCTTGTTAAAAATGTTTTGGGCGTATAAATAATATAATCAATAATTCAATTGGAAACATTCTACTTTAAGTGATTAGTTAAATTAAAAACCCAAGGATTTTGGTTTCTAACTGTGGAAATACTTTTAATTCCCGTGAGGTAAATGGGAGACGCACAGAAACAAGGTAGGCGGTTCAATCAATAACACTTTCTGCTTGAAAAATTTCCAAGACCATCTGGTTCAATCCGGGTTCACCCACTACTCCAATATCCTCAATGGTTTTGAGTGTTGCATCAGACTTCATCATAGTTTTCAGAATTTCCCAAATACTTGGTGACGCCTGGACTTGTTCGATGAGCCGTTCTAATTTCTGAAGAGCTAAATATGATTGCCCTTTAAAGATATAACAGAATAACAAGGACTCTAGCGCTTTTAGAACCACGGTATACTCTTGGTACGTGATCCGGTCGGTTTCCGCTCCAGCAAACACTTCTTTGCCAAAGTTATTGATCGCAGTTAATAAGCCACCAATAAGTTGATCATCCAATTGCTGCCCCAAGGTAAATTTCTTGGAATAAATGCTGATTCCGCTTTCCGTCAAAATCAAAAGTAACAACGGTTCATCGGGTTGGAGTGGGGGAAGCTCAACGGCTCGTTGCTGCACCATCCGCGTGAGTTGTGATTCAACTCCAGATAATGCACCAGCGTCGGCTAGGGATGGTTCCCGATCTCGGAGAGCCTCCCACTGGTTTAATTGATCAAGTAACAAATCATGTTCATAGGAGATGCTCATGGCCAACTTCTGTAACCCTTTTTCTTCTGCGAGGACTTGGGCTTGCGATAATAAGTGACGAGCGTGAGGTATGTCCAGTTCGATGAGAGCCAGCTTCGCTTGTAGCAAGTAGGTTTCAGCAAGTAAAGAATATGAATATTGTGACTTTGCTAGGTCAAGGAGGCGGTTAGTAATGGTTTTGATTTCGTGTAAAATTTCAGGAGCTTCCGACGTTTTAAACTCGAAGAACAGTAATTCGCAGAGATTAAGACTCGCCAAGACAGTATAGTCGCGGGATATAATCTCATCTTTTGTGATTTGCTGAAAAAGCTCTTGGGCCCTCATTTTATCCCGAGTTCGTGGACTCACCTTGAGAACCATGGCCTGAGTGAAGCGATACGCAAGATCCGTGACCTTACTAGCTACATTTCCACGAAGTGTCTTTAGCCGGTGCAAATAGCGTCTTGCGAGCTCCATCTTGCCCTGCTCGAGGGAGATCCAAACCAAAAGACTAAGATTAAAAGCGAAGAAAAAACCTCCAAAGAGAGTGATTCCTGCTTCCTCTAGAACCTTCAAACTCTCTAACCCGTATTGGAATGCCGCATCTAAATTACCTGAATGCAGATATAACCGGCCGATTAAAGTACGATTTAATCCAATTTGTAATTTAATTCCTTGTTCCTGAAAAATAGACAAACTTTTCTGCAAATACTCTAAGGAGGACTCCCATTCACCTTTCTGCAAATTAATAATCCCGAGATATTGGAAAGCTCGAGCTTCTACAAAAGTACCGGGAATTCTCACATGCTCACAGATCGACAAGCATTGTTGAAGGGTTTCTAAGGCATGTTCCAGCTCTCCTTTGTTCGTGTAAACTGCACCGAGCCAGGCGAGCGATTGGGCAACCCCGTAATGGGTTCCCAAATGCTCACGTAGCGTTAGACTTTGCTGTAAATATTCTAAGGCGCGTTCCATTTCTCCTATATTTGCGTAAGTTACCCCGAGACAATAGAGCGACTGAGCGATTGCTTGAGGAGTGCCCAGCTGCTCACGTAGTGTCAGACTTTGCTGTAAATATTCTAAGGCGCGTTTATAATCTCCTTGATGCAAATAAGTAAAACCAATATAATAGAGGGAATTGGCAATCATGTGGGGCCGTTTTAGCTGCTTATGAAGCGTCAGACCTTGTTGTACGCACTCTAAGGCGCGTTCCATTTCCCCCATATATGAGTAAAGCCCACTTTCGAGCGCTAGTAACATTACCTTTCGTTCTGTGATATCTGAGGCCATAACATTTTGGATGGTATCCAATACGACTTTTCCTTCGTTTATAAAACTCAGCTGACCTCAAACATACCTCGCTCCAGCCAAGCTTCAGCCATAACGTTAAGCGCATCTACTTGGATTAATGGCTGCTCTAGGTTTTGACTTGCCATGATGACTTGATCTGCAATAGCTTGTGCCCTTATCACGTCTTGTTGAGCGAAAATACGACATTTGAGCAACTGTTCTTTCAATCGTTTGGTCTCTGTTACATCTTCCTGGGTTCCTAGCCGGTCTAATTGTACTAGAGCTTCACTGAACTTTCCTTGCTGGAATAAGTGTTCTGCTTGCTGGAGTGGTTTGTTTTGGGTGGTGCGTTTAGAATCGCATTTATCCCCTTGTCGCACCACATTTAACCCCTTGGGGGATATCCCCATAATCTCAGCAGAAACCTCCCTAACGGTATTCTGCGAATTCGATAAGTCGGAGAAACCTTCCTATTGTGGAAATATGAAGAACATTGTTAAAATGTTGATGGTTGATGTTATATAATTTATGGATTTCCTTGGATCTTAAAAAAGTAAATGTTGATACCCGTTTTGACATGATCTATCTCATCCCAGGTCGGATTTCAGAAGGAAGGTTTAACCCTACCTCTTTATAAGTTGAGGAGTCTTCATGTTATAAGGTACCTCTGACTGTTAACTTACAAGGATAGCATTAAACGAAATTTAAGAGAATAAAAAGAGCACGAACGTGCGGAGGTAGTTGTTGTATAAGCGACTAAAAAGTTATGTAGTAGAAGTAAAGCATCGATCCCACCAGAAGGAGACCAATTAAATGACCACTTACAAAGAACAATTGCAAATATGCACGTTTACATTCCCACCCAGAATCGAATTTGGAATCGGAGCTGTAAAAAATCTTGGAAAATGGGTTAAGAACTTTCAATCAAAAACCCCTTTCATCATTACTGACGAAGGAATAGTTAAAGCAGGTATTCTCACAAAAATACAGAATTCCTTGGAAGACGCATCTCTTCAATACGAAGTATACGACAAGGTCCAACCAAACCCTCTCGATCAAAACGTCAACGAAGGAGCAACTCTCTATCGAAAAGGAACCTATGATCTCATCATTGGGCTCGGAGGAGGGAGTCCCATAGATGCCGCGAAGGGTATTCAAGTTTTGGCCACCGTCCCGGGACCTATTAACAAGTATTACATCGATAATAATCCTCCTGAAGTTATCCCTGCTGTCAAACTGATCGCAATCCCAACTACCGCAGGCACTGGAAGCGAAGTAGGGACCGGAGGCGTCATTACAGACTCACAAACAAATAGAAAACGATTTGTGCGGAGTGGTAGGCCGAATTTGGCACTCGTGGATCCGGAGCTCATGAAAACCATGCCGCCACCCGTTACGGCAGGTACTGGCATGGATGCACTTTCTCACTGCATTGAAGCCTATGTTTCCATAAATTATAGCCCGATAGCCGACGGGATTGCCCTTAAAGGGATACAATTGATCGAGGAAAACCTGAGGTTGGCTGTGAAAGATGGAACCAACATGGAAGCTCGAACAAATATGGCAATGGCAGCCACGATGGGAGGATTGGCGATGAGTAAGGATTTGGGGGTGATCCACTCTGTTTCCCATCAACTATCTACTCAGAGGGACATTCCCCACGGAGTGGCAAATTCAATCATGTTGTCGCATGGAATGCGGTTCAATCTCGAAGTGGCAATGAGCAAATATGCAGATATTAGTTATGCATTTGGTGTGGATATTTCTGGGATACCCATGGAAGAATCTGCAGTTGCAGCTATCAACGCCATTCGTCAGCTTTCACAGGACATAGGGTTGCCTCAGAAACTGAGTGAAGTTGGGGTGCAGCGAGAGGATATTCCACTCATGGCAAAAAACGCTATGCTCGATTTTGTCCATGCTACCAATCCTCGGCGCTGTTCGGAAGAAGATATGATCTGGCTCTACGAGCAGGCCTATTAATACGGTTTGGAAGTGCCTCTTATGGTGAATGAGGATATTTCGTCTGATTATTATGACCGCAGAGCTATGCAGGCCTTGCAATTGTGGGTTATGTTTATTATAGTAAGTGTAATCAATAATGGTACTATCTTTTTCGCAATGGAGGTAGATCTGTGCGATTGAACTTATTCATCTATCAAGTTCCTCATTAGTGGGATAGTTATTTATGCTGGGCTTTTTCTTGTTGCTCCGTTGATCCTGATCAAAGGCTGGAAAGTAGTACGTCAACCCAACTTCATCCTCCCACTAATTATCGCAACTATCGCAATTACCTTCTGGCATAACCCCCGTGGGATTGCAGGTATTTCTGTGGTGGTTTTAGCATATTTACACTGGCGTTACGATTTATCAGATTATTTGGGGATACACTCGAAAAGATGGCATAAGGCAGATATGGCTGCAATTCTGTTTGTGGGATTGTTGAGTTCAGTGCCAAGATTTCTTGATCCTAGCCCTTACTCATTATCGATTGATAGAGCTTTTGTAGCGGCTATAGATCGCTTATTCGCGAACCCTGCATCAACAGTTGAGAATTTTTTCTACTTTGGGTTTCTTGCAGAGAGATTATCTCATAAGACTGGAAGGTGGTGGACTCCATTGATTATCGGACTTATGTATACCGCCCACGAGATGAGCAATCCAGAATATTGGTATGAGGGGATGTCGTTTGTTCTTGTGTTTCTAGCGGTTGCAATTTTTACTGTAATATATTTATGGCGTCGTAATGCGTTAGTGTTATGGTTAGGTAGTGGACTAGGCAGATTATTCAGCAATCTAATTTGAAAATAAATAGACAATAGAGATTCTTCCAATGGTACCTAATGGTCCAAGGGAGACGACTACGTTGGAATGTCTGGAGGGATTAAGGACTTAAATAGTCCCTATAACCATTCATGGGTAAAAAATTCATTTAGAACTATGTTTGGAACAATATTTTTATTCCTCTAATAATACCCATTTCCTGATTCACATTGGACGACGCGATATCTCTCTGTGGGTTTAATTGCGGTATCTGCCCCGCCTACAAGCCGAACCTCAAGTCTGATGAAGACCGAGTAAGGGTTGATGAAGGATGGAAAAAGTTCCATAGAACACGTGGGTGGATATACAAGAAGCCCTATTGTGAAGGATGTTTCAATATCCCGGAGAAAGCTCCCCTTTGGAGTAGCTGTCCGATCAGGAAATGCGTCTTGAACAACAACGTAGATAACTGCGGCTACTGTCATGACTATCCCTGCTCTCGTATCAACAATATGATCCACGTCACACAGCTGATTGCCAAAAGAACACGAGAAAACGGAACACAGGAAGACTTCCAAAAGTTCGCATTACCTCACTTGAGTAAATCACGACTAGAGGAAGTCCACCAAAAAGTCTCTAAAATAATCCAAGGTACAGAGTTTCAACCAGTAAATACTTCATATATAGGTTTCCCATCCAAATTGAACCTAAAAACACTTTCAGGAACACAACTCGAACAAGAGAAATTCACAGAGGCTCTACAAGACCTACATTCCACACTAGAAAGTATAATAACATTACATTGTAGAACACCTGGAGGACGAGAACAAGAACTGAAAAGAAACAAGGATAATGCAAAGTTCCTCTGGGTCATTGGAAGATATGGAATACTGCTGGGTAATGAGGATGAAATCTCAATTGAGATCACATTAGAAGAAATCAAAAAATATCTCAAATATGGAAAATACAAAATTAATCGGAAACTTCCAGAATTAGTAAAACATGGAATAGATAGCGATTACTTAGATGATAAAATAAGAATCAGATTCACTGAACGACCAGAAACTGCCATTGCACTCCTACTCTACACACAGCTACTTCTCGAGAACCACAGTGAAAGAGCTGCCTACTCAAAATTTTGGAAAGCAGACATGAGCGTTTTCAGTGAGCAACCAAATAAAATCAACCCGACCGAAACCTCCTTATAAGTTGAAGTTTCTTACAGCGCCAATCACATTTTTGGATAGATTTACCGATGCGAATCGCAATTATGGGAGCGGGGGGTGTTGGCGGATATTTTGGGGCGCTGTTAGCCAGAGCGGGCGAAGATGTTACCTTTATCGCGAGGGGAGAACACCTCGAAGCAATGAAACGGAATGGACTGCAGATCCGGAGCCCAGAAGGGGATTTCAAAATAGAAGTGAAGGCAACAAATGATCCTTCTGATGTTGGCCCTATGGACTTGGTTCTTTTCTGTGTTAAAGCCTATGACACGGAAGAGGCAGCCGTGCAGGTTAAACCGATGATCTCAGAAGATACCACAGTAATCTCTTTACAGAATGGGGTGGAGAAAGAAGACATGCTTGGTCGTATTCTTGGAACCGAGCATATTATGGGAGGATTGTGTGGAGTGTCTGCCTTCATCGAAGCGCCAGGTGTCATCACACACCATGCAGGGAAATTACTAACGTTTGGAGAGATGGATGGAAGTCAATCCACCCGTGGGAAACGCATTTGGGAAGTATTAAAAAACGCAGATATTAATGCTATCCTATCGCAGGATATTATCAAGGCGGAATGGGAAAAGTTCACTTTCATTTGTGCAGTCGCAGGCCTGTGTTGTCTCACAAGGTTGCCTATGGTCACGATTTTCCAATTAAAGGAAATCAAACAGCTGTATATTGATACAATGAAAGAGGTCATCCAAGTGGGCCGCAAAAGAGGGGTGGATTTGGATCAAGAAGAGCTCATTGAAAGGTTTTTAAACATCATGAAGGGAGCTAGTCCTGAAATACAACCCTCTATGCTCCGGGACTTAGAGAATGGGAAGCAGGTAGAGGTTGAGCCACTTCATGGTACCGTGGTCCGATTTGGTCGTGCCTTGGAAGTTCCTACACCAATCACTAAGGTCATCTACGCATGTCTGAAAGTTGTCAATGAGGAAAACCGTAGACGTAGTCAAACATAACAGAATTTTATCAACTAGGTGTTAAGCTTGCCTTTCAAGACTTTTTGCGATATTATCATTGCAATCAGGAGTGTGTGATTGAAAATTAGCAAGACGGATTTGATTGCAGCAGTACGAGCGGCTAGAGCCTATCTTTTAGAAATAATTGAGGATTTCAACCCTGAAGAGATGTTACAACCCACCAAAATAGGAAAATGGTGTGTGAAAGATATTTTGAGTCACATTGCGGGGTGGGATACTCTGATGAGAACGACTATGCGAGCAATATTCGAGGGAAAACAGCCAGATCTCTCTGCTACGAAGGATATCGATGCTACCAATGTGAAATTCGTAGATGAACGGTCTGGTTGGTCAGTTGAACAGATTCTTGCTGAGATGGCTGAAAATCATCAAAAGATGCTTCAATTTGTAGAGGAACTAACGGATGAACAACTCTTTAAACCTCGAATTTTTGCAGGTGAGAATTGGTCCCTGGACGGGTTTCTTAAAATATGGGATAGGCATGACCGTCTTCATGCAAAAAAGATCGTTCTTTGTCAGAAAGCGTGGAAATCGAAACAAATTTAGGGAGATCAAGATTAAACAAGCTAAAATTGCTTGAGTGGATACCTATAGAAAGACCGGCCAGAGAACACGGAGGATTTCCGAATTGGCTGAATCCTATGATCTTGTTGTCATTGGCTTGGGTCCAGCTGGATGTTTCACAGTCAAAAGTGCAACCACAGAAGGCTTGTCTGTTTTGGGGATTGATAAACGGGAGAGAGTAGGCTTCCCGGTAAAGTGTGGAGAATTCTATCCTTCAAGTATTGAAATGCCGTCCTTATTGCCCCAAGTAGCGGATTTCGAGTTGTTAAAGATTCCAGACAAGTTTATAGCGAATAAAACAGAACGAACAGCTTTGATTACGCCTTCAGGAGCTGTTTATTCTGCTCCATTCGATGGTGTTGTCTTGAACCGGGACAAATGGCTCCAACATATTGTTGCAGAAACAAAACGTTATGGTGCTGAGATTTGGACTGCATGTAAAGCCATTGGCCTGATTGGAGAGCGTATACGAATCTTGAAAGGGAGTACGGAACTGGAAGTACGAGCGAAAGTCATTGTAGGGGCCGATGGAACTGTGTCACATGTAGCGAAATGGGTAGGATTGCCACGTCTACTAACTCCCGAGAACTTGTGCCCCGTTAAACAGCATCGAATGCGAGACGTAGATGTAGATCCGAGGGTTGTTGAGATGTACTTAGGGCGAGAATATGCGCCTGGTGCTTATGCATGGATTATCCCACGAAGCAAAAATGAAGCCAATGTAGGAATCGGGTTTCGGCGGGATTATGTACGACCAGGAGATACAATGTCGGCCGTCTTAGAGCGGTTTCTTACGAAGCATCCAGTGGCACGTGAGCGCCTAAAAGATGCTAAAATTGAATCAACTATTACCGCGATTGTGCCGGTAGCTCGGCCTGCAGAACATCCGGGGGACACAGTACGGGGACAAGTCCTGTTAGTCGGTGATAGTGCTCGTCAGGTGATTCCTTTCGTTGGAGCGGGCATTCCCCCCGCAATCATTGCTGGAACAATTGCTGGGCGTATCGTGAAGGAACATATCCATAATGGGCTCCCATTGACACGGTATGAGACTGAATGGAAAAAACAACTGCTTGATGCACTTCAACGGGGGCACTTGCTAAAATTATTGTGGGACCGCCTTGCAGAAATGAAGGATGAACGAAAACTTGATTGGTTCTTCAACCAATTGTCCGAACAGAATCTTGCTACAATTTTGAGAAACAAAATCCCTTTCAAATTGAAAGTTG
>JBHIFL010000053.1:0-28261 GCA_046761065.1 Candidatus Heimdallarchaeota archaeon
AAAACGTGAAATTTTGAAGCATAAGATTTTCGAAATTGCTGTTACTTATAGAATTTTTATAATCCTCTTAAAGAACACGCTTAGATTAACTCACTTTTAGGACTGTTATGATATAGATGCATATGGAAGTTTCAGAGGTTCCAAAGCTGAGTTCAGTAAAAAAATCCCTTTGGCGAACCGTAGTTGTAATCAATCCAAAAGATAATGTTGCTACAACCCTGAAAGATCTGAAAAGAGGTCAATTGATTACAATTGAGATTGGTAACAAAAAAATGGACATTGTTTCACTCAACACGATCCCTTTTGGACACAAAATCGCATTGAGAAAAATTGGAAAAGGGGAAGATGTCTTGAAGTATGGTGAGGCGATTGGAAGGGCCACTCGAGACATTAGAAAAGGGGAACATGTCCACATCCATAATGTAGAAAGCAAAAGAGGTCGAGGGCAAACTTCCGTGAACTTTTGTCTTTAACTAGATATCATTATATGAAAAAAAAGCATGCGATAATAAATAGTGTTCATAATATAATAATACTTGAGTTACCACTCTGGTGGCTGCCATGGTCCTTTCTTCACTTGGCGCATGAAATTTAGAAATTGCGCTGCGACTGCACCGTTCTCAAAATTCTTTCGCTCGGCAGTCTCCATAATCATGTTCACGATGTGTGTATGAGAAACATCAAAATAATCAGAAAAATTCAAAAGATTTTGAAAGAAGTGATCTATCATATTGTTGTCGATGAAATGTTCCTCGAACAACATTTCTATCGTTTGTCTTATTGCTATTTCACCAAAATCTTCCATTAGACTTCCACCCCAACTTCAGAGTAAAATAGTTAGAATTCAGTACAAATTTTCTAGAACTGAGAAGAAACTACCTACTTAAAAGACTTTCTAATTTACATTGTTAATTCTTTTCAATGATGGTTTCAAGTTGTTGTAACATTTTAAAAAATGATGAAATTTAATAAAATTGAATCTAATATGTTTTATTTATTCAAAAGCTTCTACACCGAAAGAATACCAAATTTGTGATAGTGATTCTTCATATTTCGTGAATCAATAGATTTGTCCTGAGTCCCCTTTTACCCAATCAGATACTAGAATTTCTAAAAATCCTTGTTTTTGACGGATAATGACATTTCTCAAGCCTGCATTTATTATGATTCGTCGGCACATCAGGCAGGAGTTCGCTCCCTCTTTTATCGAGCCATCCAGATTCTCGACATGGATGTACATAGTCCCATTTAACACAGAAACCCCAGCGCGAGCAGCATTAATGATTGCATTTGCTTCGGCATGTACACTCCTACATAATTCATACCTTTCCCCGGAGGGGATATTTGCTTCTACTCTAGCGCAAGACCCAACATCTATGCAGTTCGGGGTGCCTCGAGGTGCACCAGCATAGCCGGTAGAAATAATCTGGTCTTCCCTAATGATGACCGCTCCTACTCGTCTACGGAGGCATGTACTCCGTTGAGCCACTTCTCGCGCAATGTTAAGGTAATACTCCGTCTTTGAAGGTCGATTCATCGAGATCCCCAAGATAAAATGATGTTTTTAGATAAGAAGTACTCATGTATCATTTCTTGAGCAAATTTTCCAGCATACATATTGTTGCTGGTATCAACTCTACTAATGGCTGGTGTTGAATTAACGTCTATAATTTTTCCCCTTTCTCTATAGTTGCGTATCCAAACTCTTTCATTAAATCCTTAGTACAAAATATTTCACGATTTCTTTATTCCGAACCTCAGGATGGAACAGGACTCCATATATGCCCTTCTCTTTATGCTTGATTCCTTGAATGCATTTGTCTGATGTTGCGAGAATCTCAAAAGTTTTGGAAGGCTTTATCGTGTAATTGTGGAGTTCATATGCTTTGAAGTTAGATGCGAATAAAGGATTTTCTTTCAGTGTTTTTATCTCTTTCAGCCCTATTTCTTGGCATTTTTGAAAAGCTGAATTAAAAACTGCCCCGATCACTTGAAAGCCTGCACAAATTCCTAAAATTGGCCTATTGCATTGGTCTATCCAGTCAAATCTTTTTATATTCATTCTGTATTCATTTTCCTTTAATGGAGTGCCTGAAAGAATGATTTTACTGTAGTTGTTGATCTTTTCCGACTTTATTTCTGTGTAATGTTTGATTTCACATGGTTCAAGTTTTTCAACAATTGTAACAAGAGGCAGAACAAATTCAGTAAATCCAAGTGATACTTTCTTTGAATTTAGATCTACAATTAAGATCATTGGTCTACCAATCTCGCCTTTTTTATTAGAAAAATTCCTGAATTTTCATTTGTCTGTACTTCAAATTCTAAAATCTTAATCCTCTGTTGAAAGCACGGACCATCCAACACTGTGGTTTCGATCTCTCCCCCCTCTCCCGAAGGACTTATTTGGTACTTTTTTTGAAGGAGACCCAATTCATTAATGGTTTGCTTATCTATTTCCCTCCCAAGCCACTTCTTATCTAAAGGATAAGCAAATACTCCGGAGATTATTACTTGAAACCCACTTTCGATGATTTCTTTTAATACCTCTACTTGGTTTTTCAACCATAACGGATTAAAACACCACAGATCTAACTCATTACAGATTTTTTGGATCCTTTCTGCCTGGTAAATTGATTCTACTGCCCCTGTAACTATTCCCTCTATTTGATAAGTTTCCTTCGCTTTCTTGATAGCTTGTGCAAGGTCTTTAAGTTCCTCTTCTTTTCTTCCTTCTGAGAATTTTTGAATTAAAGGCAATCCAATTGCTTTTGCTTGCAGTTTCGTCAGATTGATGTTTGGGGTGTGATACATATAGCTTTCTTTGTTCTTTGATAAAATAGAAATTAAACAAACAACTGTTTCCTTCTCCAAGGCTTTAAATAATGCGTAAGTCGAATCTTTCCCCCCAGAAAACAAAACTCCCAATTTCATAAGTCTACTAATTTATTATTGGTTAAAAATCCTGTTATCACTGTAGCTTACTATAAGTAAAAAAGGAATAAGGAATGATCTGAGATACTCTTGGAATTATCTTAGTCCCCTTAGACCTCGTGAAGGAGGTGATTGATTTCTTTGCGAAAAAATGTTCTACATCAGCAACTAATTATGAGCCCTAAGCCACTCAATAAATTTGATCATTTGATTAACCATATATTCATGATATTTCTTACCTTTATCAGGCGAGGCTTTTGTTGGATCCCCCATGACTCCGGATTTAGTAAGTTCGGCTTCTTCTTTACTGTTAAAGGCGATATCGATCTTTTCGACGGGTCTATATGGATCAAGCATAAAGAATGGAGAGAACTTTGTTTCAAACGGAGGGATTTCCCTTATAATTTTGTCTGATCGCACCAACTCAGGGAACTTATACATTATGTGACTTGTTTCAATCTCTTCGGCATGGTACATGTGTTCCGATTCCCGCTTGGCTTTAGCAAACTTACTGCTAATCTTGAATGGATCAACTACGGCAAAAAAGATATCAGGGAATTCTTCTTCATGAAGACTTTTAATCGCTATATTAAGTGCAGGAAGGTTCGCACTGCGATGTCCGTTAATGAGGATCACCTTTTTAAAGCCAGTCTTAGCCAAGCTTCGACAGATATCTTTGGTTACTTCAATCAATGTTTCTGAGCGTAATGTAATCGTTCCTGGGAAGCCTAAGTGATGTGGACTGTCTCCGAACCACAGAGGAGGGGTGGTTAAAACACCCGATTTTTTTGCTACATCTTCCGCCAAAGCAATAGCCGCGTATGTGTCACAGCCAGTGGGTAGATGATGGCCATGCTGTTCCGTAGACCCAATTGGCACCAAGATGATATCATTTTCCATGAGATATTCCGCAATATCCGGCCATGTTTGTTCCTGAATCCAAACTGAGCTATTTCTCAATTTATTCACAACTCCTTTAAACTCCAATGGTATTTGAGAAATTTACAAATGTAGTTTCTTCCATAAATGTTCTGCTTATCAAGTGGTATGTATAATGAAAGCTTTTTGAATTCTATTGTTCGTAGGAAGCGAGGGGCAAGATAAATTTTAAACCGCTTTTTAAACGACAATTCTTACGTATCTTTCGCGTTGTGATGGAAATATTCAGATTTTTAAAAAGAACACCATTTATTAATCAAAGAACGAAAATACTTCAAAATGTAGCTATTCTTAGCAGTCTTTCCGATTTAAGCACCTCTGCAAGATTGGCGACTGTTTCTTCACGTTCACGAAATAGCCAATACGCTTCTTTTAGTGTAATTGTTTGGAATTTAATTTTACTCAGTGGCGGCATCTGGGCGAGTGTATCCACATCAACATTAATCACATTCGCGATTTTGGAGTAGCCCCCAGTTGTTTGGCGATCAGCCATCATAATGATTGGTTGCCCATCCCCAGGAACTTGAATCGCGCCGAGGGGGATCGCTTCAGAGATAATATCTGTTCCGGCGATATTCTCGATCTTAGGTCCTTGGAGTCGATACCCCATTCGATCTGATTTGACTGTAATAGTATATTGCGCCGACAAAAACGTGTCCAAGCCTTCCGGGGTATAGTATTCCTCCTGGGGACCCAAGAGAACTCGAATATTAGCTTCCAATTCATATGAGGGAATCATCTCAAGTGGGATTTGTATTCCCTCTAGAGGTTCTAATCTATACGAGGGACTTTCCCCCTTAAGTATGTCACCACTTCTTAAACGTCGCCCAGTTAAGCCTCCTATTCGTGATCCGACATGGGTCGAACAGCTTCCCAAGATTTTAGGTACCTGGATTCCTCCAGTCAAAGCGATGTACGCTCTTGCCCCACTTTTCCATCCTCCAAAAGAGATGATATCCCCGGGATATGCTAGGAAGGTCTGCCACATCGGTGTCGGCTCATTATTAAGTAATGGTGACAGATTTCCCCCCGTAATAGCTAAAAGCGTCTTGTTTAGAACTTCAAGAGTTGGTCCCATTATTGTAACTTCAAGACAGCCCTGATCTTCGGCATTTCCAACCAATAAGTTTGCGATTCGTGCTGCATAGCGGTCCATCGTTCCAGAAACTGAAACTCCATATTTTTGATAGAATGGTCTGCCCAGATCTTGAATGGTGGTGAATAATCCTGGATTTGTGACTCTGAAGATCAGTGTTCCTATGGCCTCTCGTGAACTTAGCAGGGTTGTTGGCCTCTTAAGTTTCTCTTTAGACTCCAGTTCCTTACCCAATTGTTTAAATTCATTTTCACTTATTTTCATGAACTTAACCCGATCTCCAACAGACAATAAGGCTGGTGGGTGCTTTTTCACGTCAAATAATTGGATTGGTGTTCTTCCAATAATCTGCCAACCACCTGGACTCGAAACAGGATAGATTCCAGTTAAATTTCCTGCAATTCCCACCGATCCGCCTGGGACAGACGTTCGTGGTGTTTTTAACCGGGGGGTAGCAATCTTCGGGGATAAACCTCCAAGATAAGGATACCCAGCAAGAAAGCCAACGAGTCCCACCCAATATTCCCCTGCTTGGTGAAGCGCTATCACCTCTTCAGGGCTCAAACCATGGTATTCTGCCACAGACTCGAGATCAGGACCATACTCTCCTCCATATACGGTTGGAATCTCCACTCTTTTTGCTCGGCGTAATTGCTGGACCCTTTGTTTTCGTAATAACATGTCAATTCTTTCTTGTAGCTCACTTGCGGTGACCTTCAATGGATCATAATTCAAACAGAGGGAACAAAATGTTGGGATCAACTCGCGGAGTCCAGTGATCTCCTGTTCTTCCAGAGCCAAGAAGGTACTGACCACCTTTTGATTAATTTCTTCTGCTATCTCCTTTCCAAACTCCACAAAAAGGTAATTGTCTCCTGCTAAGCGAAAGTGAATTTTTGTGGCCACATACTCCGCATCCTGAGGAGAGTTGTGTCATATGAATTTAGATAATAATAGTTGGGGAATATTGTTCCTTTCTAAAGGGGAAAGTCTTCCTGTGCATCTCCTAGAGAGGTTTTTGTACAGGAAATCAACATAATTCAAATATTTTCTCCGTTTCTAAAAGAAGGTTTGCTTTTACAAGTCAAATTCGCAAGGGAACATTTATTAACCCCTTTCAGTGTGAAATAGAGAGGTAATTAATGGATTTTCTTAGAATGATCCCAAGATCCCTTTAATTAAATGGATTGACTTATTGGTACTAATTTAATTCCTACATCTTGTGCTTCGAGCTCTTTTCGCACATTTTTTGCGAGTTCCACCGCACCTGGGGTGTCACCATGTACACAAATTGTGTCAATACGCCCAATCTGGATTTCTTTACCGGTTATCGCTTGGATCTTCCTCTCTGATACCATTTTGATAACTCGTTTTGCGACTATCATTGGATCATGTATCACTGCCCCAGGAAGCTGTCTCGAAGCCAGTGTACCATCTTCATTATATGCTCGATCCGCAAATCCTTCTTGTGCTACTTTTAACCCCAAATCCTCTCCGATTTTCACCATTCGTGAACCAGCTAATACAACAAGAATAATTTGGGGATCTATGGCTTTAACGGCCTCCGCTATCGCCTGTGCCAAATTAACATCGTTGGCTGCTTGGTTATAAATTGCTCCATGTGGCTTGCAATGCTGCAATGTTCGTCCGTGTGCCTCGACAAACCCTCGAAGCGCACTAATTTGATAGATAAAATCGGTTCTCAGCTGATCTGGCGTGATTGCCATGGTTCGTCTTCCGAATCCCACCAAATCTGGAACGGAAGGATGGGCTCCGATCTCGACTCCGACTTCGATACAGTATTTAACTGTTCGTTCCATCACTAAGGGATCTCCTGCATGAAATCCGCAGGCAATATTTGCTGAGGTGATATATGGCAGGATTTCCCGATCGAGTCCGAGGCTATAGACGCCAAAAGACTCACCCATATCACAATTCAGGTCAATTGTAGCCTTTGAAGGCATGAAATAACCTCCAGAAGTTTCTTATTTGAAATCCGCCTTTATCAACACATGTTTTTATGGAATTTGCCATAAGAGTTCTTTTCACTTATTTACTCGTCTTTTTTTAGGGTAATCATAAGGGCGCCTTCTTGTGTGACTTCCAAGTAAGCTTCTGGAGGCAACCACGTTGTCGAGCCAAATTCTTCAATCAGCGCTGGACCAACAATCCTATCTTGAGAAAGAAGTTTCGAGCGGTCATAGATCTTACAGAGTTCAAATTGGTCTCCTGTAAACACTTTTCGCGTGTCTTTGATGGCAGCTTTTGGGTTTTCGCGATCTCCTAGTGAGAGGATGTTGATATCAACATGAGGACTCGGTCCCAGTGCAGTAACCCGTATGTTAACGGTTTCCACCACATTCTCAGGAAATGCCCAGCCAAATTTCATTTGATGGATCTTATGAAACAAAACGATTAGGTCCCCCTCAAATGGCAGGGTAAGCTCATAAGCTTGCCCTGAATAGCGTAAATCGATCTCTTTATTCACTATGATCTCTTCTGATTCTAAGCCCTCTTTTTCAAGAAAGCGAATAGCTTCACTTGTTAGTTGCGCATATTCCTGCTCTAGTGTACTGATCACCTCTTCTTTTTCTTGGGACAAAGGTAAAATTATCGTTTTTACAAGATCATGGCGCAAGCGGCTGCAAAGAAGCCCAAAAGCCGAGAAATTTCCCGGGAAAGGTGGGACAAGAACACGAGGTAGTTCTGTCATGTCTGCAACCATAGCTGCGTGTAATGGGCCAGCACCTCCAAAAGCGCATAATAAAAAGTCCCGTGGGTCATATCCTCGTTCGATACTTACTTTTCGTACGGCCATTGCCATATTCGTGCACACAAGTTGAAGAATAGTTGTACTTGCCCTTTCAGGATCTGGATTAATCTTTTGAAGTGCCTCCTGAGCAAGGTTCGCATCGAGGGGAAATTCTCCCCCTAATAATCCTTCTGGCCCAAGTCTTCCCGCAACTAAGTTTGCATCCGTGACCGTTGGGTCATTTCCACCTCGGGCATAACAAGCTGGTCCTGGATCCGCACCAGCGCTTTTTGGACCTACATGAAGCGCGCCTCCTCGATCTACCCATGCTATGCTTCCACCTCCAGCCCCGATAGTTTCGATATCGACGGATCGGATCTGAACTGGCTGGCGAACCGTAATTTGACGGCGCATTTCTGGAACGCCCTGATATGATAGACAGACATCGCAAGATGTCCCGCCCATATCGAAACCGATCATGTTCCGCTCCTGAAGCCTATGGGAAAGATAATTCGTGGCAGCTACTCCTGCTGAGGGCCCGGAAAGGAGGGCATAGACAGGGCGTTCTTTCATCGCTTCAGGAGACATTAATCCTCCGGCATTGTCAAAGATAGCAAGTTTCTCATATAATCCTCCAATCAGCCCTTGAAGTGCTTCCAAGTATGCTATCATCACTCCACGAAGTGTCGCGTTTGCGCAGGTGGTTGCAGTCCGCTCATATTCCCGATAGATAGGCGCAATCTCAGTTGAGATCGATACATCCATATCTGGATAAGTTTGCACGATAAGGCGTTTCGTTTCCGCCTCATGGGAAGAATTAACATATGAAAAGAGATAACAAACCGCGATATTAGTGACTCCTTCCTCTCTGAGAAACTGAACTTCCCTTATTACATCCTCTTGATTCAGCGGCATTTCAATGGTTCCTTCTGCATTGATCCTTTCTGAGATTTCCCTACGATGCCTTCTGCGTACGAGGGGTTCCGGTCTGTCGAAGAACAAATCATAGAGGGTTGGTCTGTTTTGCCGTCCGATCTCTAGAACATCTCTAAACCCTTTTGTCGTTAAGAGCCCTGTTGCTGGTACTTTGCCTTCCAAAAGCGCATTTGTGCAAATAGTGGTGCCATGGCCAAGGAAGTGCACGTCGTACGCTGAGATTTTCTCTTTCTCCAATAATCTTTCAATTCCTGTTAAGAAAGCTCTAGCCGGTTCTGAGGAAGTGGAATGGACTTTGGTTGCCAGGATTTTGCCTGCTTTAGTAAGAATAATGAAATCTGTAAAAGTACCTCCGATATCTACTCCGATTCGCACCATTCACCTACCCTCATTTAGATTTGAATGATTTGATGTGGTTCTCCGAATTGGCTGTTCATCAACAATTGAAACGCCATAGAGATCTCGAAGGGCCTTTAAAGAGACCCGCTCATCTTTCCAGTCCTTGAAACAAGCTTGGACCTCTCGTGTCCGCGGATCTCCGATACCGCCACCTCCAGCGGTTTCTATAACTAGAATACCTCCAATGGGTAGCCTTCCACGCGCTTTGGAGAAGATCATTGGTGTTTCTTTGCCTTTAACAAGCGTATAGTACCGGGAACTTCTACCAGGCAAACCTCCTAGCCTGCCCCATGGTTGACTTTTCATACGTTCTCCAGCGATCCCAAATTCGACGGGAGTTTTCATTTGATAGATTCTTCGGACTCCCATACCCCCCCTAAATCTGCCAGCGCCACCTGAATCTTTAATGAGTTCGTATGCTAAAATTTTGAATGGAAAAACTCTTTCAAGGGTCTCAATCGGCGTATTTTCAGTATTTGTCAGATAAGTATGGATTCCATCGACACCATCTTTGATCGGTCGTGCTCCATGCCCTCCAGCGATTGTCTCATAGAAAGCCCAAGACGTTAAACTCCCGGATAGCTCCTCTTTAGCCCCACCAAGGGTTGTATCGGTCATTGCTCCAGTACTAGCAGCTGGAATTCGCTCTGGAACGGCTTGAGCAAAAGCTCGCAATAAAGTGTCAACTAATCGTTGGACCGTGGCGTTACCACCGGCAACAGGTGCGGGAAAATGGGGGCATACAATTGTTCCCGGAGGAAAAATTAACTCCACCGGTTTCCATGAACCAGAATTTGTCGGTGCTTCAGGATCTGTTACAGCTTTCACTGCATAGAAGGAGCCCGCAAGAGCCATTGAGCGCGAGAGATTCACTGATCCTTCGGCTTGGGGATCCGTACCGGTATAATCAATTGATAATGAGTCACCCTGAATCTTAATGGTCGCAGCAATTTTCAGCTGTTCATCTCGAATTCCATCATCGTCAAGCACATCTTCCCCGTAATAAGAACCTTCAGGTAATTGGGCGATGGCAGTCTTCATTAATCGCTCACAGTAATCAATATAGGACTGGGCAGCGCTCATAACTTCTTCGAGGCTATATTTTGAGATTAGGGCAAGGAGTCTCTCAATTCCTGTGTCATTTGCGGCGATCTGGGCAAAAAGATCGCTTGTCCGGTCAGCTGGCGTCCTCGTATTAGCTTGGATTATGCTAAGAATGGCTTTATCAATTTTTCTTCCCGCTCTGAGCTTCACCGGGGGGATTTTGAAGCCTTCTTGATAAAGTTCCGTTGCTCCCGATCCCATCGATCCCGGAAGATGCCCTCCTATATCAGAATGATGACAACGATTCCCTACAAAGGCGATCAGTTCATCCTGATAGTAGACGGGACTTATTACAGTAATGTCTGGCAAATGAAGACTACCCAGGTAGGGGTCATTTGTCGCTACGACATCCCCTTCGTCCCACTCAGGGATTTTTGAAATCAGGGCTTCTGCTGTCAGTTGAAATCCTGGACCAAGATGGGCGGGTTGGCCAATGTGGGCGGGTTGGGCAATTGTGTCACCTTGTGCTGAAAAAATCGCGCAAGATAAATCGGCTCGATCCCTAATATTTACGCTGAAGGAAGAAAGCCGCAGTCTCACACTCATTTCGATAGTTAAAGCCTCAAGCCCCTTCCAGATCACCTGCTCGTAACCAGTTCCTCTTTGCATGCTTTTCTCCTTTTTCTAAATGTCCTGTGTCGAATGTGTCAATACTAGGGAATAAACTTGATGATGAGGAAACTATAAAACTTAGAAGACACCAAAACAAGACACTAGATTCCTAAATAAGCTTTTCTTACATTTTCGTCTTCCATTAGATCTTTACTTTCACCTTCCATAACTATTTTACCATTTTCAAGGACATATGCTCGGTTTGCTATTTGTAAAGCTTTTCTTACATTTTGCTCCATCAGTAAAAGTGTGATACCCTCTGTGTTTAGTCTTTCGATTAACTTGAAGAGGTTAGTAACTATTTTGGGTGCTAATCCAAGTGAGGGTTCATCTAACATGAGTAACCTAGGTTTCGACATTAATCCTCTCGCTATGGCTAACATCTGTTGTTCGCCTCCGCTAAGGGTTCTTGCTAACTGACTCTTTCTTTCCCTTAGAATCGGAAAATGGTCATAAACCCACTCCACCCTGGTTTCTAATTCATCTCTGGCAATGGTGTATCCTCCCATCTTTAGATTTTCATAAACAGTCAAGTTTCCGAAAAGTTCTCTTCTTTCCGGGATCAAGGAGACCCCTGTCCTTACAATTCGATGTGGAAGCATCCCATTGAGTTGTTCATTCAAGAAGAGAATTTCCCCTTTGCTAGGTTCAATTAATCCAGCGATGGTTTTTAGTAAGGTTGATTTGCCTGCTCCATTAGCGCCTATCATTGCAACAAGTTCGTTCTCACTTACACTTAGAGAGACATCCCATAGAACTTGCACAGCTTCATATTTCACGTCAAGATTTTTGATACTAAGCAATTACTCTTCCTCACCAAGATAGGCTTCTATAACCTTTTTATTACTCTTTATCTCTTCAGGAGCCCCCTCAGCGATTTTACTCCCCCCATGTAGCACGATGATCCTCTCAGCGATCGGCATGATCGCCTGCATCACATGTTCAACGATAATCAGAGTTAAACCGCCTTGATTTATTTCTTTAAGGGTCTCAACCAACTCAGAAATTTCAGAGGGATTTAAACCTGCAGCTATCTCATCCAATAAGAGAACATCTGCTCTAGTGGACAAAGCTCTTGCTAATTCCAGAAATCTTTGATCTGTGGGAGTGAGGTTTCCAGCGATTATGTTTTCTTTCCCCTGCAACCTAACCTTTTCGATGGCTTCCCTCGCAATGCTCTGAGCCTCATCTATTTTATTTGTCCTCAACAAAGCACCGATTAAAACGTTATCTAACACCGAAAGTGATTTGAAAGCTCTTATTATTTGGAATGTCTTTGCTACGCCCATTTTACAAATTTGATTCGGTTTTAGACCTGTGATTTCCTCTCCTTTATAGAAGATGCAACCCTGCACAGGTTTATAGAAACCTGTTATACAATTTAGTAGGGTTGTTTTACCGGCTCCGTTAGGACCTATTAATCCCACAATTTCATGTTCTTTTACACTAGTTGACACATCGTTTAGCGCCTGTAATCCCCCAAACCACATTGAAACATTTTTCGCTTCCAAAACAGTTGTCATCAGGAATCCTCAATCTGGTGAATTTTTCGATAGGCAGTCTTTAATAATCTAATTAATCCATGTGGGTAAAGCACGCCTATCATTATGATTAAAGTCCCTAACAAGATCAGATCAATACCGCTCATGGCACCAAGAAACGCCCTTGTGTACTCCTGTAATAAAATCATTACAGGAGCGCCAACCAAAGACCCGTAAAGTGTACCTGCGCCTCCAAGAACCGCGACGATGACGATTTGAACCGTAAAAATATCTGAAAGTACAGTGTGAGGGGAGATATAGCGAACGAAAAAGGCATACATTGTACCGGCGATGGAAGAGAAGGCAGCACTCACGCAGATGGAGATCAATTTATACTTCATAGTATCGATGCCGAGGCTTTCAGCTGCAAGTTCATCCTCTTTGATTGCGCGAAAATAGTATCCTAGCTTTGAGTTAATGATTCTTTGAGAGAGATAGAGTTCTATTATTAGGAAAACTAACATTATGTAACAAAAGACTAGCCCCTTATAAAGACCAAATTGCATATATAACCATCGGTTTTTGGATGTTAAAGGGATCCACAATCCTGTAGCTCCACCGACAAGGTCCCAATTGGTAAAAGAATACCTTAATGCGGCAAGGAAAGCGATTGAAGCAAGAAAAAAGAAATGCCCTTTTAACCCGAATCTGAAGCAGAGGTACCCTACGAAAGCAGCGAATACAACTGAAACAAGTACCCCAATGAACATTGAAAAGTAAGGGGGGATCCTCCAATGAAGAAAGAGAAGAACTGAAGTATAGGCTCCTAAGCCGACAAAAGCTGCATGAACAAAAGACCCTTGACCAGTGTATCCGCCTAATATGTCCCATGCGATGCCAAGATAAGCGA
The DNA here is from genome assembly GCA_046761065.1 of Candidatus Heimdallarchaeota archaeon. Classification (GTDB taxonomy): domain Archaea; phylum Asgardarchaeota; class Wukongarchaeia; order Wukongarchaeales; family JBHIFL01; genus JBHIFL01. The sequence continues at coordinate 13,164 of JBHIFL010000053.1, forward strand.
AGTAGAAGACAAGAAATAAGGTACGTTGAAAGTACGCAGATGGTATTAGGGGGAGAAGGAGGAGGGCAATCATAAAGAGGATTCTAATGAGATTGATGTCGGATTTCTTCAATGGGATCTTCATTTCATTTCCTCTCGCCTAAGCCAAATATACCTGTTGGTTTAAAGAGTAGTATGATGATGAAGAAGATCAGAGCTACAGTTTCCTTCCACTGAGGTCCTACAATAAGAGCTGAGAGCGAGTACAGCTCACCAATGATCATTCCACCTACCAAGCTCCCAAAGAAGCTTCCCATTCCCCCGAGGACAACGATTATAAAGGCTAAAAGGAGGAATACTAAACCAACAGATGGGTAAATGTAGTAGAAGAGGGAGAGGAAGACCCCAGCCGCACCAGCCAACCCTGTTCCAAGACCAAATGCTATCATTCTCATTCTCTTTACATTGATCCCCATGAGTTCAGCAGCCATCGGGTTTTCATCTACAGCTCTTATACCAGTCCCCACCATAGTCTTAGTCAAGAAGAGGTGGAAAATGATCACAATAATCATGCTACCAATAAAACCTATTAGGCGTGGTGTGCTAACATGTAAGTTCCCAAGGACAATAGATGGGAACTCAAGTTCCGTATACAGAGCCCTGTAGTCAGCGCTCCAAAAGAACAATGCAAGGTTTTGAAGAAGGAGTAGCAACCCGAACGTCACGAATGTTTGTATGAAAATGTGTGATTTCACAATTCGTTCTATAACTACCCCTTCAAAGGCGGCTCCTGCCACAAAAAGTGCGGGAAACACTATAACTAAGCTAAATAGAGGATGTAATCCCAAAAGTACAAACAACCAATATGCAGTGTACATTCCAAGCATAATGAATTCTCCATGAGCAAAATTAATCATCTCCATCACCCCATAAATAACGTTTAGCCCTAATGTGAATAAGGCAAAGATTCCCCCAATCAATAAACCATTAATAAAAACTTCTAAGAGGAAGATTAGTTCCAAATGCCCAACTCTCCGTAAATCATGTTATTGTTAATTATTTCGGATGAATTTATAGGAGATAAATAAGGGGGGGATAAAGGGTATCAAAGTATCAGGGAAGTTCAAATAGCGCCTGGAGTAAAGTGAAAAGGGAGGCGGCATTAAAAACCGCCATTATCTTCTTTATTCACCTTAACCTTCTCGCTCAGCCCATGTAGGCATTGGGAAGACAACTTCTCTTGTCGCAGAATCCCATGGCCAAATAGTATAAGGAGACGCATCGAAGGTTTGTGTCATGATACCCTTTACCAATGTGTTTTGACCGTTCTCAGGGTTGAATTCGATGCCATCCCAAGCGGTAGGAAGTTTATCTTTTCCCCACTTTGTGGCAAGGATTGTATCCCTTAGCACTTCAGGATCTGTAGAACCAGCTCTTTCAAGGACATCGGCTATGAGGAGGGCACCAACATAGGCTCGGATCGATGTTCCATCGAAGTGTTTACCGAATTTTGTAAAGTAGGCATCATCAGCTTCTTTTGCAACTGGATTCACGTCTTTCATGTCGGGAGCGTAGTTTTCTCTGTTAATTACATAGTCCGCGTCTTTGCCAACTGCAGCAAAGTAATCTGGATGCGTGTAACCAACATCTGTAGCAAGGATGATCTTTGGGTTCACATCGTATTCCTTAAAGGCTTGGGTGAAAAGGATTGCATCGGTAACGTAGGAGGTCAACATTAAAATATCCGCGTCTGCCGCTTTGATCTTAGTGGTCTCTGGGGCGACATCGGGTGTGTCAGCAGTGTAAGGTAAGTCCAAAACGACTTCATAGCCATGTTCTTTCGCGTAGTTGACTTCTAATTCTCCCATGCTTGCACCCCAAAGAGTGTTTTCATAAACTACTGACACGGTTTCTAGGGGGACATCGGGGTATTTCGGTTTAAGATCCATGAGGAATTCAAAGAAGTTCTGCGCAAATAAGTCGTCGTCTGGGGTTGTTCGGAAGAACCATTGAGCGCCTTGCTTAATGAGCGCAGGCGAAGTAGATTCAGGGTTAATCATTGGTATTTCGTATTCTTCACATTTGCCTTGCACCGTGAGTGTATTTGAGCTTGCATAGGCTCCTGCAATCATGACAACTTTTTCTTCGGTTATTAATCTCTCGGTTTCAGCTGCAGCGGTCTCAGGATCCCCTTTACTGTCAGCAAAGACAAATGAAAGTTTCGCGCCATCAAGAGACTTTATTCCACCTTCTTCATTGACTTTATCCTGTACTAAGATAAATGCATCCCGCGCATCGGTTCCTGGTTTTGCGAGTGAACCTGTAAGAGGATAGATAACACCTACTTTCACTTCAGTAATTTCTTCTTCTTGGCCTATACATCCAGCGAATAGCATTGATAGTGCAATTCCTAGTACAAAGATAAATCCGCTTTTTTTACAACCTTTCAAGGACTGCTCCACCTCCGAAATTTCTATTTTTAAAGCTTAGTTAAATTTCTAATAAAGTTGTTGTTTTTAAAAATCTTTCTACATCTTAGAAATAGACAAAAATTCTGTTTTTCTCGATCTTATATAGATATGTTCGCTTTTGAGTTCCTGATTCTGTTTAGTTTTTGTTGAAATGTCATATCATCTTATCTTTCAGTTTATCACCCTTCTTACGGGTTCCATTATCAGATCCACTCCCAATCTTCTGTTGCACCACTTCAACAGTCCCCGGTGGGAAGCGATCGTTTTGGTCTTGCACAGAAAATTTCCTCTACTAAATGCAAAAAAGAATGTTGAGTTAGTTAAAGTTCATCTCTCAACTTCAGAATATGAGCAATATTCGCATTCTCATCAATAACTGGCCTGATTTCCCCCATTTTCGATGTGAAGAGGGTCGCGACACCGGGTCCATGGCCTGCAAGAATACAGTTGCTATGAACAACAATGCCAACAGTGATAGCTCCCGTCCTGAAGATGGGTCCATAACTGGTGTCTGCATTTATAATAGCAACGAGATCGCCGAAGCGGAGATCTTCAAGACCGAACTCATTAACTGTCTTTTCATCAAAAAGGGTAATATCATAATCACCCGAAGCAACTTGGGGGCTTCCAAGGCCTGAGCCCATGATGGCTGCTGGAATTTTATGGGTGACTGGCACCTCTAGCTTGCCATTGACGATCTTAGGGTCAAGGTTGTCAAGAAAACCCGGATCCATATTGAATACTTTCACTTCAGGTATGTCTACGAGTTGGAGACCAACACCATATGCTTTCACCATCACCCGATCCTCTATTACTAACTTTTTCATCACCTCTGATGGGAAATCCACCATCACGTGTTCTATTCCACCGTGCTTCCCTACAACGACCCCCTTCTCACCCTTTGCATCCCCCTTCACAACCATCGCTTCGTTCCCTATACAACTTAACACATTTAGCGCTCGACTCTGCCCCTGGGGTATCCTAAGGTCTTTGTCCCGATTTTCCAAGCTGACTCCTGGTTCTACATGGTCTGCCATCCATCCACAAGCGGGGTCACCTACTCTGATGTTGTAAGTGATACCTCCCACTCCAGGCAGAATGGCGGGTTCTCCATCCGCAGATACTCTATATATGCCAGCGCCTATAACGGGGCTTACAACCTCTCCAATAACCGAAATCTTTACAAGTTTATCTTTATTAGTACGGAGCATTTTAAGTCAGAGTTAAGTATTTAAATGACTTATTAAACGTTTCTTCTTAAGAAAAATATAATAAGGCTCGTTTAGCTCGACTAGGGACCTAAGATTTTTACTTCGCTCAAATCTAAGTTATTTTTTACTATTAGTATATGCCCAAATTTAATTTCGTCCCATTCTTCGTCTGTTAAGGGTTCTGAACAGACAAATACCACGGCCTCATCTAAATTTGAGGGTTTTTTTTCGAGTTTATAAAGTGTGTATGCATCCTGGGGGCTTTGAGAATATCTAAATGCGTAAAGTGTGATTCCATCTGATAATAGGAAGGTTAATCCTGTGTAATTTCTGCTTATAACTTCTTTAATAGCATCTTTCACGCCTTTGATTACATCGTTGTTGTTGCTTTCGATGTTCTGAAGGACCCAATAAAAATAAACTTCAGAATCTGTTTCACCTTCGAGTTGTTGCTTATATTTTGGTTTCAAAAGTGAATAGAGATGGTTTCTATTGACAGCTCCATTATGGATGAATAACCAATCATTTTCTTGAAATGGATGGGAATTCTTTTGGGAACGAGGGGCTATAGATAACTTTCTAACGTGTACCAATATAATCTGAGATTTAACTTCTTTGGAAACTCGGCTCAATTGACTTGCTGGGTCATGTGCAGGGATTCCCTCTTTAAAAAATTGGCCCTTGCCATTTTCATACCATCCTATGCCCCATCCGTCCGGATTTGTTCTTGAAAATTTCTCTTTAAATTGCTCGATTAAGGACGAGAATTTGCCTGGCTTATTTGCAACCACTCCTAAGAGCCTACACATTTTCTTACCTCGTAAATCAAGTCCTTTATTTATACAGTTACCATTTTGAGGGAATTTTTAATAATATATTATTAAGTTATTGTAGACCCTCTTTGCACTTTCGTATAGGGATCAGATCCATAACAAGTAAAATTTCTGAATCAAACTCCATAAACCAAAATGAATGATTAAAGGGGGAGAGCATTGCTAAGTACCTGTATGTAAAACAATATTTTTCTGATTTACACTCAAATGAAATCCTCTTGGAGGCATTTCGCCTATGTTGAACCCCACCTCCTCATTGATTGATCAAATCGATTTAGCAACGATCATGAAAGTGGCCTCGGATCTCATCTCATTCAGGACAGAATCTGAGAAAGGAACAGATTTTGAACGAGCAACCAATTACTTGTCCCGGATTTTCGAAAAGTTAGATTTCGAGGTTAAGACCCTAGGGAGTGATAAACGCCCGACCCTTGTGGGAACCAAGAAGACAGCTCAAACAGGTACCAATATTTTCCTTAATGGGCACTATGATGTCGTCCCTGCTGGTGATTTAGCGGCATGGGACAATGATCCCTTTACCCCGGTCTTTGAGAATGGAAGATTGTATGGAAGAGGAGCTGCCGATATGAAAGGGGGGCTAGCAGTAATCTGTGAAGTTGCAAGAATTTTAAACTCCGAAGATGCTCTCTTTCAAGGGAACCTGTTCGTGACAGTGACCCCTGATGAGGAGATTGGTTCCAAGAACGGAGCTGCGCTTTTAATGAAAAGTCAGATCCTCCCAAGAGGAAAAGACTGCTATGGGTTGATGCCAGAATGTTCTGGGCTTGACACGATCTGGCATGCGTCGAAAGGAACCCTTTGGTATGAAGTCCGAATTTGGGGCAAACAAGCACATAGCACACTACCGAGTGAAGGCGTCAATGCATTTGAAAAAATGTGCGAACTTGTGAATACAAAACTTTCCCCCTTAAGAGTTATTGTGGAGAAGCGAAAGAGTAAACTTGACGGCGAATTCCCAGACTCACCCTATGCGGTGATGAATGTTGGGGGCTATTCTCATGGTGCAACATCCATCAATACGATTCCAGGGTCAGCTATTTTCTCGATAGATCGCAGACTGATTCCCGAAGAACGAGTCTCAGAAGCCCGAGAGGAAATCGAAAACGCCCTAGAGGGATACGCTATCGAATCGGGAACTCCTGTAGAAGCTGAACTACTCCTTAAAGCAGGACCTTGTTTTGTTGACGAGCAAACTCAACTTTGTCAAGTCTTGGTAAAGAGTGCAGAGACTTTCCTCTCTAGACCACCTCGATTTGCCTTATGTTTAGGGCATCTCGATATTCGCTTCTTCAATGCCTATGGAATTCCGATGGTTGCATATGGGCCAGGAGGTTTAGCGGTGGCGCATGCTCCTAACGAGTTCATAGAAGTCAATCACCTTGTTGACCTGGTCAAGATCTATTTATTGACCTGCTTAACACTTACTAATAACAATAAGGAAGAATAATGGGTGTCATACAATTTAATAACATGTTCATACTCCCCCCTCGCAAGTCATCTGTTGCACAAATACATAGTGTTGTTGAATTACCGACATTATATTATCTTTTTCAGACTCCAAACAAAATATATTGTATTTTTCCAATCCCAAACCCTTGATATTGATTTATTGGTTGAATTTTCAATTAAATTCTTAAGTAATATCTTTTGAATTTCCTGTAGCCATCTCCAAATTATTTTGATTCCCACAAACGTATAACCATCATACACAGTATTAAAGTGTTGACCTTAAAATTAATGGATTAATGGAAAAAAATACTTTTAGAACCTGTTCAAGAGAGAAATTATCGCCATCTATAATTAGGAGGAGACACACTCGAATACACTTTTAAAAATTATTCTAATACTCATTTTGAGTTTTCTTATATTTATTCAAGTAATTCTAAGAATCATTCGATATTTTTACAAATTTCCGACTCCTGCTTTCTTTACACGTCTCATAGACAATCCATACCGTCGGAGATTCATTCAACGACCCGACGTTTTGGTCGAGCGAATGAAGCTTGAACCTGGAATGATTATTGTCGAAATCGGACCCGGCAAAGGGCATTATACTCAAGCGGTTGCTGAGAAAATTCTGCCAGATGGGAAAGTATACGCCATTGATATTCAAGATACTGTTATAGAACGGTTGAAGATGCGAATCGAAAAGGAAGGAATCACTAATATTGTCCCCCAAATTGATAATGCTTACGATTTTTCTTTTGCAGACGAAAGTGTGGACCGTGTTTTAGCCATTGCATGTCTTCCTGAAATCCCTAACCCAGTAAAAGTCCTGCAAGAATGTTATCGCATCCTGAAACCAGATGGCTTGGTTTGCCTTTGCGAACTGTTTCCAGACCCCGATTACCCGCGACGAAAGACAGAAAAATATTGGGCAGAAGAAGCAGGATTTGAACTGAGACAAGAATTTGGAAATTGGTTTGTTTACCAACTAAATTTTGGTAAAAAGTCAGAAAAAAACCTGTATTCATGAAATGAGAAACTGGACGAATTTAATATTAATAACTACCTAATTATCCCTCTTAAATTCCTTATGAGAAGTCATATTCATGTATTTGTGATAATCCTACCATAATTGGTAATAATTCGAGTAGTTCAACTATTTTTCTTTTTTTTATTGCAGGTTATTACAAACTAAGACTCAATCAATATCCTGTGACGATCTATAAATTTCTTGATAACCTCTTCTCGCCATCTATTATCAATGCAAATATTCTCTGCTGGTATTCCTAGAGATAATCGGAAGAATTTGCTCCAGATTTCATGCTCAGTTACCAAGAGAATTCTATTGGGCCCGATTAATCGTTCAATTTCCCTGAGCTCTTCACGGACGGGAAGTTTAATCTTATCAGTCTTTGTTTTACTCAAAATCACACTTGGTTTTTTACCTAAATGCCCACCATAGTACATCAATGAGGGAGGAAACGGTTTACCCATGCCTTTTGTATGAACTTTCTCCTCTCCAACTTGAATCTCACATTCATCCCATTCTCCTGGAAGAACGTTGCACCAGCCTTTTACTCCAATGGGGGATGTATCTCGAATCTGTATTTCGGGAAACACGCTCTTCTGATTGGGATCGGCAAAGTTGGTTTCGAAAAAGAGTTGTTGATTAAACCAGAAAGAAAAAACTTTTTCTTTGACTTTGGCCGTTACAAGTGGAAGCAGTTCATCCAGTAAAGAGGGTGTTGAGAAATATTTGGGGCGAGAACAGATTGTTGTCCGGTTAAATTGTAGTGTCATAAAGTTGAAATTTGTAGTTTCAACTGATTTTTCTTCATTAAAAAATTCACGACGGTAGAAGTGATCCCAAAATTGGTTTGTTTCAGGTTTAGGAGTAAAGCGGGGTGAAACCACCGAAGACGGCTCTAAATATTTGATAATCGATAAGAAACACCAAGCAGCATAAGCAAAAGGGTAAATCTCTTTTTGGAATGCTATAGTACCTTGATGAAAATCTAATCCTTTAATTTCAAAGTTATATTTCTCTTTGAAATGTTTTACAAGAGTTGTCAACTTGTGTGTGACTTTCAACACTTCAAGCAATTGCACCCGCTCATTGGTCGGTTCTATATCCTTTTCATTATTTAAGATAAATGGAATGAAAGTTCTGTATCTTATAGGAACTTAAAAATGAAACCTCACATGCTATACATTAAATGATTATCAGATTACTACCAGAGAGTTTGAAGTCATTTCACTTGTGCTAGTGTTGGAAGTTTTATTCATGGTGCAAGTGATCGACATTAGATGTAGATCCTAATGCCATGACACTTCTCCCCTTGCTCTATGTCCGTATCATTATTAAAGAGCAGATCATTATTTTCTCAAAGGTCGATTATTCAGGAGTTATCGCGTTTGACACGGTATAAATGCGAAATCAATGCTGTCCGCTGGGTTCAGAATGAAGGAAAATTGGATTGGGTAGTTATTTGTGATTATCGACAAGGACGACTTCAATGTCATGGATGTAAATACGGGGTGGAGTTAATGCCAGAAAATAACAAATAAACTAATCGTTGGTATTTTTACTTAATATCAGTTCCTAATTGGTGTCCACATTGCCTAAAACACATTTAATGCTTTTAATACTGGGGACTATTATCTTTACTTCAGGATTTTTGCCTTTGTTACTCTTAAATAATGAAATGCCAACTCAGACATTCAAAACTGTCACAGAAGATAGCATTCAGATAACATTTGATGTTACAGTGAAACCCGATACCACCGAGAAATCGCCCGTGGCTATATTACTTCATGGTTTTTCGGGTAATAGGAAAATGATGAAGCTAATCGCTTTTTCTCTTGCGGATAAAGGTTTTACCTCAGTTTCAGTGGATCTTAGAGGTCATGGAGACAGTGGAGGGTTCATGACGAATTCAAGTAATTTTGAGAAGGATGTAAAGGCGGTATTACAAGCGTTAGAAAAGAAGAAAATAGGAAACACATCAGAGATAGTACTTATAGGTCATAGTATGGGAGGTAGAGTCGCAATCGATATGGGGTCAAAATTAAACACCGTTTTAGCTACTATTGGAGTGGCTCCAGCTGTATCACCAGAAATGGTTAATACTTCAACTCCAAAGAATCTTTTGCTAATAGTCTCTAAGGGCGATACTGTGATCCAAAATGATAAAGTGACATCAACATTCTATAAGTCTATCAATAATACTGGCGAGCCAGGAAAAGTTTATGATATAAACGGAACAAAAAGACTACTATTTATGGATACCAATTCAAATCATCTTACCATATTATATCAAAATGCTGTGATGAATGCGATTGTTAAATGGGCAACAGGGACTGTTTTCGGTGAGGAGCAATTTATCACAATAAACCCCGGTTTAATCATTGTCACAGTATTTATAGCATTTATTGGTGGTTTAAGTATAATAATGTCAGTGGTAATGATAGTCTATGATTTATTGGGGATACGGGGAGAAAAACATGAATATTCAAACGAAAGCGATTGGAAGAGCTTACTTAAGATAGCAACCCAAGCAATTATACTCGGTGGTATTGTAGGTTCATTTATAACAGCAATGCTTACACTATTGTTGATTCAAATCTCTCCATTTATATTAACAAATTCGATTGCTGCAGTATTTATTGGAAATGCCATAGTTTTTGGGTATATTGCAACGAAATCGTTGAAGGGTTACAAACAAAAACTTTCATACTCCAAATTCATCAAGCAATCCTTCAGAAAGAAATCAATAAGCGAAAGAATATTTCTTGGAATTAGTGTGGCGATAATACTTCTGGGATTGTTATACATTACTGTTGGTAATCATTTATCACTCACATTTTCAACATCCTCCCTCCGGCTCCATTATTTACCACTTTATATTGTGATTTACGGTGTCGTATTCTTGTTTTACGAATCTTTCTTTAAAGGAATAATGAGACCTAAATTCCAAAATGGTTTTCAAAAGGTGGTTCTTTCCCCCATTCTCGAGTTGATTGTAATCAGTTTTTCTGTATTATTACAATTCCTCCTCTTAGGAACTATACTACAACAAAATATCGGTTTAATTTTCGTTGGATTGAACCTAATAATAGGATTTCTTGCCCTAACAATCATATTGTCAGACTTTTTCTGCAAAACAGCAGAGGGGTGGGTTGTTCAAATTATAATAAACGCAGTACTTTTTGCGACCATATCCGTAGTGTCCTCACCAACCAGTTATTTAACTCACCTTTAGTGTTCCAACGCGCTCATGGAGAGCATAATCATGGATATAACCTCGAATTTAGCCCGGTTTATCATAGAAACTCAGCCAGAGTCCATTCCCGAGACTATCCTTCATGAAGGTAAGCGTTGCATCATTAACTTCATTGCTGTAGCCATCCGCGCATCAAAAGATCCATCTCTCCAAATCCTCTTAGATATCTTTCGCGAGGAAGGTAGCCAAACCCGTGCTACTATTCTCGAAAATGGTACTCAAACCTCGCTCCAGAACGCCGCTTTGGCTAATGGCTATCTCGGACACTTTGATGACTACGATGACACTCACTTCCCTACAATAATCCACCCTTCCTCACCCACTATCCCCGCAGCCCTAGCTGTCGCAGAGGATCACGGCATCTCAGGACATGATTTCCTAACAGCGACAGTCTTAGGCATTGAAACCGCTTGTCGAGTAGCTCTAGCTATTCATCCCTTCCATTATGAGAAGGGATGGCACATCACCGGGACGGTGGGTGTTTTTGGAGCGGTGGCTGCGGCGGGACGCCTATTAGGCTTGAATACTAGTCAAATGATTCACGCCTTGGGTATTGCTGGGATCCAAGCAGCTGGTGTTCGGGAAGTGTTTGGATCCATGAGTAAACCCTTCCACCCAGGACGAAGTGCCCAGAGTGGAGTTTTAGCTGTCCTTTTAGCTAAAAAAGGGTTTACATCCACAAAAAAGATATTCGAAGGGCGTCGAGGATTTACTTCGGTCCTCTCAACCTCCTATAATCTAAAAAAAATTTTGTGTGCCTTAGGCGAACAATGGGAATTATCTAACATTGGATTGAAACTATATGCTTGCGGAGTTGTGAACCATCCACTAATTGATGCTGTTCTTGCCATCCGAGAACGTGTGGACGCAATACCAGGCACAGTGGATCGTTTAGAGGCACGAATTCACCCATTAGTCTTAGAGCTAGTGGATCGACGCCACCCATTGACCGGGTTGGAAGGGAAGTTTTCGTTCTATCATGCTATGGCAGTAGCTTTGATAGATGGTACTGCCTACCCTGATCAGTTCACTGATTCTCGTGTGCGGGATCCAGTTGTGTCTGTCTTACGGGATTGTATTATGGCAACGCCAGACTCCTCGCTAGCTGAAGATCAGTCAGTGGTAACATTAACTATGCGTGACGGTCGATCTTATACGGAAACTATACACCATGCAACGGGATCACCTGAAAATCTAATGACAGATGAGCAAGTGAACGAGAAGTTCATGGTGCTCGCTAATGAAATCCTTCCAATGCCCCAAATAAAGCGACTCCTGAACCGCCTGTGGGATTTAGATCATATTTCAAATGTTAAAGATGTGATAACTCTCAGCGTCCTGAATTAACCGCCCAATAAGCTACTGCAAAAATAACGGCACTTCTCCTTAAAGTCATAACACAGTCATTGTAATAATCTAATGGCATTCAATTGTGGAAGCGCTCTTAAAAGCACCCCATCCCACGAACCTCTAAAATTAATTATCCCAAGAATAGTAGTAGGGATTAGGGATATGGAATATTAAGTTAAGATAACAGAAATACGAGCTTAGAAAACAACATATTGAAAGGTGGTAATTTTGTCACTAGGCATCAAAGGGAAATTCATAGTGGGATTTGACGGTAAAGAACATAGGCTCCTTCGTGATGGTGTCATAATCATCGAAGGGAATCGGATAAAGCATGTGGGGAAGTCTTACGCCAGCGAGGTCAACAGGTGGATAGACGCCAGTAGAAGTCTAGTAATGCCGGGGCTGATAAATACCCACATCCATGCCTCCAGCTCTCCAAAAGACAAGAGCTTTTTAGAAGACGTGGGAGCCAGGCACTTCTACATGAGTAGTCTTGGCGAGAACCTTACAGCCTTAAATCTTAGTCTGCGGAAAGAAGATCACGAAGTCTTTGCAAAATACTCGATAGCTGAGTGTCTCAGAAGTGGTAATACCAGTTTCGTCGAAATCGGCATAGTAGACAGCTTAGGGGCAGGAACAACTATCAAACTCATCGATGAGCTTGGAATTCGAGCATGTGAGGGCCCCAAGATCTATGACGGCGTCTGGGAACGGACACAGGGAGCCAACATACAAACAAGATGGTACGAATTAGAAGAAGGGCTTAAAAGGTTGGAAGAAGCTGAGAAGTTCGTTAAAAAATACACAGGTGCCTTAGATGGGAGGTTGATGCCGGCTCTCTACCCAGATAAAGTGGATACTAATAGTCATGAACTTCAAAATGCCATAAGAAAGACGGCAGACGAGCTTAAAGTACCTATCAGTATTCACGCGGCGCAATGGCTGGTGGAGTTCCAGAACATGCTCAGAATGTACAAACAGACACCAATCGAGTTCCTTTACGATACTGGCCTCCTTGGACCAGATCTCATAATAGCCCATGGTTGGGCTATCACCGGTCATCCTCTGGTCGCGTACCCACCTGTGAATGGCGGGGATCTCCAACTCCTCGCCAAATCTGGTGCGACCGTTTCCCATGATCCGGTTGTTTTTGCAAAGAGAGGTAATATGTTACACTCCCACACTCGGTATCTTAAAGCTGGTGTAAACGTTAGCATCGGGACGGATACTGCCCCTCAGGACATGCTCAACGAGATGAGGATTGCCTCCTATGTCTCAAAGCTCGCAGACTGGGATTGTCACTCCGGCTCATCGAGAGAGATTTTCAATAGTGCAACCCTCGGAGGCGCTAAAGCAATAGGATGCTCTGATCTAGGACGGATAGCCCCTGGAGCGCTTGCAGATATCGTTATCGTTGCTATAGAAACTATGAATATGGTTCCGGTGCGTGACCCGATAAGGAACCTTGTAAACAACGCCCAACGTAGTGATGTAAAGACCGTCATTGTAGATGGGAGGATCGTCATAGAGGACGGGAAACTTCTCACTATAGATGAAAAGGAACTCCTCAAGGGGGTCCAACGGGCAGCTGAAAGAGTCTGGAGCAGGCTCTCTAAACACCACTACCTGAACTGGAACGCTGAAGAGATTTCTCCCCAGTCTCTAAAACCCTGGGAGGAGTGAGGTCTCTTACCCTTGAATGAGTTTTCTTTAATGGAACTGCTTAAATTTACTAATCATTTTGGAACCACCCGAATAAGGAAATATCAAAGAATATGAATGGAATCACGTCGCAGTAATCTATCCTTAATAAGAAGGGGTTACATGCTGGTAAAGGAACGTATGGTAATGAAGAAACCCCAAGTATCGATTGCGAAAGGTGACAATGCCAAGCAGCTGACAATGCAAGTGCTTCGTGATATTCAGGCCTCCAAGGTTGTTGCACCTTCGGATAAAATTCTTCTGAAACCGAATTATGTTACCGCAGCTCACCCATCCACTGGGGTCACCACGAGTTCTGAAGTCATGGAGGCTATTATTCAATTTCTCAAGGATCATGGCCTTTTGGATATAACCATTGGAGAAGGAGGGGTTCCAGGGAGTACTGAACGAGCATTTGATGTTGTTGGCATTAGAGAGATAGCAAAAAGACATCAACTCAAACTAGTTAATCTGAATAAAGATAATATGGTTAAAGTGAAAATTCCCAATGCTATGGCTTTGAAGGAGGTTCACATTGCTCGTACTGTATTGGATGCCACATGTCTCATCTCCGTCCCTAAACTCAAAGTGCATCATATGGCTTATATCACCTGTGGCATGAAGAACATGATGGGCGCCATCTGGCCGAAGAGCATCATGCATGGGAAGATTCACCAAAAGATTGTCGATTTGACCTCTATCCTTACTCCAAGACTTACAGTTGTAGATGGACTTATCGGTTCAGAGAAGAATGAAACGTCGGGGAATCCTGTAAAAATGGATCTTATTATCGCTGGGACAGACATGGTGGCAGTTGATGCTGTTTGTGCTAGTGTGATGGGAATCGATCCAAAAGACATCCAATACTTGCAGCTAGCGACCACTCATGGACTGGGAACTGCCGATTTAAATGCAATTACGATCCTAGGAGAGCAAATCCCAAATGTTAGGCACGTTTTTGAATTACCAAAAGAACTTCGTATATAATTGTTCTGTCCTTTTGAATACTATAACTGGGTTCATATGAAAGGCTTCCAAGCTATTCTTTTATTCATTAAGATGGATTAAGTAGCTCCATCCCGCCTTATTTGCTTTTTATTCCTCTTCAAAAAGTAATTCGACAACCCATTTGGCGGCTTCCCCTACCACCTCTGGACATTTGTCGCGATGCGCGCCTGCTTCCTCGAATTGCTTGTATTCTTCAGGATCCCACAAATTGTAGGAACGGCCAAATATTCGTTGCTGAATGTCATGGCAGGTAGAACTACCATATTCTGCGATAAATCGTTCATGGAGTTTTTTCGTCAGCTTATATGTTTTGAATCGAAATCGCTCAGGATCGGTTAAATTGTGCCGTTCGCGGCCAAATTTTTGTCCAATTGCCAAGATTCCTCCTGAAAGGGCCCCACATGCTGACAATCCCATCAATCCCATCCCACCAGCAAATCCTGTCGCAGCCTTGAACACAAGGTCGTTTCTAAGACCAAGGGTTTCTTGAACAGCTAGCAGTACGCATTGAGCACAATTCCCATAAGTTTTTTCCAATTCAAATCCGAGTTGATATGCTTTTTTTAAAAGCTCATCCTTACGATGTTCTTCTTTGTTTAACATTTCTGATCTGCTCCTAGAAATGTCTCTAATTGTACCTTCGATTGTTACCGGATATTCTTTTAGATTATAAGAGAGTAACATATCTTAGTATACTGTAAAAGGTTCTGTAAAAAACCTATTGTTTGCTTCATACATAGGAAATCAGTTTTTTCTTTCAAAGTGATGCCCTTTTTAGAACTGAAAGAAGCTAGT
>JBHIFL010000054.1:0-27975 GCA_046761065.1 Candidatus Heimdallarchaeota archaeon
CCCCCTCATTGTGAGTGTAACAGAGCACTAGTCTCACATCCCTTTTTTTTAAAAATTAAGTTTATTAGTTCTAGACATCCTTCAATCATAAGAGCATGAACACTAGAGTGGAGGAGACTTATTACGTAATTCAGGCGTGGCCTTTTCAAATGCATAAGCCATTTTGAGTAAAGCTGGCTCACCTAATTTTGGGGCCATGAATTGAATGCTCAACGGCAAGTTATCATTACTGTATCCACAAGGAAGAACGATTGTTGGTATTCCTGTGATGTTTCCTAGTCGGGTAAAGTGAGTACAACCCGATATGACATTAATTTTTGTGGAATTTATAATAACTGTTTTTTCTCCAATTTTTGATGGTCGAATTTGAGTCGGAGGCGACATGAGAAAATCGACTTTTTGGAATAAGGTCTCACATTCACGAAGGATAACTTCCCGCGTTCTTATCGCTCTAATGTATTCATCGATTCGAATATTCTGACCCGCCCTAAATCGTTCTATCACATTTGCCCCATACCTATCCGAATATTTCGCTAGGAGTTCAGTATGCTGAACCGCCGCTTCTGCTAAAAGGATGGTTGACGAAGCATCCTCAATCATGTTTGCAGATGCCAAGCGCACATCGAGAATTTCTCCCCCTAAACGTTCAATTTTCGAAATTGCGGTCTTGAAGGCTCTTTCTACCTCAGAGTCTAAAGGTGTAGGGTTTAAATCCTTGGAAATCGCAAATTGAACTCCTTCTATAGTGGCATCTGCAAAACCGTCACGATAATTGGGAACTGGAGCCATAAGGCTGCGCGGATCGTCTTCATCAAATCCCGCTAAAACTTGAAGCAAGATGGCAGCATCCTCCACAGTTTTTGTGATTGGGCCTACATGATCTAAACTTGTTGCAAGTGGGAAGACTCCTTGTAGGCTAACTCGACCATAGGTTGGCTTAAGTCCGACTAAGCCACAAAATGCCGCTGGAATTCGAATGGATCCCCCGGTGTCAGATCCGAGCGCTGCGAAGCAAAGATGGGCTGCTGTAGCGGCCGCAGATCCTCCACTTGATCCTCCAGGAATAAGATCAAAATTCCAAGGATTTCTCGTAGGACCAAAATGTAGATTATTTGTTGTGATTCCTAGAGCAAATTCATGAGTGTTTGTTTTAAAAAAGGGGATTGCACCAGCTCGTTTCAGCCGTTTGACTACCATTGCATCCTTATTAGGAATATTATTCCTGTATATGGCAGATCCGTATGTGGTGACAATCCCTGCAGTGTCGATAAGATCTTTAATGCCGATCGGAATCCCATGAAGGGGACCTCGATACTTACCAACCCGAATCTCCTTTTCAGCTTTCTTTGCAGCTTGTTTGACTCGATCAAAATCTATTGTGACAAAGGTATTCAATTTAATATTTAGCTGTTCAATTCTAGCCAATAACTGTTCTACAAGTTCAACGGGAGAGATCTCACCTGTTTTGATTTGTTCAGATATCTTGGCGATGCTAAGAAAAATTGGAACATCCGCCATTGAAATCATCTCGTCCAATATAGCTATATAAAATGAGCTACTTCATTTAAACCTTTCACAGGTGTTTTTAACTCTTGAGTCGATCTTTGAATATGAATTTGTTTGTCGTTGATAAAATTATTCGTGGAAATCCTGTGAATGTAGACGTCATTACAAATATGACCTATAAGACTACGTTTGGACACAAAGCCATATTAAGTTTGAACGACCAAGGATCAATCGAGTGCGATGACAGCTATTTCTCTTTATCTTACCCCACAAGAAATTGCCAGGCTGCAAGGTCGAATTCGAGAACTTGGCTTGAGGGAATTACCTCTTAAAACTCCTCATGAACTTTTAAGAATAAAACACAGGGATGTACAACTTGTTATTTATACGTCTGGCAGTATAGTCCACAATGGAAGTCAAGCATCTCGAGAACTGATTCATTCGATTCTTATGGTAGATACAACGTATGACTTTATTATAGGAAGCGATGAAGCTGGGAAAGGAGAATGGTGGGGTCCCCTTGTAGTTGAAGCTGTGGCTTTGTCTCCCACTGAAATTAATGCTCTTAGAGAGTTGGGAGTGAAGGATTCAAAGATCTTAAAAAAGAAACGCCTTTTAGAACTCGCCGAGGAACTCTTGAAACTCAAATTTAAAAGAAAACTACTCCTATTGAGGCCTAAAACATACAATGAACAATATAGTGAGTTTAAAAAAGAAGGAAAAAGTCTGAATGACCTCCTCGCATGGGGTCATGCGCGTGTGATCAAAGATGTGCTTCAAAGCCTCTCATATCAGCAGGTAAAAATTGTAATTGATAAATTCGACATTCAAAAAACAGATTTCCGTCTTAAGACTATTGCATCACCTTCTATTCGGATTCTACAAAAAACAAGAGGTGAATCAGAAATTTCTGTAGCTGCTGCGAGTATTCTTGCTAAATATATATTTGAAATAGAAGTCGACAAACTAGACAGGAAATATCAGTTAGACCTACGAAATTCAAGTCCTAGTGATATCCCTCCATCAATTCTTCCTCTTGTCGCCAAACTACATTTTAAAAATGTGTAAACGGCTTTTAATCAATAAAAAATTTCTTCCAATTAAGTTTAATACCTTTTTGATAATCAAACAGCTTTATTATTAAACACATGGACAACTGTTAAAAACTTATTTACTTCATAAAGAGGTTTCTTCCCATAAGTTCTATATAAAAATTAACTATAGTTAATCCCAAAACCGGCAAATAAAGGTTTATTTGAGAAAAAATGCATACGAAGTTATTAAAAGATAATTTTAGGAGATAAAATTGATCAAAGAACAAAAAATAGGTTTTTTAGTTGTCATCCTTGGCTCAATCGTTCTGATGAGTTTAATGGTACCTTTAGGATCACTTGGAAGTCCCGAACAAACTCAAATGAAACCAACTCAATTGAAAAAAGAAAGCAAAATGTCTCTAACCACCGCTCCTCCTCAAATCGACATAATTTCTTGGAGATTAAAAATCGATGGATCAATCGAGCACCCCATGAGTCTCACATATGACGAACTTGGGGCGTTGCCAGCAGTTACTGTGTCTACCAGTTTAACTTGCGTCAGTGGTGCACGGGTTGACGCGGGGAATTGGACTGGAGTCCAACTGAGCTACCTTCTAATCCTAACTGAAGTGAAATCTGAAGCTGTAGATATGGTTTTTTATGCGACAGATGACTATTCAAGTAGTTTACCGGTCAAAGAGGTTCGAAATCGTCCAGATATGATCTTAGCTTATGAGAAAGATGGGAAACAATTAACTGACATTGAAGGGTTTCCAGCGATTGTCGTTGCCCCTGGTAAATGGGGGTATAAATGGGTAAAATATGTTGAACATATAGAGCTAGTCGTTGAGGATTATCGAGGTTATTGGGAGAATCGAGGATATTCGGATGCGGCTGACATTCCCAATTACGCTCATATCCCAGCTGAAGTCATTTTTCTCACAACTGAGCCTTCAGTATACTCAATCATACAAGAAAAAACGGTTATTGTCACCGAGTTTGGAAGAGCGATCAGTTACGTAGTAATTACGCTGTTAGGATTGCTTAGTATCGGATACAAAAAACGATAATAGCCTTTTTGTGGCGGAAAAGTATAAATGGGGCCAGTAGCCTTTTCTTTATTAAGTTGTTTTTCTCCTTTACTCGTATTTTTTTGCATTTAAGTTCATGTACTCTAACTCAATATCATACTTAAGACGTGAGACTCATTTAAGGAAATCGAACCATGATTAGATGCAAAAATCACGACCTCAAAAATGATTTTCGTGTCTTAGAGGCGGCAAGCCACGACACTGTAGGTTCTATGATCTTCAGTTAACAATTGAATATTTCGGAACGCTTCGGTTTCTAAAAGATTGAAGAGGTTCTGTTTTGAAACAGGATAGGGGATCCAAGGAAGTGGTGAAGAAACGGAATATTCCACAATGACTAATCTTCCTCCTTTTCGTAAGATACGGTGCGCTCTGACAATCAATTTCTGTGGAGTGGGCGAAAAATGCAGGGCATTCGCCATGAGAACTCCATCACAGGAGTTCAATTTCAAAGGGGGATGATGGAAATCGCCACGAAGTACTAACACGTTGAAAAGCTTTTGGGTCTCAACTAATTCTATTAAAACTTTTAGACGTCGAGGATCCAATTCAAGAGCGATCACAAACCCGTCTTTAATGTATTCTTGAAGGACTAAAATGTATGTTCCATATCCTGCGCCGAACTCGATCCAAAGGCTTCCTGGTTTGATGAGACTCTTTGTCAGGAATTTCTTAGCCCGCATGATCCGGCGCTCCGTAGGCCACATATTATTCTGCCTCTCTAATATTCATTATTTCTTAAGTAATAGAATCGCAGAATAGGAATACATTGGATAATTGCTTATTGGTTTTTTTAAGAAGGTATGAAATCGTATTGAGGATTTTAATTAATAGAGTATACAAGGAAAAGATATGTTGCATAATATCAGTATTGTAAGAACACATCTAAAGGATTAATTGATTTTAATTTAATCATGTTCCAAAGGTCGAAGGCCTTCTTATTATCTCTTGGAATAAATAGGATGTTTCGTAACCAAAATTGGAACTGAAAGACTGGCTATTAATTTTTTTGCGAACGGGAGAGCACCTGAAATAATGACTAAATCAATGTTATGATCTTCCACGAATTTTTCAATCATATCTGGTTGGAAAATATCAACCTGTTGATCAAGAGCAATATTCACTTGAAGATCAGATGCCTGTTCAATAATGAGAGGTGCATGAATACCTTTATGCATTATGAACAGATCTGCTTTAAACTGATGGGCTAAGCGTAGTGCAAATATTCCCGCATATAAGCAACGGGACTTGGGAGACATGATTAATAAGAGCTGGTTGAGCTTAGGTGGCGTTTCATCTACTACATGGAAAAACTCCTCCAATTGCTGGGTCATCTCATCAGCTTGATCCAAATACCGTTGCATGTTTCGTTTTCTTAGACCAACCAGAATCCGATGAAATTCTTTCATAAAACCATCTCTACACAAAGGAACAGGTTCATACACGTTTTTTCTCTGTTGGAATCTAGAAATCAAAAATTCTTATTTAATTAAACCATTCCTCCCTTTTGCAGACAAAGAGGTTTTGCGTTGTCTTTATAAGAAAATTCTTTTTATAACTACTTCTATTTTCCTAATTAGAATTTTACGAGTAAATGGAAAATTATAACTTACCTATATCGATAAATGACATCCAATCGATCAAAAATTTAGCTTATTGTGCGTTTTAATTTTGGAAAACAGACGGTATCCTTATTAATGCATAATTATTAATTATTTATATTAAAATAAGTACAAATCAAGAATTAACAAACCATTTCTTATTCATCTTGTTATATAGAACTCGAATCATGTACCCTACTCTGCGAATACATGTGATGTTTTGTGAACAAAATTGGAATGGAAAGTTCACTTAACAACCTTGTTGCAAATGGAATATTACCTGAAGTTATAATCAAATCAATGGAATATTCTTCTACAAACTGCACAATCTCGTCAAACTCTATAGAATCAACTTCCTGATCTAATACAACCGTCTCTTGGAACTCAACAGCTTGTTCTAAGATGAGAGGTCCTAGTATACCCTTATGGAGTAAGTACAGATCCGTCTTAAACTGGTCTGTAAAGTTCAAGGCAAAAAGACCTGCGTCAATACATCGAGGTATATCAGAATCTAAAACACACAAGATCCTATTAAGTTGGGGGGGTGTCTCTTCAACTTCGGTGAAAAGCCCCTCTAACTTCTGCGCAAAAGAATCACTTTGATCTAAGTATTTCTGAGCACTTCGAGTCTTTAATCTCAGTAGGATGTCATGGAGTAGTGCCATAAAACCACTTTCATATAGTTGATCAAATATGCTCCTCATCTTTTATTCTTTTGTTTAAACAGTGATTTCAATAGTCCATTGTTTTAATTAATTTTACAATATCAAAACCCTAAAGAAGACCAATATTACTATTTTAATGGAAATTTAAACAGTCATCATTTTTTAAAAAAAGTTAGAACTTACAATATGGTTTATATTTATTAATCATGTTATAAGTATACTTTGATACAATAAAGAATCTCTCTATAGATCAATCATCCCACATTTACTAATTCCCATCTTTTACGATAAAAGTTAAATCAACATAAGTGTTGACTTCCATAAAAATCGCGATTTAAGTCCCTGACGTACATAAAATTCTACAGAATGGATTTCTCAAACATAGGGATGCAAAGTCTTAGTAAACTCCTTCAATGAGATAAGATGTAATAATTTAGCTATAAAACCAATTGTAAAATTAAGGAGGAATACCTGAATGAATGTAGAAATTCTCAAAACCGGATATAAATACGTGGATAGTGGTTTTTTCCTTGTCAAAGAGGATACAGGTGAGTTCTATGTGCATATCGCCACATGGAACCCCTTTGATAAAGCAGTAGAAGAAGCTAAAAAGTTAGCTAGAAAAATAAAAGGCCATTACATTGTCGCTCGCAAAAAAAACGGATCTGGAGATATTTATAAAGCCTTAGAAAGCTCATATTAGATTAAATGAAGCTTATACGGTTCTGGATTTATTTCTTATAGAGAAATATGCTACGAATCTACTCATTTTTAAGAAATAAACAGTTTATTCGCCAATGTTGAGGGGGAGGATTCACATCATTGATTATTTATAAAGGATCATTCTTTTTATCAATACCGAGATCCCTCCCAATTTTCTAATCGTTTTTCTACTTCCTGAAGTGTTTCATCTTTCTTACTAAAAGTAAATCGAACATAGCGTTTGTCTAATATTTTGTTATTGTAGAATCTAACAAGCGGAATACATGCAATTTGAGCGGTTTTAATTAGCTGCTTTACAAATTCAATATTATCATTGAACCCCATTCGTTTGACGTCAGCAACGATGTAAAATGCCCCATTCGGTTTTATACAGGTTAGTCCAGCATTCGTTAGAGTTTCAAGGAGTAAATCTCTCTTATGAGCAAATGTGTTGGCAAGTTCTTCATAATATGATGCTGATAATTCCTGCAAGACCTCTGCAATCGCGATTTGGAGCGGATGGGGGCCCGAAACGGTGAAAAGACCATGTAAATCTTGAATTGCTTTGGAAATAGTTTTATTGGCCACTGTGTAGCCGACCCGCCACCCTGTGCATCCAAAAACTTTGGAAAAGCCACTTATAGTGATGGTTCGTTCTGCCATACTTCCAAGGGTCGCAATACTAATGTGTTTCAGGTCATCATAGACAAAATGTTCATAGACTTCATCTGTTAAGCAGATCACGTTATAGTCTTCACACATATCAGCAATAAGTTGAAGTTCTTCGCGTGAAAACACCTTTCCAAAAGGATTATGTGGCGAATTCAAGAGGATGGCTTTTGGTCTGTTTGTAAAAGCATTTTTCAAATGTTCAGGATCTAAATGACATGTTGGTGCGTGTAAAGTCATGAAGAGGGGTTTAGCCCCGGTAATTCTAGCCATTGGTAAGTAACTTGCGAAAAAAGGCTCAAATAATACTATTTTATCTCCAGGGTTTAGAATAGCATGCATAGAGACTGTTAAAGCCTCACCAGATCCGCAACACACTATAATATCTGTCTCAGGATCTGCATCAATGCCATTGAACCATCGTAATTTCTCATCTATGGCCATTAGAAGAGAGTTAGTCCCTTTAAAACAATACTGATTAAAATTCTCATCTATTGCTTTTTTGGCAGCATCTTTCAATTTTTTTGGGGTTTCATAATCTGGAATGCCCCCGAGAAGGCTGATACACTCGTACTGCTGGGCAAGACTACCAATCTCCTCCCAAACTGAATATGAAAATATCCCAACTCTCTCAGCAAGGTAGGGGTTTTTCGTAGATACCTGCCTAGCGTTTCTATTGTTATTGGAGGACATATATATCATAGTTTATCACATCTTTTACTTGAATCTAACCTATTCTAACTATGTTTTTGCAGGAGGTATGCATTATCATTACCTGTTTGACACTTAGACGCCCTCAGGGGCGTGGAGGAGCAATTGTGCATGAATGAATAAAAAGCAACTGACCTGTAAGTATTTAGTGTTCTATATGTATCTAAGTAACTAACTCCTCATGTGCCTGCCTTACTAGATTGTCAAGTTCCTCGCGAACATCTTTGTCGAGGGGTTCCGGATGATGTTCTTTGAGGATTTCTTTTGTTACCTCTCTTGCTCTGTCTGCAATGTCCCTCTCACCTAATTTCATCCACTCATCCGCACTATTTCGTTCACTAATTCTGTAGTCTGGCATCCAATGTTCTCCTCTTCTAAAATAATCCCGTGTATGGGGTTGAGCCAGAAAGGTTCCACCCTCAAGGTTTGTAACGTGTTCTATCACATCTAGAGCTAGAGCATCATCATCAATCGGAAAGATAGGAGTCCGTAATGTACGGAAGATCATCCCAAAAAGCTCATTGTCGATAACAAGTTGTTCATAGCTGCTGGTGTCGCCTCCAAGTAGCCCCATCCCAGAAATGAAATTAGCACCTGTCAATGCCGGAAGAAGTCCATTAAATGCTTTTTCATAACCGACCTGAGCATCTGGCAGCTTAGCATCGGTGGAAACACCGTAAACATCGGAAGGCAAGTTGTAATATTGGGCCAATTGAACTGCACAAGCGCCCATGATTCCCAACTCTGGACTTCCCCAACAATTGAGGGCTGTTCGCATATCCAAAGTACTTGCACGCGCCGCATAGATTACTGGAGTCCCAGGATTTACAATTTGAACAATTGTTAGACCGGTTAGAATCTCGGCATTTTGCAATACCAACATCCCAGCTAGTGTCATTGGACCAGACGCACCAGAAATTGGCGCAGGCAACATCCCTATAGGTAGACCATTTTTAGCACACACATGGATAGCTTGTGATATCTTTTTTTCAAATTTCAAAGGACTAACCGGTGAAATTCCTGGTTGGGGCCATGGGTTTTTACGGAACTCCTCTGCTCCAGCACTAACAAGGACTCCCATTCGGATGAAGAATCTAGCTTCCTCCGCGGAAGAGATCGTGTTAAGATAAACCGGTTTCATAGTATTCTCAATCATTTCTTTGAGGCTTATAATCGAGATCAAGGCTGGAGGTACATCACTACATGTTACTAGGGGCGAACAAGCATCAACTTGTTTCAAAGCATCCATGAGCCGCGTAGTCTCTCGTATGTCCTGTTGTAGCCCTTCTCTTCGCTTTTCATTATCAGGATCCACAATATATGTAGTTGTGCCTCCATTATGGGTATACACTCTTTTTCCTTCTAATTTGACACATTTCTTGGGATCTCTTCCATGAACCTCCAATCTGCTTGGTGCTTTTCTTATACATTCCTCCACTAAATAGTCCGGTAGCTTTGCTTTCCGTGTTACATAGTTAACAATGGCTCCTGCGGCTTCAAGGTCACTAAGTATCTGTTCTTCATCAATGAATACGCCACGTCCGAGCAAATCTAGAGTGGCGAGATGCAACTCATAAATATCTTCCTGACTCAAAATCTTTAGCAACCCGCCCTTTAAGATGCTCATTGCTCTTCACCTTCTGGTTTGCGAGTTTGATCCATCAATCGTTTTGCTTCTGCAACGGCAGAAACAGCATTATCCCCATAGGCATCTGCACCAATCTCTTTTGCCCACATCGGGGTTACAGGTGCTCCTCCTACTATGACTTTAATTTGATTCCTTAATTTCTCCCGCCTAAGGGCTTCAATCAACTTCTGTTGTTCTGGTAACGCTATTCTCAAGAGAACCGAGACTCCGACGATGTCGGGTTTCAACTTCCGTACCGTTTCAATGAATTTATCAACCGATACATCGACACCTAAATCATGAACCTCAAAGCCAGCGGCTGCTAACATGGCAATTACGATGTTTTTTCCGATATCATGAATATCTCCAGCTGCGGTTCCAATAACAATCCGACCTTTTGATTTCATTTGTTGCTGTGTTCTCTGTAATTCGGGTTCTAAAATTCGGATGCCGGCTTTCATCGCTTCAGCGCCCATGACCAGATCTGGTAAAAAATACTCGCCTGCCTCAAATTTTTCACCAACAATACGAACTCCTCGGGCTAACCCATCTTCGAGAATTGTTAAAGGATCCATGCCATAATTTAAATACCTCATAGTCAATTCTTTGGCTCTTTTTGCATCACCAAGGATCACTGCTTCAGCTAACGCACTCGAAGGTTCATCTGTCATAAGTACGATCCACTCCTCTTTGGTTATGCACCATCCATGGTAATAATTAATAAAATTGTTGTCAACGATCTTAAGTCGAGTTTTTTCAAGTAACAAACACCTGCCGATTATTTAGTCAAAGTTACATTCTACAATATTTGATTGTTTCTAGTTGGGTTTATTTTATTAATTAATTCCATGAAATAAACTTCTGATTAGGTTGAAGGCGAGAAAGTTCACTTGAGGACGGATGAATAGAGCGACTCAATCTGATCCAATACAGCTTCCCAAGTAAAAAGCTGTTTTACCCGTTCCCGCCCGTTATTACCCATTTTTAAAGCGAGATCAGGGTCTTCAAGTATTTGACAAATATATTGTGCAATTAGTTCGGAATTTTCTCTTTCTGGAGCACGAAAAAGGAATCCATCGACTCCATGACGTACTACATAAGACACACCCCCACTTAATGAAGCGACAACCGGGGTTCCCAGATAAAGGGATTCGGCAAGTGACATCCCAAAGGCCTCATATGAAGATGGAAGCACATTTACCGTGGCATGCTTAAGGAATGAATTGCGCTCAGGATCCGTTACAAACCCCACAATCGTGATATGATCTTGCAAGGAGTTTTCATTTATGAATTTAACCGTTTCTTGATATTGATCACGTTTACGACCGACTAAAACAAGATGCGTATCTGGATGTTTTTCATGGACAATTTTAAATGCTTTTGTGGCATAAAGGGGACCTTTTCTTTGATCCAAAAGACCTAAAAATAAGATATAGTGTTGATCAATTGGAATTCCATACTTTTTAAGAGTTTGAGTGAAGTCTGCTTCTTTATGAAGTTGATTCGGTGCAATCCCACAACCAATTACATGGATTTTATTAGGGTCTACTCCGTATTCGTCACTAAGTGTTTCTTTTTCCATTGGAGAGACTGCGACGATTGCGGTTGCTAAATTGAAGAGGACTTGGAGAAATGTTGATTCATAAATTCGTCTGAGCCGCCTTTCTGTATCTGTATGAAACCCCCAATAGAAAAGACTGTGTGGGGTGTACACAAATGGAACTCGTTTGAGACGTGATGCCAAAGCAGCTAGCTCGGTTGGTTGAGTAAAAGTGGAGTGTGCATGAATTAAATCGCATTCGATATCGATAAGACGTTTCAAGAAATTAGGAATCACAACACCTGATGGAGGGAGTTCCACAAGATATCCAGGCTCCCGAGTTACATGAATTCCGTCAATCCATTCCTCATCCCGATCAACTCTGTTGCTACCAGAACTAAAATTAGATGTGATCACTGTTACTTCATGTCCGCGTTTCACCAGACGCCTTGAAACCTCATAAACATGCCGTTCCTGTCCTCCCTCAATTCCTGTAATTTCTCCATCCTCTGATAAGTAAGGGAAACGATGATGCACTTGAAGAATTTGCATATATTTTTACTCCCGAATATTTACTATAAATCTGCTTTTGTCAATTTAAAGTTACCTAGAATTTCACTTAGATTTATCTAATCGCTTCCTAATTAATCCTGCCCACACGAGTTGTTCAACAGCCATAGTAACAAAGGATCAATTCACAATCCGAAAAAACTAAAATATTTCATCGTTAATGATTTTTTACTGATTAACGCCTTGTATAATTGTCTTAACGAAATCTTCGGGCGTAGTTCCTGGAGCTTGAATCTTGTTTTGCTCATAAAATTGAGTTATTACCTTTTGTAACTTTGTTAGCTCAATTTTTGTTCCACGCAGTGTCTTTTCCAAACTATTCACAGATCGCTCTGGAAGCATCCAAAAATCGCCGGTGATTAATTTATCTTTAATCGTTTCATGATCAATCTCCATTAGAAGTCTGATAAGCCCCCCAGGAGCTTTATAGAGGCTCTGGATCACCTGAAGACTCCCGCTTATTTTTAAGCTTTTCACTAATCGGGGGTTTCTCCTTGTGACTTGAAATAGCCATTCTTCTGTTTGATATTTGTGTTTCAAATTGTCCATAATTTCGAGCGTGCGTTCATCTAACTCTCCCCATTCGAAATCTATTCCAAGTAATGCTTCAAAATTTCGCGTATAGATTTCTATGATCTCTTTGCGAGATGGGATACTTCCAAGTTCGTCCTTTAGACTGGTTACTCCGGCTTCAAGGGATTTAATTACTTTGTCTCTAAATTTCTCGTTCGGTACTTTGAGGATTTGCGCCATTAGTTTCCGAGGGAATTCCAATATAAAATTGCCAACAAGTTCCATGGCAGACTCGAATGTAGCGGCTCCATTTCCAGAGATCTTGCGACCTCCTACTACTATATCATTGACAGGTCTGAATTGTGCATTAACTCCCAAATCTTGGTATGTTTTCACCACCGGCGCGAGTAATTGCTCATAGAACTTATCAGCTTTCCTAGCAATGCCGGGAGTATCAATGTGTGTCACTACCTGATAAAAAATTTGATCCCTATCTAGCAGAACGGTTCCCCCTCCACACGCTCGCCGATAGAAGGGGATCCCGTTTGTTCTACAATAATCAACATCAATTTCGAGATCCACGGTTTGATGAAACCCGATACAGACAAAGGGGCGATCTGGCCAATTAATCAGTACCGTATTTCTACGGACTCCTTCGCTCACTGCTAAAGCCACAGCATGATAGATAACTTGGGTTTCTAAACCATCTAACTCGCCAAGATTCACTAGACTCCATTTTGTGCGCATGATATATAAACAACCACTTCATTTTTAGAAGGATCACTGGCTAAGTGATAGAAAAACGTTTTTCTTCACACCATCCATCGCACCATACATGATAATTGTTAACAAAATGATTATTATCAGTCTTTCTTGCACCCTTAAGCTTCTCAATTACTACAATCTTCAGCGTGTTTTCATTTTATTAACAGTATAATGTATATATAATTTTTAGCTAGTGTAATCGTAATGTAACTGATTTGGGTTTTAATACTAAAACTTTTATGAATCATCATGAAAGATCATCTATTCCCAGAATAAGACGCAGAAAAGTGTTAGATTGGAGAAGCAAGAAATATGATAACAAATAAACCCTTGATTCTGTTGTTTATTCTGATGCTTGGAACTGGCTGGGCATTCCAAGTTGATGTCGTTGTCCCTTATAACGAGACTTCCCAAGTCGTCATAGATGGCACTATTAACCAAAATGAGTATGCTGGTCATTATGAAGAATCCAACACAGGAATGCAAATTCATTGGGAGCATAATGGAGAAAATATGTACATTGGTTTGGTTAGCCCCGGAACAGGCTGGGTAGCTGTAGGATTCGGTCCGTTGGGACAAAAAATGGATAAGGCAAATGTGATTCTTGGAGCTGTTGATGATGCCACGGGGGAGGCAACTCTATCCGATCAGTCGGTGTCAGGACGAAGTCACACTGAAGATTCCCATAATAATATTATTGAAGGTGCAGGAACCCAAAGAGCTGAGGAAACATTAATCGAGTTCGTTTTTCCATTAAATTCAGGAGATGATGCCGACCATAGTTTCGAGATGGGGGGGACTTATGGATTTATCGTGGCCTGTCATGCGTCATCCGATGATTTCGGAAGCAAACATACTAAACGGGTTGCATCCTTATCCTTGCAAATAGAATCTCCTCTTGAGATAACTGGAAAGCCAACAACTGAACCTACAACAGAATCTGAAACAACAGAAGTGCCAGAATTGGCTTTTTCAAATGGTAATATGGTGCTTCTTTTATTTGTGATTGGTGGATTCATCACGATTACTTGTTATCGAATCTCGAAAAAATATCTCTAGAGTATGGGAGAATCTTTCATAAGTCATTTTCCACATAGCAGATGAGATATACAATACTGAGATAATGGGTTAGAGAATTTTGGTAAGAAGGCAGGTGAATGGATCTTTTTACCATTGGGCATTCAACAAGAACCCTCGATGAACTAATCAGAATCCTACAAACCTATGGAATAAAGACCCTAGTTGATGTGCGACGGTTTCCTGGCTCAAAGAAGTTCCCCCACTTCAATAGAGAAAATCTAGAGAAAGTCTTACCGAAACATTCAATCAGATATTGCTGGCTAGGAGAATCTTTAGGTGGCTTTCGGAAGGGAGGGTATAAAGAGTACATCAAAACCGAAGAATTTGAGCACGGCATCAATCAACTCCTCACAATCGCAAAGAAAGCACGAACTGCCATCATGTGTAGTGAAATCGTTTGGTTCCGCTGTCACCGAAATTACATCTCGGAGCACCTCGTAAGAATAGAGCATCAAGTGATCCATATTGTGAATGAAAAAAGAAAGTACGAGCATAAGCTACGTAAAAATCCCAAAGTCTCTTGAATCTAATTCTTCTATTGGCAGTACCGTCCGTTTGTAACGCCTTAATTCCGATATAGTTGCCTAAAAATCACTCCTTGTTTACAATAGTTCCAGACAAGTTCTCATTTAGTTAATATCATCATTACTTGTCTTCAAAATCAACTTTATTTGTGATTCAAGCAGGGGTATGTCAATTAATAGGATCTCCCAGACAATATGAGTGCTGACGCCAAAGTTAGCTGACTGAGTTTGTCTCTCATACAACTCAATACCTTCCAATTTACTCTATTATAATTCTCCTTAATCTCCACAAGAATATTTTTAAAGCTTTTCCAATAATCTCTAGATTCATAATAACTGCATCTATTGTTTTTTCATCCCGCATAAACTCCTGATAGCTCAGATCCCGAGTATATAACTTAATTTTATTAATGGCTTCAAGGAATCTAGCAGAAAGAGCCTAACAGTTCGCTTTTTAGGCATAAACGGTCTCTTCCAAGATATAAAACTTTATTAGAGGCTTTAGGGCATCTGAAGTGACAAAATCGACTCGTACTCTAAGCAACTCGTTTAAGTGATCTTCAAGCTCTATAATTGCGAAGAATCCCACTGGCTTTTCAAACTCCACAAGCACATCTATGTCACTACCCTCAGTCTGTTCTCCCCTCACCCAAGAGCCAAATATGCCGATCCGTTTTATCTGGAACGTTTCCTTAAGGTTGGAATGTTCTTCTTTCAGGATTTTTAGAACTTGCTCCTGGGTTCTCATCTATCATACCTCCTGTTAGATAGGCTTACATTGTCTAGGTATACTTCTTATATATAATGTAGTAATTCCTCGATTTAAACGAAGGATGCAAAATTACGTTAGCCTTTTATTTCTCTTTGTTCAATGTCCCGGACAATTTCATTGACTGCATTCTCAATATCTGGATCCAAGGGTTCTGGCTCATGTTCTGCTAAAATTTGCATGGCCCGTTCTCGTGCCACCTTCCGCAAACTCCGTCCTCCTGCTTTCTTCCAGTTCTCGAACATCTCCCGACTCAGGATGGGAGGGAAAAAATGTTCAGTTCTGAAATAAGCTGATGTATGTTTTGAGTAGAGGTAATTCGATTCTCCTCGCCAAACCAAAGGAGCTATCTTATGTATCTCATCGACGGCTAAGGTATCGTCGTCAATAGTGATCCCTTCCAAAATTCTAGTGATCATACCGAGCATATCATTGTCTGTGACCTGTTTCTCGTAGGAGATAGCTAGAACTCCGGGTTCCACGCCTCCACTTGAATTAAACACAAAGTTGATACCTGCAAGCGCGCATATTAAAGCCCCCATTGCGCTTTCGTAACCTGCTTGAATATCGGGAATGATCGCATCAGTTGTTCCTCCTGTCCCTCGTGAGGCCATCCCATAATAGCGCGCGAGTTGCGCTGATGCAGCATTTAACAACCCACTTTCCGGGGAACCGAGGGCACAAACTCCGGATCTCATGTCCACGACATGGCTTACACACCCATAGAGGACTGGTGGACGGCGCTGGGGGCTGGCCGCCATCTGGGCAATTGTGAGCCCACTCAGGACTTCTGCATTTTGTTGGACGAGAATCCCTCCAAGTGTTGCAGGGCCTGATACGCCACCCATAACCTCGCTTGCAAAAAGAATCGGCAATCCTTGTTCTGCATACACCACCACACTATCAGTTTGTTCTTTACTATGCATTAGCGGTGCTACTGGATTGCTCCACATCCAACCGATCGGTTTTCGTTGTAACTCTTCAATTCCTCCCATCACAGCTGCTTGGAGTCGAATCGCGTCATTTGCCGCAAAGACGAATGCATCCGTGGCTAAACCCGGTTTGTCCGTGTTCTTCAATCTTAATAGGAAGCGACGAGCCATTGTAACGGGCTCTGGAACCCCAATCTCTTCAACAGCACCAGGAAGTATAGCGCCCGCTATGTGAATGTATTCGAGAGCATCTGTAATTTTGATCAGATTCTCAATATCTTGATAAGTCGCTCTTCTTCGGATTCCATCTAGATCTAGGACGTAAGGTGGGGCACCTGAAACACTGAAATACACTCTTCCATCCTCAAATTTACATTTTTTTAACGAATTTCGTCCATGGAGTGTAAAACGGGGAGGATTCTTTCGGATGGCTTCTTCTACGAGATGGGGAGGGATTTTTGCAATTTGTTGTTTTGGGTTGACCTCAGCGCCCGCCTTCTCCAATACACGAAGAGCTTTCTCCGACTTGATGTTCACTCCTGTTTGTTCAAGAACTTCCAAAGTTGCATAATGAATGTCCAAAATCTGTTCTCGACTTAGGAACTTGAGTTGTCCCCCACGAATACTTTTTAACCATGTCATCAGAACGATCTCCATCTGCAGATGCTTGAATCTTAAAGTAATATACTTTGCTACGTTTTTCTTAAAATGGCTCAATAGGAGGAACAACTCTTTTATGAAAAAGTATTCATTATTATCTTCTGAGCCTGATATTCCTGTCCTTTTAAGCCTATTTCATTCTTTGAAGTGTTTACAAAAGGACTCCCTATGTATGAATTTAGTTAATGCATTTCAATTTAGATGCCAGTTAATTCAATAAAATAACACCAATGAGGTATTTTTCACATTTCGGGGAGGGATGGTAGCAACCGACAAAAATATCCTTGGAGGGGGATTTGGTTGCTCTGATATACCATGAACAAAACAACCCCCACTCTCCAGGGATGGCTCCGCTTGGCCATCTCAGAGCCAGCTCCTTCTGGCACGGCGCAGCTTATAAGTGTTTTCATTCGGTTTCTGATTAAATGTCCCAATCCCGCCTGTCAGTCCTCTGCCATCTGGAAAGACGGCCGCGATGCCTCCCACAGCCAGCGCCCCCAGCGCCTGGTCTGCTCCCAGTGTGGTAAGCAGTTTTATCTGCACACCTCCTATGTCTTCCACGTCCTGAGCCAATCTCTTCTCGATGAGCTCCTCGATGCCGTCCTGCGGCAAGGCACGCCCCTTGCGGCCTTGGCACAGCAGTACCACGTCTCCAAGGCCTTTCTTTCCGGTCTAACTCAGCGCCTGCGCGAATTCCTCCAGGAGCGCACCACGCGGGCCAAGAAGGCCCTGGCGCGGACGAAACTCCGAAAACAGCTTCCAGAGAACCTGAAACACGTTGTCTACATGGATGAGACCTTCCTGCGGATCGTCGGGAAGCAATTCAAATTGATTCTCGCCATTGACTCCTCAGGCGCCGTCTTGGGCTGGGTATTGCGCCCGACCCGTACGGCAGCGGATATCAAAGCCGTTTTAGAGCAGGTTTTGGCTAGAATAGGACGGATTGCCGTCTTGATCACCGATGGGTTCAGCAGCTACAAGACCGCAATCAAGCACCTGCGACTGAGCCTGCTTCACATCCGCCACCTGCACTCCCACCCCTGGCGGGACGTCCACCTGACCGCTTATGAGTACTGGCCAAAAGAACGCCTCATCCAGGAGGTAACAGTTGGCATCGCCTATGATGCGTTTACTCGGCCGGGTTCGGCCTTTGGGAGGGTCTTCACCCAAACCCGGCGGGTGTCCGGGCCCGGCCGGGGTCCAGGCCGGCCCCAAGGCGCCAAGGATAAACAGGCCCGACGGCGCCGGAAACAGGCCACCTCCTCCCCCAAAGGGGCCCCCAAGACCAACAGCCAAAAAAGAGGACCGAAGAACGTTTTGGAGGATGGGCGCCTCTTCCAATTTCACGTGGAGCCCTCCGAGCAGGTGCTAGAGCTGGAGGGGGCCGCCTTGGGGCGCTCGGAGGAGCTTGGGGAGGAGGTGGGGCGGGGGGAAGTCCTTCGGCTCCTGTGGACTGCGGCCTGGCTCTTTCAGTGGAGTTATGTGACGACTAATCTCATCGAAAGGCTGATCAGTCAGATCAAGCTCCACCTCCCCCAGCGCGGGCGGAACTCGGAGGAAGCGGTGAAACGGCGGGTCGAGGCGATCCTAGCCTACCCGGAGGTCCCCGAAGGAACAGACGAAGCAGAGGAGCTGGGGCTCTTGCCCACGTTCCCCCACTTAGGGTTTAGAAACCTGGGAGCGTTTATCACCCCCCAAATCGAGGCGATGGAGGTGATCCGGGCCTAGAGGGGCCTTTTTGCCTATCCCCGAAATGTGAAAAATACCCACCAATGAAGAAAACTAACATTATTAAGAATTCTTAATGTGCTCAGCGCTTGTGTCTTGGAAGCCACAAGTAATATTTTTATAGACATGTTAAGTATCAACTGCAAGTCTATATGAATATATGGTAGACTCTTGAAAAATGGAGGAAACAAAATGGAAAAACAGAAAGTAAAGTGGACAGGTGTTGCCTTAATTCTTCTGATGGTCGCAGTAACGTTCTCAGGTTGCGTTGGTCAAGAAGAAGCAGGAAAAGAAACAGTAACAACTACCAAATTTGAAACAGTGACTACAACAGAAGTCAAATTAGAAACAAAACTGCCAGAGGTCATCAAGATTGGTATCGTTCTACCACTAACAGGAACCTTGGGCTGGCTAGGTCCCGATATGGTACGAGGTGCCCAAATTGCGGCGCATGAAATCAATCGCAATGGGGGCATCATGGGCAGTAAGATTGAATTAATTGTTGAGGACTCAGAAACAACCCCTGAAGGATCGGTAGAATCCGCATCAAAATTAGTTGATATCGACAAAGTTCAAGGAATCATAGGTGCTGCCGGCAGTAGCAACACGTTGGCAATCGCACGAGGCGTGACTATTGATGCAAACGTAATACTAATCTCCCCCGCCTCCACGTCCCCAGAGATTACGACGGTTGATGACGACGACACACTGTGGAGGACGGCTGGCCCTGACACTTGGCAGGGTAGAGCAATGGCGGATCTAGCAGATTACATGGGTTGGACAACGGCAGGCATGATGACTGTCGATAACAGCTATGGGATCGGATTGGCAAATGCTTTCGACGACGCTTGGGATGGAACCATCTTAAGACGAGTCGAGTACGATCCAGAAGTTCTCGCGTGGGAAGCAGAGTTGGCTTTGATAGCTGCCGATGAACCTGATTTCTTCTGGCTCTGTTGCTACGCAGAGGATGGCGCAGAAATGATGCGAGAGCTGAAAGAACTAGCTATTGATCTTCCTGTGATGTCGGCAGATGGACTTGGAGATATCAACGTTGTGGCTGATGATGATGTTGCTAGCCGGATATCAAGTCCTGCCACCATTGGGACTCAACCTTATACCCCTGAAAGCCCCGGAGGGGTTCATTTCAGGGAGCTCTGGGATGAAGCGCATGCTTCCGAGGCAGCAATCGAGGAATGGGGGTTATATGAAGGTGCAGCGGTTGGAGATCCTGTTGGTATCTATGCTCCGGAGTCTTATGATGCCTTAAACCTGCTTACAATGGCTATTTCCTTCGCTGGGGAATATACCGCTGATGCAATGAAGGCATGGCTGCGCTATGTGTCGACAATATACAAACCAGCCTCAGGAGACAAGACCTTTGACGAGTATGGGGATGTTGCCCAAGACTACAACGTATATATGTTCACGGGTGCAACTGTAGCTACAGCTGCGCTGAATGTCATTGGGTCGTGGAATGCTATTACTGGTCTTTCCATTGTGACAAAACCCCCGCATGCTCCGCCGTAACTCAACGTATCTTGGTACTTAATCTTTAACTGGCAATATACCCATAACTGGAATGTTTTAGAAACTGAGGATGAATAAAAGAGGAAAAGCCTATATCCCCCATCTCTTCTCTTTTTTTTGATAAATAATGTCATAATTTATCCAGAGAGTAATAGAACCTTATACGAAGTCATATTCTGCCATGTCTTAGACTTAAGACAGTAATAAATGCCATTAGGAGAGCGAACTCGAACAACATGGCTTATATCTTTTAATTAATGGAAAAAATACTTGAAAATTCCATGTAAAATCATATAAATGGGTTTAAATCCACAGGACACATTTTAAAACTACTTCTTAGTGTACTTGGGAGAACATCGATTTTCTTTCAAAAATCTTTCAGGATAAAATTCATTAAAACTATACTATAGACCCTTTTCTGCTTCAGACTCGGTCTCACCACCCAGAAATAACTGACCAATCTCCTCGCTTAGCAGGTCTTTGCCGCTCCCTTCATGAATTTTTTTACCCATTACTAATACATAACCCCGGTCTGAGATAGCTAATGATTTCCTTGCATTTTGTTCCACTACAAGGAGCGTTTTTCCTGTGTCTCGGATGTCCACGAGTTTCGCCAGAATAGTATCGACGAGGGCTGGAGCTACACTCGCGGATGGTTCATCCAAAATAAGCAAGCGTGGACGGCCCATGAGTGCCCGGGAAATAGCAAGCATCTGAGCCTCTCCCCCACTTAGATTGCCTGCTTTTACTTTCTTCCGCTCTTTTAGGATCGGGAACATTTCGTAGAGTTCTTTCATGTCCTCATGGACCTCCGGATCGGCTGTCCGAGTGTAAGCTCCCATTTCTAGGTTTTCTTGAACGGTGAGAGTTCGAAAGATGTTTCCAAGTTGTGGCACATAACCAATGCCCTTTGTCATGACCTCGTCAGGTCTCAACCCAGCGATATTCCAGCTCTGAAAGGTGATTTGCCCCTCCATCGGCCTTATAATCCCAAAAATGGTCTTCAGAAGGGTACTTTTTCCACTCCCATTGGGACCTATGATCGTTACGATCTCGCCGTGGTCGATGTGGATTGTAACCCCTCGTATGATTATAACCGGGCCATAACCAGAAACAACATTTTTAACATTTAAAAGGTGGCCATTTTCCTTCATATATTCACCTCACGGCTCACCAACAAGTGTTGGGATCATATTATCTACCTAAATAAGCTTCGATCACCTTTTTATCTTGCTGGATCTCTTCAGGAGCGCCCTCAGCAACAACCTCACCATAATCCATGACGTAAACGTGCTCGCAGTAACGAAAAAGAACACCTACGTTGTGTTCTATGATAAAAAAGGTTTGTTTTTTCTCCTTTTTCAATTCAAGGGTTCGTTCAAAAATTTTTTGAGCGAGTATAGGATTCACACCTGCTATTGGTTCATCGAGTAAAACCAAACTAGGGTCAGACATAAGCGCTCGACCTAAGATGAGCAATTTCTGTTGCCCTCCTGACAAATTAGCTGCATACTCGTTCCATAGATGGTCTATCTCGAGAAAATCAAGCAACTGAAATGCTTTATGGGCATGTTCTTTTTCTTCCCGTGTCCAGCCTTCTACACTTTCTGGTTTCTTGATAAGAGAGGTCAGGAGTCGTGGGATGCCGATTAAAAACTGAGTTGTGCGTCGAAACAACGTTTCTCCTGTCTGTTCTAAAGGGCTGCTTAACATGTTTTCCAGAACTGTCATGTGCGGGAAGATTCGAATGGTCTGAAAGGTTCGATTCAACCCTTTCCGAGCAACCACATTGGGGGACAATCCTGTAATGCGTTCTCCATTAAAAAACACTTCACCTTTATCCAACTCATAAAAACCTGTTGCACAATTAAACAACGTTGTTTTCCCTGACCCATTCGGTCCAATTAAGCCTGTAATTGATCCTTTCGCTACCTTCAAAGAGGCACTATTTAGGGCTTTCAGTCCTCCAAAGCTTTTATGGAGATCCTCTACCTCCAATATCGCCATGAAATCATCTCAAATCCACAATCTAACTTTGTTCTGCTTTTTTTCTCTCCAGAGCTAATCCTATCTCCGTTGCTACAGTTTGGATCGGTTCTTCTTTGAAGATACCCTCCCGGCGATACATTATAAAGATTACTAAGAGCAACCCAATCACAATGAACCGGAAATTTTCTGCAGAGAATCCAAATAAGGCATAGTTGGGCAATTTAAATCGAGTGAACCGGCGAAAATATTGGACTAAGATCGCCCCAAAAATCACTCCCCGATTATTCCCTGTCCCTCCAATAACCATCATAATCCAGATAGAAAACGTCACAAGAGGTAGAAAGTTACTTTCCGCAACAAATGTGACGTAACCTGCAAAAAGACTACCTGCGAGGCCGCCCATCCCTGATCCAATGATGAATGCTTTGGTCTTAAATTGATAAATATCTTTACCTAATGCTTCCGCTGCGACCTCATCTTCTCTAACTGACCGCAATACACGTCCGAACGGAGAGTTCAAGATCCGTTGAGAGAATAAATAACATATTAGGAGGCATAAATAGATTAAGGGGAAATAAAAGAGAATCCGATAATATAGTGTCCCAAGATCACTCAAGCCTGCTGCTAAGTGTTCGATACACCAATCAAAGAACGATTCAAATGGGCGAGAGACATTCAAACCAAAGGTGCTGCCTAAAGTTGGACGGAGTTTGGGGTCGCGTAACACAAAGCGCAAAATTTCTCCAAACGTGATTGTGACGATGGCCAGATAATCTGCCCTCAATCTCAGGGTAGGGATGGAGATTAAAAACCCAAAGAAAGCTGCCAAAAGTATGGATAGTATTAAACAAATTATGAATGGAAATGCTAAACCCGGGTTCAAGCCCGGAGTGGGGTCTTTTGGGCGTGAGAGGATTGCTGTTGTATATGCACCTATGGCAAAGAAGGCTACTTTCCCGAAGTTCATGAGGCCCGTAGTTCCAGCTTCAATGTTCAGACTCAGCGCCAAAATCCCGAAAATTCCCATGTATATGGCGGAATCAACTGAGAACGAAACCACATCAGCATCAGGGGAAAGAATCCAAACCAATCGTAATAGAATAGCAATAGAGGCAAATAGGCTGAACCATGTGGCACGTTCTTTATTTAACTCAAGTAAGGACCCGAATTCAAATTTTGTAGCTAATCCTAGCAAAGCCATGCATGCTATTAGCACAATAACCCCAAATCTTCTTTCGAAGATCCCCACAGGAGTCTGGTAGGAGGAATCCAGACCAAAAGCGATGAGATTCACAGTAAAAGTCACCAAGATTATTAGTCGCGCAAGACGAGGACTTCTAACGCCATATTTTTGAGTTTCCCAAGCTATTCGGAGAAGAACGAGGCCCATCAATATAGCCAGCGTGCCACCGATTATGGATGCGCCAGAATCACCCATATATCCTGCAATTGCGCTAGATAAGCCTACTAGAACTGATGAGAAACCACAAATGGTCTCCAGAACCTCTAACATAAGAATTCCCATCTTTTGGGACATTTGAAACTCTTCTTGAACTGCAGTTTGGAGCAAGTAATAAAGAGTGAAAAGGGATGAAGCCACAACTAGGGCTCCATCGGCCCATTGAAGCATTCCAAATGAGATATTTATCATTGCAAGTGTTACAGTTTTAACATAGGCCCCGTTTCTAAAGGCCCAAAGACCAAATGCTGTAACGATAGAAGCCGATCCTGCGAGTATACCTCCCAAAAATACACCAATTTGCACTAAAGGACGGCCTTCATGGCCTATTAAGAGTATATGGAGTCCAATAAACAGTAATGTGACCCCAGTAACGAGATGTGATATTGTTGCTATGCGTATACGGTGAACGGGGGTACTAGAGGGCATAAATAAACGGATCATTGCGATATTGACTGCTAAACCAACGATACCGATAGGAAGATGAAGGGATCCTCTAGGCATTCCAAGAAGGCCAAAGCTTAAGTTGAAAGTTGCCAAGCAAAGAACTGTAGGGTACATCTGTGGTTTCAGATTCCAAAGGAACCAAACCACAAGTAGATTTATTATACTGAATAGCATTACGACAATTGAAGCCGTAAGGAGGAAAAGAGTGGGTTCCTGGATCAACAGAGATTGAAGTAATTCTAGGATCGTACCCAGGGAAATGCCTCCAAATAGATCCAAGAAGATGAGTATTATATTCATAGGAGGTGTTATTCCTTGGAATTCCCTTGAAGTCTCTGTAAGAATAGTGATGGCGGCTAGTAGGATTCCAAGGAAAGCCACTACTAGTTCTATGATCACAAAATAGATTATTACCTTAGATTTTTCATCAAGAAACCCCGGACGTTTCACTCTTCACCAACTCCTGGTTCTTTCAGGCCTAGAAGCCCAGTGGGATGGATAAGGAGAACGATAATTAGGACAATGAAAGCCATAGCTTGGCGGTACTCCGTAGAAACACCAACCATCCCAAGTAATATCACACCAATGCTCTCAGCAAAACCAATAATATACGCAGCTAGAATACAACCGTAAAATGATCCGATTCCTCCAAGAATCACTACTGCAAAAATTAGTAATAGCAATTGGAACCCAAGAATTGGTGCAAGTCTGGTATCTGCGGCGCGTAGGCAGCCTCCAATAGCTGCTGCTCCAGCTCCTACGAACCATGTGACACGAATGATTCGTTCGGTATGAATCCCTGCCGCTTGAGCTAAAATGGGATTATCAGCGGTTGCTCGCATCGCTTTTCCAAGTGTTGTATGAGTTAACAGCAGATGCAAAATTATTACCATTACAATGGCAGAAACAATAATAATCAGGTGGAGTAAGGTCATGCGAGCTCCAAGAATGAGAAAGGATTTATTTAATGAGTCAATATCTTGCCCAAAGATTGATAATTCAAAGCGCGGCATATTATAATAAATGGGTGCACTCCCATAGCGTTGCTGAATCACATGTCGGATTATATAGCCGACTCCGATGGAAGCAATCATTAAAGACATCGATTCTGCTTCTTTTTTCCTAAGATGTTTATAAACCGCAGTATCACAACCTATACCGAGGAGTCCCCCGAGAAAAAAAGCCAAAATCACACCTAGCAGAAGTGATATGCCGGGAGAGAGCCCTCCCCAATCAACATTCAGAATATATGCAGCATAAGCACCAAAGGTGATCAATTCAGCATGAGCAAAATTAGCAAACTTAAGGATCCGATAAGTCATCGTAAGACCGACACCAGCAAGAGCATATACACTCCCATGAACGAGGGAAATTTCAATGATTTGGACAGGATATTCTCGTAGGAAGTGTATACCTTCAATAATCTGGCCAAGAACGTCTCGAAACACCATATCATCAAGATAGAGGCTTCGAATTATTCCTCCCAAGACGATCGCAACTACGAATGGTAATACAAGTACTATAAGGAGAGGTAACCAAATGATAATAACGATACGATAGCTTCTGGACTTTTCTTTCTCAATAGAAGCATCTGCCATTGAGTTTCACTCCATAAGGCAAAGTAGAATCAGCAAGAATCCCATGACTTCTTTTTATGTGGGTGTGCTCTTTGAGCGTTGCATTCTCATTATATATCCTTTTTGGAGGAAACCGGATAAATAAAATTAAGGTAGTTGTGTTTTATGACACAGTTAAAGTTATATTGTGTTGTTTGTTCGATGGTGGGATGTATCGTTTGGCATTTTCAGTCCTCTATGTTTTAATTAAAGAAATTACTAAATTAATTTTAAGAAAAACGGTTTATTAATATAGAATAATATTATTCAAGAACGTTTTTCCTTCAACGACATTCTTTACCTAGGAAAGGATATGCACATCCCATCAAAAATGGGAAATATGAGTTTTTCAAAACAGATCAATTATTAAAGCCGTTTATCCCTTCTATAGACGTCCTGCACCTAGAAAAGGATTTAATCATAATAATCCACTCGTCACAATGGTTTTTATGAGTTGTGTAAG
Organism: Candidatus Heimdallarchaeota archaeon; assembly: GCA_046761065.1. Lineage (GTDB taxonomy): Archaea > Asgardarchaeota > Wukongarchaeia > Wukongarchaeales > JBHIFL01 > JBHIFL01. Next base: position 26,192 of record JBHIFL010000054.1, read on the forward strand.
TACAGTATGAACATTCTTTTAAAGACGCAAATAGTTTCTGGCAAAGTTGACGTGCTTCTGATGTGTTTTGGGGCATAGTTGTAGGATAGATTCCAAAGTACCTGTTATATCTATATGGAAGAAGACATAATTTCTAGGAATGAGGAATGCAAAAGTAGTTGATGGCGAAAATTTTTGAAAATAAGAGTAGAAGTAAGAAAAGTGGATTCTCAAGGAAGATTCGTTCTACCCGCAGATTGGTGAGAATCGAAGCTCAAAGAAAGTAAAGAGGTTTACATCATAAAAAGACGGGGGTACTTAAAGATCATCCCCAAACGGAAAGCAGACTTGACCCGAGCTTTTGACAAAGTGGATCTGGGAGTCAAGGCGGTGCAAGAATGGAGGGAATTTGAGAAAAGTTTCTTCAGGAGAAGAGTATGAAGTTCTTGGATGCCAATGTCTTTATTTATGCCTACTACAAACTGAAGAGGGAGCTTAACGAATAAGAGAGAAGAATGAAGGAATTGGCAAAAGAAAGCATTCCCACGATCAATAATAGCGAAGAAGAGGTGACCACGACTGTTGTTCATCTATCTGAAATAGTCAACATTTCAAAACACAGAATGCCTCTCAGAGATCTTTTCACGGTTCTCCTAAATCTTTTCATGTTGGAGAATGTTAAAATAGTCGGAGTTACCCAGGAAGAATATTTTGCAGCCACAGAACTAGGATCAGAGATGGATTTGGATCCAAATGACGCTCTTGCTGTTCAAGTTATGGATGAAACAGGAATTGACAGTATCTACTCATTTGATCAAAATTTTGATAATATAAAGGGAGTATAACCCGCTTACCTAAATAATAGCAATATAATGTTTTCAAAAATAGGTAAAGATTATTCAAGCCCTTAAAATCCTTCTATCGGTGTTCTACACCTAGGATAGCATTACGCATCAGGATCCATTCATTCCAGTAATTTTTTTTATTTTAAAGTTTCTCAGAGTTTCACTTCAGCAACCGTTACAAGTTTTTTCCTTTATATTCCTCTAAAAAAGCTAAAGAAAGTGAAAATCATATGGGCTGCCATAAGGAAGCTTTACTGTACTGCATACAACTCATGCACAAGAGTTCTGGATCACGAAGCGCTTTAATGGGCTCTTTGCTGTTCCCGCACAAACAATTATGGTTGAATTTACCATCAATGTAATATGGTACCTTTTCATTGGAACAGACCCAACAGGTCCAAGCTTTCTCGTCAACCGCTTCACAAACAGGGCATTTAAGATTCCATTGCATACTCATTAAGAAATCCCGCCTTCACAGAATATTTTTACACTTACACATATTAAAATAACATCAAACCAAAATTTTGCTTGCTTGTACAATCCTAAGTGATAATAAATTCAATTCGTAGCTCTTTTTTGATAAAAAATTAGACTTTGATTAAACATCTTTCGATTTCTATTTTTTATCTCTACAATTAGCTAGTACTCTGTTACACCAATATTAAGGGGAGATATCTAAAGATATGATGAACTCACTTCAAACATTCCTTTGCTGCCAGTTAAACGTATCTGGTTACCTTAACCGAGGTGAACGCACCTCATTCAACTAGCATTAGGAAAGAGAAGTAAGAAGGTGGAGCTGACAACGGAATGAGCAGTGGAAAAGAGTGGATTGGCCGTTTATGACGGTTGTTGCTCGAGTTCGTCTTAAGCGACTTTACCCACCACATTCAGAGTAAGTGAGTACTAGCTTCTTTCAGTTCTAAAAAGGGCATCACTTTGAAAGAAAAAACTGATTTC
>JBHIFL010000055.1:0-27181 GCA_046761065.1 Candidatus Heimdallarchaeota archaeon
CCTCTCTCCCCTGTTGCCATAGTTGCTCTTCCTCCCGTTCGATAATGGTCAGATAGCGTTTGATAATGGTGGTATCCCTGGCCGTTAGGCGTTCTAGTTGGTGAGCTTTCTTGTGGGTTAGCTGATCATCCATAACGGGAATTTTGACAGTCAGGTGCATGACGACTAATCTTCCTCAGGATCTGGGCCCCAGCTAGCTCCTTAGCCAACGATCTCTTCCTAACAGTTATCTTTGATACAGTCAAGCTTCTCACAGGTTTTAAAGATTTCTCAGACCCCGTCCGGTAAGTCAAAGTGGGAGGACCATGTTCCCCAGTGTCCTCCGTCGTCTGATTCCTTGTGTTTCGCCTCTTCCTCTGATGAGTTGGTTTTTCCCTCTTCCATCAGCTTGTTAATGCTATTTTACCACTCTTTTCCCGTCTCTTCCTCGTTCGCTGGGGTCTTCCCTTCAAACTTTCCTAATTTTTTCAGTTTTTTCTAGATTTTTGTTCAACCATTGATCACACCAAGGCTCAAAGGACTCATTGAAGGCTTCCATCTCTTCCAGGGAAAAGTAAGCGGCACAATCTGTTTCAATTCCCCCATCAGAGGTGGGTACTCCACTGACATGATGACATAAGAATACAAGACCCAGCCACCCTTCTCTACGTAAATTCTGAAAACTAAGTAGACCTTCTATCTCTGCTGCAATGCCACCTTCTTCTTGGGTTTCACGCAATGCTGTGGTCTCTGGTGACTCATTGGGGTCTACTATACCCCATGGAATACTCCACTGTCCTTCAAGAGAATGTCCTTTAACCTGGCGTACAAACAGAGCCCGGTTCTCTTGACACACTATCGTGCCTACGCATACAATCATTTTGGGGGGCCAAGCTGATGATTTTTGATTAACCATGAGTTTCCCTCTTTGCTGGATGAATAAACCAGTACATTACTGGAACAGCTTTGTTGTTTATCTTTATTAAAAAATCATCCTGATCACGTTATATATTAGTCTCTAAATTCCTGTTAAATGACAAAACGAAATAGAACAATGTCAAAGTATTAATGATTGGATTATTCCACGAATTCATTTACAAATGGGATGTACTAAGAATCAATATTGCGTTGAAATGCCATGTGCTCTTTTTAAGTTAATGACACTGTAGATAAAACCGTCTTCAAGTGTTCTTTGATGAATTGGTGTTTCAAGTTAGTGTACAAAAAAGGAGCAGCCTCCTATGACGGATGTACCTACATCTCCAGAACAAAATAATAGCAATGGTACAAGTTCCCTTGGCCGGAAGAGAAATCTACCAATATTAGTCGTTAGTGCATCTCTAATAGGCGCGGCGGGAACGATCCTATACGCCCTAATGCAACCTCTTGTGTTGCGTTTAGGCGGTTCGATGGCAATCGTGGGCGTTGTGACATCGATTTCAAGTTTGTCAACGATGTTACCCATGTTTGTCTTTGGGGAATACTCGGATACTGTCGGACGCCGGCGTCCTATGATTGTTGCTAGTCTGCTCCTGCTTGTGGCTGGCCTCCTTTTCTGGACAGCTACCTATTGGCTGATCCTGATTCCTGCTGTACTCATGGTTGGGTTCGTTTTTGCCCTTAACTACCCAGCCAGCTCTGCTGCAACAATGGAATCCGTTCCCAGAAGCCGACGCGGGAGGGCTTTTGCGTATCGGTCTGCAGGCCAGCTTCTGGCGGGGGTGGTTGTCACACTTCTTGGCATTGTTACAGTGCGACGTGGTGACCTCCAGAGTGCCTTTTTTCTCAGTATAGTCTTTGTACTGATCAATCTTGGTTTCATCTACTTTGTATTAAGTGAAACACTTATCTCTCCCCGTCAAGCATCCCCGGTCCGTTTATTCCAAAAACTTCGCCATAATTTAAAAATTCACCCCAAACTCAAAGCTCTGTATATTTATATAGCGATATTAGACCCCCTTGCCTTTGATACAGGGTGGGTCCTCATGCCTGCTCTCCTCACCAACTTTCAAGGTGTTAGACCAGATCAAATCCTCCTCTACACAATGATTCAGAGCTTAATTGCAGGCCTTCTCCAACTCATTAGTGTGGCTGGCCGTCTGGCTGATAGGAGCCGAAAATGGGGCATGGTATTAGCTGATTCCATTGCAGTCCCATCCATCCTCGCTGTTGCGCTCTTTCCCAGTGAAAGTATCTTTTTAGTAAGTTATATGATGTTAGGATTTGCCAATGGATTTTTTGGACCAGCTATAACAGCATATGTGGTCGATCATGTCCCCCAGGAGCGAGTTGCTGCCGAATTGGGGAAATTTTGGAGCAGTCGGGGGCTAGCCGGCATGTTCCCGCCTATCTTGGGAAGCTTTTTGGCTGCGACTTACGGTTTTAGTGCACCCCTCTTCGTGAACGTGGCTGTTGGTGTATTTAGTGTCGCATTTTTAGTATGGAAACTCCAGGGATGAAGCAATCAAACATTTTCTCGTGTCAACAATGCTTTGAGCCCATAAAGGGGTGATTTAAAAATAATTCTAATTAGTTGTTGATCTTGTTTTCGTGTTCTATTCTCCACGGGCACCTTTTAAATCCATCGCATGTTCTTGTTCGACCGTAAGGATCTGTCTTAGGGCTTGCGCAAGCGCGAACTCCTTCGACTCTTCCGCTTGCTCAATCCGTGTCTTGTAGCGGTTGATCGCATCAAGTTCACCATCGAGGTCTTGTCTTAGCATTTCTTCATTATTCTCGGAAGTTGCAGGTGATGGCATCGCAACAGTCGGAAATCCTCCAAAATAATCGATAAATTCCGCGAGCGTGAGGGCGTGCTGCATCTCCTCCGAAGCGTGGATTTTGAGCTCTTTTATGATATCTCCATACATTGCACCGGTTATCACTCCGCTATGTTGGATGTATTGAACCATTGCGGTATATTCAAGGCCCAAATCCTTGTTTAATAAGTCAATTAGTTGTTTCATTTCAATGGGCATAGATTTCACCTCAAGATATTATTTACTAACAGACTTTGAGTTTTAAAATTCTTGCACTGCATAACCAAAAATCGTATGGAAGTATAATAATGGAAAAATTATTTTTGATATAGATTTTAAAGCCTTCTAACAGGTGTCCATTGCAATTAATTAGTCTATAATAGCATAGCAAGATCATTTAAGTTAACATAGAGTCAGAATTTACTAAGATGACATGAATATACCACATACGGAAAAATGCTAAGCCATATAAACATCTAGGTTTCATTATAGGTGGAATACAAGATGAAAGATTCTTCTAATGATCTGAGCCATTTGAATCAACAAATCCGATCATTAGTTCTTAAGATGGGAGTAGACAAAATTGGTGTAGCGGACCTAACCCCAGCCAAGAAGTTTATCTCTTGGCAAGGTGGACCGATCCTAGATCCTTATCTTCGAGCAATATCTATTGGCATTCGCCTTTCAGATGCTGTGGTTGACTCACTTTTTTATCGAGACACGGTAGTGGCGCTAATGACATATGAACGTCATATATACGGTATTGTAAACAAGCAACTGAATCAAATCGCCTTGCAAGTTGTCCGTTTGCTCCAACAAGCTGGTTGGCATGCCTTTCCGATTCATGCGTCTCAGACCATTCAAAAGGCACCCCACCACTTAGGCGTCTTTTCCCACAAACTTGCAGCAAATTTGGCAGGATTGGGGTGGATTGGACGAAGTTGTCTACTGATTACCCCTGAGTTTGGTCCTCGAATTCGCTGGGCTACTGTCCTCACAGATGTGCCGCTTCCACACGGAACACCCAAAAAGAACAAGTGTGATGATGATTGCAACTTTTGTGTTACTATCTGCCCTGCCCAAGCTTTCACAGGACGTCAATTTGATCCTTCTGAACCCCGTGAAGCGCGAATGGACGCTAATGCTTGTTATCAATACCTCGAAAAACGAGAAGAACAAACAGGCGCCCGTATTTTTGGATTATGTGTTGCTGCCTGCCCTATTGGTAGAAATAAACCATAAGATTTATCCACTCAAAACCAGTGAATCTTTTTTCTAAATAAAACTAGAAAACTTTGTACAGGAAGAGCTTACAAAATACCATCAGTGCGAATAAGAGCAAATCAATAACAATAGGGTCTAGAATTTTCCAATAAGTCTTCGAGATATTCGAACCGCTTCCTCCGCATCTGGACCATAGCCAGCTGCGCCAATCTCTTTCGCCCACTCTTCACTCACCGAAGCTCCCCCAATGATAACTTTGATTGTTTCTGCCAATCCTTCTCTCCGCAATGCCTCAATCACTTCCCCTTGCTTCAACATAGTCGATGTCATCATCGCGGAGAGGCCGAGGATGTCTGGGTTAAGTTCCTTAACTTTCTCCACAAAAGTCTGCGTAGGTACATCGAAGCCGAGGTCGATCACTTCAAAGCCGCTTGCTTGGAGCATCGTCGCTACCAGTTTCTTCCCGATGTCGTGAATATCGCCCTCGACTGTTCCCAATAGGACGCGGCCCAAATATTTGACTTCCAATCCTTGTCTTTGGACCTCCTCGATTAAGGGTTTCATTCCAAACTCCATCGCTCGGGCGGCTAACATTAAGTCGGGGAGGTAGAGTTCTCGCTTTTCAAATTGTTCACCGATGTGGCGAATTCCTACGGCCAAGCCTTGCTCAATTGCCTCCACGGGATTGATCTCCGCTTCGAGCGCTTCTTTTGCGGCTGCCTCCGCTGCTTCTGAATCCCCCCGTTCTACAGCCATTCTTAGTTTTTCCAGAATTTCATCTTTAGCCATAATAGTTTCTCCTTTCGATTTGTTTCCCTTCATTCCTTCCGTTCTCTTTTTTCAATATCATGAATGATTTCTAAGACGTTCTTTTCGATGTCTTTGTCTAATGGTTCGGGTTCGTGGTCTCTTAGAAGCTGTTTGGCGTATTCTCGCGCGACTTGTCGCACACTCTTTTGGCCTTTCTTACGCCACCCTTCAAACAGTTCCCTATTAAAGACTTCAGGCAGGTAATGTTCCTTCTTGAAGTGCCTACGTGTATGTTCGGTAAACAAAAAGTTACCCATAGGTCCAACTTGATCAATTACATCAACTGCCAAGGTCTCATCAGATACTTCAATCCCATCGAGGATTCGGGCCACCATGCCTAGAGTGTCATGGTCTAATACCACTTTTTCGTACCCAACTGCTAAGACGCCGGGTTCGAGGGCTCCCGTGGTATTTAAGATGAAGTTATGGCCAGCTAGCGCGGCCATCAGAACTCCAAGTCCGGTCTCCACTCCAGCTTGGTAATCGGGGATGATCGCATCCGTTGGTCCCCCTGTTCCTCGCGAAGGAACCCCATAGAAGCGAGCCATTTGGGCAGAGGCCACATTGAGGAGGTACGCTTCAGGACCGCCCAAGGCGAACGCTCCTGTCCGCATATCTACGATGCTACTGACTGTGCCATAAAGAAGTGGAGGTCTTCGTTTCGATGAAGCGGCCATTTGGGCAATAACTGCGATCGATAAGAATTCAGCTCCTTGTTGAGCTAAAACTCCTGCGAGTGTGGCAGGACCTGCTGCGCCACCCATGATTTCAATTGCAATCAAAATGGGTAACCCTTGTTTGGCATAAACAATGGTGTTTTCGGTGAGCTCTCGAGGGAGGGTTAAGGGAGGAACGCTCATTGGCCAATGCCACGCGATTGGTTTCCTTCGGAGCTCCTTAATTCCCCCCATTACCGCGGCTTGAAGTCGAATCGTATCTTCAGCTCGTCCGGTGAAGATGTCGAAGGCTAAACCGGGTTTATCCGTATTTTTTAGGCGTATTAAGAATCTGTGGGCCATGGCCAAGTCCTTTGGCATTGTCATCTGCTCGACGGTGCCCTCCACGCAGCCGTGAGGGATATGGATGTAAGGGAGCGCATCACCGAGTCGCACGAAGTTTTCAACATCCTTGAACGTTGCTTGGCGCCGCTGTCCGTCAAAATCGAATACCATTGGCGGCAACCCAGCCATAGAAAAATGAACACGGCTATTTTCAAACTTGCATTTTTTCTTGGGATTCCGTCCATATAATGTGAACCGTGGAGGGGTCTTACGGATCGCTTCTTCGCATAAATGGGGCGGAATTTTGGCTAGTTGGTTGTCATAATTAATGTCTGCACCCGCTTCGGCCAAAATCTGTAACGCATCTTCAGAAAACACCTTGACACCAGTGTGCTCTAAAATGTCAAGTGAAGCATAATGGACATCTTCAATCTGATTCTTGTCCAAAACCTTCATCCGACCCCCACGGAGGCTTTTCACCCAAGTCACAGATAAATCCACTCCGTTCACCTGAAATTAGACAATCAATAAATACTTTTTGTGATAACATTCCCAAGTTAAAACAATGTATTGAAAGGTGAAAACTTAGTGAATGATAGTCAACGGCTTATGGTAACATCCAGTCTTGGATTTTTTCATCGAAACTATCCAAATTTGGATTTTTCATTTTTAAGATCGATATGAGACGAACTTAATAATGTTAATAGAATGTATAACTGCACTAAGGCATAAAAACGTTTGATAATCCTAGCGACTTGGCACCTTTAGTTTTCATCAACCCAACTGATAATAGATGATGCGATTAAGTCATCAAACCTGTTGTGAAAAGTTTGTACTAGTAATTTATAAAGTCGAATTGTCGACTAATAATGCATCAGGGAGAACAATGGAAAGTTGGAACAAAAGATGAATTTGTAGAAGGATTCTTTCCGAATCATCGGCAACTCCAGGTTTTTTGAATTCGAACGAGATTAGTTCAGCTTTTTAGGTCTCTTTTTTCAATTTCAGTGATGACTTCTCGGACACGTTTCTCAATATCGGGGTCCAATGGCTCTGGTTGATGTTCCTCAAGGATCTTTTTCACGCGAGCACGAGCCACTTGGCGAACCGACAACGAACCGGCCTTCAACCATCGCTCCCATAATTCGCGATTAAAGATCTGCGGGTAATAGTGAGACCGAAAGTGCTCCCTTGTATGTTCAGAGAGCAAGAAATTGCCGCCTTTTTCATTAATCACTTCATCAATTACTTCTGTTGCTAATGTTTCCTCAGAGACCTCAATACCGCCCATAACTCTTGTGACAAGGCCCAACATATCATTATCTATAACAATCTTCTCATAAGAGATGGCAAGAACGCCTGGCTCCATTGCTCCGGCGGCGTTATAGATATAAGTATGACCAGCAAGAGCTGAAAGTAATATAGTGATCCCACTTTCAATCCCACTCTGGGCATCCGGAACAATCGCATCAGTTAGTCCACCCGTCCCTCGGCTAGGGATATTATAGAATCGAGCGAGCTGAGCTGTCCCGACATTGAGTAACCCAGTTTCAGCGGTACCTAGGCAAAAAACGCCGGATCTCATATCAACTACTCCCGAGACGGTGCCATACATGAGGGGAGGCCGGTATTCCTTGGGTGCTGCCATTTGAGCGATTACTGCCCCTCCGAGGAACTCAGCATTCTGCTGTGCAAGAATTCCTGCCAAAGACGCTGGACCACTTGCTCCACCCATGACTTCAGGTGCGAAGAGGATTGGGAGCCCTTTCTTTGCGTAAACTATTGCATTGTCGGTCAATTCTTTGCTATAAGTCAAAGGACTGGTCGGGTTATGCCAAAACCATGTCATCGGCTTTCTTCGTAGTTTTTGAATATCTCCATCTAAAACAGCAAGTTGAAGGCGAATCGAATCTTCAACTCCATCACGAGCAACGTCGATGGCCGGACCGGGCTTATTGGTGTTTTGGATTTGAATAAAAAATCGGCGTGCCATCGTTACGGTTTCAGGCAGCGATACTTCCTCGACAGTTCCTTGCAGACATGGAGACGGGCAGTGGATGTATTCCAAGGCGTCACCAAGACGGATGAAATTCTTAATATCCTCATGTGTCCCATGCCGACGTTGCCCATTCAGATCGAGGACAAATGGAGGGGCACCAGCCATACCAAAATAGACGCGTCCCTGTTCAAACCGATATTTGAGTTTATCTCGTCCATAAATATCAAATTTTGAAGGGGTTTTTCGAATTGCTTCTTCTACTATATAAGGAGGAATATGAGCATGTTTTGCTTTATGGTTAACATTAGCACCCGCGGTCTCTAGGATCTTTAATCCTTGTTCAGACAAGACAGTTACGCCTGTCGTATTGAGAATTTCTAAACTTGCATAGTGAATCTCTCTGATTTCGTCTCGATTGAGAAGTTTCAATCGGCCTCCCCGAATATCTAGCAACCCCACAGAAAATCACTCCTCCCTCCACCCAAAACTTGCATAGAATAAAACGCTTTTCATGTATCATTTGAATGGGTTAGCAGCTATATCAATTGTATTTTAGACCTAGAAACGAATTTTTCTCATTAAAATTAAGATTTTCGTATTCAAGGATCAAATACCCAATGAGGTGATATAACAATGTATGAGATATCCAACCAAAAGATTGTAGAAATTGGGGGTGTTACTATAGGGGGAATTCCTGGACAAAACCCGACAGTTCTAATCGGATCAATATTCTATCATGGTCACAAAATTGTTGAAGATGCTAAGCATGGACAATTTGATCGAACTAAGGCTGAATCAACAATCAATTTACAAGAAGAGTTTTCTGAAAAAACCGGCAACCCTCACATGGTGGATATCATAGGTACAACACCCCAAGCTATACAGACCTTCATCGAGTTTGTTGCTAATGTGACTGATGCACCTATCATGATTGATGCTCCAACACCCACTATCAGGGTAGCTGGGTTACAATATGCGAAAGATACGGGTTTGATCAATCGTGTTGTCATCAATTCTCTTATTTTCCCTCCTCAAGAAGAAGAACTTCGAGCCATCCGAGAAGTCGGATTGAAATGTGTTGTTCTTCTTGCACTCAACACGCGAGAGTTCACCACGAAAGGGCGGATTGATGTTGCTAAAGAGCTGGTGAGAGTGATGCAAACCTATGGAATTGATAAACCACTTTTAGATACCTGTGTCCTAGATATACCTAGCCTTGGGATGGCGTGGCGTGCGCTATACCTGTTGAAACATGAGTTAGGACTGCCTGTTGGGTGTGGCGCTCATAATGCAATCAACACATGGAAAGGTCTCGATACAAAAATGGGGAAGCAGGCAAGGAACTCAAGCATTGCTTCAGTAAATGCGATTACAGCAGCTTTAGGTGCCGATTTTGTGTTGTATGGGCCGATTGAGGATGCAGCATATGTTTTTCCTGTTGTGGCTATGACAGATGCGGCTTTTGCTCATCTCCTTATGGAAAGTGGAAGTCTGATTGAAAAAACCCACCCTCTATTTAAAATAGCTTAAAAAAAACGGAAGATGGTGTATTTGATTTAATCACCTTCATTTTCCTAAATCGAACTGATGTAAGTAATATTGGAACGAGCTGAGAAAAAGTGACAATTCTATCTATTATAGATTAAGATCAGTTGTTTCTAAGAAATTACAAGTTTAACAGCTTCTACCATGTTTCGTAATTTCTTCAACACTATCTGGTAGGGTTTATCGCCTGGAAAGGCTCCTAGTAAGGGTCCAAAGCCGCAATCCGGCTTGATCATCATATTTTCTGCCCCAAAAGCCTCCATTCCTTTTCGGATCCAATCCTGAATATTTTCTACACTTTCCACAAAGGTCTCTTCCCCTTCCCCGCCATATATGGTCTTGATAGTTCCAAATGCAAGCATTTTGTCGTGCTCTTCGAGGAGCTTGCGGTCGAAGAGAGTAAAGTTGTGAGGCGAACTCCGGAATTCATGATCAACGATTCGAACATCTGTTTCCAAGAGCAAATCACGAAGTAAGGGAGAAATTTCTCCACATACATGAATAGAAGGGATCGCATCTATACCCTCTTTCGCACGATTCAACTGATGAATGATCATCTGGATCGCTTCGTCTGTGTTCAGATCCAGTTGCAGGTCAAAGATCGTGTTTCTTGCCCCTACAAGAAGACCAAGAAGAGGTTCATCGATGGATACAATGTCACATTCCTTGGAATAAGCCTTAGCAATCATGTTTACATAGGTAACGATGTTCTCACAAAGCTTCGGATATTTTTTGAAGATGTCAACAAGGTTCCATGGAGAATCTTTTTGAATATCTTCCAGCCGCATATGCGTCATTATCGTAAAAGGACCAGTCACACACGCTCTAAGACCTGTAACAGGCGCGTCTAGATCTTCCATCACTTTAACCATAAGTCGAACAGGGTGAATAATAGAAGGCGCAGGAGTAGGGGGAGGGGTAAAGTCGGCCCTTATGAAGTAGAGTTTGTTTCGTTTTTCAAGTTTCTTGGCATTTACTAGTGGATCCAGAAACATAGCATGCATATCCCCTTGGGGATAATTCACAAAATCTATGCCAACTTCGACTAGATCCCGAACAACACGCCGAATAGTGGCATCCGAAATTTCCAAGGGGACACTCCCGACAACGGTCGTTTTCATAGCTAAATCGTTTTGCATACCAAACCTCTCCTTTTCGAACATATAAATATTTTTTGAGAAGACCTCGCGCGCCCCAAAACTTTTTAAATCAAAAACATAGAATATTGTGTCTCTTTGAGAGGCAATAACAGGAGAATTAGAAAATGGGTGAAAGCGAAGAGCGAATATTCCTCCGAGATGCGACAGGACTTGTCAGGGAGGCTGGCTGGACGGATATCCTCACTTTTGCCTCATTAAATATGAGTTGGGGACTCAGTGCCATGTGGTTGATCCTTTGGGGACCTTGGTATGGTCCGGGGGGTAGCCTCATCCTAGGCACATTACTAGTTGTTATCCCAATGATCTTTGGTTCACTTGTCTGGGCATTCATGGCAACAATCATGCCCCGAAGCGGCGGTGACTTCATCTTCAACAGCCGGGCCCTACATCCCCTCCTTGGGTTCATCTCCAGCCTTGGATGGGTTGCAGTGAACTTCATCTGGTGCGCGGTTCTCGCGGCCTACATTCCTGAGCAGGGGATTGCCCCGCTACTTTACATAGCTGGTTTCGAATCAGCGGCTGAATGGATACTCTCATCAGGCGGGGTTTTCATTATCAGTGCTATTATCATTGTTGCCTCAGCTGCTCTTCTATTGTTCGGCATGAAACCCTACCTCTGGGGTCAGAAGATTCTATTTGGCTTTGGTATTTTGATGTTCATCATCCTCTTCGGGATCTTCGCGGCAAACGATAATGCAGATTTTATCGCGGCATGGAACGCTGTCGCTGGTGCAGGTAACTATGAGGCAATCAGCGCTGAAGCCCCAGGATACATGGCATCTGAATATGGATACACCTCACTAGCTTTCTCGTTTCCAATGACACTGGCCTTGATCCCAGTGGCCTTCTGGGGGATAGGTTATCCCTATTTCGCCGCTTATGTTGCTGGTGAAACCAAACGCGTCGAAAGAAGCGCACTCATCGGTATTCCTGGCGGATTGATCCTATGTGGGCTCTCATGGATTATCCTTATTCCACTTGTTCAAAAAGTAGTCAGTTACGAATTTCTCACATATGCTGCATTCGCTTATGGTGATGGTTTATCTAGTTATACCCTCCCCTTTGCTCCAATGTACCATGTGTTCGGCATCCTTCTCACACCGAACTCTATGCTCAGATTTCTCATCGGTTGGGGGTACATCTGCTGGTTGTTAATCTACCCCTTGTATTCGATACTTGGACAAACCCGGATTGCCCTTGCCTGGGCGTTTGATCGTCAAGCACCCTCACTCTTCGGCGATGTTAGTGAAAAGTGGCACACTCCAGTAAAAAGCACCATCTTCTTCACGGTTGGAGGCCTTATCTTCTTGGTCTTGTACTCATTTGTAATCCATGACATGCTGGCTGGCTTCTCCGCAATGGTCCCCCAGATTATGACAGTCTTCATGATCACAGCGATCGCGGCGATTGTGCTTCCATACCGCAAACGAACAAAAGCCCTCTACGAGGCCTCGCCCGCCAGTAAATACAAGATTGGGTCGATTCCGTTCATCACAATCTGTGGGGTCATTTACTTCGGTATCCTTGCCGTGTGCCTTTACTATTACTTCAGCAACCCGTGGCTTGGTGCATGGGATCCCACCGATCCGATAAAGATGACAGCGTTCTACACCATCATAGCAGTCTTCGTCTTTGGAATTATTTACTATTTCATCAATCGAGCGTACTGGCGGAGAAAGGGTATCGATATCGAGCTAGCTGCTAAAGAACTTCCTCCTGAGTAGCTCTGCTCCCACTTCTCCCTTTTTCTTTTAACAATTGTATCCATATCACAAAAAGAACCAATTACTCGTAATCTTTTCGAGGTGGACATTAAAAAGGTCATGACACCCTCCACGTATCAAATTAAATATGATGTTTATGAGGGATAGGGGAAAAGGTATGAGTTCTCCAGAAAAATTAGTCCTTGAAGCTGAGCGAGCGGTTAATGCCGCCTCAGAGAGGAATGTCATCCTACGGGTGTTCGGAGGTGTCGCGATCAGATCCCACTGCCCATCAGCCAGCAATCCACCGTTACTACGAAAGATCGCGGATGTCGATTTCTTTGGGGTGTCAAAGCAATCTGGTGAGATCCAAAAAGTCTTTAAGGAGCTCAATTACATCCCAGCTGTACGGTTTAATGCACTGCGGGGGCGATCAAGGCTTCTCTTTTACGAACCGAAGACAAACAAATCACGAGACATCTTTCTTGACACTTTTGATATGTGCCACCGTATTGACCTACGCAAACGGCTTACATTAGAACCGTTCACGATCCCACTCACTGATCTCTTCCTCACTAAGCTTCAGATCATCGAGCTGAATGAGCGTGACTATAAAGATCTTATCTCACTTCTATTAGATCATGAGGTTGGAAAGGCGGAAACAGAGGAGATGATCAATGGGGCATATATTGCCACACTCTGCGCCAAAGACTGGGGTATGTGGAAGACCTTTACGAGAAACCTTGAGTGGACCACTTCTTATGTTGAGAAAAGTCAACTTACACCACCTAACCAGAAGCGGGTAAAGATGCGAATCGATAAACTCCAAGAAATAATCGACACAAAGCCCAAATCAGTCTCATGGAAACTTCGTAGCGCCATAGGTGAGCGTATGCTCTGGTACAACCCGGTGGAGGAAGTCGCCAAAACGATTAAATTTGAGTAATGCAATGGGACGCTTCCCACTATTCCAAGGATTTATCATCCAAGCGAGATATCACAAGCTATTGTAATGGCTATAACTGGAGGAACACAATATTGTTGAAGATTTTTTTCGCTTCAGATGTCCATGGATGCGAAGTGTGCTTTCGGAAGTTTCTAAACGCAGGAAAGTTCTACCGGGTTAACATAGTAATGCTTGGGGGGGATCTCACAGGCAAGATGGTCGTGCCAGTAGCTAAGCAATCGGAAGGATCATATGTCGCAACTTTTTCAGGGAGAGAATGGGTAGTTCGCACCCAGTCTGAAATTGATACTCTTACCAAACTGATACAAAACAGTGGTTACTACCCTTATATTACCACTGAAGAAGAGATGCGAACACTGCAAAGTAATAAAGAGAATGTGAAAACGCTGTTTTCAGAGTTGATGGCTTCAACAATGCAGCGATGGATCCAGTTTGCTGAAGACCGCCTCCGTGATGCCAACATCCGCTGTTTCATTACACCTGGGAATGACGATCAATTCGTTATAGATCAGGTGATTAACGAATCTGATTTCGTTGTAAACCCGGAAGGACAGGTTGTTAACTTGGATGAAGGGCTTGAAATGATCAGCACTGGCTTCACTAACCCAACGCCATGGAACACTCCACGCGAACTTCCCGAAGAGGAATTGGAAGAAAAGATCGAGACAATGATCGCCCAAGTAAAGAACATGAATTCCTGTATATTCAACCTCCACTGCCCTCCGATTGGCACGATAATCGATCAAGCTCCTAAACTTGATGAAACCATGAAGATTGTTCGTAAATCGGGACATGTGGTCATGATAGACGCGGGAAGTCAAGCAGTACGTAACACTATTGAAAAACATCAACCTCTACTTGGTCTTCACGGGCATATTCACGAGGGAAAAGGCATCGCACAAATCGGAAGGACGATCTGTCTCAACCCGGGCAGCGAGTACGGGGAAGGAATCCTGCGAGGTGTCATCGTTGCTTTGGACAAGGCAAAAATTAAAAGCCACCTCTTCACATCCGGATGAATATCTCTTATCACCCTAGAATTAGATAAAATGGACTATTACACCATCTTTAAGATACAATTACCATTTGAAAAATATCGAGAAAGAATGAAAAAGCTGGTTTAATCCTTTTTATATTTCATATCATTTGAAGAATAGCAATACGACCTTGAATGGTTTATGTTCAAGTTTGACTTAATAGTAATTTATCTAAATACGAGATTTGGTAAGCCATCGTTTGATAAAGCAAGTAGATTGGAGTCGACAACGAATGAAACAAGACTGGACAATATATACATTTAATTATTTTGCGATTTTTATCGCGGTGTTCGGGTTTTTCATGAACCTGTACATCTTACTTCCAGTGATACCCTTATATGCAAGCGTGTTGGGGGTAAAAGAAGCCCTAATAGGGTTGATCGTAGGAACCTTTACCATCGCAGCAGTGTTCGCACGAATTCTAATAGGACCCTACTCAAACCGATGGCCTAGGGGAATTTTAGGTTTGGGGTCCACTATCTTCTTTTTTGCGCCCCTCTTGTACGTATTAAGTGACTCGTCACTTGAATTACTCATAATCCGACTCTTCAATGGGATCGGGATGGTATTTACCTTAGCATCAATGATTCTTATTGCCAATCTTACCCCACAATCAAGGTTAGGTGAGGCGATGGGGATCTACGGGTTTTTTATTGTCGCTGCTCAAGCCGCAGGTCCCGCCCTAAGCGGAATGCTAATGGATATGGTAGGGTTTACCGGAACCTTCTATGTTGCCACAGGGTTCGCATTACTTAGTGGGTTATCTGGCGCATTTGTTAAGGCCAATTGGGACTCCCAAGCCCATTTAACCTCGTTGTCAAATGTAGGATATCGCAAAGTGTTAAGGAACAGGAATGTGCTATTGGCCTCACTTGGGATTTTTGTGTTGACCATTACTTATGGTATGCTATTAGCATATGGGCCGCTCCACCTGCAAAAGATAGGGATGTCCCCTACTCATCTGGGTTTATTTTTCACCCTGGTAGCGATTGGTGGCATGATAGGACGGCCAATATTGGGAAAGCTTTCTGACACGAAAGGACGGACACCTGTGATTATCTCCACTATGCTCCTCACAGCTCTTTGTGTCTATTCCTTTTCCGAATTCGTAGCAACGAATATCTTGTTTCTAATGGCACTTTTCTACGGGTTAGGTTTTTGGTCTGCCCATTCGGTGCAATCTACCTTGGTAATCGAAACTATCGACCCGCAATATAGAAGCTCGGCGTTAGCGGTATTTACCGCCATTTTTGATTTTGGATTCTCCATCGGTTCGATTGGAATTGGCCTCATAGGGAATGTGGTTACGTTCAGGTATCCTCTGTTTTTTCAAATAACTGCTGGCATCCTTGTGATTGGTATAGGAACATTTTCGTATTTCTCATGGCAGCAAATACGTTTGTAGCAGCTAAGACCAAAAAAAGGCAGAAAATTCGAATGGCAACATTTTTCAGTTTTCCAAAATAAGTCCGGAGGCCATTCACATTAGGTTGGTTAAAGATCTCGATGGAATCCGCTAAATCTTCAAATTTGTCCTTGACTGCATCCTTAGTCGCTCAAATGAGTGGTTTTTGTAGTTCTTTGAAGTTAATCTTCCGAAGTTCGTGGATTTTATCGTGTTCCTCATTTAACGTTCGCACGATGGTTTCCAAATAATTTGTCTTATGGAATCGATTTCCGCAAGAATTTGGTCTACGTCTTGCTTAGAAGGAGGAGATCCTTTCATCCGTTCCAAAAATCCGAAATCACGGCGAGCGACCTATGAGTGTCTTATAAGACTTTCATAATTTTTTTATGACTTGCTGTGACAACATATTTCACGCGAAACGCCAAGATATCCTCTTCCGTGCCCCGATAGAATGATGAGCGTACCTTATTCCGGTCAATGGAAGATCCCGGGTCACAGGGGGCCATTGTTTGGTGGGGAGGGTTCAAGACCTTGTGAAATTTCTTAGTGAGTACAATCTCAAAAGACAATTATTCGGGATTTAAGAATTCGTAGGATACGTTCTTGAGTTTGTAACTCGACCTTGTGATATGCGTTTTTTCCCATTTTAGAAAGGGATCTATTTTTGAATTTCAGGTCTTGCACTGGTAGCGCTGGCGGCCTTGCTTGGTCTTGTCAGCTTTCTTGATGTTTTTCTTGGGTTGCTCCTTCTGAAGCTTGGCGTAGTCAGGGCATGCTGCGTTTGGGCAAAATTCCCCAACATGAGCAAAGGGTGACATGATCTGCCCTCCTCCCAAGGTTACCGCAGAAGGATATAGGATCATATTTCCTGGCAACACTCTTGAAGGAGACCACCAAATTATTGAAATAATAGGTTAATGTACTTATATGGACTGGGCCTTGGATCTGCTTATACGGTGCAATCAGCCCTGTTAATCGATATCATTGTTTTTCAAGATAGAAACTCGACTTTCTCGGTATTTACTACTTGTTTTAATATTGGGATCTCCGTAGGTTCGATCGGAAAGTTCTTCTCAGATCTAATAAAAGAATTAAAATCGAATTTTATGAGTTTCGAATGGGATTCAAAGAAAACCTTTTAAATTCGAAATTTTATTAAAAGTCGGGTGATCGATTGATTTCAGAAGAATTCGGAAAAGTCGGGTCAAAAGGGGAACTCTATCCTCCAATAAAGATTCGAAAAGCCTTGGAATTAAATCCTAATACCCATATTCGTTTTTTTGTATCCCCTAAAGGTTACCTTATTGTAGAAAAAGTAATCTCTGTGGAAGAACTCCTAGCAAAACCAGCCTTAGCAAAAGTCTCGGCAGAAGAGATTGAAAAATTATCGGAAGCAATGCAGCGACATGGTGAAAATGAATTTGATTAAAGTATGTTTAGATACAACCTATTTAATGCCATTATTTGGGTTGGACACGTCTATTAAGAACCTAAAACCTCAGTTCCTAGAATTGCTTGAGAAAAATCGCTACTTGTTTCACTATTCCCCAGTCTCAATAATCGAAATTAAATGGCAAATTATTAATTTGTCCACATCTAGGCAAAAGGCTGAAAAATTCGAAACCCAGTTTTCACAAGCTCTAACTGCGTTGAAAGCGGATAAGAGATTTGTGGTTGTAGACTTTCTAGAAGCTAGAATCAATGATTTTTCTTTTGAATTACGTAAACTTGGCCATACCGACTATTTCGATACAGTAATAGCTGGTTCAGCTGTTTGGGAAACAAAAAAGTTTGTAACCGAAGATGAACCATTGAAACAAGTCATCCAACAATATTTTCAAACAACCGTAAATAGCGGATTAAATGAAATTGAGATTATTTCTTGGGATGAATTCTATTCTATTGGATAAAAATTCAGTGGTCTAGGGGATTCGGTCCTTAGAATGAGTTTTCTGTGGGAATTAATTTCATTCAAAGCAACGACTAGTGGTCACTCTCAATTAGTAGCACATCTCTTATATCCGCTAGAACTATTCCTAACCTAATTATACTAAGAGGATTTGCATATAGTGATAAAAGTCAATCAAAAAAGTAAAGAGTCTTCCCCCTCAAGTTGGAGTCAGTGACTCCTTTTTAGAAGCTATCTACTTCACTGTAACTAGAGTAGATTCTTGAAAAGCGCACCTGCGGTGTGGAGTCGATTCTCAGCTTGATCCCAGATGACACTGTGAGCTCCATAGAACACGACGTCTTCTGCTTCGGGTCCTGGGTCTTTTCTCGGGAGGCAATGCAAGAAAATATAATTAGGATCCGAGGTTCTTACAAGTTCTTTTGTGACTGAATATCCTTTAAAGTCCTTATAACGTTTTTCTTTCTCCGCTTCATCGCCCAGCGACACGAAGGTATCAGTAGAAACGACGTGTGCACCTTTAACGGCCTCGACAGGGTCTTCAGTGAGGATTATTTGCGACCCAGTTTCGCTTGCAACCTCCATGACGTACTTCTCAATTTCGGGATTGATTCGGTAATTAGCAGGGGATGCCACCGTCATATCAAGACCAAGTTTAGCAGCTCCTATCAAAAGGGAGTGGGCCACATTATTTCCATCTCCTACCCAGGCAATTTTTAAGTTATCTAGGCGCCCAAGGTACTCTTTGATCACCATTAAGTCTGCAAGGGTCTGCATAGGGTGATATAAATCGGAGAGGGCGTTGATAACCGGTACCTCAGAGTAGGTGGCAAGAGTTTCCAAGGTGCTCTGGGCGTAAACACGTGCAAGGATACCATGGAGGTATCGTGCCAACACGCTGGCCGTGTCTCGGATTGGTTCACCCACGGCCAGTTGAAGATCATTCCAATTGAGATAAAGCGAGTTCCCCCCTAGAAAACCCATTGCAACTTGAACAGAGACGCGGGTTCTGGTACTGGTTTTCTCAAAAAGACATCCCAGAGTCTTGCCCTTCAGGTCTTGGCTTGGTTCCAAGCGGTGAAACTTCTCTTTGAATTGAGTAGCTTCGTCAATTAGGTAAAGGATTTCTTCGGCTGAATAATCACGTAATGATAGGAAATCACGCCCTTGAAGATCCAAAAATATAAACCTCCGCTTCGCATGAAATCATTTTTCTCACTTAATAAGCATTCCCTTGAGAACGAATAAAGCAAGCCACTCAAAGTCCTCGTGATGAAAGCTATACGATTTAAATTATAGGTTTTTAAACGCTTTAATCTCCTCTTAGTCCATCACTTACTCGTCCTTGTATATCTCTAACAGAAACAAAGATTCAGAAGCCATAAGTACCTAATAGCCCTGAAACAATTTGAAATACATACCGTTGTCATTGGTTCTATTTAGGGGTGAACCGATGGTTTCCAACGAAATTCTAAGAAATATCCTTTTGATGCTGTTCTGTTATGTTTATGTCGTGTTTATTATCGTTGTCACAAGCAAAATGAATAGAATTTGCCATATCTCACAAAAAGCAGCTCGGAAATTCTTACATGCCATGATTGGAAACCTCCCGTTCATTATCCCATTTTTCACCTCAAAGGTTTATCCAGTTCTAGTTGCAGCTCCCTTCATCGTAATTACATTTTTCGCGTCGCCCTACTCACCTTCTAAGTTCGTTAGTAGCAGATTAAAGAGTCTAACAGCGTTAACAGAGGAGGGACATCACCTTGGGCTTGTTTTTTACGCGATTTCCTACACGATTTTAGCCCTCTTTTTCGCATCTAAGCCCTATGTCTTGGCAGCAGGCATTCTGTCAATGGCTTATGGAGATGGTACCGCAGCTCTGGTTGGAGAGAGATATGGCAAAAGAAGATACAAATTGGTTGCGGACAAAAGTATAGAAGGAACAACAGGTATGTTTTGTGCGAGTTTTTTGAGTTTTATTATTTATTTGATATTCTTTTCTAAGTTCTATTTTTTTTCAGTAATTGATTTATTATTACCTACCATTGCAACCGCCACGGTAGTTACGTTAGTTGAAAGTTTGTCACCCCCAGGGGGAGATAATTTAACGGTACCAATCGCCGGTGCTTTAACCTTCCTCGTGTTGACCGGAGGTCTTTGAGCAGATGGAGTTAATCGTTATAGACGGACTAGATGCATCAGGAAAAAGTATTCAAGGTTTAAAACTTTATAAATTCCTCCAAAATCGAGGGAAAACTGTTTACCTGCGGATTCATCCGTCCAATGACAATTTTTTTGGGGTAAAAGCAAAAGTGTTTCTCTATTCGAAAGGCAAAAGCGCCCATTTCGCTTCTGCTCTCTTCTATATGTTGGATGTGATCCGATCAGTGTTGATTTATTCGTGGCAAAGTTATGATTACTTGATTTTTATTCGTTATTTAATGGGAACGGCATATCTCCCCTCCCCGTTGGATAGAATGGCTTACCATTTTTTCGCATTAGTTGTCCCAACTTCAAAACTCATGTTTTTTCTCGATGTTTCCCCCGAAGAAGCGCACAAAAGAATACGCCAAACACGTAATAAACGAGAAATGTTTGAAAGCTTAGAGGAATTAAAACGAATTAGGCGAAAAGCCCTTGTCTTAGCATTAATAGGCAAATGGGTGGTTATTAATGCAGACAAGCCCGTAACAGACGTAGAAAACGACATTAGAGAGTATCTATAGGTAAAGTTGAATGACGACCAAATATGATATTATCATCCAAAATGGCATAATTTTTGAAGGATCCAATCACAATTGGATTTAGCAGAAATAGGCAAGGAAGATAGGCAAATAGAATACATTAGTTGCGTTAGCAGGGCATTTCTGACACAAGAGAAAGGCAGAACCAACAATGATCTCCTCAATAAGGAGGTGCAAAAATGGAACATCCTGCGTTATTGGGCAAAGATTTGATTTGTACTCAAGATTGGTCTAAACATGATCTCGATATAATATTAGACCTTGCGGGGAGAATGAAACACGCACGTTACTCTGCAGAATACACCCGATTATTAGAATATAAGACATTTCTTATGTTCTTCTATAATCCCAGTGTACGGACGAGACAGAGTTTTGAAGCTGCGGCAACTGAACTCGGGGGACACGCCCAATTTCTGGAGCCCAAAGCAATGCGCCTTAAAACACAAAAGACAGCTGGTGAAACTATTGAAGATGCAGCCCAAGTGATGTCTAGGTATGCGCATGGTTTAGGCATTAGGATCCTTGAAGATAAAATCGGGGCGTATGGGGAAGGTGAGGCTCTGTTGCGGGAATATGCGAAATGGGCAAGTATTCCTGTGATTTCAATGGCCCATGATAAGTACCACCCGTGTCAGGGGTTAGCAGACATAATGGGCTGGTCTGAATGGTTTTACAAAGGAATTAAGTATCCTCCCAACTGGAAGGTACTGAAAGACAAGAAACTATTAGTTGTTTGGGGGCATGGAGCCCTAGCTAGATCTTGGTGTTCCGTTCAGGAGGCGATGCTTATAGGATCCCGCTATGGAATGGATGTAACAGTCGCTTATCCAGAAGGGTATGATCTAGATCCGCAAGTGATCAAATGGGCCGAACACAACTGCTACAAAAACGACCAACATTTCGAGACAACTAATCATTTGACCAAAGGATATGAAGGAGCACACGTAGTCTATTCTCGCCACTGGATGAGTCCCGAAGCTTACAAAGATGGGGAATTTTTGAAACAACAGGAAATTGAGATGGCCCTAAAGTATCCAGATTGGATTTGTGACACAAAAAAGATGCTACTAACAGATAATGCAATCTTCACTCATCCCATGCCGATTGATCGGGGCCACGAAGTTACTGATGAGATCGCCTCAGGACCAAGATCCTGCGTTTATGACGTAGCTGAGAATAGATTGCATGTACAGAAAGCCATTATGGCTCTGACTATGGCTGGACTATAAAAATCCCTTTTGTCAAGGACCTAGAATCAGTCAGGAGATTACCTTCTTTGACTGAATGGTTTCTATGATAAGGTTTTTGGCTTCATCCAGCCTTCCCAATTCTGCAGCTTCAAGATATTCGAAGCTTTGGGTAAGCTGACCACGAGATATCTTTTCGGCAGCAAATAGAATCGTTTCATTTGTCTCGTCATAGCGTTTCATTTCATCAAGCAGAGACGCATCCTCCCATGGAACACCAACAAAGTAATTGGCTATCACTAACAGCAGTAAATCGACGTTACTCCGCCATTTATCTTCACTGTCAGCTAGGTTGCGTTCCAATATAGGTTTGGTTGTCTCAATTGCCTTTTTAGCGGCGTATCTAACAATCTCAAACTCTTCTTCAGCTTGATCCATTCTGTCAAATTTTACGAAGCATAGAGCCGCAAGTAAGGCAAACATCGCACTAAGATGATAAAGACGTGCAGTAGCGTTAGCGGATAAAGCTTTAATCTCTAACTGACTGCTTAATTTAGCAAGTTCAGGAACACCCCGGTTAAAAGCGCTACTTACGGAGCGAAAATGCTCGGAAGCGGACTTATAGTGGTTCTTTCCTAAAGCACGCCATCCTTTTTCTGCGACTTGTAAAAGTTCTTGTTCGATATTCAATGCGCTCATTACTGCTCGAAGAAAGAACCGTTCAGCTTTATTGGTTTTTTTTTCAACCCCATAGCCTTCTGCGGCTTTTGCAAAGCATGCAGCAGCGAGTTGGGAATTTTCTTTCCCAGATCGTTGCAAGAAGTCTCCTGCGAGCCCATAGAACTCGGCGGCTGTTCGGTATTGGTGATTTTCTAGAGCCAGATCCGCAACATGTCGTAGGAGATTCCCGCCATCCAAAAAGGCTTCTCCTCTTTCAAATTGTGTGCTAGCATTTCTCGCATAAAAAAAGATTTTATCAAGCAACCCCATTTCAGCAAGGAGGGAGAAAAGCTGTTCAAAGAGCTCATAAGCCTTCCCATATTCTTTTCGGAGAATAAAACCCTCGGCCGCCTGATGCAATAGATCGACTGCCGTTGGGTGATCTCCGGAAGCCAAAGCCGAATTTACCCTATTCAGTAATTCATTGAGCCGATTGAAACGTGCATTAGGCATGAACTCACCTTTCCAATAAGCTTGATTTTATTGTATCCTAATCTCAATGAAAAGCATATTCGAATTCAATCATTTGGGTTTTTCATTTGAAGGGGTCTATCGCAATTTGCTTAGTTTCAGAGGCATTCCCCAACTGATCTAGGTCAGAAATAGGTAGTTCGAATATGTTCCACTGCGTTTAAGAGTTTTTTTTCAATTTTTTCGTTTAGATCAGTTAAAACAATTCCAAGAATGAACATTGGAGATAATTGAGCTAGGAAGATAACGTAAGAATCGAATCGGCGTGTACTAATTCTCCATCGTTCTGGGTCTGTTAAGATATCACGTAAACTCCATTCGGATCGAATTACAAAGCCAATTTGTTTAAGTAAGAAGGTTTTATCATAGGTAGGGGGTATTATTAGTGTTTGAGTGCCTCCACGAGAGTAAAGGATGCAAGCTTCAACATTAGGTAACGTGACAACATCCTCAAGAAAATAAGCAAGTGCTTCTTTATGAAAAGTCATAGAATCACCCACATACTATAAACCGATAAATGTTATGGAAGCGATTCAATTCCAAATATCCGACTAATAGCTAATATCTCGCAAGGATTAATATTCTAAAAATTTTCGAGGGTTTTCAAGACTACTAGGGTTTATTTTCCCCATTTTTCCGAAAGAGGTCATATCATGTGCTTAGAAGTTGATTTGGTCGAGAATAGGATATTTAAGATTCTTAAGGGAAAACCTATGGTATACTTTTAGACGGCATTTATAAATTCCCGATATTGATCAATTGACTTCTTTACAAAATGTTCTACAAAAACCGTTGCAGGTTGTTTATAAATTGTCATCGGAGGTCCAACTTGTTCAATTCGACCGTCATTCATCACTGCGATATAATCACCAATTGTAAAGGCTTCAACTTGATCATGAGTTACATAAACGGTTGTCACGCGGGTTTCTTTTTGAATTCTTCGAATTTCATGCTTCAAATTCTGCTTAAGTGTGGCATCAAGGTTTGCCAACGGCTCATCAAACAGTAGGATTTGAGGAAAAGGTGCGAGTGCCCGTGCGATTGCCACTCTTTGCTGTTGTCCACCACTCAACTCGCGCGGATATCTTTTATCAAGCCTTTGGAGACCAACCAGCTCAATTAATTCCTGGGTTCGCTCTCGAATTTGGTTTGGGGGGAAATTTTGCGCTTCTAGGCCAAAACTAATATTTTTTTCGACAGAGAGGTGAGGAAAGAGGGCTATACTCTGAAAAACATACCCTATCCTTCGATTTTCGGCGGGGAGGAGTGTTACCTCTTGTCCATTAAAACGTATAGCACCTCGATCCGGTTGTTCTAATCCAGCAATTATTCGGAGTGTTGTCGTTTTCCCACATCCAGAAGGTCCAAGGATCACTAATAAATCCCCTTTTTGCACTTCTAAATCTAACCCACGAAGAACCGGGGTCCCCCCAAAACTTTTCCAGACCTGAGCTAATTTCAATTCAATCAGCTAGAGACCTCCTTCCTCTTTTCCGTAGAATATAATTGGCATTAAGAGCACACAACATATTTATTAACGAATTCATGGCGGCTGTAGCTTAATACACCCACTTAACAAAGTAATTAGTTGCGGTGGGGTTCTATAATCTTCTGCGTTGATGAAGTACCGAATCTCAAATTCATTTACTAACTTCGATAATCCCAGTACCTCTAAAAGAAGATTATATAAGTCCTTAATACATTTATAGGTCATTCACAATTAGATATTAGAACAAAGTAGAAGTTGTCTACGCCCCAAAACACGAGTGGATCCCGATGAGATTGCCCTGTGAGATCATTGTAAATGATCTTTTACCTTTTCTCAGGAAAGTGATTGCAGAACGCCTCCATTCCAAGGGGTACACGCAAACTCAGATTGCACATATGCTGAATGTGAGTCAACCCGCAGTTTCCTATTATTTGAAACTGGAAATTCCCCAAAGTAGGTACAATTTAAACTCCATTAAAGATAGGGGTTTGAAACTCGCAGACAAACTAATGTCCGGGGAATCGGTCTCCACAATCATTAATGACATCTGTAGCTTGTGTATGTCTCATCGCACCTTCGGTATCACTTGTCGATTTCATCGTGAGCAATTGGAGCTTGAAGAAGATTGTACCGCTTGCATCGTAAATATTCCTACACCTATGATCTCCGAAAGAGAAGAGGCGTTACAAGATCTTAGAGCCGCGATTGAGATGATTGAAGACACCCCCGAGTTCGTCCAAATCATGCCTGAAGTGCGAGTTCAGATCGTCCGCTCCATTTCTAATACGCGGAGTACTGAAGAAATTGCAGCTGTCCCGGGTAGAATTGTAAAGGTCAAAGGAAAACCAAAAGGTGTAGCAAACCCGGAATTTGGAGCATCCAGTCACACAGCGGAGATTCTCCTCGCATTTGTAAGAAAGAATCCTACGTTAGGGACCAGAGCAGCGATTTGCATAAAATATGACTCGACGATTCAACGGGCGATTGAAGAGCTTGGGCTTACCTATGAACGACTGAAGATCACAAATTTCTCGAGCGAAGAAGGTGGGAATAATAAGGGAATAGTACATGCGATTGAAACCCAACTCCAAAAAGAAAAAACCCCGGAGATCGTTATCGATCCTGGAGGAGAAGGCAGGGAACCAATCGCATACCTCTTTGGAAAAACCGCCACTGAAGTGTCACACCAATCGATCAAAATAGCCCAAAAAGTTCTTTTGGCATAAACCAGAGACGTCTCATACCAAAAGATGGTAAAGTGCCAGATTACCTTTAATGGTCGATGGAGTTCATAGGACTGATTTCATTTTCCAAGGCCCAAGCTAACGTATCGTAAACCATATATAACCCTTAAAAAGATGCAACGATGTTCTGTTCTCTTTGTAGCTCCTTCAGCTTGTTTACTAACGGCTTAATGGGTCACGCATACCAAATGAGTTGCGAGAAGAGGAGGGAATTTCCTCTGGTGTGATATTTTATCCTTGATATTTCATTAAACCTTCGGATACGTGTTTCTAACCACATAGATCACCTCCACATTGATTTAGTTGGCTTTATATAGAACCTTCTCCTGATTATCTATGACAAGATGTAAAGGGTGTAGCCTTTGAAAAAACAAATGGGATTTATCACAAGTCTTTGTGTAATACTCCTAGTCTTTACTTCAGCCTCAAATCCAGCGCTTGCAGCAACGACTATTGAAGAACTTGGACATTCTTGGGACAACGCTTACTTAGCCATAGTTGCTGATGTGAATCAGCCAAAAGACGAGTCCATTCACTTAGTGGCGGATCTCACTCCTGAGACAGCTCACACAATAACCCCCCAACCGGATATAAATGCAGCAATTAACAACCAGTTCTTCTTTTCATACATTAACCAGAGCGGGATGGAAGTGGGATACCTCGCCCTCGAAAGATTAGCCAAAACCACGTTTATACAATACAATAGAACCGCACCGTTCCAAGCCCTCTTCACTCACTTTACGAATGATGCTGGAACCGATGTGTTCGTCGTTGTTAACTTTGATGGTCTCCTCGCGTACAGTGGAGGGGGAAGGCATCGCGGAGTGCTCGATCCAGATGACGAAATCTTTCTTGGATTAACTTTTGGAGGTCAAGGGCTCGCCGATCTACTTTCCGCGTTTTTAGTGAATAATGGCTTGGAGCCATTACCCCATTGGAATGTGACACCTTTCTTTGAATACAATGAAACAGATGGAAGTTTCAGCTTTGGGATGACCTATCACAACTTGCTCGTCAGTTGGCTGTCTCTCACTAGTGAAAACCAAGACTACGATAAGCTTGGCCAGGAGTTGGCGGGTCCCCAGTTGAGGGCAATAAGTCTCTTTGATAATGTAACCTTCCGTTATGATCTCTCATTTGAAACGGACGCCTCAGGGTTAACTATGGCGAGAATCGCAGCAAACTACGATTTTGGCAGTACTGATATCATTGCGATTGGGTATCAAAACGATCCAGAGGTAGACGATCGGGAAGAGAAAGCGAAAACACGCCTTGAGAAGGTGCGAGACGACAAAAAGCTCACAGGAGAAGTCAAAAATATAGAACTAACTCCTAACAACCTTGAGGAGCATAGTGCTGTGATGATATATACTGACGATCTTGCGAAGCTGCGAATTCATGGACCACTAGACGAAACTCCAGGATTTGGCTTAGCAGTGGTCAATAGTGCAATAATTATTACCGTTGGCGATTATATTATTGAAAAAGATGGAAAAGCCCTCGATCCCACAACGGCTGGAGACGTTGGCAGCGTTACAATGGTTGTTGACGGTAAGAAGACCTTCGAGTCGGATTATAAGACGAAAGGTGATTATTCAATAGTTTGGGCAAACGGTACTAGTCGAGAAGATATTCCAGTGTTTAATACTATTATTCCAGCAGGAAGGCGGGGGTTCAATGCCCCATATTTCATCCTCCAGCGCCTTATCTTGGCACCTTGGTTGTTAGGAATAGCGAAAGATCTCAGAAAACAACAAACAACCACAGAACAAGTAACTGTAGAGCATTACTTCATTGCTTCAATGTTCCCATTTTGGAGTGG
>JBHIFL010000056.1:0-26932 GCA_046761065.1 Candidatus Heimdallarchaeota archaeon
AAAGGGAAGTGCCCCAAAAAGCCGCTCAGAAAAAATTTTACACATTTCTGTTAAAAATCATATAAACTATTTTCTTAGACAAAACAGTTTAAACAGAAATTGCTATGATTAAATACATTATCTGTCACAATCTACTGTAGCTCAAGATTTTATGGAAATGTTCCAGAAGTGTTGTGACTTTTTACCTATGGTTTCATTTTCCAAAAGATGTTGAAGCGGTTTAATTGCATTTAAGTATGAGATTCGCTGTCTATTTATGCTCTACTACTTTTTGAGTTTATCAGATCATGAAATACAAGCAGAATGAAGAAAAACAACAAATAAAAAAGGTAAGAGGGCATAGTCGCTGTCCATAATCCATTGGATTCCTGTATTTGTTGTTGCAATGTGATTTTCCTCCATCCCATCTCAAAGCGCTCAATTCTACCATCAAAAGAATTAAAGACAATTGCAATTACTAGTTCAAATTGCTCTTCAGAAAAAGGGTAAAATAGTCCTATCGCAAATGGTCCAGTGATGTCTAACAAGATATGACTATATAGGAGAAACGCAACAAAAAGAAGGGAGATCCATCCAATTTGTATTGAGTATTGGTTTGATACAGCTCCCAATCTCCTCCAACGCCATAAGATGATCCCCACGAAGAGAAAAATCGTGGGCCAAACTAATGAATGGGTGTAGGCGCGGTGTAATCCGAGGAAAATGTCGAAATCAGGAAGAATTGAAAAGCTCAATATACTTAGGAAGAGAAATTTCCTTTTTCTGTTCTGAAGATAGATAGAGTCCTTGCCAAATTTCTTGAGAAGAACCCAGCCAATAGTTCCTTCCAAGGCCAAGTGAGAAATTGTGTCCACTTGTTTCACCAATCAAACTAATTGGATCACTTGTTCTTTAAGGAATGGGATATTGGCTATTTAGAGTATTTTCGCTGGTGTCTTTATTGAGATCCGTTGTAGTTCAATCTACCATATTTCTGGCTTACAGAGCAACTTCTTCAACTTCATATCAAAGAAATTGTTAGAGTGGACAGGGCTTATCACCCAGGCTGTGTCCGCGCCACGACCAGTCCCAGCAATGGCGATTATGTCTGACCCATCCATTGGGATCAAATGCGCATCCGCGGCCATCACCGTTATTTCAACGCAAACTTTTGTGCCTTCACCAAAGAGACGGAGGATTTTTGCGAACAATTCAAGAGGCAGCCAAGTTGTCAATTCTTTTCGGACAGCCCGCTCAATCCCCGAGAAGGCATGGGAAGCGATCAGAATCTTGGCACCCTGCGTTTCAATTTGTTCTCTATTCTCTGGTAAGAGTTCGATTTCTCCTGGTGCTCGAAAACCGGCATGGTGTGTAACTATAATTAAATTAAATTCACTCGGAGGAAAAACTTCACACGCTTTAACACCTGTTTGCCCTTGAGTAGAAGCAATGACAATTGTTCGAATGTTGTTGGCAACAGCGTATCTTTTTACCACTTCGAGAACTTTTTCTGTGTTTCTTTGATCTATATTCGCAAAGTAAAAAACTTTTTCTTCATTCATAACTTATCCCAAGGCTCCTTCCTTCTTTTGACTTTTTAAGAAAGTATCTTTTGTGAGAAAAAAGGAGTCATTAGATGTGTTCCTCATTATCCGAACTGGAGGACACAAAAACCCTTGATACAAAAAAATCCATGAAAAACTCCTAGTATAAGTTTGCAAATATAATTTGGGGGTTGTATATGTTAAATGGTCTATATCCGATTAATTTCTATAGTTAAAGAGATTTATCCCTTAACGAGGAAGATTCAATCATCAAGAACAGCAAACAAACCGTTGAATTATTATATTTTCTTTTCAAATGGGCAGTATTCACCTTAGGTTGAAATAAACCAAATCCAGGCAACCTCAATGGTCGGGGAATCCTTATATTAGAAGAAAATCCGTAGAACAGGAAATTATAAAAAAAGCTGATTAGTGAACAGTTCATAATTTTTATTTACACTGTGTCAATGGCTCTATACATCATATGATAGAAAAAAGGTAGAAAGACAAAAAATATTAAGTTAAACAATCAACCGAGTAAATCCCAACACTGATTTCTTAATTCAATAGAAGTAAGAAAAGAATAATCAGCAATTAAATTAATTGAAGAAAATAGTGAGGTTACCATTCTGACATTTCCAATTTCCCTCAAAAAGGGCATTTCGAAGTTGAAAACTATATTCGAGCGCCCTGATGTCACCCAAGAGCAATTTTACCATAAATTGTCTTTGATTCTAATAATGATCGCGAGTTTTTTCATTCGTATGATCCCTTATTGGAGATACGACCATTTACTCAAGGCGTTCGATCCTTACATTCAATTCGAGATAGCAAACCACATCTTGAATCATGGCTTCACAGATTGGGTGAACTGGGTAGACCAACAGACATGGTACCCAAATGGTCGAATAATGGGACAAAGCTCCTATATTGGTGTCCCTCTCAGCTCGGTAATCTTCTACAAGATCTTGCATGTATTCAGGATAAATATTGATTTGATGACAATTTCATTCATTACTCCAGCGATCCTAGGAACCTTATCGGTTCTAGCAATTTATTTCCTGGGGAAAGAGGTTCAAGGTAAAAGAACAGGACTGTTCACAGCTCTCTTGTTGGGTGTAACTCCCGCGCATATTCAGAGAAGTATTACAGGCTTCTTTGATAATGAGAGTATCGGAATTCTTCTTCTAGTTGTAACTTATGTATTCTTTGTGCGTGGCCTTAAAACCAATAGCATGGTATATGGGCTTTTTGCAGGGATTACTCTTGGGTTTCTAGGCATAAGCTGGGGTGCTGCGAAATATGCCTTCGATTTTCTGGCACTTTACGTAATTGTTCTAATTCTCTTGAAAAAACATTCCACTCGTTTATTGGCGGCTTATGGTCCCTGTATCATTGTAGGAACAACAATCATCGCCATGATCCCCAAGATCGGGCCACAGATAATAACAAAGATTGATCACGCTTTCCCAATAGGGATCTTAATCCTATTAGCAGGTGTACTTGCCTATGAAGAGCTTGTTCAGACCACAGAAAAGCGTTCATCGCGTAAGTACACCCAATACTTCGCATTATTGGCAGGATTAGGGTTCACAGGGTTGATGCTTGCCCTTTGGGCCTTAGATATTGTGGGGGGGGTTGCAGGCAAATTTATTTCCGTCCTCTTTCCGTTCCTCAGAGAGGAACATCCCTTGATTGCAAGTGTAGCAGAGCATCTGCCTCTCAATTGGGCTAATATGTTCATTAACATTTATGTCATGACTTTTTTGATCCCAGTTGGTGTCCTCTACGCATTCCGACGCAGGAGAGAACTTGATATCTTTGCTCTACTCTTCACCTTGTCCAGTCTCTATTTTGCCAGCAGTATGGTTCGACTCCTGCTTATCCTTGCGCCTGCGGCCGCTCTCTTAAGTGGGATCGCACTCGACTCGATCATCACTCCCTTCGCCTTAGCATTCCAAGAACGGCTTACCCTTAGTAGGCGAAGACTCCGAGTCAGTGTGCATATTGGACGGGATTTCGCCGGCATTGCCATCCTCATCATCATGATGATGATGTTTTTCAACATCTGGCATGGCTTAAGATATACAAGTCGCAACCTATCCGCTCCCGAGATTGAGATCGCTTACGAAGTCAAAGGAACCCCGGAAACTGAATCCTTAGGAGATTGGCAAGAAGCTCTCGGCTGGTTACGCCTTAAAGGTCCTGAGACGATTGTCTTGAGTTGGTGGGACTATGGTTACTGGATCAGAGTTATGGGAAATGTCACAACTTTAGCAGACAATGCTACGGCTAATAGTACCCAAATTGGGAATATTGGAGCGTTCATGATCTCGACTCCAGACCTCTCGATAAAGATTGCAAAACTTTATGATGTCGATTACGTTGTTATCAACTTGGCAGCTGGTAATCTAAATGCGGGTTCGGATTTAGCAAAAGTTCAATGGATGATCAAGATCGGCGCAAAATACTCAAATCTTGTGGATTTTGAGGTTACAGACTATTACATTGAGAATGCTACTCAACCCGAAGAGACCTTTACCGACAAATTCTGGAATTCCACCATTTATCAGCTGGCTCTCTATAATCTTGGCTCTCTCGTTTCTGAGATGCAAAAAGCTTATATAACGATGAAAAATGCCCCAATAGTCGATACCCTTCCCAAAGGCTTCAGGGAGGAGTATACGACCAAGAGCAATTGGGTTCGAATATACAGTGTTAATTACGATGACTTTGACTGATTCCCAAAGGTTTAGATTGTGTCGAACTATGTATTGTATGGTATTTACCTTGTTATGTCACATGGTCAGGTCAAAATAGAGGAAGCAGTCCTTTGAACAGGAGAGCAATAATAGTAGTAGCCAGAAGATCAACAAGAGCGGAAACATTCAAACGAATTTTACTAGAGCTAGGATTTAATGTTAGATTAGTCACCAGGAAGAGTAAACTAAGATATACTAATATTTTTTCGGAAATTTTGAGATGGAAGCCCAGCCTTATCCATATTTTGAATGGGCCAGAAATAGTTGGCCTTCCTTCTCTGATAGCGGCTAAGCTTATTGGAGCAAAAACAGTCTATGACGTAAGATCAACCAGTTCTCTCAATATTGCAGAGAAATTTGGAAGAGGACTTTTGTTTGGTCTTGATTATCTGTTAGCAAAAAATTTGCCAAACAAGGCTGATGTTGTGATCACTCCTATACTCCAATACGCTCAAGAAAATCCTGAATGGGTTCTAATGCCGCAGGCAATTGATACGAGTGCCTTTAAGTCAGGAAGCCCTACTTCCAGAAATAGGAGAATAATTTTGTGTGTGAGCTCATTAACCCCAAAGGAAGGAATTGATACACTCATCAAAAGCATGGCGTACATTTCAGACAATGTTGAACTGTGGATCATCGGGAATGGACCCGAAAAATCAAAATTGCAAACACTCGCAAGACAAGATCCCAGAATCAAGTTCTTAGGACATATCGTGCACTCTGCCATTCCGGATTATCTTAGTCAAGCATCTGTATGTGTTTTTGCTGCAAGAGGTGTGACTGTTCACAAATATGCCTCCTATACTTCTGTCCTGAAGATTGGAGAGTACTTGGCGGCACAAAAACCAATCGTCTCTTCAAATCTGGAAGCAATGATTCCAGCACGAGAATTTGGGGTGGTGTTTGCGGAGTCAAATAATCCCCAAGACTTCGCAGAGAAAATAAAGGAGCAATTAAAGAACCCTACACCTACAAAAACTCCTATTGAAATTCGATATGATTATGTAAAACAAAGATATCTAAATATAATCCAACACTTAGGATTTCGAGTTCTTTAAAATGTTCGTGAAATAAGTATTAGAATAGGTTAAATTAATGAAGTTATTCGTTATAGTAGGTGGAAACCCCATTTTCATAAATGATCTACTAGAAGTGTGGCAAGAGAAATATCAAGTGAAAATTTTCAGCAAACATCGGAACACAGTAAATGTCGGATTCCTGAAAAGAAAACTTCGAGCAACAATAAATATCATTAATATGAAGAAGGGAGAGATTCTAGCAAACTATAGTTGGAGTGACATCACTTTCGTGGAATGGGCATCTTACGCGCTTAGAATAATAAGTGAAAGAGTTGATGGGAGTACCCCTATTATCACAAGATTGCATGCATATGAGGTGTTTTCCCCCATCTTAAAAAGGATTAATTTCAGCATAGTATCTAAAGTTGTACTAGTTTCTGATGTTATCAAACGAGAATTATTAAAACAAATTCCCGGGCTTAAAGAAAAAGTGATAATAATACCTCATGGCATCCAAACTCAGAATTTCCATTTTTCAAACAAAAAACAAAGAACTCGAAAAATTTGTGTCATTTCCTCATTGATTCAACTAAAACGAATAGATCTAATCATGAAAGCCTTAAAGTCGATCGATAATATTTCCTTACATATTGCTGGTGATGGCAGGTTACTTAACAATTTAATGAAATTGGCTCGAGAATTGAAGATCGATGGACGTACTTTATTCTATGGTCAGATCCCACACCATGAAATTCCAAGATGGCTATTAGACAAAGATATCATTATTAATGCATCTGATCGTGAATCATTTGCGGTTTCTTTGATTGAAGGGATGTCATTGGGTGTAATTCCTCTAATACGGAACTGGCCTGGGGCTGACGAAATCTATCCTAATGAGTTTATCCTTCCTTTCCGTGATCAAGAGTTTATTGATTCATTATATAAAAGGGTAGTAGAATTCTATAATCTTAGCGAAGATATAGTTGAAAAAAAGAGGGAGCAAGTGAGAATTATCGCTAAAGGAAAATTTTCATTTAATAAGCAAGTTGAAAGATATGATAAACTCTTTTCAGAAATCCTTTTAGATAAAACGCAACAATAAAATCATTTTAAACTTTAATTAATGATTTATAGTTTTCAATTTTATTCTAGAACAAATCAAACAATTCTTATGAATAAAGTGTGATAGTTTTTACTTAAGAAATTTCTTTCTAAACGGATTTCATTTCAAGTCACCATTATTTTTACTGCACCACAACAATACTAAACACCACAGAGAACCTAAATCGAATTTTTTTAATGGAAACAATTCGCAATTCTTATTTGTCTGCGGTTCCATACAAACGATCCATGATAACATAAATGGCAGGATTATCATCACCAGCAGTAGCTTTTAGTCAATTTGTAGTTTACCACTGGATAACAGTTTCATGAAAAAGTCGGTGAAGATGTTTCCAAAAGAAAATCCGTTCTCGAAAGCGTATTCGCCAATTTGTTTTCCATAAAATACGTTTTATTTGTTTAAATGCTTTAACATACCCCGCTTGCCCAAATTCATGCGACTGCATGGAAGGATCAACTACCCATTTGTGAATTCTTAAATTGGTATCTATGAATAATTCCCAAAAACGGGAGGGGAACGTAACATATCCATGCTTTCCAATGCGTTTAAGTTCTTTAAAAGCTAGAGTTGGGTTATCAACATGTTCAAGCACATGTGTCGACCAAACAAAGAAAAAAACACTCGTTTTGAATGGTAAATGTTGTATATCACAGCAAATAAATGGACGCCCGTCAAGTAAGACTGATTTGCCACCTCTATGTACCGTAGGATCAACATATAAATCACAAAGTATAGTAGCTAGTGGTAATGGATCTGCACCACTCCCAGCATCTAGAATATGTCGTTTTTCGCTCATGATAGGTTTCTCATAACATAATTTTAGGTATGTCAGGGAGGAAATCTATGGAATAATTGTGACTTTGAAATTCTCCAATTTTCATATCACTACATTTGTTATATCTATCCAATTATTGTTTTAACACTGAATTAACTCTGAATTCTTTCCATCTGTTGATATAAAGACCTATTTTATAATTGATATCTAAATATTAATTTTCCATTAGTTAATATCTAAGATCTTCATTTTGTGATAATACATTCTAACAATAAACTCAATATTAAATAATGTTTCCAAATCTTGGATAGTTAAACCCCTGTAATCCAAAACATTTTCGAAATTTAGTTTTCCAATAATCTTAATAGTCAAACATGTTCATATTATTTTTCTCCATAAATTATAGTGATAAATAACGTTAAAGCGAATATGCGAATACAAAGCGTAAACACGCTTATGTGAAGCATATTAATGATTTCCAATGGCATCTCTTATCAAGATTTTCAACACATAATTCATAATAAAATGTCTTGTTAAACATCATCGAAGTGTGACAAAAGCGCAACGATTGAAGAGGAAAAATCAATTAAAAAGTAGCAAAATGGCAAAAATACGAAATAAGTAATGAGTAATGATAACAAATTTAGAAGTATTTTTATAGAGAACCAGAGTGAAAAAGGGGCAATTCCGCACGACTAAAATGTATACTCTAAAGCATGTATATCATGTTGCCAATACTTTCTTGTTTGTAAAAAAGGTCAAGAAGGAAATAAGGACTGAAATCGAAGTTCATCAATTTTTATTAGCAGTTTCTTTAATTCCTATTCAAACAGAAAAGTAATAGAACTAGTGAGAAAATAATGACATATAACGAACAATTCAAGACAAAGACGATTACAGGCACCTTTTTTCTTTCACTTCAACCAGTGAGCACTATGCTTATTGGTTTTCTCATAATTCATGCAATTTCAAAGAACATATCAGCAGAGGATTTGGGTATTTTCTCGTTTCTTAGCATGTTATACAACTGGTACGCCAATATTTTCCTATTGATGATTCACGGGGCTATAACAAAATATGTAAGTGAATATATTGGGCGAGAAGACAAGCAAAAAATTAAGAATTTGATTAAAACAAACACAACATACATTTTACTAGTTGCTCCGGCAACAACTTTCATAGCTTTTTTTATGACTATGTATATCTTTAACATTTTATTATTGAAAATTGACTTATTTACAATTTTGATCTTTTGTTTAGCAACTGGCTCAAGTATTGTTGTCATATTGATGACAGCACTTGGACGAGGATTACAAAAACTTAGAAAAGTGGGAATTAATTCATTCATTGGAACAATTATAGCCCAGACAATTACTTGGGTTCTCCTTATTTCAGGGTTCGGAATATCTAGTTTGATTTTCAGATGGTTATTAGCTAACGTCATAATAAGCTTCTTACTAATAATCTCAGACAGATCTCTTATATCTTTGAAGGGGGACTTTTTTCCCTTTAGAAAACTCGTTAATTTCGGGTTTCCAATCTTTCTTGCATCTATGATTGCATTTGTTGGTCAACAATCATTCCTCAGGATAGTACTGAAGAACTCTTTTTCATTAAATGAAGTCGGATATTTTGAATTCGGAATGAGGCTAAGTGTTCTTGTCAGTACATTGGCTCTTGGGTATCAATATGCTTTGACTCCATATTTTGCAACCGATTATGGGTATGGAGGTGAACAACTCTTAAGTGAAAATCTCGGATGGACTATAAAATTTGGGTCATTTGTATTTTCACTAATGATTATAAGTAGTGTGACTGTGGGAAAGATTATTTTCGATATTATATTCAATGAGTATCTCCCCGCTTATCCTTTTTTTGTTGTGTTAGTTTTTGGACTTTGGCCTGTATTGCTTTTTCGACCTTTCGCAGCTGTTTTAATGGCTGTGGGGCATCCTGAGAAGCTTTTAATTGCAAGAATAATTTCGACCATATTTGGTGTCCCTTTGGCATTTATTCTTATTAGGTTGGGCGCGTTGGGTATAACTTTAGTGTGGGTGTTCATGGACACAGTATTGAGTGGTTTAATTTTCGTTTTTAGTAGAAGATATGTTAAAATACGAGTTAACTGGAAAAAAACTCTCAAACTTCTGATTTCTGCTATTCTTGTCATTCCTGCTGTTATAGTTGAGATTCATTTTCTACAAGACTTTACTGCTCTTTTTGTGGTAATATTGACGAATCTTATTATATACATCGTTCTTGTAAGAACACTCGGTCTGATCACAGAAAGAGAAGTTTCAATTGCACTTGCTTTTATGCCTGAAGGTTTAAGGAAAAAAATTGCACGAATACTGAGCAAATATTAGCTAATAGAGAGAAATAGTGAATGATATTTCAGACTCAAGTCAATAATGTAATTTTTGTCTTTAGAAAACAACTTAATCAACCATATACATTCGATATTGAATGAACGCGAATGAGGTAGAGATCATGAAAATACCAATTGCAAAACCACGCTTATCAGAAAAAACCCTTGAAAAAGTGAAGTCCGTCTTAGAATCTGGGATGTGGATAGATAGTTCCAACGTAAAGAAACTTGAAGACGCGTTTGCAAGATATTTAGGGGTAAAATACGCGAGAGCAGTAAGTAATGGAACTGCTGCACTGATGGTAGCTGTTAATTCCCTGAATATAGGATTAGGAGATGAAGTCATTGTTCCCAGTTTTTCATTCGCAGCTACTGCAAATTGTGTGTTATTCCAAGGTGCAAAACCAATATTTACAGATATCGATCCAATGACCTTCAACATAGATCCTAGAAGTGTTAAAAAGAATCTCTCGAATAAAACAAAAGCTATAATTCCTGTTCATCTCTATGGCTTACCTGCACCAATGGATGAGTTATCTGACTTGGCACACGATAGAATTTGGATAATCGAAGATGCATGTCAAGCCCATGGGGCTGAATACAACGGACAGAAGGTCGGGAGTATCGGAACCATTGGGGTTTTTTCTCTTTACCCTACAAAAAACATGGTGTGTGGGGGGGAAGGCGGGTTGATTGTAACAAACAACGAGGAGATATTTGAGCGAATCCAATTGTTTGTTAATCACGGTCAAGACAGAAAATATCATCATGTTGTGCTTGGCTACAATTTCAGGATGTCGGAAGTTAACGCAGTCATCGCATTGGACAGCCTTAAAACCCTTGATTCTTTCAATGATAAGAGAATCGCCAATGCCGAATCCTATAGTAGGGAATTGAGCGATGTTACATACCTCGACCTTCCAGTAACCCCCAATGGCTGTAAACATGTCTTTCATCAATATACAATTAAGTCGAAGATACGAGATCAAATCATAAAAACCTTTGAAGAAACCGGGATTGGGTTTGGAATTCACTATCCTCTACCCATCCACTTACAACCCTTCTATAGGGCAACTCATGGCGATATCCACCTAAAGAACGCAGAAACCGTTGCTAAACATGCGATATCAATTCCAGTCCGTCCTGATTTAACAGGAGAGGAAAAGAGAAAAATTATCAGTGTTTTGAGAGGACTAGGTGGCTGATGTGTCAAGAGAACTCGAGAAAAACAAAGGTATAGTTGTTCACAAACATGTAAAAATAGGTCAAAGTCCCAATATCGGGTCATTTGTAGAGCTAGGGCTAAATGACATGTCCTTAGAAATTGGGGATGATGCTGTTATAAGATCGGGATCCGTTATATATGGCAATGTCAAGATTGGTCACCATTTTCGATCAGGTCATCATATTTTAATCCGGGAGAAAACAATAATCGGCGATAACGTTCAGATCGGAACCAATAGCATCGTCGATGGAAATTGTGTAATCGGTGATCATGTCAACATTCAAAGTAATGTCTACGTGACTTGGGGGATGAGGATAGAGGATGGAGTGTTTATGGGACCGTGTTCTGTCACAATCAATGATAAAATTCCTCCAGCAACAAATCGATCCTTGCTTCAGGCCTCTATTTTGAGAAAAAAATGCGTCATAGGAGCTGGGGTAATAATCCTTCCTGGGATTGAGATAGGAGAAAATTCGTTGATCGGCGCTGGCTCAGTGGTTACGAAAAATATTCCTAAAAATGTAATAGCCTATGGCAATCCTTGTCGAGTGCAAAAAAGTAGAGAATAAGCAAAAATGTGGGGAGGGTAAAATCACGACTTCAAAAGTAACGAAGTAGATAGAAAT
The DNA here is from genome assembly GCA_046761065.1 of Candidatus Heimdallarchaeota archaeon. Taxonomy (GTDB): domain Archaea; phylum Asgardarchaeota; class Wukongarchaeia; order Wukongarchaeales; family JBHIFL01; genus JBHIFL01. The sequence goes on from JBHIFL010000056.1 coordinate 11,422, forward strand.
ATTTGAAATCTAGCTCAGGATTCATATGACTGGATCATTTTGGTGATAGTATGACTTTACTTTTTCTCTCAATTGATGAATTGAAAATGCGATTACGCTCTGGTAAGATTACAATTTCAGTGCATGGGTTAGGAAAGCTAGGATTACCTCTCGCAGTCATCTATGCAAATGCAGGCGCTCGAGTGATCGGAGTAGACCGTTCCCAAGAAATTGTCGATGCTCTTAACCAGGGAAAGATACTTGATAGCACCGAACCTCACATCCATGAGTTGGTTGAATCTCTGGTTCACCAACAAAAGCTAAAAGCCACAATGAATGGCGTAGAAGCGGCCCGAAAATCCGATATATCGGTAATAGTGGTACCTACTCTAGTTGATGAGCGGTTAAGACCCAATCTATCATTTTTGAAATTAGCTGCAATAGATATCGGTCAAGGGCTACGAAAGGGAGATGTTGTGCTTTTGGAGAGTACGGTCCCTCCTGGGACTACGGAAAATTTTCTCCGCCCTGTTTTAGAAGACGTGAGTGGACTTACAGTTTCTAGGGATTTTGGGTTAGGATACAGTCCGGAACGGGTTTATGTTGGACGTATAATCTCAGATGTTGTTGATCGCTATCCAAAATTAGTAGGAGGGATAGACAAAAAAAGTGAAGAGGTAATCGCTGCAATTTACGAGGTTATTGCCAGAAAGGGAGTTATCCGGCTTGGCAGCACACGAGCAGCAGAGATTACAAAGGTATTTGAAGGGATTTACAGAGATGTGAATATAGCACTTGCCAATGAAATGGCTTGGATCTGTGAAAAATTGAATGTTGATGTTTATAGAGTTATCCGAGCCGCTAATACACAGCCTTTTTGCAATATCCTACAGCCAGGAATTGGTGTCGGGGGGCACTGTATTCCGGTATACCCTCATTTTCTAACGGATGTGATCGAATCTCTTAACCATAAACCTTCACTAATCCAAACTGCACGCAAAATCAATCTAAGAGCGCCTCTACATACAACTGAATTAGTACTAGCAGAACTAAAAGCTGCAGGAAAACCTTTGAAGAATACAAAAGTTACAGTTCTTGGTCTATCTTATAGGGCAGGAGTAAAAGAGGATCGATTCTCACCTGTATACCCATTAGTTGAAGCTTTGAAGGAACACGGCCTTGTGGTAGTGGTACACGACCCTTTATGGTCCCGGAATGAAGCAGATCGATTTCCATTTGACTTTACTGATGATCTAGAAGAAGCTCTTTCAGGAGCAGACTGTATTATAATCGCAACTGAACATCGACAATATCAAGAAGAGACGCTTCTTCCGTTATTTGAGAATGTTAATAAGCCTATTATTCTAATAGATGGAAGAAGAATGTTAGATAAAACTCAGGTGATGAATATCAAAGACATGAGATATGTTGCGATTGGGGATATTTCTGTTCCTAACGGTTGATTATCCAACATATCTGAAGAGCCTTAATATCAGGCAAATACATAACTTAATTATCTTTTTTTCTAATTAATTGCGCTATTCCCAGTTTATTCTTGTAACTTCACCTGTTTTTGCAGATTCAATCGCACTAAGAATGCATCGTAAAGCGTTTGTTCCAACGATTCCATCTACTTCAGGAGCCCTATTATTGTGTAATGATTCTAAGAAATGTTTGTCCTGTAAATACAAGGGTTCAACTCTGTCTTTAGTAAAAAGAAAGCGTTCAGTTTGTTCACGACCAAGATATGTAAACATAACATCCATAAAACCAGCTTTGGCGCTTTGTGGTACTTGCCCTTTTAATTCAACTACAGATTGAAGCACATAATCCATCGTTATTGTTCGAGAATAAGTTTGAATTGTAAGAAATCTTTGTTTTAAGTTGGGATTTGCGCGATATGAAGCTCTTAGGTTCGCCAAAAGGATTCCTTCGTCGTTGAAAGGGATTTCAAAAGTATAAATTGCTTGTAACTCTGAAGCATAAAGAAAATTAGTCGGTTTAGCTTCAACAGCGGTTACAAATGTAGGTTTGGAGTCAAACAAATACATACATATGTCTATATCATGGATTAAGAGATCAAAACCTACGCCATGATAAGATTTAGGGCTTGGGGGACCTGGTCCAATCCTTTTTGAAAAAAAATCAATAATTGGTTCATCTTCAATTAGTTCTTGAAGGGTTGTCTTTAAGGCAGTGACTGCGGGATTGAATCGCTCGATATGTCCAACTTGAAGGAATTTTTTATGCTTCTTGGCCGTTTCAAGTATGTGTTTTGCATCATGAAGAGTGAGTGCTATTGGCTTTTCAATGAATAAATGTGAAAATGGAAGCAGTTTCATTGCGAGTTCGTAATGAGTATCTGTTGGGGAAGCAATAATAGCAGCATCTGGTGTTTTTTCTTTTAACATTTCATCGATATTGGAAAAAGCATCATGTATATTATATTGTGCTGTAATTCTGTTTAACGTCTCTTGATTATGGTCACATAAAATGAGTTCATCACATAAACCCATTTCAGAAAGCTCTGAATAAACCCTTACATGGTTGTATCCCCACTTACCACCCCCAATAATAGCTAAGGATAGGTTTTTCATCTTTTTTTCCTCACTAAAAATTATTACATTGCTTTATTGCTTTAATACAGAAAATTTGGTTTAATAATAACCGGTACAAATTCTCTTTTTTGATTAAATATATTAACTGATATTTAAACGGACCACGAATATCTCAGCATAGACTAAAGCAACTACAAGTATCATTACTACAAATTGGATTGCCCAAAAGAGGTAAACTATCTGCTTTTCTGTTAGATCATACTTCCACATGATTAAATGGGTTAAAGAGCTGATTTGGGTTTTTCCATTTAACTTAGGAGGTTTAAGTTTACCTTCGTCACTTAAAACACCAAAACTCTCTCCGTTGAATTTTGTTTTGGCTTTAAAAAAAAGTTCGAAAAAATGTAAACCTAATATAGCTGTTCCTGCCATAGGAAGTAATGCAACAGCTCCAGCTTTTTCCATATTTCCCATTGTAGACATTATAGCCAAAGATGCGCCTATGATTAGGGTTCCAGTATCTCCGGGAAAAATCTTGGCAGGATAGATATTGTATTTCAAAAAGGCAAGTAAAGCGCCTAATAAAGTAAGTCCAAAAATAGCACTAATATTAGAATCTGTTATAAAAGCACAAATAACCAATCCTCCACATGCTATAGCACCTATACCTGTTTCTAGACCATTTAAGCCTGCTAACATATTTATCGCATTAGCTGCTCCTGTTATCGCAATTGGGATAATAATAAACCAATAAATCCTTCCTAATTCCAATATGCCAAAAAAGGGAATATAAACCAAAGATCTTCCAAAACGGATCATAACTAAAGGAGCGCTTCCGAAGGCGCATAAAATAACTTTTTGAGATTGTTTTAACGGAAAAAGGTCGTCTATCATTCCAATTATCGCAATAAGAGTAAGAGTACATAAGGCAGCAAGCAGGATTGTTTTAGAAATAGTATCTACAAAAGTAGCAGTAATAATTATGCTTGAAATCATTCCTATTAGAATAATTACTCCTCCCATTTCCGGAACTCTAGGTTTATCAACTTTATGAAAATCAATTCCTACAATACCTATTTTTTCAAGTTTTTTAGTCATATAAGGAGTCAATACTAAAGTGACAATAAATGAAATAACAAAAGGTATTACAAATTCCAGAATCATGTATATCCTTCTACTTCTTTATTGTTGAATAGATATTAGCTTTGCTTTCGAATTATATGATGTTAAAATGATGATTTAACCAAATATATTTTTGTTTGGAAATTGAATCATTTAATATGCGAAAAAAAGTGCTTTTAGTGATGAGTCATGGTGGACATACTAAACAAATGTTACTTTTAGACGAACAACTAAAACCAAAAATTGACTCATGCTATCTTGTACTCAAAAGAGAGCGATTTGGACTAGATAAAATGCATGGAGAGATTTATCGAATTTTTGGAGCTAGGAAAAAAGATTCTGGCTTGATTTACGATATTTTTGGAACTTTAGTTATGATTTTTCAATCATTCTGGATTTTACTAAAGGCGAGGCCTGATGCAATTATATCTTGTGGAACAAGTTCATCTGTACCAATTTCCTATCTAGGAAAACTTATGGGAAGGAAAGTAATTTTCATTGAAAGTTGGTCTCGTGTTTTTGACCGATCTTTATCAGGGCGACTAATCTATCCAATTGCTGATCTATTATTCGTTCAATGGAAAAAATTGAAAGCTTTATATCCCAAAGCTATTTATGCAGGCCGATTTAGATGATTTTTATAACAGTGGGTACTACAGAATTTGATGCCTTGCTTAGAAAGATCGATAACTTAGTTGAGAATAAAAAAATTCGAAATGAGGTTATAGCGCAAATTGGAAACGGTAGTTACGTTCCAAAAAATATCAAATTTTTTCGATTCGCAAAATCATTAATCCCTTTTTTAAAAAAAGCGAAGTTAATCATATCTCATGCGGGAGCTGCTACGATTTTTGAATGTTTAGAGCTTAAAAAGAAACTCATTGTAATTGAAAATCCAGATGTAAGAAGAGATGCCAAACAATTTTTGAAAGAATTATCCAGTAAAAATTACTTAATCTGGTGTAAACATATCGACCAATTGTTAGAGTGTATTGAAAGTGCAAATACCATACAATTAAACTATTACAGTTCTCCAAAATGTACGATCTCAGAAAAAATCATCAATTTTCTGAACCAAAATATGTGATTTACGAAAATAGACAAAATAAAGGAATTTTGATCAACAATAAAAGTGAAATGAGGCTTTAATTATCTTTTTAAGGCATACGAAGAACGAAATCCCGATTTCACATTCTATCCATTAATTGTTTATTATTAACCCAAATTTCATTCTTACTCTTATTAATTTAACCTTTCACACTCTTGATACAAGTAATTCATGAGAATGTAAATTAACACATACGGAATTTCCTTAATTTGATGATAAGACTCTGTATTTATAATATAAGAGGAGTAGATATAGTGGTTTTTGAATTAAGATACAAAGATGGGCTTGGAAGGATTGGTATCTTAGAGACACGTAGCGGAATAATTGAAACACCCTGCCTCCTTCCCGTTATTGATCCAATTCACCAAAATATCGCTCCAAATGAGTTAAAAAAAGCTGGAACCAGTGTTGTGATCACTAATGCATATCTCATTCATTCAAATGAAGATGTAAGGAGGAAAGCCCTAGACTTAGGTGTTCATAAGGTCATTGGATGGCTAGGTCCGGTGATGACCGATTCTGGTGCTTTTCAATTGATGCAGTATGGAGCCATTAACATCACAAATGAAGCAATTATTGAATTTCAGTGTGCCATCGGCTCAGATATTGGAATTATACTCGATATCCCTGTAGCAAAGGGTTCACGAAAAGACTTTGTGAAAGCAGTACAAGAAACATTAAAACGTGCACAAGAGTTCGAAAACCTTGATAAGAGCAAAAAAATTTTGTGGACAGGACCTATTCAAGGAGGTCCCTATATCGATTTAGTGACAGAATGTGCTCGCATCTTAGGTAAGCTCCCTTTTGATTTACATGCACTAGGAAGTGTAGTTCCACTTCTTGAAGAATATAAGTTCTCAACCGTTGTAGAAATGATCTTTGCATCAAAGCAACATATGCCTGTGAATCGCCCATTACATTTATTTGGGGCGGGTCATCCAATGTTTTTCGGGTTTGCTGTTCTTTTAGGGTGCGATTTGTTTGACAGCGCTGCCTATGCATTGTTCGCCAAAGAAGGCCGATACCTAACCCCTCACGGGACATATCTTCTAGATAACCTTGAGTATTTCCCTTGTTCATGCCCTATTTGCTCAAAACATGAGCCAAATGATATCCGAGAGATGAGCCGTGATGAAAAAGAAAAGGATCTCGCGATTCATAACCTTTATGTGAGCTTTCAAGAACTTAACCTTATTAAACAGGTAATTCGTGAAGGATCCTTGTGGCGACTTGTCTCAGAACGAATTGCAGCGCACCCACACTTAGTAGATGCTTGGAAAGCGGTTTTTGAACGGAAACACATCCAATTCATTGAAAGATTTGAACCCTTGTCAAAAAAACGAGCCCTATTCATCACAAGACAAGAACTGTTACAGCATCCCTTAATTATAAGACACCGTCAGCGAATACTTGACTCGTTTTATGTGTGGAGCGATACACTCCTGTTAACGCGAACAACACATGGCATAACTCCTTCACCAAGCTGGCAAATTTGCATCGTATCTGATGTTTTTGGATTGATACCACTTGAAATCCAACAGAAGTATCCTTTGCTTCAGTATAAGTCTTATAAAGTCTTTATAAATCAAGAAGAATTCTTACATACATTTTTAGAAAAGATTGTCCCATATTTTAAGGAAGTTTTGATTCATCAGAGCGTAGAGGCTGCGAGTAGCCTTGCAGAAGCCTACGGATGCGAATTAGTAGAAACAATGGATTCACCTTCAATAACAAGTGAAAGATATGACGAAGTTATAGCACGCTCTTTCTTAGCCTATCAATTTGGCTTGGAGGCGGGAAATGCAATAGCTAATCCGAAAATCCATCGGTCGAAGCGTACGGGAAGAATTGGGTGGATCTACGATGATTCAATTCCCATGGCCTCAATTAGGGCTCGTGATTTCGTTATTATTCCACGTATCGAGTTGGCAAAAGTTCTTAATAAATTATTACCCTATCCGAATATGCGAGTTATTGTCGATAAAACGGCTGAACCCTTCGTCCGTGAAGGGAAGAGCGTCTTTGCAAAATTTGTACGGGGTGCTTGGGAGGGGATTAAATGTGGTGATGAAGTCCTAGTAGTTAGTGAGACAGGGGATTTGGTGGCTACCGGAACAGCAATACTGGCGCCCTTGGAAATGTTACACTTCAAAAAAGGAATTGCTGTTAAAACTCGGGAAGGGCTTAGATAAATATGTTTGTTTCTTGCTGATGATAAATGAATATTAAAATAAGTTATAAATCAGGAGTACCGCGTTCAGTTTCCATAAATATACCGCCATAATTCATTCAGAACCACTTGGAAGCGGTTGCGGAATTTCTGTAGATACAAAGATTTATGAGTGTGATTTGGCTGAAAAAGAAAACAGTGATTTTATCAATCCATGATGTCTCTCCACAATTTGCCGCTGACATTCAGGGGATCATTCAGACACTAAAACAGTTAGATATTGATGAATATGTTTTTTTGGTAGTTCCAAATTATTTGGGTGAAAAGAAGAACGATATTAGATATCATCGCAAATTCTTCCAAAAAATCTTACGGGGAGGAGAACCAGTATTACATGGGTATACGCATGAAACAACTGCCTACACAAACGAATATTTTCTTTTAGAACGAAAGGCAATTCATCAGCGGATTGTTCAAGGAAAACGAATTTTACAGCAGGTGTGTGGAAAGAAAATCTGGGGATTTGTGTCACCGAAATGGATTTTGTCTAAAGACCTTATCTCTGTTCTTAAAGAAGAACATTTCCAATATACAACTACCTTTCTTCGAATCATTCATTTTAATCAGAACAAAATTTTTTGCCCTGCAATAAATTTTTTTTACACTTACAGTTCCTTAAATAAGGTTTTAGTGAACCTTGCTGTACTATACGCAAAACGTCAATTGAAGCGTAGGAAGTTCATACGAATAGCGATTCATCCAGAAGGATTTTCATCCAGAAGGATCTTTGTCGGAAACATCCTAAAACTAGCTCGCCGTGCTGGTTACAACTTCGTGACATATAGCACATTACTTGAACTAGCTGATACCAAAGATTAGTTATATGGTCATAAAACTTATTAAGCAGTTATTGGCTCAATTACTCTATAAATATTATGTTTTACTTTCTTAAGCACTCCTTCCTCCCAAGTCCATGTAGAAACTACTGATGTTCTACCATTTGAGCCAATTCGAAGACTGTAGGATATTTGGCTTTTCCTACGAGGTGTTCGATGACTCGCAGGATCACTAAGTAGATCGTGGGAAAGAGAATTAGACTCGCAATCAAATCCACAATATAGTGTTCCCCAAGATAGAGCACAATTGGGGGGAATATAAGCGTATTCAATATATAAATAATGTTCATTCTTCGGTAGTTGATTCGCTTTGTTAGTAAGATACCAAAGATTGAATACCCGAAATGGCCTGAAGGGATACCTCCGTACTTTATACCAACCAATTTTTCACTCGAGGGCCAGATTTCCTTCCTGATCGGTCGAATATCTTTACTCGATCGTATTGGAACAAGAACCGGAAACATTATTTGCAACGAGAACTGTGCTAGGCCACATACCAACCAAGCGAGACCGTAACGCCAAGCTTCTCTTCCCGTGGTGATCATGACTAGTAAAAGCGAAGCTAACACAAAAGTGAATGCAAAAACATAAAGAAGAGAGGCCACCCAATCAATAATCCAGAATGTATTAGGAAAGTGGGTTAACACGTATACTTGGAGGGTCTCAGTAACTGATGAAGAAAAGATTATACTATCAGCGGCTATTTGTTGTAAATCCTCTGAAAACTGACGGGTTTGATAGAACACAAAATATGTAATTCCAAGAAGGAGCAGTGCCACATTTTTTCGTTCTTTTACGAATTCCTGTGTCGTAAGCCGCAGGAGTATATAGAATCTTTCTAGCGACGATCTCTTACTTACTTCCACTGTGCACTCCTCGCGGTTTCAGTAAGCACATCTAGTAAACTTCTCTTTTTTATGATAGGATATATGTAAAATTCCTTAAAGGTTCATTTAAGTTTGATGAACTAAGATAATTGAGTCACAGAAAAGATATTAAATATATATCCCAATAAAGCACAAAAGAACTAATGGTGTTCCCAATGACAGAAGATGACACCTCTCAAGCAGAAGTAGTAGTTGCTTCAGCAGAAGATGAAACTAGGAAGATTCTAAAGGATTTACTCGAAAATGTTTCCAAAGTTGAAGCAGCACTTGTTGCAAGTGCTGATGGCTTACCTATTGCTGCAGAACTTCCAAGTGGCGTGGATGATCTAATTATTGGGGCAATGACTGCAGCCGTATTATCTTCATCTGGAAGGGCTTCCGAGGAACTTCAAAAAGGGCATTTAGATACAATAATGATTAAATCGGAGGAAGGGATGATCTTCATAAAGGGGTTGGAGAATGCAGTTCTAACGGTTTTAGCAAAATCGGATGTGAACGTCGGTCTTTTATTAATATACATGGATAAGGCTTGTAAACATATTGCTGATATAGTATCAAAATCATGGATTACTGAATGAATATGTCATTTCTATAAAGGCCATTTTGAAGTCTGTAAACATAGCTAGATTCTATGATCCTTTAAGATTATAGCTCATTATGAATGAGCGCTAACATGAGGATCTTATATGCGAGTTGTTCATCTCCTGAACAGTTACGGAACCAATTATGGAACTCAAGAAGTAGTCCGTAACTTAGTTCAACAAGAAACTGAAGCTGGTTATACACCGGAAATAATCACTTCAGATCTCTCAAAAAATACAACAACAGATATATGTAAAGTAACGAGGATTCCAGCTCTCTTTACCTTTTCTCGGACACCTTTTACTCCCTCCTTAGTACGTCATATCTTATCAAAGGACGCAGATATTTTTCATTTACATGGACCTCTACCTTGGTTCGACTCTGTTTTACCATTGAAGAGAGCAGTTGATGGCAAGAGCAAATTTGTTTATACAATTCAAAACTTAACACCTGAAACCCAATTTCTTACAAGGGTTTTAAGCTTCGGTTACCAAAATATCGCCCTACGAATTGCGGCAAAAATTGCAGATGTTGTTATCACCCCAACAAAAGCCTTGGTTCAATTGTTGGGGCGGTTAGTTGACCCAAATAAGACCGTCGTAATTCCTAATGGGGTTAATGTAGAAGAATATACCCCATCCTACAAGTATTCTTCAAACATATTATTCATTGGAGGAATAAAACCCGATAAGGGCATTCATGTGTTAATTAAAGCATTTCGAAATATTAAGCACATTGTAGATAATCTAACATTAAACATTGTGGGTGCACCTCTGTGGAAAGATGACTACTACCTGAGATTACGCGAATTAACAAAATCCGATCCTACGATAATCTGGCATGGACGAGTATCTGAAGATCGAAAGAAAAAAATCCTTGCTAATTCAGGAGTCGTCGTCCTTCCATCCGTCAGCTTAACTGAAGGCTTTGGACTCGTTTTATTGGAAGGTATGGCCTCTGGAAAACCTGTGGTCGGTTCAAACCTTCCAACAATCGCTGAATGGATTGACCCATCTTTTGGATTACTCTTTCAAACAGGAAATGCCGATAATTTGGCTCAAACAATTGTAATCGCGTTACAAAATGCAGAACGCTTAGGTATAAATGGTCGTAAGTGTATCGAGAAGCGTTATAATTGGAATCTAATCTTCGAAGATTATAGAAACATCTACGAAATCCTATCTAGGCGATAATGTCATAAAATTAAAAACTCTTTATAATAATGAAGGACATCAGACGATTTTAAATTCCTTCAAGTCCTCTATCCCTTCAAGCATGAATGGATATCCGATGCAAGAAGAAGAAAGCTAATCTGAACACGCAGTGGAAACATGGTAGGATTACTTTATTTGAGATGAGTTGAATTTTCTCTCCGTTAGTAAGAATATATTTACTTAAATTAGTACTTACCCAGTGTAATACAAGACATACTCACCTAGCGAATTAATACTTTGAATCTATAAACAATTTTTATGCAAAATTCATCCTAAGTTCGGATTGGGTTTCCTAATACAACAACGTAATGACCTTAGAATTATCATATCTGGTTTACTAGACTAATTGCATATGCTGGTCTTTAATGAAACAGTCCAATTGTCACTTGATGTACTTGGTTATTTTAATTTTACAACCAATAATTGGGAGTACTCGAATTTTTGGAACCCCGACAGTTCTTCCCATACTTCATCCCAAGATTTTGTCCAAGATTCTAGTGGAGGCGTATCCCATTTATAAAATCTAGCTGTCATCAAGATATCCAGTCGTGTTTCTTCGTAGATCTGCCGAGTTGTATTCCAAGTTGTCCTCCGTATTATGAAAAGGTTTACATTGTTGTCTCTCAATAGTTGCAAGTATCTGGTCAGTTTAGCTAGTATAACGGGTTTCCCAAGTTGATTGCCCCATACCAGAAATGTTGAGTAATTAACCTCGAACTTGGGAAAAAGGACACCTTCTATCATATACACTAGAACTAAATCAGGTTCCAAGCAGAAAATAGATCCAGTTTCTACAGGTAAATCATTAGATATTTTAACTAAATCATGATATGCTTTCTCCTCTTCCCACATATAAACTCGGCCACTAAGTGAAATGCCATAAATCATCTGTATAAGTAGAATAATCAATACGAGTTTTTCTGCATTCTTCAATAATGAAAGCCTAAGGTAATTGCTCTTTATATTTACCACTCTTTTTTTTGTATATTGAAGGAAGCATCCAATCGATACTCCCACAATAATGCTTCCTGCCAAAGCCACATAGAGACTTAATCGAAATTGTACTGTGAATAAACCAAAGGGCAGAACACTCCAAAATAAACTGAAAGCCAGCCCAAGAAAAAATATTCCATAGATTAATTGAAAGGGCTTTCGAGTAGAATTATTAAACTCTAGGTATTTCCAATATCGGGGTAAAAAAATTCCTACAATAAAGATAACGCCCGTACCAATTATTCCTATGGAATTTGCAATAACATTTGCAAAGTCGAAAAGTCCTACAGCTCTAAACATTCTTTTATTACTAGTGTACTGTGCCTTTGGTGTTTCTAGGTTGTTTAAAAAAAGTGATATATCATAGTAAATTTCATCGAGACTAGAAATAATCGACAGTAAAGGATATAATATGAAGTAAAAAACAATGAGCCATGTCTTCCAGGTTTTTGCACATCCTAAAATTTGAAATTTCCAAGTTTTGGCTTGGTGGGTTCGCAACCAGCGGAAAAACGAAAAAGTTCTTTGAATTATCATTGTTATAGAGACCATATAAAGCGTGAGTGTACTTGTTGCCCAAAACAAGCATAAATAAATAACCAGTAGCTTTTGATAGGCTGTATTTGGACGTGGTTTTATTTTCACAGAGATTATCAGCAAAGAAAAGATTAGTGGGATCGATAGTGTTTCATGAACAACTAGAAGGGAATGATAAATTATTATTGGAGCTGTAACATAAAAACACATTGCAACGATCCCTCCTGTTAAGGCAATTGAGCGAGAGACTCGCGGTTTTAGGTATATTTGTACTAGAACAAAAATCCCTGCAATTTCAAGAAAAAACATCATGAGTCCAAAGAATTTAGTCACATCTATGGTTAGTTGAACTGTATTTACAGGAAGAAAAATACTTGCTAAAAAGCACTCAATTGCGTGACTATAAAAATCTAAAACATATGGTTCAGAAAGCTGCCCAGATGCCGCTACACGTCGACCAAGTCGCCAATACTTCCATGTATCAAACCAATAAAAATCAGTTTTTTTCATGGCGTAGTGATAAATTTTTGGGTCAATTAGAATGGTTAGGCAAATAATAATAATCGCCAACCCTAGAGACTCATAGAATTCCTGTTTAAAGAAAAAAGTACTAAATTTTCTCAATAAATAAAACGATGAGTTTGTAGAGATTTTTTTCCCGCGAAATATTCGTTCAGGCGTTTCCAATATAAAAATGAATAAAATAAGAGGAAGTATTGCAACAATAACCACTGTAATTGGGACTAATAAACTTAGAATGCCCAAGATCAAATAGGAATAAGCTAAATATCCAATTGCAAGTGGAATAATGACTACTAATATTTCTAATAAAGATAATTGAATTCTTAAACTTCTTTTTAGCAAATAATGGATTCCCAATGCAGCTAGACTGGTTAGTAAAATCATCCAAAGATAAGGGATAATGCTACTCAGCATGGTCCGGATCTCTCTTTTGTTGTAATTGCTCATATGTCAGAAAGATACCCAATCCTGTTGAAAAAAGAATAAACCAAGTGATCTTTCCTTCAAGGAATATATCGCTCCCATCACTCCCTATAATCAGGATGAGGGATATGAGGATTAAAAGAAAAGCAATATATCCTTGCTGGAAGGTTTTGTTAGGAGGAATATTGTGGTTAATCGCATAGATTCTGGCAATTACAGATGTGATAACTATTTGATATGCGAGAATCCTCCCCTGAACTTTGATTGAATCTCTTAAAAATCCATATCCGTTCGCTAATTCCCAGAGATTTCTTTTAAAATCAAATATAGTGACAGGGTACCGATTTACTGGGAAAATTGGATTAAGATCGTACGACTTGGGCAAGAACACCAGGAAATTAGTTGTAGTAATAAGAATTGAAGAAACAAGAATTATAATCATACCAATTAAATACAGGTTCAAAATTTGTTGTTTTGATTCGAGAACATCTGAAATAAATATTTGTAGCTTAATCATGAGTTTTTTAAGGGTATGCAACGTGAATTCCCGACATTTAAGAGATAGTTATTTCGAATCAATTGATTTGCTTTTATAACGTTATGTCTTGATCAAAAGTCTCAGTTCGAAATTTAATCACTTCAATACCATCAATACTTCGAGTTTTCCACTTCTTTGCGAGTTAAGGCTTTATTTAACATTAAACCTATTAGCAAATCAACATAAACAACTGTGTTCATCAAAATGAACTATATAAATAACCAATTAATATCATTTTCTTGTAAAAAAACTCTTAAGATGTCTGAAGGATAACAAATTTGCCACATCCCATGGAGGCGTAACATGAAGCAATGTTCTTCTTATTTCCCTTTACTTCTTTTAATATTACTCCCTTCATTATCAGTTGGGGGTTTCTCCGCATCAACATCTTTGAAAGTTAACTATTACAACATTGTAAATCCTGGAAAATGGTATTTTGTCCCCAATGGATTAAATCCACCTTGGAGATTGTTTATTTTAAACCAATTGGTCTATAATGAATCAACACCAAACCCTGCAAAGATTATGATGGGACAAAACACATTGGGGGGTCCAAATATCTGTCTAGACCTCGGTTTTTATCGAAAATTTGTCCTCCAAGTAAATGTCAATCCGAAAAACAACGATTCTCAAATAAACCAAATTCCATGGGATCCTAACAATGAAACAATTATCGTTCTTAGCAACTCATATTTGTCAATCTCAGATATCTCTATGAAACTCTTGAAAAAGCCTATCACTGAATTTAGAATAGACTTTCTAATTTTTTGGGCTGCTAATCAAGTTCTCCTCAACGGAGCATTTCACCTCCGATGGGAAAGTTATGAAAAACATGTTAATCCTTTTTTAACTTTATTTTACAACCTTTATGATGGGATCCAAAGAACTCCTCTTGTGGAATTTGCAGTTTTTGTTGTTATTCTTTTATTAGTCTACAACGGTTGGATGTTTTTGTTAAAACAACTGGAAAAGAAACACTAGACTTGGAACTTCTAGGAGATAGAAATTTGTACCCAAAAACTAGTTATCATCACAGTTAATTGTAACTAGAATATACAAAATTCAATAAATTGAACGCACTTCATTTGATTTCTTATAGTTTAAGTGATAAATACTATTGTATTTATTATTATGTTTCTAAAATGGATAAACGCCTAAAAACAAGCAGTTTTCTTCTTACGTTGATTTTGGTTAACAGAAACGTTCCTTTAGCATAAATAACAAGTGACGCCAACCATCTCTAAGTGTGTGGAGTTTTGGTGGAGATCCTAAACGTGGTCGATATGTTATTGGGACTTCGGTAATTTTCAGTCTTCTTTTTGCTGATTTAATAATAATTTCGCTTGCAAATTCCATACCGGGTGATTGAAGATCAAGTTCGAGAATTTCATTGCGTCTGAAAGCTCGAAAACCACTATGCGCATCAGAAATTTTCAATCCGAATAAAATATTGAGTAGGAAAGTTAAAATTCGATTGCCAATTTTATGTACAAAAGGCATGGCACCAGGTAATATTTTACCTTTCAGTCGCGAACCGATGACAATGTCGGCTTCTCGTCTGAGTAACGGCCGAACTAAGTGTAAAGTATCTTCGACGGGGTATGTTCCATCGGCATCAAACATTACAATAATATCTCCCTTTGCTTCAGAATATCCCCGAAGGTAAGCATTTCCATATCCTCTATTCTTTTCTATCACGACTTTTGCTCCCCATTTTTTTGCTATATCTCCTGTTCGATCTTCGGAGGCATTATCTACTACTACAACCTCATAATTCATTCCATTACGTCTGATTTTCCTTACAGGGATTTGATCTAGAGTAGCACGGATCACTCCCTCCTCGTTTAAAGCTGGAATGACAAATGATAGATCAATATGATTGGCTTTCTCTTTTTCCATTGTTTTAAGGTTCTTATGCATTAATGGTCTTCTCCAGATCCTCTCCATTCGGTTAGTTCAAATTGTTCATTTAAAGATTGTGC
>JBHIFL010000057.1:0-26809 GCA_046761065.1 Candidatus Heimdallarchaeota archaeon
GAGGCGGTTGAAGAGATTGCTGCGGCCAAATAAGCTGAATCAGCATCCTAACGTTTCTAATCCCATCCTACCTCTTTTTTTCTATCACCTGGTTATGTTCTAACCGTATTTTTCGCTTTATTTTGGATTATTCAGTGTCTATTAGAAGAAAAAACTCGAAAAATCGAGCCCATAAATTTATATGATTTCTACAATTTATTTTGAATTAATGGATGTTATATTTCACATAAAAAATTAAAAAATCAGTTCAAGGATAGGGATTAAGATTGAATCAAATGGCAAAGAAAGGGCCCAAAGTCATTTTATGGATTCTTGATGGATGTAATGTGGATGCCTTTCTACAGGTCGCTCAAACCAATCCAAACCTGAAGACCTTATATGAGGGGGGGTATTATACAAAATGTGTTACGACCTTTCCATCGACAACCCCTGCTGCACACGCGGCGATTTTAACGGGGTGTTATCCTACAGAGACTAGGGTACCAGCTTTCGATTGGGTTAATGTTGAGAAACTCAGGTGGTACGAAAGGTGTTTCGATTTAATTTTTAAGAAGAATGATTCATGGGGTGAGACCCGGAATTACATAAGGAGCAGTCCTGAGATCAAATATTATCGAGACGAGAACCTTGGTAACCAGATAAAACATTTACAGAATTTCATTGCAGACCTTGAAGACGCCCTAAAGTTGAACACAGAATATTTGAATAGCAAGGTAGCAACAATTTTTGAAACTTTGAAGGATAAATACACAGTATCAGTTAAGGAGTGGATACATCGCGGAGCTGACGACTTCTTCCGGGTGACCCTAAAGGTAGTGTTAGTAGAGCTTATTAGCGAGCAGATAATTGATCGGGAGACTATACATGCAGAATTAGAAGAGCTTGTTAGCGAACAGATAATTGATCGGGAGACTATACAAACTGTATTAGAAACGTCTGTGGGGGTGGATGCCTTCATACAGGCAGTATTAGACGAACTAGTAAGCGCGAGAAAAAGAAAGCTCCCCGACTTGATGGTCTACTGGGAATACAGTACAGACCTAATAAGCCATATACATGGTCCGGGGTCAACTGAATTACGGAATTCGATTGACAAATCAATAAATAAACTTGTTGCCACTCTTAAATTCTATGAAAAGCAGAATGTACAACCATATGTGATGATCATCGCTGATCACAGCCATAGCTATGTTAATGAGTTCTCAACCCTGATCCAAGATTTCAAAAAAGCTATGAGAAATCAAGGATATCAAGTTGCAGGCAGAGAAGACAGATCAAACCGAAAAAGAATAACCCAAGCAGATATAATTGTAGCTAACAATGAAAGGGCTGTTCTCTTCTATGCATTTAATGGAAAAACATCGAAACAAGCAACGAAAAAAGCTATAATAGACTTCTTAAAATCGAGGAGCAAAACTGATGTTGACCTAATTTTATATAAGAATAATAAGGGGCAAATACTGGTGATTCAACCACCTAACACTCTCCCAATGAATATTGCTCAATTTATCCAAGCTGGTAACAACACGAACGACTTCCCGTGTGCTAAGGAGCGAATACAGGGATTATTAAACGGAGATAATTGGGGCGATGTTGTTATTTCACTAAAAGAAGGCTATTCTCTACATCCTAGCCTTAACCCTGAAGCAAGTAGTAATGAGCCGATACAAGGAGATCATGGTGGCCTTAACAAAAACGATTCTATCGTCCCATTTCTGATATGGGGACCCACAATAAAGAGCAATGCCAAGGATGCAGACTCATCATTGTCATCAATCAGGATAGTTGACATTACACCAACTATAGCAGGGATCTTCGGTGAAAAACATAAACCCAAAGATGGGCATGTTCTTGATAAAGTATTTAAGTAATTTTTTTGAGTGAAAAATCTTAGGGACCCCATTTCAGTCCAATAGCAGTTGATAGGATCTCCGTAGCTTATAATATTGATGAAAATCCATAATTCTCAAATCCTCTCCCAATCTATCTTTTTTTTACCAATCACTTTAATAGGTACAATAGTATTAAGCCACGGTTTAGCTTTTTTGATGTGGTTTGGTTTATATAATATATCATTGGGAGATACAAATTTAGCGATCTCAAGTTCGCCTTTTGATTTAACACGAATTTTCCAGTTATTGGTTTTGTATTTATACCAAGTATTGGATTCTTTCATCATGAGAATATAATTCCGTGTAAACGTACACTATCAGGCATTTTCATATATAAAATAACTGCAATTCCAGTAGAACAAATAGTAATTGCTACTTGCATCCAAACGGGGAGACTTGGGAAAATCTGCCGTATCAACGCAACGCTCATAGCAATACAGAGGTAAAAAATTAGCATTAGCTTTTTGTTTATTACCCACTCATACTCAACCATTTTGATCATATTATATTTATTAAATTTAGTTTAAAATGTTGATGGTTCAACTTAATATTAATATATTAACCTCTCTGCAAACCCTGATGCGCACTAAACCAGTACGTGGCCACAACGCGTAAATGGCTTATAATATAGAAAATACAATAGGATTTAATTCCTAATAAGTAAAAAATCCAAAGAGTTTATTAAGAGACGTTACCGAAAATTCAAGATGAAAATGATTGATCTATTATTAAAGCACTGCATATTCTAGCTCGGTGTATAGGCTGGAAGCCGAAGTTTCATCATGAACAGGCGATAATTGACCAACTTCGCTTGTTTATAAAGGAAGACTCTAAATTTTTCGTCGAAATCTGCAATAATAAGCTATCTGGCAATTGACTGGAGTTTGAATTATCCTTTGTGTCATAGTAATAAAAAAGATGAGTTAATCAACGATATTCATAGGCTAACTAGGGAATTTAACATACCCGTTTCGAAAACGTGGTACCAATGAAAATGGAACAGGACCGGCATGAATACTATTTAATCCCAATCTAGTGAAATTTGTGCCACATTGTTAAAAGTAAATAGACGAATTTATCGATAAAGAGGTCCATATGACCCTAAACGAGGATCAGTTTGGATTTGATGAATAAATAATGATTTATTATCGTTCAAGGATTGAAGTGGTCTGTTTCTGTAATTTGGCATCTCCTATCTATGTTACGATCAGTAGCTGTTATGGTTTAGGCGATTTGAAGATGACTTGATATGTTCCTAATGAGCAGCCTTCTATCGATAAATTTCCTGCTACATCAATATTGTTTGAAACACTACGATAACTGTTCGCAGGAGCGATTTGAATGAGTTGATAATTTGTCGGAATCCCTGAGATGGTAACATCTACATCATTCTGTTTAACTGTGAAGAGAAGTATATCATAGATTTCCGTTTGGTTTATTTGTCGAGTAGTAAGATGTTCCTCAATAATTTGATTGAACTCAAGAATCATCACATCGAAACTTACTGAATAGGTAAAAGCACCCCACTGCTCTTCTTTAAACTCGTAGTGGGCACATACCTTGCCGTCAATCCAATGGGCATCTGATAATGCAGTCCATGTCCTTGTGCCATTCGTTGTTTTAGTCGTATTTAAACTAAATATCGTAGATTCGCCACCATCATGCTTATAGATTTTGAAATCATGTGAATAAATTGGACCTAAACTACTAATATTCACATCATATCTGAGTTGTTTCAACGCGTCGGGATAGCCCACGTCCCATTCCCAATAAATCTGATCAAGCGCATATATCGCCCCGTCAGTCCATTGATAATCCGTTGTATTACCATCGTTGGCAATGGCGTTAGCCCAACTGGTGTGCACTTGATAATCCGTCAGCGTATAAGACGTTGTTCGCGATGGGATCATTGGATTCGGTTGAATGGTTAGCGTGACAGGAATTCCGGTAGATGTGGTGTTTGTATTTCCCTCTTCTCCTTGCCCGATACAGCCCGAAAGGGTAGCTATTCCTATCACAAACATATTTAGAAGCATAAACGCCTTAATTGCTTGCGTGTCAACTTTTGGCCACATTTTAATACCTTCTTTTAGATACTGCAAGAATCACTTAAATAACAATTTAAGTCGATTATTAATTTTTCTATCTCTAGCAATTTACCTATTTTGAGTGTAAGAATTCTGAGAACACTTTATGAATTAAAGGGCAATTTAGAATTACTTGAACATCGAGTGGATAGAAATTGAGATAATATAGGCATCAAGTCTTCTATGGCTTGGTCCAGCTGTTTTTAATAACATCCCTGTCAGCTGCGATATGGAAGGTTTACCAAAAAAGAAGAAAAGGGCATTTCCAAGAAATTATCACATTCTCATACATACGTTTTAAAAATTTTTTTTGGATTTACGAAAAATCCCTATTTAGGAGTTTCCGGGGTTGGTTTGTTTTTGTTGCTCCGATTGTTGAACAAAATTCACTTGGAGATCAGTTAAAAGGCTTTTAAGCCTGAACCGTTCGTTTTGGTTCAATTGAGGTTCTAACTTGTCCAAGAGATATCGAATGCAATCGATAGCCACACTAGCTCGTTCAAAATCTGTTTTGATTTCATTAGTTTTAGGATCTGTTCGTAATCCCATATCACGCCAAGCTTGAACACTGAGCAGATTGATAAATAGACCCAATAGCGTGTAAGTATCCAACATCGAGATATCTACAGCTTTAACCTTTTCTTTTTCAGCTGTTTGTTCGTTTTCTCCCATTTTCGGTTCCTCCTTAAAGAAATAACTATCTGATAAAATCCTCATAAAGTCGTATCTTGAGAAATCTTATACTTGCATCTTTTTTTTCTAAGGATAATGATACGCCATCCTTTTATCAGTATTAATATTATCGATGAATTTCCTCGACATCACGCCACCAGGGTTTGTTAGTTCCTTGCACCGCGCGTTTCTGCCACTTTTTCGGTTTTGGGGTGGTATCCAAGGCTGAAAGGGTCTGGTTGACTTTCTCAACCACATTTGCGAGATCCAGGGTTGATAGTATTCCTGTCTCTCGGTACTGTCTCC
The DNA here is from genome assembly GCA_046761065.1 of Candidatus Heimdallarchaeota archaeon. Classification (GTDB taxonomy): domain Archaea; phylum Asgardarchaeota; class Wukongarchaeia; order Wukongarchaeales; family JBHIFL01; genus JBHIFL01. The sequence goes on from JBHIFL010000057.1 coordinate 4,958, forward strand.
CATATACTTTGACTTTCTCCAAATTGGTTTTAGCATCAAACCAAAAACCCCAATCATCAGACAGAATAGATGAAACATATTCCAGATTGATGACTTCTTTTTCGTCTCTGAAACCAAGTTTGTGAGCTCGTAATAGCACAATCAAATCTTTAATGTCCTTTTCAGTGATTTCGTGAATTTGGAGTTTTGCCAAGAGGAGGTCTGCCAATGAAACAGTGGGAAAATCGAGTTGAAGGCGGCCCTTTTTTGGGTTGGAACCAAATACAATTTGATGACTAAAATTGAGGGTGTCAAGAAAAATATCAATGTGGTAAAGGCCATCTGGATGGTAATACAGGAGCCGCTGCTTCCGATGGAGAAATAGTACATGCTTATCCGGTTGAAAATTCAACTGTTTCTCAAATAACTTCCGGATTCCGGAACTCTGCTTCTGGTATCCAATGAAATCAATGTCGGTAAAGGTTGTACTTATTTGATCCAATCGATTAAGGCTTGTATGAAGACCCTCATACTCTGAGCTATGAACCCAAATAGCGAGAGCTCCTAATAATCGTAAATGGACACCGAATTTCTCACCTTCCTCAGCTATTCGGATCGCATCTCGAATTAAAACTTCATCTGATAACCCTCTTTCACTTTCAGTGCCCAATTTGAGGATGTCTCCACAATGATCACATAGGTCAAGACGATTTGAAAGTGTGATCACAAAAAGATTACTGTCCTCGGTTCACTGCTTGTCAAAGTTAGTTTTTACTAATTTCTCTCACTTATTTTAGTATCCTTTTACCCCGAGGTAAACAGGTAGTGTTCGACTTTCTTTGGATGGAGTGTAAAAAGGAAGCCCTTGAGAATCCCTTCGGAGTATTCAGAGCCCGGATTACAAACAAACGTACGCCCAATCTTCGTAAATCCTTTCGCTTCATGAATATGGCCATGGAGCCCCAGTAGGGGTTGATGAGTTTCTATGGCGGATCTAACTGCAGTACTGCCTGTGGGCACCAGTTCTGGCTCGCCGCCTGGAAGTAACTGCGGCTTTAAAGACTCATCGAGCTTGGGTGCGTCATCAATAAGAGATCCATATGGGGGGACATGGATGTTAAATATCGCGCTTTCCATGTTTGTCACCTGGCTGGCCAGCTCTTCTATCTTCGTAGCAAGCTCTTTTTCAGGGACATCCCGCGGACAATGCCAGGGGGTAATATTTGAATACCCTAGGCTAATCATTTCATGGATCGGATCAATTTGGACTATCTTCTCGTTCGGATTAATGATATACTCGGAGTCGTTTAAAATCGGATCAATGGCAAAGTTGTCATCGTTACCAGGTTGGATATAGAGCTGCACCTCTGTGTTTTGTAGTCGGTCCTCGACTAATTTGACCCATTCAGCAACAGACTCCACTATCAATGTTTTAAAGATCTCTTCCATCTTTTGAGGATCATTACGCATTTTATTGACTTCATCTGCTTCGGTAATATAGGGATAATAACCTACAACTCGAATTCGTTTTACCAATGTCTCCAATTCAGTATGGGAAGTTAGTGTGAGTTCTTCCCCCAAAAACCGAGTAAAATATTTACCTTCCCGCTTCATAATCGGAATGATTTGTTTGCCTGTTATATCCCCCCCGCAGATCAAAATTTTGGCTTTATAGGTGTCTGCGGCATTTAGTAGCTTTCTAAAACACCGATCGGATCCATGAAGATCTGTCACGAAAAAGATTCGGGGGTTAGCCACAAAATCTCCTCAATGCACTATCACAATCTCACTTGGGGCAAAAAAATGTAACGCCTTTTATAAGCTGGCATTAAGGCGAATAAAAAAAGGGGAAGAATGATGTTGGATCGACTCTTGTAGTTAACGTTTTGTTTCTATTCTGGGGGGAGCTCTTTGAACGACAATTCGAGTGGGATCTTATTTCGGTGGTAGAAACTCGATATGTAGTATATCACGATTGCTAGAATGAAGATGAAGAACACAAAGCCAAGGGGACCCCACCGTTCAGGTCCTGTGACCCCCGCGATTGTCGGGGTTATGCCAATGTAGCCAAGATAGATGCTGAAAATCAGAGTAATAAGTCCAAGCCACTGAAGGACGTAAAGAGGTCCGGCTTTACGCCGCACAACCGCAGGACTTGCTTCGAAGAGTTCAGGTTTCCACTTGGGAAAGACTAAAGCACTGATTGCTACGATCCCTTGCATGATCATCCATTGGAACACCAAGTAAGCGAAGTATTTTGCCCAATCAGTCCAAATCCATACCGCTTGTAGCAGCATCGCCACGATGGTGACTACAATCAAGGCATTGACTGGGCTATTGAATCGTGGATTAATCTCTGACAAACGAGTGGGTACGATTCGGTCAAAGCTCCAGGCAAAGAGTAGTTTCACACAGATGTAGACGTACACTAAGATCGCAGAGAGTGTCATGCAGGCCCAACCGAGCGCTACGATGGCGTAGACCAATGTGCTATTCGTGGCATACTGGAACATGAAGAGGAAGGATTCTGTTTCCCAGAGGGCCGCAATAGCCCCAACAAAGTCCGATCCAAAGCCGGTATAAGTAACTTGGTAAGCCCACCATGTAATCAGGCCAAAGACGATGACCGATCCAATTATTGCGATAAACTGGGCTCGCGTGACCTCCTTAATCTCACCTGCAAGGTAAATACTGGTATTGAATCCTAAGAAGTTGATGAAGGTCAGTTGCATCCCTGTTAGTGTAGCCATCAATGTGAATTTGCCAGTAAATGCGGTGTCTGCCTTCGCACGAGCGATGAGTTCACTCATCGATTCTCCGGTGGCTGCCTGATAATTTGCTGCAACTTCATCGGGGCTTGTTCCAATCATAACTAGAGAGTAAGTAATCAGGCCTATTAGAACACCGACGAAGAAAATAAGCAGCACTTTAGCTGTAGTCTTCGAACCCATTGTTACAACGACCGCACAGAAAAGATAAAATAAGATGGCAACAATGTACATAGCTACGTCGCCGCTGATAGATGCGGCTGCACTTGATCTTCCTGCGAACTCAAGTAAGGGCGCCACTGCGAGTTGAGTGAACCACGGGATATAGGCACCAGCCACCTGCAACAAGACTATAAACAGGAAGAAGTTAATCATGAAGCCGATCGCTGGATGAATCACTCGACTTACCCAAATGTAGTCGCCCCCACTCCGAGGCATACTGGCAGAATAGATAGCATAGAAGAACCCGATGATGATACTGATGGGAATCGCTATGAGTGCTGTAGCTGGCAAGTGCACGCCTGGCCATAGGCCCGCACCCCAGATGCCATACACAAAGACCGCTGTAGGCGCCATGAAAAGAATGTTTACGATCATAGCATCCCATGCAGACAAAGAACGTACTAATCCTGAGGTTTTTCGTACAAATGGTTCTGCTTCACCCAATAGTTTTCACCCTTATTTCGGGATTTAATTGGGATTGTAATTCAATCATGTATTTAAATTTTTGCTCGATTTTAGCAACCTAATATCGGTAGTCAACTTTTTTCTCTGTATTAAGATATTACGAATTCAGAGATTGTAAAATTCTTATCAATCTGATTGACTTGTTATATCCAAATACATCATTGAGATCATTATCTAAAACGACATAAAAATCAAGAAAAAAAAGGTGAATGAGGTGATTTTGGGTTGTATAAGAGTAACTTTATTCAGGCGCTATTTCTTGGAACGCTAGTTCGATATCTATGCCTTCGCGGCGACGATACCACCACGCAACAAAATAGAGAATCAGCCCACTAAGGAAAATCACTACAATCATCCACAACGATTCAGGTGCATTGGCAAATAGATTATCTTCAGTCAAATAGAAGTAGGTACAGAGCAACGTCACCGCAACTGTCCAGATTCCTGCCAAAACTAGTATTGGGATGCCAAATAGTTGGTCTTCTGCCACCACTGATTCTTCATACATCTTCTTTCTACGATATGGGAAAATAATGGCGCTAATCCCCACTAGAAGTATGATGAGGCAAAGCGCAAAGATGCTAGAGACCATAGTTATCCATGCAGTTGTGTGAAAGATGACGAGGAAGATCTCTGCTGCGATTAGGACAATGATGATGTTGAAGATCGGTGTGTGTGTCTGCTCATTTACTTCGGAAAGTTTTTCTGGAGCAATGCGATCAAAGGACCAAGCCAACATATTTCGGCTAATCAGCATAATGTTTTGTGGCACGAACCAGACACCCCAGACTAGATATCCAATACTAATCACCAGAAAAATGATGGGATTGCTAGTAAGCACTCCTATGAGGGTCGGGAAATATGGAAGTACTCGGATATTATATTCTATATTGCCCCACCAAGCTGCACCAATTCCGTAATAGAAGTCAGTACCGATAGTGAGTACATAGAGCAAGCCTAAAATCATGGAAAAGAGCCCTAAGAAGACGGTAGCGATTGGACCTCCATAGATCTGCGCTTTCTTGACATCTTTGATTTCACCGGCCATGAAGGTTGAACCTATGCAATAAGGCATGTAGGTGAAGCCCAATGGAACCAAGAGAAGAAACGGTCTAAAAGCAAAGGGAGGATTCACATCGACTCCGGCATTTTGTGTGTCTGTGATGATCTGGTTGTAAGTATCGGAGGAGCCAGACTGCCAGTTGAAGGCCGCATTGAACTTTGCTGCGAAGTCAGCTGGGCTGTTTACGGCTATGAGAGCGAAAATGGTAACCAAACCGATTAAGAGAATGGCAAAAGCAATCTTCTGGAGGTTAAAGTACAAACGAGTGCCAGCAATCGCTAGTAATGCGAAGAGCACTAAAACGATTGCACCAATGATGAAGGTCCCCGAGGTGGTTTCGCCTAAGGCGCCCAGTTTTAACCCCCAATCAACAAGTCCCTGATTTCGGGTAATGGCGCCCCAAGTGCCCAGGATTGGACCTAACCCATAGCTTGTAAAAGCAAATGCACCCCAACAAGCCCAAAACGCCAGCCAGACACTCCAACTCCAGCTTACCATGAAACCTAAGGACGGGTGCAGCGATCGACTGACGTAATGGTAGTCACCACCAGAACGTGGCATTATTGCAGCAAAAAGCGCATAGACACCAGTTATGGGAATTACCAAGATGGCACAGAAGGCGAGTCCTAGCCCAAGATTCGCTCCTGGTGAAATATTAGGTGCCCATAGAAAAACATAGCAGAGCACAAAGCCGAATGCAGTCCAGAAAATGTTGAACATAAATACGGAAGCTGATGTTGCAACTCTGACTAAGCCACTTGATTCTCTAACGAAAATTCCTTTTGATTCTGAAGTCATGTTTTCACCCTTTCCTACCAATTTTATTTGGCCTCGTCAAGAGATACACCATTTAAAAAGTTATCCCCTAATTGACTCTTCGCTTTAAAAGCAGGAATCGTGCGTCTTAAAAAGAAATTATTTTTGAAAAAATAAGTAATTCGTTCATCTTTCTGATTAGGAGACCAAATACTTAGCGATCTGTTTCTCCAACCTCATTGTACCATTTTTTACGGGTACCCACGCTGGCTCGTAGCCGCCATTTGCGACTCTTTGGAGCACTTCCAATAGCTTCAAGCAAAGAAAAAATGCGTGTCTGAATGATGTCCTTTTCATTAGGTCCAAGTAGCTTATATTCTAAAACATAGTTGGCAGTTTTATTGAGATTAGTTGTGGTAGTATAATAGAACCCCCAATCTTCACTTAATAGTTTGGCGATATAATTGATGTTAATCGTTTCCTCTTCAGTTGAGCCCAATTCATGTTCTAAAAGCAATACACACAGATCAATCAGATCTTTTTCATTAATTTCCACGATTTGTAATTTTTCAAGAAGCATATCAGCTAATGAAATGGTCTTACCATTTGGGTCGACGGTTAATCGTTTGCGAAAGTCGATTTTGTGGCACATCGCTAATTGATCAAAGAAAACATCGATTTTTCGATTATTTGTACGGTCAATAAAGAAATAACGCCCCTCATGAATAAGCAACTCTGACCTTAAAGAATATCCAAGATTTTTAAGTAAGTGACTTATCTCTTTTTTTTGCTTTGAAAGAGCTATTAAATCGATGTCTGACAGTTCCCTCCCAAATTTCCCAAAAAGATGTTGATATTTAGTACAATGGAGTCTATATGCAATTGCTCCGATCAAGCGGAGCTCAATAAATTCTTTTTGTGCTTCTTCAATGATTCTTTGTGCCTCTTCGATAAAACTTGTTTTCTGAATCATAGATTATCCCTTCTTGATGATAACGTACCTTTGAGCTCCTCAAGCACCACATTCAAAGGACACGTTCTAAACCATATTAAAAATTATCGAATATTTCTCATTCTTCGATATCAGAATATTCAAGATCCGATAGTTATTAAACCGAATCAAGCAAAGAAGGTACAACAATGGCTCGAACTCGATTGTTTTTCGCAACAGACGTACATGGCTCGTTAAAAGTCATGCAAAAGTTTGTTTGGGCAGGTAAATTTTATAAAGTAGATGTACTTGTTCTTGGAGGGGATATTACAGGGAAAGCAGTAGTTCCAATTGTAGCCCTACCAGATGGATCTTATCAGGTGAAAGTTGCTGGAACCCTCCAACAAGTTCAGACGGAGGAGGAGCTCAAACAATTAGAAACACGACTCCAAAATATGGGCAATTATATTTATCGTACATCTCCTGAAGAGATGAATCACCTTTCTTCCAATGTTGCAGCAATAGGTGAGCTTTTCTCACGCGTAATGACAGAATCGATTCAAAATTTTCTTCGACATGCAAAAGAGTATCTAAAGCGAACAGGAATCCAAATTTACGTTCAAGCAGGAAATGATGACCCCCTAACGGTCAGAACACTCCTTAACGAATCTGATTTTGCTATCAACCCTGAAGAAAAAGTAGTAGAGATCGACAAATTTCACGAAATGATTAGCCTTGGACATTCTAATCTTACTCCTTGGAATTGTCCAGGTGATATTCCAGAGGAAAAATTACGCGACAAGATTGAACATCTGGCTTCACAGGTTACGAAAATGGACAACTGCATTTTTAATCTACATTGCCCGCCATTCGACACAGAACTTGATATTGCTCCAGAGTTAGATGAAAGTCTAACTGTAATATTTCGCCAAGGTCGAATGAGCATGGTCTCAGTTGGAAGTACAGCTGTTAGGGAATCCATTGAGGAGCATCAGCCTTTATTAGGGCTTCATGGACATATTCATGAATCGAGAGGGGCATTCAAGATCGGGCGAACTGTTTGCATAAACCCTGGAAGCGAATATTCAGAGGGTGTGCTTCGGGGTGTCATAATTAATCTTTACAAAAAAGGTATGAAAGGGTATCAATTTGTCTCAGGTTGAACCTGTAAGTATCACTAGAAAGAATGAGAAGAAAAAAAGCCCGCTGAAAATTCTTATACAATCCTAATGGGTGTATTGATCGTTTTGTTAGCAATTTTGATCGCAACTCTTCTATTCGAACTAATTGATGTAAGTTCCACCTCTAATTGTTGGTTTCACTGCTAATAGTAAGATATCAGAAAAATAGGGTTCCTAAATATCATAATGTGCTCTAGATAGTTTCAAAAGGTGATTTCTATTATTAGTCGTATCTATAAACCAATGAAGGATCATTAGTTCCCATGTCCAAAGGTCCAATAGACATTCGATTTACTTCTCTGGGATAAAAAGGAAATATTTTACAGTCTATGTATGGATTATGGATGTTTATCTTGGCATTCTCTTGTGTGTGTATCAAGAACATCGACAAGTGACTCTTGTTTAGTGGTAGGTTTAATAGATCATTTGTAAAAACTAGGTAGCTTTATATAATAAAAACGAAAGGTGCCTTCTTGGAGGTTGTTCCTATGTTTGAAAAGAAGATTCATCGGGTATCATTTGATCAGGTAGTATTCAAAACCGATAAGAACAATCCACCAGTGATACACGTTTCCTCAGGAGATACAATCATTTTTGAATGTCGGGATGCCTTTAATCGAGCTATTCAGAAACCCACGGATTTACCTACCGCTTTGGATTTTGACAGAGTTAATCCCGCCACCGGTCCCGTCTTTGTTGAAGGCGCAGAGCCAGGAGACACACTCGAAGTTCACATAGAGAAGATTGAAGTAGCGAATCAGGGCGCTTGCTGTATTGTGCCTAACTTCGGTTTTCTGGCCCCAGAGTACCCCAAACCATGGACCCGAATCATTCCGATCAATAAAGGTTTTGCTGAGTTTGGAAAAGGAATCCGGATCCCAATTGACCCCTTCCCGGGAACTCTTGTCGTTGCACCTCCTGACGAAGGTGAAGGTACACTTGTCCCCAAGGATCATGGGGGCAACATGGATACCAAAGCGATTAAACAAGGTACCGTGCTCTATTTACCAGTATTCGTTCCAGGTGCCCTGTTCGGAGTCGGTGATGTCCACGCGGCACAGGGAGATGGTGAAGTGTGTGGGACCGCTGTGGAGATCGATGCGGAGGTCACAATTAAGCTCATAGTGAATAAGCAAAAGAAGATTCAGCGCCCACAATTTGAAACATCTGACTCCTACATGACCACAGCATACGCAAAGACGACGGACGAAGCGGCAAAGATAGCTCTACGCGATATGATAGACTGGCTTATAGCAGAGAAAGGATTATCCCGCCAGGAGGCTTATGCGCTCTGTAGCTGTGCGGTTGATATGCGAATCAGCCAATTAGTTGACATTACACCTGGGGTTAGGGCAGTTCTCCCTAAAGCCATCTTCACTGAATAACAAATTAGGCTTTTCTTCGAACTTCAGGGATTCAAGCGAGACAAAACTTTAGAAACAGACTTGGCTGGATGAAATTCTCCACCAGAGAATGGGTAACGACCAAGACAGTGAGTTTTTTCAACCTTCATCTTCATTCTAGCTGTTGTAATTACTACATCATGAGTTACTACCCCACTTTCCCACTTGCAACAACATTGCCATTTATAGTTATAAGCTTATAATTCATGAAGTAGCAATCCCAATACTACAGGAGTTTGCATAGATACCATTCCACCTGTCGTAGGGGCCTTCTTGAGATGATCAGATGAAGCTTCTGCGTCTTGAGTTCACACTTACTACACGTTGTAACTCTCAGTGTATCCACTGCCAAGCTGATGCTTCTCCGTCGAGAAACGAAGTGATGAGCGTTGAAGATGCATTCAATTACCTAACTGAAGCAACCGCTATTTCAAAACTCGACTCTTTTATGATATTCGGCGGAGAACCTATGCTTTATCCAAAACGAACAATAGCCATTATCAAGAAGGGCCACCAGTTGCGGATTCCAAAGATCGAAATGATAACAAACGGAATATGGGGTAAAAACAAGGAAACCGCCGAAAAACTAGCTATGAAATTGAAAACTGCGGGTCTTAACACTATTAACATAAGCATTGACGCCTTTCATCTTCGATACATACCAATTAAATATCCGCAAAACGCAGCATTAGCTTCATTAAAAGCAGGCATAAACAATATTGTATACAATGTTGCTGTCATTGATTCCATAAACGCTCAAAACGAATTTGATAAGAAAACAGCTCAGGTACTAAAAAAGCTGGAACCAAAAAGAATAGATGTTCGCATAGTCAACATCGTACCAGTTGGACGTGCACTGCAAAATCTAAGTCAAAACTTTCAGCAAACCTCATTAAACGGACCGTGCGAAGGAGAAGCAATAACAGGCAATACATTAACAGATCCAGAAAGCATCTGCATCGAACCTTCTGGCTCAGCAAACATATGCTGGAATTTACCAATTGGAAATGCACAAAGCATCTCATTAAGACGATTAATAACCGAGTACAAATGGAAAAGAAATTCAATCACGAAAATTTTAGTGGAGGAGGGTCCCACAGGATTGTTAAAACTTCCCGAAGCACGTAGCGTTCAATTTCAAGAAAAACAGTATATCAACAAATGTCACTTTTGCATAGCAATCAGAAAAGCCCTTAGGCCATTTTACCAGACCATATATTCCTAAAAGGAATTCGCTATTTCTTACACGCAAGCAATTTGCATATAGACTTTCTATGGTGCAAGTGATAATGAACTTATGAACGAAGAACATGGTCAAAAATATGGTTAATCTCATATTTAACTCCCTCATCAATCTTTCTATTGGTTTTTGAACACGACCTGAACTGAAATCCCATGGCATCATTTTTTTGGTTTTGTTTGAGCAAAAAGCTAAGAATCCCTCTCCCTCAAAAAATCCAGCAACAATTAATTGCAAAGATCCTGAATACGGCTAAAAATGTTATAACTGCCCCTCATTGAATGCGAAGATACTATTTCCCAATAAGATTTAAATGAATCCCCAGAGGATTATAACCAGAAGTTGAACCAAAAGGAAGAATTCAACATGAAAACCTCTCCTTTATGGAATGGAGACCCTAAGAGCTCCGGTTACTTCTGTGTCCGCGTGAGCTGATAAAAAGAGGGTGAATTCGGGTTTATTGGAGTTAAACGTTTTTTTCCTCAACAGGCTCAAACTTGCCCACTTGAAAATAATAAATAAAAGGCATCTCTAGTTTCGCTTTGGTGGAATCGAAAATGGTTACAACCATGATAGTTAGAGTAAGAGATTTAATGAACGAGAACATTATCTCGGTTGACGTTAGCGCATCAATACTCGATGCTATCCAAATTATGACTGCTAACGAAATCGGATCCATTGTTGTAACTCGGGGTGGTGACCCCGTTGGAATTCTAACAGAACGGGATTGCCTCAAGAAAGTTTGTGGGGAACTTGATTGTGCTATCGTCACAGCTGGGGAGATAATGAGCACTCCACTCATAACCATAGATGCAGATGCCAGTCTTTATAAAGCAGCTCGAATGATGCTTGAAAACAATATCCGCAGGCTTTTCGTGATTCGTGATGGAACGATAGTAGGGATTTTTACCCAGAAGGATCTTCTTACCAAGATTAATGACGTTTTCCTAGCCCTTGCATCTATTTAAACTCTTTTACCTAATTCCCTCACCCATTGGTAGTATTACTTGATTTCTGAGCTTAACAAGCAATCTAACCGCAATCTTTTTATCTTATGTATAATATAGATAATACAATGAACATAATGACTACAATATCTATAAAAAAGAAAACACATAAGAAATTATTGAAAATCGCAGCTGACCTTCAACAGCGCTTAGAGACACGTATTGACTTTGATTTTACCATTTCTTTTCTCACAGATCTCTATGAGCGGCAGCAACAGAAATTAGACCTCTTTCAAGAATTTTGTAAGGAAATTTCCAATGTGTCCTTTAACAAGGCTTACGAAATTTTAAGAGAAGAGCGGATGGTTGATGACAGGCAGTATGAATAAAATCGAAAGTTTTGCAGCTGATGGCGGGGTTCTACTCGCTTTAGCTCTAAATGAACATACAACTTTACCACTTAAAGAGAAAATACTCAATGGAGTTGCAAGTATCTATACTCATCACTATGCATTAACGGAACTGCTCTATGTAATTTGTAGAACTACTGGTATGGAAACAGCAAGAAGAAAGCTACATCTGTTAGAGAAGTCGAGAGTTGTTACCATAATTTCACCAGAAGAACTTATTGATTATGCTGCTCGCGAAAAATGTAATCGGCGTATAGCCCTAGCTGATTGTTTTACTATCGCTCTTGCAATATTCAAGTCATGTGTAGCATTATTCGCTAGAAAGGAACGGGAACTTTTGGAATCGATGAAGCAGAAACCCTTTCCAATTCCAATTCGGTTCTTGAAAGATATCTAACTGATTCGACTAAGAATAATTGTAATTTCCCACAACATTGGGGTATTGAATCATCAATGTTTTTCACATAACTTTCTGTTGGCACTTAAGTCTCAATATATTTTTAAAATGAATGTGATTGACTGAGTATGGAGGGGGTATCATCTTGAGTTAAGGAGGTTATAAAATGGGACTTTCACCTTCTCAATTACTTAAACACCTACCTGAATCAATTACTAGCGAAGAAATGGCCGTTATTGATGAAAATTCTGCGAATCTTGGGATTTCGACCTCACTATTAATGGAAAATGCCGGAGCAGAGATCGCACGGACTATTCTTGACACGTACGGGGCTGCGGGACAAAAGATTCTCATTGTTGCAGGGACAGGAAATAATGGAGGAGATGGATTTGTAGCAGCGCGGCATCTAGCCAATTTGGGTGCCGTCGTTTCGGTCTTGCTCCTAGGAAGATCTGACACCATTAGGACTTCTGAAGCACGTATGAATTGGGACATCTTAACACAAATGACAGAATGCATCAAATTAAAAATCATGGCAAATTCTTCACAGCTTGAAATTCTAGAAGAAAAAATCAACACGGCGCACCTCCTTATTGATGCTATTCTGGGTACAGGCATACAGGGACCATTGAAGGAACCTATAGCTACTATTGTTAAGCTGATGAACGAATCGAATCTTCCCATTCTCGCAATCGACACGCCTACGGGACTCAACCCGTCCACTGGAGAAGTTCACGGGATCGCGATACGAGCCCAAATGACAGTCACGTTTCATCGTATGAAATGCGGGTTGATTGGAAAGGAAGAATATACCGGTAAAGTGGTAATTGGTAATATCGGCATTCCTATAGAAGCAGAACTGTTTACAGGACCAGGTGATGTGCGGCGTGTCACGAAACCGCGTGATCCCTATTCACATAAAGGAGACCATGGGTATGTTCTTATTGTTGGGGGGAGTACTGTCTATTCTGGTGCTCCTGCGCTTGCTGGACTGGCGGCTTTAAGAACCGGCGCAGGACTGGCTATCTTAGCTGTCCCGCAAAGTATCGCTCTTGCAGTGAAGGCATATTCTCCTGACCTCATAATCCACCCATTAAGTGGCGATGTAGTCAATCCAAAGGATGTCTCCAAGATAGAAATGTTACTTCCACGCATGGATTCCTTAGTAATTGGACCAGGAATTGGGCTGGCTCCCAAAACCCAGCAAACCATTCATGAAATCTTATCTATCGCACAAAAACTATCAAAACCGATTTTAATTGATGCGGACGGCATCAAAGCGTTGAAAGAACAGCTATCACTTATCCGGGGAAGTGGCACTATCCTGACTCCTCATGCGGGCGAGTTTAAAATTATTTCTGGGTTGCAGGCACAACCCCAATGGCAAGATCGGCTTCAACCGGCCATTAAGTTTGCTAAAGAGAACGAATGCATTTTACTACTTAAAGGACATGAAACAATCATTACGGATGGTGCACGATTCAAGGTAAATAAGACTGGCAACCCAGGGATGGCAACAGGAGGAACAGGAGATGTCCTTTCAGGCATTATAGCTACTTATTTGGCGCAACACTCTACTCCTTTTCTGGCGTCTGTAGCCGGAGCTTGGGTCCATGGGAGGTCTGGAGATCTGGCATTCCAAGAGAAAGGGTACCATCTCGTCGCATCCGACTTGATAGAAAAGATTCCTGACGTTTTGATGCCATTTGATAGGTAATTTCAACTTTAACCTTCCTTTCTTTTTTAAGGAGCTATATGCATTTAGCAGGAAGTAATCCAGCTCTGATCGGCTGAATTTGTAAAATTAGGGGTATTGACTCAGAGATTATAATAAGGCGTTTAGTTCCCTTATGAGAGCGTTGCGATGAAACCCTCAAAAATATAGGCAATGCCATCATTTCTCTCTTATTTTACATAATATACTAGCATAACAAATGCTTTATCTCAAATGACCCGGTATATATTTTGACTTGGGCGAACAATGGCTTTAATAGGTAGATCATTGGAGTGTGACTAGGGCTTGGTTCTACAGACTGTCGATTCAACTTGGAAAAAACGATTAAAGCATAAAATAACAGATGCAAAGACAGCCATTGGGAAAATTAAGCCGGGTGATCGGATTTTTCTCGGATCCGGGTGCGCAGAGCCCCAACTCCTCATGCAAACACTTCTTGATAAGGCCCGGGCGTATGCTATTGCGGATACAGAAATCCTGAAGTTTATGAGCCTAGGTCTAACGCCCTATGAAGATCAATTTAAGGATAAATTTCGCTATAATACGTTTTTTATTGGCTCCGATGGATGTCGTAATGCCGTCGCAGAAGCCCGAGCGGACTACACGCCCATGAGATTTTCCGAAATTCCTGATTTGTTTAAATCTGGTCAGATTCCAATCGATGTGGCATTGATCCAAGTTACTCCGCCTGATACCGATGATCAATGTAGCCTAGGGGTTTCGGTGGATATTGTCAAGGCTGCGGTAGAAAATGCTAAGTTTGTGGTTGCTGAAGCGAACCAGAAAATGCCTCGAGTTCATGGGGATAGCTATGTAAGTACCGAGCAAATAGACCTCTTTGTTCCCAACAATCAACCTATCATTGAAGTCAATCAGCTCAAGCCGTCCCCCGATCCTGTCGTCTATGAAATCGGCAGACATGTTGCGCAGCTTATTGAAGATGAAAGTACCTTCCATGTAGGCGCCGGTCGAACAGTCAATGCGATCCTGTCCTGCCTTGAGGAAAAAAGGGACTTGGGTATTCATACGTGCGCAGTGACTGATAGCATCGTCGAGCTAATAGAACATGGAGTGGTCACAAATACGAAAAAGACTTTGCATCCCCATATAACGATCGGTAGCTACGCGATGGGAACTAAGCATCTCTATAACTTCCTCGATGATAACCCTGCTGTCGAACTTTGGCCCGGTGACTATGTCAGTGATCCATGGGTCATCTGTAAAAACCAAAAAATGGTTACCCTGACCTCAGCGTTCGAAGTTGACCTGACTGGTCAAATCTGCTCAACTAGCCTTGGACCTCTCATTTACTCCGGAATTGGTGGTGCTGTCGATTTTATTCAAGGCGCTGCGCGATCAAAAGGCGGTAAATCAATTGTTGCCCTACCATCCACAACTCGAGATGGAAAGAAGTCTCGTATAGTATTCCGCCTTTCAGATGGTGCTGGGGTGATGATCCCTCGTTGCGATGTTCACTATGTCGTCACCGAGTGGGGAGTCGCGTATCTTCATGGGAAGAGTCTCCGCGAACGAATTCTGACTATGATTTCTATTGCTGCGCCACGGTTCAGAGCGGAGCTTTTACAAGAGGCCAAAAAATATGGGTATATCTACCCACACCAAATTGAACCACCCGGGTACGCCATTTACCCAGAGAAATGGCAAACCACCCTCCCACTTGATAGTGGCATAACGATCCACTTTCGACCCGTTCGTCCTGACGATGAATCCGCAGTGAAAGAATTTTTTTATGCGATCTCCCCAGAATCTCGCTACTTGCGCTTCATGCGACCTCTCCGAATCATGTCACAACGTCAAATTCAAGAGTTTGCAAATATTGATTATGGGGAACATATGACCATTATCGGGGTAATTCAAGAAGAGGAGACTGCGCGGGAAAAAGTCATAGCTATGGGCAATTATTACGTGCTCCCTGAAAGTGAGCTCTTTGTGTTACCCACGGGCAATCTCGCTGAAGTCTCGCTCTTGGTTTTAGACAAATTCCAAAACCAAGGCATTGGAACTTTTCTCCTCGAGTTTCTGGGTCAAATTGCCCAATCATTTGGAATTCGCGGTTTTGTGGCGGAAATATTATTTGAAAACACCAAAGTGTTGCACGTTATTGAGAAAACTAACTTAAAAGTCACTCGGAAAGTTGGAGAGGGTATTTACCAAGTGCAGATGACATTTTGATCCAAAAACTCTTTTTTAAAAATTTGTTTTTGATTAATAAATCGACGAATCTTTATATAAGATAGCTGTGATGGAACAAGTACAACTTTCTGGAAAATTTTTTAAAACAATAAATTCTATCTTGATGCAAATCCTTTCTAATTACTATCAAATAAGATATAAACGTATAAATGCATGTTAGAAATGTGGAGGCAAATATTTAATGAGCCCACTAGTTTCAATTCTCTACATCTGTGATTTTTGTAAAGCAATACGACAATTCGACGTTTCAATGGACAAACTCGAGTCAGAGGGAGGTCTCTATAAGGTAAAAGATGCACACGAGAATCATGAAGTAATTCTATATCTCAATTCCCAATACGAACTCGAAAGGGTAACAACCGATCCTCCTGCTCCCGCGGTGGAGGAGCCGATCATTAAAAGTCTTGCTGTTATTGAAGCTGAAAAAGGCCTTAAAGAACCAGAACGCTTTACGTGGGCAAATAGGATCTTTATTCCAACCAAAGAGATTCACCGAATTCCTGTTCATGAATTCCATAAATTAGTTGTGCTTAATATGGATGGCAAGAACACTCTCGCAGACATTCTCAAAAAGCTTAGAGTTGATCAGCCTGATCTCGCCCCCGAATATCTAGTGAGAATTGTCCACAGCCTTAAAATCAGAGGGTGGGTCCGAGAGAAGGGAAGCATGGAATAGCATAGGGGAGGAGCGGGCTGGAACAAAACAAAAGACCGGAAAAATCGTGAAAAAGGGAAGATAAAGTCAAACACTTTCTTATGGATAATTTATCTTCTCGAAGTTGAATTTAAAATGTATTTGTCTAAAAAAAGAGAATCTATTTACTCAGTAACATGAAGTAAAAGTCCTCCTATCGAAGTTATACACCATATTTTGATGATAAATGAAGTCTGAAGAAAGAAACAATGGACTTTTGACAGAGAAAAGATAAAGAAGATATATTGATCCGAAAAAAAGGTAGAGGAGTTTTAACCCCTCCCTCAAAATTCTCGCCCCTAAATTTTTAAATAGACAAAAACTTGTTATTCAAAAGAGGTTTAGGCAATGAGTGTTGACTATGATAGATTGCATAAGGATCGAGTGACTAAAGCTCGACAAGTAATGAAAAAATTAGATCTCGATGCTTTTATAGCAACAACACTTGAGAACGTTTGGTACGTTGCGAATAGGAGGCCCTTCTGGGTCCTAGGTTGGATGCCCAATGCCATGGCAGTTCTTCCTAAGGAAGGGGCTGCTGTTTTCCTGCATGCGGATGATTTTGTAGCTCCAACATCTCATTGGGAAAATGAAGGTAGAACCCTTGCAAACGAGTATCAAGGCATAAATCACTATTCAGTGTGGAATCCAGTACTTGCTACGGACATTTGGACTAGATGGTTGAAACAAAGCTTGGATTCGCTTGGAATTAAAAGAGGAAGGCTTGGTTTAGACGCGGCTCCTTGGCAATGGTATGCATCTTTCAAGAAAACCTTGCCTGACTTTGAGATCGTTGATGCGGAAGAGGAAATAATCTACGCACGCGCAATAAAGACTCCGGATGAAATAACCCTACTTAAAAAAGCAAACGAAGTAGCTAGCAGGGGTATTGAAGCAGGATTGGAGGCAATAAAGGCAGGAGTTCGAGAGTACGAGGTATTTGGTGCCTTCATGGGCGAACTTTATCGGCACGGATCCGAAGGGGATGGGTTTTGGCCTTTCTTGACTTCAGGTCCAGTCAAAGAAGGAGCTCTCTATCCTACTAATCGAATGATCCAAGAAGGAGATGCTGTAGTTCTCGATATGGGCCCGATCCTAGAAGGGTATAATGGCGATTGCATGAGAACCGCGTTCGTTGGCAAGCCGACTGAAGATTTCAAAGAGATGTATAAGGTCAACTACGACTCTATGTACGCTGCGATTAATACCGCAAGACCGGGAGCCACGGCTTCTGATTGTTATGAAGCTGCAGCCCAAGTTTACCGAGAAGCAGGGTACCCTGAACCACGATTTGACTTTGGGCATGGAATCGGACTAAGCTGTTGCGAGATGCCAACGCTTGTGAAGAAAGACGCTTACGATTGGATCGGTGGACCGGCTCGCAGAGATATTGAGTTGAAGCCTGGCATGTGTTTTTCAGTTGAACCAAGAATCTATAAGTACGTTGATGCAAATACATTCATACAGGCTGCATTGGAAGAAATTTTGGTTGTCACGGACACTGGTCGAGAAGTGATGACCTCAGCTCGTTTTATTGATGAATTACTCTAAGGATGCCAAGTCCTTCCCTTCTTCCCTTCTCTTTTTTCCTTCCCATTTTCGAAATAGAAATACAAATATAATTTTTTACTCTTCAGGTAACAGATCGAGTTGTTGCAGGATTGTTGCCGCATCGTAGTATTCAATGATTCGAGAAATCTTTCCTTCATGAAGCTTGAAGAGATAAGCGATTCTTAACTTGACCACTTTATCGGTACCAGGGATTCCTCTGAATTCCTCTTTATGTGTTCCTTCCCAAATTATCTCAAAGAGTACCTGATCTCCTCCAGTAACACGGTTAATAATAGCACTCTTACAGTCTGGAAATGCGTAGAACAATTCTCTGTAGGCTTCGGTGATCGCTTTTTTCCCTGCGAAAACTTCAGGTTCAGGTACCTCATCTGCTACTGCATCATCTGTATAGAATGATTCCATTTCTTCTAAATCATACCGATTCATGGCATCCATCCAATTTTCAATAATTCTAAGATTTTCTTCCGAATTCAAGGAGGTGGCTTCCTAATTTATATTTGAGACTTCGATCAAATCAATTGCTATCAAATATAAAGTTTGGCGTGATTCAGAGAAAGAAGTTTATTTAGTTCGGTATGCGCATCCTAAATGAGAATGACCAATGTAGTCCAGAAAGATTAGCTTGTTAGAAAATGGTATTCTTTGAATCTTATTAGAATTCTAGCTAAGTCCTGTTCTAACCTCCCAAAATATTTTGGAACCCCGTTCCTTCCGAGAGAAATATTAATTAATCCCTCGAGTGGATAACGCACCCCTAGGTGTTATTATGACTAACCAAGAGGAAATTTTGAAAAATCCCTTATTTACCGATTTGCGGAAAACTGGGCACACAGCTGAACAAGACATCAATACTTGGTCTCAAGGAATGGCAATTCATAATTCAAATCTCCTCGAAGCCTTAAAAGAAGTACAGCCTTCTACACGCGAAAGGATTTTGAAAGACATTTGGTCTGAGGTTGCTGTATATGTACCTGAAAAGGTAAAGAAGGCCCTAAGTTTAGATGTCGAGATAAATGTGGACAAAATAAACGAATTTATGAGCCAGATGTTGGCGGATCCCAATTTCTGGGCAATTAAAGGTGTTGGGGATACAATAGAAGAAGCAATCCTCAATTGGGTTAATTCATTTGCGGTTTACGATTTTTCCATATACACTTACCTCGAGAAACACTTGGGTTCCAAAGACTGTATGAGAATCTACATGGGGCTCTGGGAAAGCTTTGCACTCGGCGCATTGGATCATGTGAAACAAGCATTTGGAATTACTGAGGACATAGATATTGACATGGATCTGATAGGTAAAATCTCAAAAGCCTATTGGGAAAGCATTGCTTGCCCCTACAAGGTGATTCGGCACAGTACAGAAGTGCATGAAGCAGAGATCGAGGATTGTCCTTATTGGCAAAATATGAAAGTGATCCTGGGTGAGGAAAAAGCACGTTCCATGACCCTAAAATGCGAGGCAGCGGTCTCAGTAAACTACTATGATGCCATCCTAAAAGCACTCGGCGTCTTTGACAAATATTCGTTTACTATGGATAAATTCCAATGCTGTGGTGATGAGAATTGCAGAGTTCGTTTCGAATTACGAAAGTAAACCACTATCCAGTAAATCAACACAAGGGTTGGGTTTGTTACCATGGATTAGTTTCTCTCACAAAAAAGATATAGAGGATTTCGAATTGCCTTTGACAAATTTTATAGACGAAGCATGGAGAGTTGTTGATTACTCTAAAGATCAAGGATTAACGTTAAGAGTGCTAGGAGCTTTGGCCTTTCGAATCCACTGTTCCCAATGGACTCCCTTGCATGTAGCTTTGGGACGAGAAATAACCGATATCGACTTTATAGCTAATGGTGAACATAGGAAAGATGTAATTGAACTGTTAAAGGGACTTGGCTACGTGATGAATAGAGATCAACTCAGACTCATGAGATTATATCGCAGATATATGCTTGATGACCCAGACAACGACCGTCATATTGATGTGTTTTTCGATAAGCTTGATTATTGTCATACGATAGAGCTCAAACAGCGACTTGAAATTGACTATCCAACCATTTCTCTGGGAGATCTCATGCTGGAAAAGCTTCAAATTGTAGAACTTAACGAGAAGGATGTGATCGATGTCATTGTACTCCTGAGGGAGCATGAGGTTGGTGATGATGACGAAGAAACTGTCAATAGTGAATACATTTCGGAAATACTTGCAATAGATTGGGGGTTCTACTATACTGCAACTACAAATTTAAAGAAAATCCGAGAGTATCTCCTTAATCATAAAACTATGAAGAATATAGACAAAAAGATTGTAGAAACGAAAATTAATCGATTGTGTGAGCATATCGAGGAAACTCCGAAGTCAAAAAAATGGAGGATGCGCGCAACGGTGGGTACGAAGAGAAAATGGTACAAAGACGTCTATGGGGGAGATATTAGCACTAAGAGAGTCTAATTTACTTGAACGGCAAATGGACTTAGGTTACAAGAAAATGGATTTTGATTCTACTGGAGCAGAACTTTTTATAATTTACATGCAATTCATGCAAAGTATAACATTTATTTGCGTGAAAATATTTTGTCTCGTAAAGATAATTCATAATATGAACTAATTCCAATTTAGAAGGTTAATAACATATTACAAGATTAAATTTCTCTATAGTTTTTAAGGAAAAGTATTTGTAAATTCGTGTTACTGGTTTGATAATTAAGCTGCTGGTCACATGTTCTTTCAGAACGGAATGGCTTCCCATAGCTTATGAGGGTTTCAATTGAATACGCGAATATTCTGTTCGACAGACGTTCATGGATCCGATGTAGTTTTCAGGAAGTTTGTGAATGCAGGAAAATTCTATAAAGCAGATATAGTTATTCTTAATGGAGATCTGACTGGAAAGGCAATCATACCAATAGTGGAGAAAGCCCCAAATACCTTTGAGGCAAAAATCCTTGGATCGAAGCAAGATGCCAAGAGTATGGATGAACTAAAAAATCTTGAAAGTAAGATTGCCAATTTGGGCTTTTATCCATATCTTACCGATGAGCAGGGATTGGAGGAACTCAGCGTAAACCCCACGAAAGTTTTAGATCTTTTCAAGCATTTTATGATTAAGACAATTGAACGATGGATAGATCTCCTAGAGCAACACTTGAAAGGCACTGGGATCAAATGCTTCATGCTTCCGGGAAACGATGATGCTCACGACATTGATGTGCCGATCCAAAGATCAGATAATATCATAAACCCCGAAGGTAAGGTTATTGATCTGGATGGAACCCACGAAATGATAAGTACGGGTTATAGCAATCCTACACCTTGGGATACCCCGAGGGAGGAGAGCGAGGCAGCGTTACGAAATCGAATAGAAGCAATGATTTCTAGAGCAAAAAATACACAATCGTGTATTTTTAATCTACATCCTCCCCCTTATGACAGTGGACTTGATGAAGCCCCACAATTAGACAGAAACCTTAAACAAGTATCAAGTGTAGGGGAGATTGTAATGTCCGCGGTAGGTAGCACAGCAGTTCGGGAGGCCATAGAAGCATATCAACCGCTGGTTGGTCTACACGGGCACATTCATGAGTCAAAGGGTGCACGTAAAATTGGGCGAACGCTTTGCCTGAATCCTGGTAGTGAATATCAAAGCGGGGTCTTAAAAGGGATCTTATTAAACCTTGACCGGAAGAAGAAGAAACTAAAATCACACCTCTTCACTTCTGGTTAGATGTTCTTTAATAGTATGGAAATAGAATATTTAGGAATTTTAAAAAGAAATTCACCATGTCACCTCGAAGGTTATGGTGGAAAACAACGTTAATAGCTTGTTGCCCTAAAAGTTGAACCGTGGGAACGCATCTATAGCGATATTTT
>JBHIFL010000058.1:0-26289 GCA_046761065.1 Candidatus Heimdallarchaeota archaeon
CTTGATGGTCGAATTGAAATTGATTAGCTAGGATATGGCTTGGGCAACAAGCTATCCAGGATTTGTGGGTGTTACGGACTCGAATTCGGAAGACGAAGAGGGAACTGGGGAAGCGGAAAGCCCAAGGAGAAGTGTTGTCGGAGGAGGAAGAATTAGCATTAGCGGATTATGGGACGCATGATCTCACTATTGAAGCGATCCAGAACCGCCTATGCGACTTGTATGGGAGCCCGTTGCTGCGGGTGTTCTTTGTCCGAAGGACGACAGTAAGCGTTGAAGACCTCTTGGGCTAGCATGTGATTTTGGATTTGAGTGAGTTAAGGCATCAAGGGATCCGGAATGACCTGTAACGGTTGTTTTGCGAATTTATCTTGTTATATCAAAGTCATGGAGTGACACTGCGCCAATAGGGGCGGATTAGAAGACGAAACGTTGTGGTTATTGAAGAGGCGCAGCAGCTCGTGCCCGAAGTGTTAGCGAAGCGGACCCTTGTCAATGGCACAATGCCAGAAGAACTTATCGGAACATTAGGAGGTTATGGGTTAACGCTTATGTTCATCTCCGCACAACCAGGGCTACTATCCCGCGCGATCATAGCAGGGTGTCATACCAAAGTAGTATTTAGCTTATAGGGCAGGGAAGCGGCGTTATTAGCGGACATGCTGGGTGTGGAGGCGGCAGAAGTAGCGGGATTACAGACGGGAGAGTGCCTTGTCCGAGCGGCGGGGACCGGGGTGTGTAAGATGTGGGCTTGGACGTAGCGATCATATCCAGAAACGGCGGTAGCTCGATTAGAGAGCAGGCAATAGGAGTTTCCGCACGAGGTTTCGAAGAGGGCGCGGGCGGTGTATAAATTCTTGGGGGAGCAGCCCCTTGAGTATTACAGCACCTTGGTTGAGTTTATTGAGGAAGTGAGGAAGGAGGGAGATAAACAAACAGAAGACGAGGAAGGAGGAGAACAAGAAAGAAAAGAAGAGATGCTTGGCTGTTGGGCGGAGGCTGAATGTGGGTTGTGTGCCAAAGATGGGCGATTGGTGAAGGATGGGGTGAAATATGCTGAGAAGTATTGGGAGAAGACGCGAAAGGACGAGCTACTAACGAAACACAAAATCTATTCCCGTAATCCCACTATTTTGTACGATGATCTGTTACAACTGGTCCAGAAGGAGGGAGCACCCAATGCGGAGCTGGTGGCCTTCTGCGCGTGTTGGATGCTCTTTGAGTGGAGTGTAACCAATGCTACGCTGAGTAAGTGTGGCAGGGATGTGTTCAAGTTAGGGTGCGAGCAGTTAGTCGCTCGGTTAGTTTGAGAGCCTGAGCTGTCTCGGGTGTTGGATCGTAGGGGCCGTTCACGGCGGCCCCAGCATTTAAGCCATGGGATGCGTTTTGTGACTTGTGCCCGATGGAACGGGGGTTGCGGGATATGTTCTGTGGGAACTATCGTGAGAAGGCGAATGTGCAGCTGGAAGATGCGGCCTTGTGGCAGCGGTTGACTGTGGCGTATCGCAGCTCCTTTCGCCAGTTTCTGAAGGCGTGTTTAGAGTCCGTATTGGCCGGGACCAGTTCCAAAGTCAGTTACTATTATTGCCTCGCGACAACGTTCCTGAAGGGGGCGCTGATGAGCAAGACGCAGCAGTTTCTGGCGGAGGTCGCAGCCCAGGAAAAACCCCTAGAGGAACAAACGACAGAAGAAAAAGACGACCTACCTGAGAACAAGGAAGGGGAAAATGATGTTCCTAGTTCTAGTGATGATCCGTCTACTGAACTGAAACAGGCCATCGAAACCATCTTTGCTCAATACAATGGCATCGTTTCGCGGGGAACGCTTAAACAGCAACTCCACGCTCTGGCTGGGTGGAATTCGCCAAAAACGTTTTATTCGCTCATAGAGCATGTTATCGCGAAAAAAGTTTCTGTTGCCATTCAGAAACGGGAGCGGAATCCCCGCCAAGTGAGAGCGCAAACCTACTACGTGTCTCCTGCCTATCACAAGATAGATACTATCCTTGATTTCTTCCGTGTGATTCACAATTTCATCATGGGTGAAATCAAAAACTTTCTCAGCGTCACTTGTGCGGTCAAAGACAGAACCAGACTCACAAAAACCGGAAACACAATAATCAATGACCTAGAAGTGAGGTTTAGTTCACGGAGAACATATGTGGAATATACGAGTGGTGGACGGGAGAAGATGCACGACCAGCTTAAAAAGATCAGGGATAACCAGAATTATGAAGCTGTATTTGTAGTCAGACTTGAAGATCCGCCTCGACGCCGCCAAAGCTCTAGAAACAACCCAATTGGTATCCGATCCAATAAGAAGGTAGCCTTAGAAATTGCCGACGAATTAGGCATAAAGGTCTACGTCTTCACCCTGACAAATGTAACCATGCTGGAATATTATTGTATGCATGGAAAGATGCCCTATACCCAGCGGTGACGTTGTTCTCTATTACTAATTCAACCTGTTTCGTGGTCATTACCCCAAGACTGTTCATTTTTCGAGTATCAACGCCGATCTTCAATATATTGTAAAAAACGCTCGAAAACAACAAGACTATCAGGACAAACCTGTTTTTGAGTGATGAACGTTTTGACGTGTTCAAGATCGAGGAACCAGCCGTGTTCGATTTCTTCAGTTTGGAGCGTTAGGGGCCCATCATACTCACACGAATAGGTTGCTGTTACACATTTGTGATGCGGGGATTCATAATGCACTTTGAAGAGGAACTCCAGCTCAACATCAGTGATCCCTACTTCTTCAGCTAACTCTCGCTTTGCTGCGGTTTCATATGTTTCTCCAGTTTCGACGACTCCCCCCACAGCGATATCATAAAACCCAGGAAACACATCTTTGGTAGCCGTTCGTTTATGCACAAACAATTGATCAAGTGAATTAAAAACTAAAATGGCGGTCCCCCGGTGTCTTAAGCCCTTTGCCCGCATCTCTTTCCTTGTTGCACGCCGTATTAAGCGATCCTTTTCGTCCACAATATCCACATATTCCGACATGGGAAGCCCTCCCTGAAATGCAGGCAGGGAAACTGGCAGAAATAGAAGGGAAATGAGTCTAAGAGGTAAGATTAGGTTAGAGGGGCGGGAATTGGACAATTTTGGATTGTGGTTACATTGGTATTGTAACTGTTATGATACTTAAGATGGGAGTTAATGGTCTACATAAACTAATGTCACAGAATTTCTGATTTCTACAAGAAAGAAAAAGGTTATGGGAGTTGGAGGTTGCTCTGGATTCATTCGACCTTGAAGAAATTCTTTTGTAATGCGCCACAGATGGGACACTTCGTAGGAGCTTTTCCTTCGAACGTGTAGCCACATACTCCACAAACATAATAGTCTGTTGTTGGCAGATCGGTTCCAGATTCGAGTGTGTTAATAGCCGCAGCATAAAGGTGTTCATGCACCTTTTCAGTCTCAAGAGCCCATTCAAAACTGCGAGCTGCTCTCTTCTCTCCTTCCTTGTGGGCTTGTTCGATGAACGAGGGATACATTTTCTTGATCTCGTAGATTTCCCCGTTAACAGCAGCTTTGAGATTCTCTACGGTTGATCCGACACCCCGCAGCACATTCAGATGGCCATGAGCATGGATAGTTTCCGCTGCTCCGATGGCACGAAAGAGACGAGCGATTTGTGGGTAGCCTTCTTGATCTGCTTTTTTTGCAAAAGCAAGGTATTTTCGATTAGCTTGGCTTTCGCCGGCAAAGGCTGCTTGAACATTTTGTTCAGTTTGACTCAAGTTTAATTCCTCCTTCTTTTTATCAATTATAATCAGCAACAACTTATGCAGATCAGCAGCTGCTGCACCAGCCTAGGATTCATCTATTACCCTTAAGTTTGCTACAATCATCCCAGGTTAAATTTGTAGATCCTTATAGACATTAAATCCTAATAAGATATCGCAGTTCAAATAAGGTCCGGCATTGCTAGATCAAGGACCTAGTTTGTGTAGTTGTTTGATAACCTCCTTCAACATCTTGTGATGGCGTTTCTCATCATCAACAATGTGCTGAAGTATCAGCTTTACTCCCTGGTTGTCAGTCTTTTTAATCATTGCCTCATGACGTTGAATCATTTCTTTCTCTATTTCGACATGCTTTTGTAAGGCTTGCTCTGTAGCGACTTGTCCCACATACCTATCAATTCGATAATCCCATAAGTATTCGGGAGTGCCTTCTTTGATCGTATCGATCAATGTCTGCAAGATCTTCGCGTGTTTGGTTGAGTCCATTCGAATTTGATATAAAATGAGCTTAGCGCCTGCGCTCTTAAGTTGTTCTTCTTTTTCTTGGCTTATTTTTATATTTTGGAGCTCCAATTTACGATTTTCTTCCAGTATCTCGAGGAGTTCACCATTTTCATTCTCCATTTGCATCAGCCCAAGCCCGAATGAATTTAACGAATTTAATAAAGTTTGTATAGGGTTGCTCATAGTGATATTCCTTAATTTTACATTATGTCTCTATCGAATTATCAGTTGTTTTTGCTTTCGCTTTGTATGTGATTTAGACCTTCTTTAGAACATATATATCAGTTGAATATCGTGTTATAAGGGTAAAATAGGAACATTTAACATAAAGGATAATCTTTTTAGAATAAAGGATTTAGTATAAATAATACTTATATGGAGAAGTTATAATCGTGAAAATAATAACAAAAGCCAATCTTGGTTCTGCATTCGCTGGAGAGAGTCAAGCACACATGCGATATCAGATCTATTCACAAGAAGCCCAAAAAGAAGGATTCCCCAATGTTGCTAGGCTTTTTGAAGCCATAGCATGGGCGGAACGCGTACATGCAGGTAACCATCTCCATTGTATGAGGGATCTTAGAGAAATAGTTACGACTGTGGCGGAAACTCCCTTTGGACTCGGGGATACCACAATTAATCTCCAGTTTGGCATTGATGGTGAGACATTTGAGATTACAGAGATGTACCCTGCATATATAGAGGTTGCTCAATCCCAAGGGGAGAATGAAGCCATACAATCATTCAATTGGGCTTTTCAAGCGGAACAGATCCATGCTAAAATGTACCAACGCGCAAAGAGCTTAGTGGACAGAGGGAAAGATATCGAACTTGGCAAAGTACAAATTTGTGGTAGGTGCGGCCACACACTCGAAGGGGACGCCCCAGACAAGTGTCCCATTTGTGGTGCACCTAAAGAGATGTACAAAGAATTTGCATAACCTACTCTTACTTTTTCTTTTTTATCTTCTTATTGCACGAACACTGGGCATCTTAAGGAGAAATAGGATTTTAACGCGTTAATAGTTTATCATGATATTCAATGAGATGTCGGTGCTAAATCAGCTGCATGTGTTCAAAGTGAAGTACATTTACTTCAATAAATTCATTCCCAGTTATCAGGATCCTTAAATCGTATTATATGGAGACAGGTTTTAAGAAGGGTTCCATTATCGGAATTCAAGTGATTTAGCATTTTATACTCTAATACTTTGTTCTCAACTAAGACAAGCTTTTTGTAATTCTAATCGTTTATTAAGCACAATACAGACGGGTAGGTAGAACGATTGGCTAATGGGATGTATGATGTTATAATCGTGGGCGGGGGACCAGCGGGCCTAGCGGCTGGAATTGGGTGTGCTGATTGGAAATTAAACACTGTTATCTTTGAAGGTGGCACATGGGGGGGCTTATTGGCAACCCTATACCCTCACAAGCAAATATACAACTATCCGGGATTTCCTGGGGGGATTCTGCCGCTTGATCTTGTCAAACACATGCTCAGTCAAGTGAGA
This sequence comes from Candidatus Heimdallarchaeota archaeon, assembly GCA_046761065.1. Taxonomy (GTDB): domain Archaea; phylum Asgardarchaeota; class Wukongarchaeia; order Wukongarchaeales; family JBHIFL01; genus JBHIFL01. Next base: position 5,780 of record JBHIFL010000058.1, read on the forward strand.
GAAGCTCCAACAGTAACATTGCAAAATGAGCGGATTATAGACATTTCGCTAGACAAACACGTAAAAACGACGGAGGGGGAATTCAAGAGCAGAGTCATCATCATCGCCACGGGCAGTCGTCCTCGGGAGCTGGGAATTCCGGGGGAGCGGAAGTTCAGTCGGGGAGATCGTGGAGTATCGTATTATGTCACCCACCCAGAAGCGTTTGTCGAGAAAAAAGTTCTCATTGTAGGCGGGGGAGATACCGCCATGGATGCGGCTCTTGACTTAATTGATCTTGCGGCTGAAATCTTTATCGCACATCGAAGGGATACATTCAGAGCTACGGATGCAGATATTGAAAGAGTCCTAGTTAGTGGGAAAGTCGAGGCCCTGTTCAATACGGAGCTCCGAGAGATCAAGGGAGGAGTTTCAGTGGATCATGTAATCCTCTGGAATAATGTTGAAAACCAGGAATTCCCCCTTGAAATTGATTGGGTGATCCTAGCGGTTGGACTTACTCCAAATACCGAAATATTTGAGAAACTAGGGTTGAAAACGGATCAACATGGGTGTATCATAACAGATCGCCATATGCGAACCAATGTTGAAGGTGTTTATGCGCTCGGGGACGTATCATGTGGCGATACAAAACTCATTATTGTAGCAGCCGCTGATGGTGCAATTGCAGCCAAGAACGCGTATGCCTACATCAAGCAGCCTTATTGGGGCTAACGAAACCCAATAATTCTTGTAAGGTATAAGCCCAAGTTTGCTTTCACTGTTTGTGATATAAAAGCCAGGAGGAAGGGATAGTACTTGCACTACCGAATATGTTTTCTGTCACACAATTTCGCTCCTCCAAATTCAATTATTTAAAAATTCCATTATGACACGGAAACCGGATTATAAGGAAAAACCATCTCACTTCGTTGGCGATTTGGCGCTCTACTCTTAAAAGTCCCAAAGGGGGGAGTCATTAGGTAGTGTTGTCACTTCCACTCCATCTGCTGTGATTAAGATGGTATGCTCAGATTGGGCCACCATTGCGTCCTTCGCCTCTGAAAGGACATGATATTTCCGCAGCGCACCCTGCGATTGGAGTTCTCGCAAGGCGAATTTTGTTTCAGCCGAATTGAATTCGCGACGCAGAGCCCGTTCGGAGAAGGGTAATTGTTTATATTCCCGGGCAATATGGGCAAGAACTTTCCGGGTTGCTTTGCTTCGAGCCCTCACCCGGATTGGTAAGAGGGAAAAGATGAAACATTTGTTATGGTCTTCATGCACAGTTCCTACCCCAGTTGTTGCAAAAATATCAAGTCCATAAGCTTCCCCTTCTTCAAAAGCTTTACCATGGGGAAGCGTAATATTAGGAATGATTTTCGGGCCGTGCAAGTCATATTGATCAATTAAATGGCCTGAAAGATCGCGAATAGGCCGGTATCCATAGTTTTTGATAGTTTCTTCGATGATTCGTCCTATTTCATTTGTCTTTACACCAGGTTTTATCGTCTCTATCGAATGCTTCAAAGCTTGATTAACAGCTTCGACGAGTGGAGTGAGGGTCTCATCTAAGGTAACTGTAAAAGCGGTATCGGCTACATATCCATCTTTATGAGTACCAACATCAATCTTAACTATGGCTTTTTCTCCAATAGTTCCTTCATCATTTGGTGGGGACGTATAGTGTGCGGCTAAATTATCTATACTGATATTAAACGGAAAAGAAATCCCGAAGCCTTGTTGTAGGATGTAGTCTTCAGTTTTTTCACAGATATCCAACAATCTTGCACCAGGTTTTATCATATCTCTTGCTTTTACTAGTGCCTGATGCGCAACTATCCCAGCGTGTCGATATTTTTCCTCTTTTGTTCCTTCCTCTTCTTCCTCTTCTTGTTCCTGTTTGTCTTCTTCTATTACATGGTCTTCAGCCAAGTGCGATCCCCCCATCAGCAACCTTGAATTTTCAACAACCTTTCAAGCTTTTGTCTTGTGAACCCTCAAGCATCGTTGAAAGAAAGTTCTCTTTAATTATGAGCACGAATACCTTTAGTGCGTAATAATTAGATTAGCATAACATGTGTATTACTTTTGGCATTTATAAACGCGTATTCAAGCCAAGAGTAGGGGATTCGACCATGAATTGAGGGCATATTGGTTTACTGGTTATTCTGGGATAGAGCTTCTTCAACGAGTTCTATTCGTTCGAAGCTGTCTTTTGTTGCGACCGCCTGATCAATGGAATGGATGACTGCCCCATGGTCTTCGAGTTCCAATCTAATTTTATCAAAGTCAAGTTTGGATCCGTCAATGGTGATTTTCACTGATTCTGTTTCAGCATCCACTTCTACCACGGTGATGTTGACCCCTGTAATTTCTTCCTGAGTACATAAATGGTCTGCTAAAAATACGATGTTTGGGTTATGCGGTTTCAACACATCAAGAACAAGTCTTCTAATCCCATAGCTATCCAATCGAATAGTGTCCTCCTTATTCGGGATCCCCCTTTAGCAACCAATGGATGTTCATCTTTTAAAACAGCTCACAATATGGTCGTTGCTATAATCCATTTGGGGTTTTAAAATAATAAGATTTTCTTATCATTTCTTTTTAAAAGTTTTCCCACCAAACAAAAGGTTTTATTGGGTAATCGATTAGACCTTATGCAAAGGAAAGAGGAATTGACTTGTCGAGTCTTGAACAATGGATAAAGAAAGATCAAAGAGGGAACGTTAGCAGAGTGAAAACAAGTCCTCGACAACCTAGATCTGAGCCTGAAAAACAATCCCAGGTTGCAGATAAGGTATCCAGCATAATTGAAACAAACCCACTCTGGAAGGTATTAATTGACACTGTTGAAAAAGATAACTTGTTTTCCAGCCGTTTAGCCTATGTACGCGAAAATATATTCCTCAATCAGCCAGATATCACACCTGAAGACCTTTCTGAGAGGATAGGCACGCCTTTAGGAGTTTCGATGGTGATTTTATATCGGTTACGGGAGGAAAAATCAGGATGATCCTTTTTATTTATTTTTTTATATTGTTCAAAGTGTATTAGATCTCCCTCCCTTGTTGAAGTGCCTTTATCTCTTGATAATATACACAACGAGGTTGTATTGTTCTAGTTGCCAATATTAAGATTTAGAACGTCTTATCTGTATTTTTGTTTTTATATTGAGATGTAACACATTGTTAAAATTAGAAGGGTGTTGATTACAATATCAGTACTGTTCCCGGTGTATTACTTGCTCGAGAGGGAGGCGAGGAGGTGGGTGAGAGACCTGTGCGGAGTACCCAATGGGGATGAGTGCGACGGGACGAATCTCTTCTGGGATTTCCAGAAGCTTGGAAACCATTGATTCATTGAACGCGCCTACCCAGCAGGTTCCTAGTCCCAAGCTGTATGCTGCAAGTAAGAGATTTTGGATCGCTGCCGCACTATCTTGAATACAATAAAGTTCTGCACCTCGCGATCCATATCGTTGGGCAGAACGCAATTTGTTTGCACATACAACAATAATAACAGGAGCATTGGCGATAAATACCTGGTTATAAGCTGCTCTTGCAAGTTCTGTTTTTGTTATAGGATCATGAACAATAATAAATTCCCATGCTTGTCGATTACCTGCGCTAGGAGCCATAATTGCCGTTGAAAGGAGTTTAGTAATTAATTCCTCAGAGATCTCTTTAGTTTGATATTTCCGAACACTGCGTCTACCTCGTATCGCTTCAAATACATCCATTCCGATACACTCCAAATGTTTGAATAACTGGGTATTATTGTTAAATTTGTATGTGAAATCTATAAGCACAGGCTTCTATAAGAGTTGCGGCAGCAATCTCAGCCGTTATTCCCAGCGGGTCGTGGTTTGGGTAGATTTCGACCAGATCCAAGACATCTAGATATGGAGCGAGTTTACGTATGAGATGGAAAAGTTCTTGTGGAGTTAAGCCTCCAGGAGCCCGTGCTAAGGTGCCGGGTGCATATGCAGGGTCTAAAACGTCGATATCAACGCTCATATAGACATATTCTTTTTCTGAGATAGCATTCAGAATTTTTTCGAGGATGGACTTTTTATTAGATCGAAGTTTATGTAAAGGAAAGTAGTGGATACCATATTTGCGGACATATTCAAGTTCTTCTGGTCCATGGTCATAACCATGTGTACCGATTATCCAGATATTTTCGTGGGAAACGGTTGAAAGTTCTATCGTTCGTCGAAGAACTGTTGAATTGGTCCATTTTTTCTCATTAGGGTAGGCATCCATCAGATCTAAGTGGGCATCCACCCAAAGCAAGACTGAATTGTTGGGCTTAGTAGGGAGGAAGGATGCCGCTGTTATGAGATGATCTCCACCAGCAATTAATAGTAAGTCTAAGATATTAATGGTGGAGTAGATTTCCCTAAGACAATCTTGGAGAAATCTGATTGTTTGACCATTGAGGGTAGTCTTAAAATCTGCTTGGGAGATATCTCCAAGATCAACGAGTGGCAGCTCAGCTAGGCTGAGATCACATTCAAGATGATATCCATCAAAATGTTGTGAGGCCTTTCGAATAACTACTGGTGCTTGAGCTGCACCTTTACCATAGATTGATCCAAGATCCCAAGGGATTCCCAGAAAGCCCATACATCCCTTAATATTACCAATTTCGCTTAAAGATTGTACATGTGGAGCATTCAAGAAGGTTGGAACCATAATATTATCCTCAAAGAATGGGTAATCCTGCAAACCTTTTTTCAATATGTAAGCTCGCGTTTATAGAGTCATACACTAGCAGAAACCATGATAATATTATCACCTCGGATCAGTATGGTTCCGAGCGGTTTCGCTTCCCCCTCCACGATCTCATCAGCCTTTTCAATAACACAATTCAGTTGAGCATCCACCGCTTTCAGAACTCCCCTTATTGACACGCCCCATCTCATTAGAATTAGAACCTCTTTGTCAAGATTCTGCCCAAGGATCTTCTGCATCGTTACTACGCCTTCTAAATACCTCGATGCGAAATTTACAAGAATCAATTCTTCTGATCAGGTATCCTCCTTTAAAGTTTGGTTAAGACGGAATTGACCTGTTGGACTGTTAAACAAGAGAGGGTCTTTTGAAGAATTAAATGAAAAATGCGAATATTTTTTTCTTTTGTTAAATAAGAACTCATCGCAATTTTATCAGTTCTCATAACTTAAGTATTCCAAAAGGTTTTCATAGACTATAGAATACTACATATTTTTGGGGTCTGGCAGGAGAGTTTGCATGCAAAAAAGAATACAAAGATTAATTGACCGATTAGATTCCCTCTTAAAAAAAGGGAAAATAGATCAGAGAACATATGACCAGATGCGAGAAGCTTTTGAAACAAAACTGAGAGAATTGAAAGAGAGCCCAAGAAATGAAAAAGGATGGAATGAAAAAAAAGAACAATACATTGCTACGACCCCATCTCATAGCTATATCGTTTCAGAGTTAGAGGACATTAATGTTGAATTAGATGGAAACCGACCACCAAGATCTTTAATTTCCTATTTACAAGCAAAGATTGCCTATCGTGATCTTCTAGATAAAAAGAAAACACTTATTGAGCAAGAAGCTGAAATAAGAGAGAAATATCAAAAGAATCAAATCTCTAAAAAGGATTTTTTGAGAGAAACCTCAACACTATCTGAAAGGGTAGCTAAACTTTCAGAATCTATTGAAACGAAAAGAGCGACCTTACTTGAATCAAGAGGGCGAACTTTTAAATTAAATGAAGAGCTTGATTTTCTAAAGAAAAAAATGGATGCGTTAGAAAAAGCTTTAGCCCTTGAAAAAATTGATAATGAAGCATATTTAACTATGAAACAAGATATCACAAGTAAAAAAATAAAAATCCGGCAAGAAATTCAATCGGATGTCAAAAGATTTTCTAGATGGGTTGCTTTTTTTGAGCAGGAATTACAACACCGACAAACCCAATTGAAACAAATTCAATCCGATGAACCATTCGAAGTCACTGAAAGAAAGCAACAGAAGATCAACGAATTGCTCAAATTTATCGAGCTTCTCCACACAGATATTTCAATGTTTTCCTCAGAAATCACAAGAATTCCTGTAGTAGAGGATGGAAGAGAAAGTGATGAGAAAATAAGCCAAAAAATCCCAACAGAACGTCCCATTGAAGAAGAAAAGAAAATTGGTATACAAGTTGAAGATACAAAGACTGCTTGGCAATGTGTGGGGAACATGGTCCAATCAACTGCAAGAGACCTGATTGGTATTTGTTCACGACCCTTAGTAAGGGAAAATCAGCTCTATCTTGAAATAGTAAAAATAAATGAAATCCAAGATAATATTATTGAGGAGATTTATAACCTCATAAAACATTCTCTCGCTATAAGTGGTATCACTAACCTTACCAAGCGGAGGGCAATCATTGCTGATTATATTAGTAAAACAACTGGAGTTGAGAAGACAAAGGCCTTGAGTCCAACAGTCGTGGGGGAATTCTATAGGAGTATGAGGATCTCCATTCCTGAAGGCCTAGATCAGGGGGAAATAAAGCCAATTGGGTGCGTTCCCTTTTCAGCCATTCAGGAACTAAATAAAAAATGCATAATTATTAAGGAAAAGTCAATAGAACCTCCTATCCCTGAGGGACAATTAGCATTTGTTGAAGAGAAATTCTCCCCTTCTGAGTGTATTGGATCTATAATTCGGGATAGTATGGGCCGTGTGCGGGGACAAATTATTGAAATGCTTTCCCATCCTATTTTCGGCCAGATCATGCTAATAATCTCCAAGGGACCACGTCCCGAATTACTTGAATGGATTCTAAGTCAAACAAATCAAGTGAAATCCAAAGTACTCACCCAGGAGGAAAAAACTTGGCTAACTCAATTTCTTGTAGCTAAAAGACTTGAAATTGTTGAACCCGAATCGCTCAACCCTGACAACCTGATTTCCTATTGTCTAGTCGAAGGAATCCCTCTTCTACCAAATGAAATAAGGATTAGCTATCTATCTTGGATTTCAGCAGGATTTCTTCGACGAAGGGGGACAGAATTTACTATTAGAGGAAGTGACACAACACTAAAACCCTTCCCTGAAGGGCTTTATGAGGTTGAATATAAACCGATTATAACTGGAAATGCTAATAAATTAGGATACGCGATTGGGTTCGATCACACCAAAGGAGAGGTGAAAATAGTTTATGCTAGTCACTTTTCTGAGAATTTAATCCCTCTGATTTATGGGTCTGTTGTTGATAAAGAAAATATCAAGAATGTTTTTACTAAAATGAAGCAAGAGATATGCGAAAAGTTGAACATTCCAATAAAGAAAGGGCTTATGCCAAGCAGTGTACTGAGATATTTAATCAAGGAAAAATTGAAGAGCATTAAGAAGCTTACAGCAATTCGCCCTAAATTTAAAAAAATGAAAGATCATTTAAAAATGAACACACTCGCTTTGAAAGATGTCGAGATTAAAGAAAACGAGATTATTCTGAAGGAAACAGGAAATAACCAAATACTGAACGAGATTTGAGCAATCTAGAATTTTTATTCGCATTATTTCCACTTTATACCATGTATAAAGCCAAAATGAAATTGATAATAAATATGACTGTACATAACTCTTGATTAGACCCATGAAAACTAATGATTTTAACATTTTATTGAATAAACTTATTTATAGGTTGCAGCAAGTTTGGCTACCTCTGTATAAGCCACATTAAGTTGTTGTTCACTTGGACTCCAAGCTGTGATCGCATAGTTAGTTGGACATTTAGCTAATATAAAATGTCCCTGTCCCCTAACATTTGTACAAACAAATCGATTTTCAGTCACTTGTAAGGTACTGTACCTAACACCTTGGACTTCTATTGCGGGTACTCGATTGTACCATGCGTTTATGATCGCATGAGAGTCAATTGACCAATTATCTGTTGTCCAGACCACACCTCCGCTTGTCAAATCAATGATTGCCATAGCTCGGATAGTTCCGTTACTGATAAGTTCATTATATTTTACCTGAAATGCCATCTATGACTCCTCCAAAAGGTAAATCCATAAAGAGATTAGAACTTTTCTCATTACAATAGATCATAAACCATATAAAAACCCTTGCTATTCCATCGTGGTCTATAGGCAGCTTGAATTCCTTATGAGACCATTACAAAACTGTTTCGATGCTATAATCGTAGGTACTATGTTATTTGGTGTTTTTTTTGCGAGGAAATGAAAAGAAACTTTTGATAGACGTCTTGGTAAAACCTAGATCGAAAGTGATAAACATTAGCTTCGACCCCTTTAAAAAAGGGCTTATAGTTGCATTAAAAAGTCCTCCAACAAAAGGAAAAGCAAATAAAGAGCTATTAGACATACTAAAAGGGTATTTACAAGAGTTAGGATATCGAAAGGTTCGTCTCACAATTGTTCGCGGGCATACAAGCAGAAATAAGATAATATCGATTTCTGATATTAATCCAGTCGACCTACTGGAAAAGCTTAAAACATTGTCACTTGGTTAAGTTTCCCCCTTTATTTTTCCCGTAATTGCCTTAGTTGCCTCTGATACATCTCACAAAGTTCTTGCACCGTGGTTGCTTGCTCCGGCGACTTATCTTTTCGTATAGTTCCGGTATATCTAGGGAATCTTATGGCAAGTCCGCTATTGGCTTTTATTTTGTTCAATGCTGCCGTATGAACTGGGGACAAGGTGAGTTCTGCGCCTTGGATTTCAAGAACTATTGTTGGCACAAAAAAAACATCTGGGGTCATTTCTTTTTGGATATTTACCCGAGGATGTGGATTTTGGATTTTAAACTCTTCCAAGAGGTCACGGAACATCACAAGATCTTCATCAGAAAAGCCGGATCCTGATTTACAGACTGTTTCAAACTTATCTTCTTCCATATTATACGCAGCACACAACAATGCTCCATAAGTTCCCGCACGTCTCCCACGTCCCCAAAAAGCTCCGATTACAACAAGATCTACAGTATCTACCATCTCTGATGCATAATCCCTTTTGTATTTTATCCAAAGCCAACCTCGTCCTCCAGCTTGGTAAATTGAATCTTCTTGAAGAGATTTTGCGATCAACCCTTCATGTCCATCGCTTATCGCTTTTTCAAACAATGTTTCCAATTCTTCCGGGGTAGAGACAACTTGTTGAAAAGTTAATTGGAGATTATTGGAAATTTTTGTGATTTGTTCAAGTTTTTTTCGCCGTTTAGGGAAAGGTAAATCAACAAGTGGCTCATTATCAACTAATAACGCATCAAATAAAAACAATACAACTGGATATTTTGTTTTTGCTTTCTCAATTCCGTACTTCCTTCGTCTACGCATAAGGATTTGGAATGGATAAAACTCACCCGTGTCAGGGTCGTACGCTACTACTTCGCCTTCTACAATTGCTTGCTTAGCTGTTAGTCCTTCTCTTATATAGTCTATAACATCAGGATACTGGCGACTGATATTCTCCAGTCGTCTTGAAAAGAGCAAAACCTTGTTATTAGCCTTATGAATTTGTACCCGTTCACCATCATATTTGACTTCAGCAGCAGTTTTAATATGTTTATCCAATATCTCGGCTGGAGAAGAGAGTCGTTGGGCGGCCATCATTCGAATAGGGTGCCCAACCTGAATCTTGAAACGTTTTAATCCGTCAAGTCCTTTTTCTGCAGTGACTTCAGCTATATACCCAATGTCGGTATTGAAATTATACGCTCGTTCCACTAGATCACGATTTTCTTTTCTACCAGTAAATGTAATTGCAATTACATCAATAAGAGTCATTTCAGCAATTCCAAGTCGTAACTTGCCTAATGCCGTTCGAATGAGATATTTTGCTCCAAGAGGGCTTGAACTTGTAATTAATCCGGATAATAACCTCTTTTTTTGCTCTACAGAGCCTTGTCCCGAGGCTCTTGCAATTTTCTCGAAGGTTGAATAAACATCCTGAACAGTTAATTTTTTACTGAAAAGTGTTTGCTGTTTGCTCTTTTTCCTGAGCTTTTCGGCAGTTGTTCCAAGATCTCCGGTCTCTTTCAAATCTTCGGTGATCTCTTTCGATGTAAAACCTAAAGCTGCAGAAATAGACTCTATTACCATCTTCTCAGCAACACCTAGATCCAAATCCGTTGATGGAAAGAGGTTTCCAGTCGTTAAATAACAAATGATGGGGATACTATGAGGAGGGCTTTTTGAAAATAGATCGACAAGAATATCAGTCATTTCTAAGCGTTTAGTAGTGCTTTCAAGCTTAAGGTATGTTTCACAAAGAGTATCGTAAAGAATTTCTGGGGACATACTAATGCCCAACTCCTGTTTCATTTCCTTGTCCACCGTCGTAAAAGGTCTTTAATCTCTTCCAAATCGGATCGAATGAGTTTTACTTCACTCAATAATTTCTCAATCACCGGGAGTTTTATCACCGTCTCGCTAAAAGTTTCGTGTTCTGGGACTGGAACGCTAGTTGCTGGTTTGACTTCAGCCTTTGAGGATAATTTCTTCAATATAGCAGCGTTTTCAGAGGTTTGGGGAATTAAAGTAATTTCGGGAGAAGCCATGTGCTCAGGTTCAATTAGATTATTATCTAGAATGGATGAATTGGGCTCTCTAGGTTCTTTAGATTCACTTAGTTGGGGAATAGACGCTTCCTGTGTGATTTCCTCACCAGAAGGTTTGCGAATATCTGCTAACCATTCACAAATGTTCAAAGCAAGTTGTGCATTCTGAAATTTTTTGATTCCCCAATCTGAAAATAATCGATACGATCCTACGACAACTACACGCCCCGTCTTGTTCCGTCCCCCCTCCCAAGCTGCTATTAGCGGCGCATTTTCAGGATTCGCATCTTGATCTGAAACAACCACTGGATTGGCCTTTCGCCTTATCTTTAGTGAACATCCGGCCACATAACAGATTTGCTCAAGACCATCAGTGATTGAATGATCCGCGAATTCCCGAATTATAACCTGATGGGATAGTTCTTGGTCGCAATGAACTTCATCAAACACTTCATTACTTTGAATTTCAATATCAAAGTGGTTCGCTGTTAAACTGTTCATGTTTGTACCGAGTCCACTATCGCCTCCTGCGTGACTTATCACTAAAACTCCGTGTCCCTCTTCTATATACCGAAGCAACGTCCGGACTTCATATCCAAAGAGTTTACTACCATCACAACATGGAAAGATAAACACATCTGCTTCTCGAAGGGCTTCAAGTTTGATAGGAAAATCATTATATATGTTGATTTCATGTCCATTGAGCTCTAAAAGGCGTCGAAATTCTTTATAATTCGAGAAAATTTTCCCTCTCGGGTTATGTGTCTCATCTATTAGGATTTTCAATTTTGTTGCTTCCCCATTACTGGTAGACAGAATAACCTATGACGTGTTTTCACGATTTGGGTATTTGTATCTTTCATTTATTCTCTTTCATTTGATGAAAATCAAGATAGAAGCTAAGGAATTCATTATGATAGAAATGGCAAGAAAAGAAAAATGAATTAAACTGGAACGTCACATGGTAGTGGAGTGAAATTACCAAGTAGCAAATTCCCGATATAAGCCACTTGGATACACAACAAAATAGGAGAGAGTAAGTTCAAGTATACTTAACCAAGTATTGAATAGAAAGACACCAATCACAAAAAGCAAGAAAAGTTGGCCAGTTGAGACTTGGTTTATATAATCGTGAAGTCCAAAGAGGTTTTCCATTGGCCATTGCCAGAACCAATAATAGAAAGATTGTGGAACCTCACTTGGGGAGATCCAAATATTAAACATGTAATACACGTTGATGGGGATTGCAAAAAAGAGATTCACAAGTGTCATGACAATACAGCGGACCAAGACGGCGGGAGCAAATAGTGTAACATAAATTCTGCGGTGTGCCAATGTTTCTGATGCAAAGGGCCTGTGTTGAAGTCGTTTCAATAGAAAAGGGGTAATCAAGATCATAGGCACTATTGCTAAAAATTTGGTAACCGCTCCCACGAGAGGTACGATCTCTTCCGATAAGACGGCGATGGCAACAAATCCGATGGTTGAGGTAAAAAGGCCCCCACGTATCCCAAAGAGGAGAAACGCCACAATCCAAGGCACAGCGACGAAATCTATGAATGAAATTCCCCAACCCGGCACTCTAATATCGGGAAGTAAAACAAACATCCAGGAAGTTGCCCCTAGGAGCGCAGATCCTGCTAACACACGCGTTTGGATTTGCTGAGGAGAAAGAGCAAGTAATTCAAGCGATTGTGAATCAGACACAAGATCCACCGCCAACTACTTGGGCTTGGCTCCTTTAAAAATTTACCGAAAATAGGTAAATATTACTTAAAAATGAGTATCATTCTCTAGTCGATTCTCGATTGTTAGTTTTAGAATAGGAACATTGATACGAAGTTAAAGATTAGACGGATTCAAAAGAACAACTGACTACTAACTCTTAGGAAGTACTTGAGTAGACTCCTTCGATTTGGAGGGCGTCATAAGGATCTCTTCAGCTTCTTGTCTTTGCACCAACAATTTATCTCTTATCCACGAAAGGAGAATTCCTAGGATGAAAAACCCTATAACAACTGGAGCTAGGATCGAGAGTAGTATCTCGGGTTGACTTATCTCCAGACTTTGAAGAAGGGGTTGTGCATTATTGGGGATAAGTATGAATAGTTTCATCAGACGACTTGGGTTAAGAAGTACCCAAGCTATGATGACTACTACAACCATCCTGATGATTAAATTGGGGACTATCGCAGCTGCGATACGTAAGGCTTTAGGGGAAACGCTTTCTGCAGTAAGGGTCTGTTCCGCATCGGGATTCTGTGTTACAAGGGTCTCGAAGTATGTTTTCAACCGTTGATTGACACGATATTCCTCTTCCCCCCGTTTGAAAATGCGCCTCTCCAATGCTTCTCTAAGATAGGTTATTGCCTCCATACTAAATTTAGCACCACGCGAACTTGTTGGCATTCTTGTAATATCTGGTGCAGCCTCCTCCCTCTTTGGGACATATTCTCGAACTTGTTTAATATGGGAGGTGATACGACGTCGCCTCCCCACAAGGGGGTCGATAATTCGGTAGCTATACGCTGCACTAAAGGAAATTTCTAAGTAAAGATAGGTGAGGAGTCCCGCCTGAAAGAGCGGTGAGCTAAGAAGATCAATTATTGACTTAGAGGAGTATTGAAGGAATGAATCGTCGATCGTGTCAATATAACTGTCTGTGAGAAATCCTACGATCAATACCAGCTGTAAACAAATAAATGCCATAGTGGCGAGTTTTGTATCACAATTACGTAAAAAACCGATGCTTGCTATTATCGCCAAGGGTACTACAACAAACAACGCAAAAGACACAAGAGAGGCAATAAATAGGCGGCCTGGTGTCATCTCAGCAGTTGCAGGAAATAATTCTCCGAGAAGGGCACGTGGGTCGGTAGGGGTCGTCTCTTGGCCAAAGATACCGTTCCAGATCGAACCGTAGATTGTGATCGTAACAGGCGAGTTCAAATCCCCTTGCCCTGCTAAAACGCTAATTAACACAGAAAGAATCCAAAGTAAAACGAGAATCAATTTCCCCACATTTAGAGCCCGATCGACTTCCCAAACATCCGGACTGACATTAGAAATAATAACATAAAAGGAGAGTCCAAACATGACAATCGACAAGATTCTTAGGCTATTCATGATCTTTCTCATGTTCTATCCCTCTTTCTAGATTTTCCTTCAGTTTACGCAGGTTTGGTTATTTTTATTTCACATCATGCCTTTTCCAAGGCGCTTTGCCGTGTAATATTCCTTGATCACAATGGGTAGATAATCATCAGGACCTACATTAACCACATCTACCTCGAACCGCTTTAGCGCCCGCTCCACTTTCCTCCGCACCCCAAGGTACTCTTCTGCTATCGCCTCCGCTAGTGCTTTCTCCACCGGAGAAAGTTCCTCGATTCTTGCCTCAAAGAACGGACCAAACGGCGCGACCACTGTTACTGGGTTCTTCGTCGTCCGCGCCTTTCTAATCGCATCGATGATTCGTTCTGCACGCGCGCCTTCAAGATCTGTTAAGAAAACATAAAATGCTGGCCGTGGTTCTCGACGAATAATATAGTTCACGGCCTTCAGGGGATTTGCCATACCCCCTGGTTCGACCAAAGCTAAATTCTCTAAAATATCAAAGAATGTTCTCTTTCCTGCGCCGGGTGTGATGTACTGATGCACTTTGTCACTGTAAATGGCCATTCCAACAAGATCTTTCCGTTCCAAGGCCATATGAGCTAAGAGCATAGCTGCACGAATTGAAAAATCTAATTTGGTGTTATTAGGAATACCCGCTCCCATGCTTCCTGAACAATCTAAAAAGATCATGACCCGGATGTTTCGCTCAATCTCAAATTCCCGGACAATCAACTTCTGCGTTCGTGCGAACGCCTTCCAGTCGATGCGTCTGAACTCATCACCTGGCATGTAAGGTCTTAAAGCATGGAATCGATCCCCAAGTCCGATCTGGCGGGTTTTATGGACCCCAAACAACATGCCAATTTGACGGCGGTGGGCAAGGGCATCCATCCGCTTTATATCTGTATATTCAGGAAGAACGAGAATGGTGGTTGCGTCACCGACAATTTCCTCTTCGAAATAAAAGCCCATTCGATCGTAGATGATAATACGTGTAGGTCCAATAGTAAATTTGCCCCGTTGGGTGGTTCGGAGGATATAGGAGAAGGATATTGTCTGTCCAGGATCTATTCGAGTGGTGATGTAGTTTTCACCAACTGAGAGTTGAAGGGCTTCACTTATGGGATCATAAATCTCAAGAAAATCAATCCTTGTTCGGGAAGTGTTGGTGACATGAAGTGAAACATGGCAATACTCCCCCATGAACACCTTTTCTTTGTCTAATGTGCGTTCTATTTTAATCGCACCTCCGATCGCACTGAATCTGAAAGCCGGAAGTCCAACAACTACAGCGAGAATGCAAATGACGCCCATAAAGAGGCAAAAATCTTCAAAAGTAGGAGGCAGCACCATCTCTTGGGGGGGCGTTCCCGCTTCCCCGCCTCCAAATGCGCCACGTAAGAGTTGTATATACTTAATTAGGCCCCTTATGCCTTCGAATGAGAGCCCTATTGCAATTAAGAGGACACCGGCTACAAGCACAAAAGCCCCTCGGGGCGACATACCCATAAGAAGTCACACCTCACTTCATTTCACTTCACGTGGCTAAATCTAACGTGATTATTGATTTTAAGGTTAAACTGGGCATGGAATCTCATCAATAATGTCTTTGACTATCTTTTCTTGAGTGATCCCCTCAAGTTCAGCCTCTGGTTTCAAGATTAGTCGGTGTTGAAGAACTGACGTCAGCATATATTTTATGTCATCTGGGATGACATAATCCCGGCCATGGATAGCGGCTCTTGCTTTTGAAGTGATAAGGAGACCAATGGAGGCTCTAGGCGATCCTCCGAGTAATATTCGCGGGTCATTCCGTGTCCTGAACACAATATCTCGAATATATGATTGGAGATCTTTATCTATGTGAATCCGTTGAACAATATCTTGAGCTGCTACAATTGTCCTAGGGGAAGTGACGGCGCGTGCCTTGTGGTACTTTGGCGCATGTTTTAGATCGATGATCTCTAGTTCTTCTTTTTCAGTAGGATACTTTACAATTGTTTTCAGCAAAAATCGGTCTATTTGGGCTTCGGGGAGTGGATAAGTGCCTTCTTGTTCTATAGGGTTTGCTGTCGAAATGACAATGAATGGCTTTGGCATTGAATAAGTTGTCCCCTCAATTGTCGCTTGTTTCTCTTGCATTGATTCAAGTAGAGCGCTTTGGGTTTTAGGTGGTGCCCTATTGATCTCATCAGCCAAGATTACATTTGCGAAGATTGGTCCTTTTTTGAGCTGGAAACTTCCTTTTGTAGGATCAAAGATATTTGTTCCATAGATATCAGCTGGAAGCAAGTCGGGAGTGAATTGGATTCGGCTGAACTCACTGCCTAGACACTGAGCGAAAGTGTTAGCTAAGAACGTTTTACCCAATCCAGGCACGCCTTCGAGGTACACATGACCTTCGCACAAGAGAGCGAGAAACATTTGTTCAATCGTTTGTAGCATTCCCACGACTGTTTTCCCTACTTCTTCTCTAATTTGTTTCCAGAGGCGGCCCACATCTGCTACATCTAATGTTTTGTCCAATGTTGGTACTGTTTCACGTTCTTCGAGTTTTTCAGTTTCCGTCATATT
Organism: Candidatus Heimdallarchaeota archaeon; assembly: GCA_046761065.1. Classification (GTDB taxonomy): domain Archaea; phylum Asgardarchaeota; class Wukongarchaeia; order Wukongarchaeales; family JBHIFL01; genus JBHIFL01. The sequence continues at coordinate 22,010 of JBHIFL010000058.1, forward strand.
AAACCCTCTAACTCGATTAATTCTTCAGATCTATAATACACCTGATAGGAGGGATTTCAGTCCCAATACTTTGCGTTTGGCCCTCCACTAATTTTAGACCATCTTGAATGAATATATGTGCCTCCCTCTCAAATGAAATTTTTTCTCGACTCCAATGTTTCTGAGCCCTGAATTTGGGATCCAAGCTTATGTCGCCTCCTCACCTACAAGTTTATCAGTTATTGACTTCAAGAAATAGAAATACTTCAAAAATTGCTCCTCATTCATTCCTCTTCCCTTGAAAGCCGTTTGAATCTGTTTAAACCGTTTGATCAACTCATCCGGATCTATTGTTGGAATTAAAGAGGTTATAGCACGAGCTATAGGTTCGGGTTCTGTTTCAGCAATCTTTGTCTTTTCATGGACAATCCTGCTTAATCTCCGGTACAGTAGATGTAAAGCTTGCCCATATTGCTCGTATTCTGTATACCATCGCATTTTAACTGCAAAAAAGCTTCGCCCATAGTATCGTTCAATTTTTGATAAAAGACGAGCTGATACTGGAGTTCTTTTAGGCATGAACCGGCGAGTAATCATGAGAACAAAGATAGGGAAAAATGGAGCGGTGAAAGGAAACATGGTCATAAGGGCAATAAAGCGCATGGATTCTCCTGTGTACATGATCGGGCTGCGGGGGGAATTTTCCAAGTGGCCTTCATCAAAAAAGAAGACGGGACGATCGCCGTATCCTTTGGCGGCCCATTCGATGAGCCCTTCTGCAAGGTCTCGATTTTGTGTATTAAGCGCTTTAGGATCAGTTATGCTGTATTCAGGATTCGTAGGATCAAGATATTTATTGATAAAAATAGAAGGATCTGCACAAAGGAAGAGTTTGGATTGGGGACCGAACTGCATTCCAGTAGCTACACAAAAACCTGTCGCATACTCAACATCCTCAAAGGTGTAATTACCATAATCTCCCGCATTCAGGGTCACATCAATCGATAATGAGAGACCCCCAGCCCACTCTTCTCCGGGATTCCAAAGGTAATGTCCTTGTTCTGCGGCTTTGACAGAAGTTTCGAGCCAAGCGTAGTGAGTACTTGTTTCCAACCAACCGAGTAGACCTGGAAAGGGCATCCACCACGTCTCATTTGTATCAGTAGCTCTTACTTGCATTGAAAGAATGGTGGAGAAATCAGCAATAATGTTGTCAACTCGGCGACCAAGAGCTCCTGACAGTAATTGCGCGTACTTATTCTGGTGAAGTATTGGGCGCGTAGGTGACAAGGAATAGTCCGAAGTTTCAATCAGAACAGACTGATTGAACCCGATCCCAGCAAATGCAATATCACGTATTTCTCCCTCCCGTTCAACAGATAGGGTGAAATTTTCTCCAATTCCACCAACACCAATCAAAGAACCGGCAGCTCGGATCAGGGTATTTAATCCTCTTAAGAGATCATTCCCCGTCCCAAAATCATCGGCGATGATAATAGTACCTCCTCGCATGAGGAACAGGACAAGGGCAGCCGCTTCAGAGATGTCATAATGGACAGCAGGACCCATGATGACAAGAATCCCCGACTCATTTTCTTCAAGGCGGTTGACTGCATTAATCGAAGAGACGATGGTCTTTACAGCATCTACATAGCCATCCCCGTCGCTATCTGTTGGAAACTTACTTTCAACTATTGTTCGAAATTCACTTAAGCCATTCCAGTCCTCATTATAGATGCTGAACGGCGTTTCAGTTACCGATCCTAATGGAGTAGAAAACAGAGTAAAGGGAAGGACTATAGCAACAAATAAGACGATTAGCAAAGTAGTTCCTTTTCCTATACCTGCCATCCTGCTCCTCCTTTGAATCAATGTTCAAGAGATCTTTTTTCTATCGGTCAGAAGCACGCATGGAATCCGTAAGAGCCTTTTCTCCAGAGACTTTCATAATTTCTACGAGTGATTTGTAAGCTTTCTCAAATTCTTCACTAGTTACTTCGCTTCTACCATATCTAGCATGTTCGAACCCATGTAACAAGTCTAATAGTGCTCGACCCAGTGGAGATCGGGGGGCAATTCCCGCTTGTTGGGTAAACATCGCAAAATACTCTCGGGGAGATTGTGAAACTTTTCGAGGAGCTCGATAGGATCGAGCAGCATGCATGGAGAAGGCCCTCCATGCCTCTATCAATCCCTCTCTGTACTTACGTGCAGTTCCCAATTCCCGAATCTGCAACATCTTTTCTTCAATGTCTCGGGTAGATATCGTGATTGGCTCTTCCGGTCTGGGCCGTAAGTGTAATCTTATGCGAAAATAATAAATAACTACACCGATGAGAATCGCTGCAATACCCGACACAATGAGGATTGTATCAACCATTTTCGTTTCGTCCTGACTTTATTAAACATTATTCTTTAGATCGAGCTTATGCTCCTTGTCGGAAAGGGGACTATTGTTATAATTAAAGTATGCGCTTTTTCAATCACGTACCTAGTTTTTGCTTGTTCCTCCAACTACCTTAAAAGTTAAGTGACACTTCCAATTTCTCTTTGGTGCCTTTGTTGATTATTGTACTAGTTTGTCATTCCTTGGATAGTGAAGAATATTCCTGTAATAAACGAAATGAGGTATAGGGAGGAGTTTCTCTCATTGCTATGTTTTCTATGTATGGTTAATCAGAGTTAAATATCAATATGAGGCTTTCATTCAATATTGTACTATGAAAAGCATCTCACGCATCTACCTAAGATCTTAAAAAATCATTTCAATCCCATAAACTCACTTTATGGACAAAATCAGGCCTTTCTTATGAAGGAAGTAAGCGATGACTACTCCACCCAATATACCGAAACTGTCAATGAGCGCAAAAGTAAATAGATTTGGACCTGGGGGCTTCAAGATTGTGAATGTAGTCGTATTAGCAGAAAAAGTAATGTTTGTCTTGGTAATAAAGCGGAGTTCAAACCGATACCTTCCAGGAGGGGGTGTAGCTAAAGTAACAGAGAACTCTCCCTTTTGATCTGTACTAGTTTCAGTCATACTAACCTCGTTATCTGTAGTATCATCAGTTAGGATTACCTGTAGAGGACGATCATTTATGGGATTGGCAAGATCATCCACAAGTTGCCCTTTAACTGTAATATTAATGTTCTTCTCGTAGATCACACCCATACTAGGATCTGGGGTTATTTTCCCTTTAAATGATTCATTCCAAATTGCTATACGTAGATCAATGTTCTGGAATGCAGCATTCACAAATATGTGTACAGTTTTATTGGATACAGCTTTTTGATAGCCAGGAATTTGGGAAAATGTCGTCATAAGCATATAAGGACCCGTTTGATCGACAGATGGTGCGTGAATGACTGCTCTGAAATCACTATTCTCATCTGTAGTGGTAGAGATAGATTCGGGATAGCCATCCCAAGCTATCATAATTGATTGACTTCCTGGGATCGGTTCTCCAAACTGGTCGCGGAGGCTACCTGTCACCTCAATAGTTTCCCCTTTGTAGACTGTAGTACGATTGACTTCGAATTCTATGATTGTGGGGCCATAAGGGGTAATTTCAACCGGGTATTCTGCAGAAGAGGCTTCATAATATTCAGAAACGTCATACTTTGCATAAATTTTACGTGTTGTCTCTTCAGGTACATCGGGGACGGGTAGAATCGCAGAAAATTGACCCCGGGTATCAGTTGAACTCTCTGTTAGAGGGGGTTCCCCCTCCCAATTCAGGGTAATTATTGCAGAACTAATCGGCTTCTTTTGGTCATCAACAAGTGTTCCATTGACTTGGATGTCGCCTCCAGAGTACGCCTTCTCATAAACCAGCGGTTGGACTGTAAAGTCTTGGATTTCGGTTAGACTCCGAATTGTAGCTATTTTAGTTTCAGAAGACGGGTCCAACCCAGAATCTGGTGCATCTGCCCAGATTAGGAAATTACCAACCGGGATACTCCCATTCAACTGAAGAAAAACAACAAAATTCCCTAACTCATCCGTGATCGCAGGTTCTATCACGTAGATAGTGCGTCTGTCTTCAGAACTTAAATACACCTCGATGTTCACACCCGGAATGGGAGAAATCCCGTAAACCGAATCATTCTGCATCTGGCCTTGGACCAAGATGGACGCGTTCCTAAACAGCTGAACATCGGGATCAGAGGGTTCTAGCAAAACAATTTTATATTTAGGAGGGGTGATCGGGACAACTCGGAGCATCGCCATTGTTGAGCTTTCAGTATAATATGGGACGCGTCCAGCATAATCTGCTCGAATTGTGAAGTCTTTGGGTTCA
>JBHIFL010000059.1:0-26156 GCA_046761065.1 Candidatus Heimdallarchaeota archaeon
AGTTATTAATATAATAAGTTGATTCTTCCCTTTGAAAAAAAAGAGGTGGAGTTCTTCTGAATTTTTGGATGTTCTTCAGAAGATAGCGGGCTGCTGTTCCTGATAGGTGACCACTAATTCTCCCTTGCTTATTAAGCGAATGCCCATTCGCTGGGCCATTCCTTTGGCTTGTAAGGAAAACCGATTCCCTACGAGGATTACATCATCCAACCCAGCCTCTTCAGCATCATGCTCGGCTTTAATAACACTATTTACACCGATACTTCTTGTCCAGTCCTTGATCACAACGCCAATTGTGTCATTTGGAGTTATGAAACGTTCATTTTTTGAAATGATCAGGTTGAAAGGTTGCAATTCCTTATTAGCCGGTTCCGGCGTTTTCCAAACATATCCATAGAGATCAAGGAACATTTGTTGGAACAGTTGCCTCAATGGCATTTTTCTTGGATCTATCTCGGATCCCCCCAATCGACCGACAAAAACCTTTTTTACAATATACCGACAAAAAACATTATTTAATAACTTTTCGATTCTCCTCGTACATATCTAGGTATACGACTAGTATCATACGTGTCTCATATCGTAGTATTTTCTTAGATGATATTGAGATGATACAATTGTATATAATAAAGCAACTCCGTATCCGTCAATGGATTTTGTTTTTTCTGCTCCCTCTACTTCTTGAGATAATAGAGAGCCATAAAAATAATAACCACTAATTAAAAACAAATCCAAGATTTTATGCCTAAAAAACCATTGAAGCATGGATGGAAGAGATGGTGAGCTTCTAAGTGATGTTAAGTGACTATAAAGTGAGGATTTATCTAGTAAAAGCAGGAACAAGAAGGGTCCATATCCATTAAAATTTTTCTTCTTAAATGAACAAAATTTCAAGTATAGGATTCGTTTTATATTTAATGAGCCCTATCAAGACTTAAGTAACCATAAAAATGTAAGTAAACTTTAAATATACTAAAAAAAGAGGGAAATTGCTGAGGGTTTGAGTGCAATGAACTAACTGAGCGGTATTCAAACGTTTTGTTTAGCGCTTCCACTGCTCATAAGCAAGTTTGACGTCATCTTCCACGACTGTCTTTCTCTTCGCGTGCTTTGCAAATTCTACGGCGACTTTACCAATGTCTACGGCAACGCCCTGTAGAATGTCTCGCAAAGTCTCGGCTGCCTCAGCACTAACTCGTCCTGCTCCTGCTTTTCGAACCAAACGGTCGATTGGAGCTAAAGGTAATTCAGCTTTGGCCATTATTACCAGCCTTTTCCTATATCTTTTGGTTGGATGTCTTTCCTTCAGGTATTATGATATCGCCTATACTTTATTTAAGGCTCTGGTGCTCATTTTCAAGCAATCTCAGCTTTCGCCATTTCAACAATACCTGTCGGAATTTGACGTGTAAATATTGGTTAGCCTCCTCTTTTTAAGGTTTTCTGTTCTAGACGGGGTGTTCATGAATATGGTTGGGTGTACATGGGTGCACATGAAGTATAGGTGAGTTTCTACACCTTGTAGTGCGGTTCCTCAATGAATGTGTTTTTCTTTCTGCTCGGTTATTTGCTCCTAATCTCTTGAAATACAGACTCCCGTGGCTTCTCTTCTAGATGACCGAAAAGGACAGACAATCATATCTACCAAAAAAGCGTGTTTCGTATGAGATCATCTTTGATCTTCTTGAGTTTCGATAGCGTGTGAAAGAGTTAGATCCAATTCGTGTTTTTCTTTCTTATAGACTAACTGCTCTTGAACTTTTAAAAAAAGTCCATTCATGGCTTCTCTCTGCAAAGGTTTAAACGGTTGGACGGTTCTGACCAAAACAAAAACTGTTTAGTAGTTAATTCATTCTAGTAGAAAAGATATCATTCTTATCAATATTTCAAGTATTTCATTGAGGACTCCCAATAGATATATTTGCGATTGATATTAAACCAATCAAGTATTATGTAACTTTAGCGAAAATATTTTTGACTAAAATCCAAAAATTCACACTTTATCTTATGTAAACATCTGATAGGGTCAGAAAACACTTAATAGAAGAACTCGACCTAGAATAGGTTAAAGATCGGAGCAGTGGTCAAATTGTTGGCAGTTGTCCAGACCATAAATGGACCGATCCTTGAAGACCGCCCAATCCCTTCCCTTAAACCTGATGATGTACTAATTCGAATGGAATATGCTGGGGTCTGTGGCACAGATCTAGCGATAATCCGTGGTGATTATAAAGTTCCCCTACCCCTCATACTCGGTCATGAATTCGCTGGTCATGTTAAAGAAGTAGGAGCTAGCATCACAGATATTCAGCCCGGTGATAGAGTGACCGCTGAAATCAACCTCACCTGCGGAACCTGTCCCTTTTGTATGATTGGTCTGCGAACTCACTGTACTAATGTGAGAGCAATCGGAATCTTCGCTGATGGCGCCTTTGCAGATTATATCGTCATGCCACGTCAGAATGTTCACCTCCTTCCCAAGGCTCTTGACACGAAACGTGCGGTGTTTGTTGAACCACTAGCAGCCGTTCTCCAGGCGTTCCGGCTCACTCATGTTGAACCGTCTGAAACAATTGTTATTCTTGGAACAGGACGATTAGGCCTTTTGGCGATCCAAATCGCGAAATTAACAGGAACAAAAGTCATAGCGATTAACAGATCATTGGAAAAACTTAAACTGGCTCACACATATGGAACAGACCTTTGTCTGAGTACCATCGATCCAACGTGGCAAAAACATCTTAAAGAAGAAACAAAAATTGGCCCTAAATATATATTTGAGAGTACAGGGAAAGGAAACATGCTTAACATCGCACTTGAGTTGATTCGTCCCCAAGGGACAATTTTAATGAAGAGTACACCAGGTAGTTACTCTGAAGTCAACACGACAAAGCTTGTTGTAAAAGAAGTAACCCTTCAGGGATCGCGCTGTGGTCCATTTCCTCCAGCCATTGATCTCCTGAACCGAGGACTTGTTAAAGTTGATTCCATGATGCAAGACGTCCTTCCCTTAAAGGATGGCGTTCGAGCTTTAGAAATCGCTTCGAACAAGATTAAAGTATTACTCCACACATAGATAGTTATTGGTTCTTTAAACATTTTTTTCCTATTTGCAAGTTAAAAGGCTTGAGAAAGATTGCCAATAATCGTTCTTTCAATAATATTATTTGAATAGCGGTACTTCTTTTAATATACTTATGGGCTATTTATTCATTATTTTTTATCTTCTTACTTGCCTCCAGTTATAATACATGATACGATAACTATCTAATTATCCTACGAAACCTCGATAATCTTCCTTAACCGTAGTTAACACGACATGCGTGTTAGTCCTTTCTACAAAGGGCATGGTAAGTACCGTCTTTACAAACTCACTGAGTTCCTGTCTGCTTTTGGACTTCACAATTACCATCGCATCTGTTAAACCAGTTACATCGTAGACGGCACATACGTTTGGGAGTTTTGCGATCTCTTTTTCCACATCTAACAATTTTCCTTTAGAAACTGTTATCTCTGTTATTGCTGTTAGTTCGTAACCAAGTTTTTCGTGATCCAGGATTGTTGAATAGCCCTTTATTATTCCTTCCTTCTCCATTTTTTGAATTCTCGCTATTACTGTTCCCACAGAAACCCCCACAGCTTTTGCAATTTGTCTATTTGAAAGCCTTGCATCAGTTAAAAGGGTTTGTAAAATTTTTACATCTGTCTCATCTAATTCCATATCCAACCCTCAATTTTGGACGTAACCCTTAATCATATAGAAATGTGTTTGATTTTGTTAGTATTATAAAAATATATGCTCAAAAATTCCTATCCCACCCTTTTTTAGATACTGTATTAGGGCTAAACAGTGATAAAGACAAGACATTTTTTCTCGAATGAGCACAATTATTAGGAATTATCAAGTTATCTACTTTGAAAGCAATTGAATGGTTCTTGGTCAAACAAAATATTCAACCAGAATAGTAGAAAAAAGGAGGGATTAATGTTGCAAGGTAACATGACAATTAATGCACTCTACGTAATAACCACAAAAAGAACACTCGATATACTTTTCGAGGTTTTTTTTCCAATAAAAGATCATGTCCATGCCCTTTAATAATAAGCAACATTTTATCTCGCGAAACAAGGGCATTTAAGAAATCCTCTGCATCGGGCATTAGAACAATGGGATCCAATTCGGCTTTTAAAAGAAGAACGGGAATATCTTCAGGAATTTCTGAAACTTTTCCTGCGTAGCTAAATGTAAATCCTTGTAATACTGCTGTCGAGGGAAGAACTTCTTGAGCCACGATATTCGTGGTTTTTTCAAGAATTTCTGGTTCAACCGAACCTTGGAAAAACATTGGTTGAATCAGTTCAGGAGAGCAAGGAATAACTGGATAAGCTATCGCTGTATATCGGAGTTGTTCAAGGAGTTCTGGGGGAAGTCCACATTCAAGGAATGGTGTACCAAAGATTACAAGTCCAAGCAGTGTTTCAGGATATTCTGCAGCGTACAGGATTGCAACCATGCCCCCAAATGAATGGCCGATCAGGAAGATCTTTTCATAGCCCAACTCTTGAATCTCTGCAATTACAGCTCTCAAATCTTCCACATAGTCTTGTAATGAAACCGCAGCATACCACAGGTAGTCTCCTTTATAGGAAGCCCCACAGCCTCTAAGATCTAGGGCATACGTGTCAAACCTGCGTTTTGCAAGGAATTCCATTAAGCTATATTTCGAGTAGTCATCAAAGTGATAGAAGAAACTGGTATGCCATCCTCCATGAACCATTACCACTGCCCCACAACTTGGTGCATGAGGTTTGTAGATGTGCTGTACATTAACATAGACCGGAGAATCCACTGTTACGGTGTATGTTTCTCTGGCAAGTCCACCAGAACATGCGAACGCAACATTTGTTCCACTCATTAGAACTATCAAACTCAATAATACACCTACAATTATTGTTCCTTTTTTTTGCCACATGGCTGTTCACTCAAAGGTTTTGATTTGAAGTAGAAGAACGAAAATAAAAAGGCAATATGGAAGTTATTCGGAGTTTTAATAGACCACTCCGGAGGTTATTGAGAGAAACTCAGCTAACTGAAAGAAAAGTGTTTGTTCAGAGAACCTTGAAAAAATATGCAAGCCCTATAATCGACATCTCTCCTCAAACCGAATAAAGACACTTAGGCCTTCATAAACGATTGTTCAATTAATATAAAATGAACGATTGTCCATGAATAGTAATATTTTTAATAAGGTTATATAGGTATAATACTTTAGTTTGGACAATTATATTTTTAATTTTTTTACTTTTGAGAATGAAGAGGTGTGAATTGTTGAATCAAGTTAATCATGAATTGTTGAATCGAGCAAAAAAAGAAGGAATCGCCTTTCTGCAATTAGAATTCGTTGATCTCCATGGGACGCCAAAAATGATGGCAATTCCTATTCACCACCTCGAACAAGCCTTAGAAGAAGGTATCGGGATTGATGGGAGTTCGGTTACTGGATTTGTCAGCATATCAGAATCTGACCTTGTCGCAAGGCCTGACCCGAAGACATGGTCTACGATTCCCGAAGTCGGGGTCTGGCGGCACGGTGGACGTAAAGTTGCCCGGATGATCTGTGACATTGAAAGGCCGGGGGGAAAAGCCTTTGAAGGCGATCCGCGGTATATATTAAAGCGAATTCTTCAGGAATTAACTGATAATGGCATGACTTTCTATGTAGGACCCGAACTCGAATTTTATTTAGTTAATTATGACCCAAATGGCGGGATCTGTCCAATGGACTCAGGAGGGTACTTTGATGTATTCCCTTCGGACATGGGTGGCGATATCCGATGGGAAGTTATCTCAGTTTTGGAGGACTTTGGCTTAGAAGTCGAACTCGGTCACCATGAAGTGGGACCAGGCCAACATGAGATTGATTTCCAGTATGCAGAAGCGTTAGAAGTAGCAGATAAATGCGTGATTTACAAACAGGTGACCAAAGCAATTGCGAGCTCTCGTGGGGTCTTAGCGACTTTTATGCCCAAACCGATCCAAAAAATAAATGGCTCAGGTATGCATCTCCATCAAAGCATATTTCAGACAGGGACAGGAGAGAATCTTTTCTTTGATAAGACTAATAATCCCACCTACTTATCAGATTTTGCACGTTTCTATGTTGGTGGCTTAATGGCGCATGCAAAAGCGCTTTCAATGATTGTTGCGCCCACAATCAACTCATATAATCGTCTTGTACCAGGCTATGAAGCACCAGTATATATCACCTGGGGATTTGCAAACAGATCCTGTCTTGTTCGAATCCCTAATTATCATCCTGGTATGGAAAAAGCAATGAGAGCCGAATTTCGGTGTCCAGATGTATCGTGTAATCCTTATTTAGCCATTACTGCCGTTCTAGCTGCGGGACTCGATGGGGTTAAAAATGAAATCGACCCTGGCGAGGCTATAGCTGAGGATGTTTATAAATTCGATAGTCGAGAACTCGAACGACGAAACATTGAGACATTGCCTGGTTCTCTCATTGAAGCCTTGGAAGCATTAAAAAGAGATGATGTCTTGAAAAACGCACTAGGAGACTACTTATTCGCTAAGTTCGTCTCTATAAAGATGAAAGAATGGGAGGAATTCCAAGCGTTCTTGAGGGAACATCCAGAGCAGAGTGAACGGATTTCAGACTGGGAAATCCGGAAATACCTGGCAACTGCCTAGTAAAGGCAGTAAGAGCTCCTTGAAATATAATGAGCTGCCGCGCTTCGCTTCTTTTTCTTCTCTAAGAAGATTTAATTCAAAAAATATGGCTTCTTTTCTCTTGTTAACAGGTGAAAGGGTATATTCCTGAGAATTACACTCCCTTTTAGTCAATTCGGGTGATCACTAGCTCTGCTATATCGTAGACTTGCTTGTTTTTCCTTAAAAGGCTGCTCTTACAAGTGGGACAGGCTGTAATAAGCACTGGGGCGTTCATCTCTTTAAGAACATCTTCGGCCATGACAGTTGCCATATCTGGAAAGAGATGTATGGCAGGTCCCCCGCAACAAAGGCTAGCCTCTCGATTGTGAGGTACTTCAATAAGTGTCACTCCAGGCAACCTCTTCAATACATCCCGTGGGGCTTCATACACTCTAGCACCTCGTCCTAAATGGCAAGGATCGTGAAAATTCACTTCGAGCCGCCCCTGTTTGAAAGATCGATTTGCTCGGAGCAACTCTGTGAGATACTCTGACATATGCTTTACTTTCTCGGGTTCGAATTGTCTCAGCATCATTGTACAGGTTGGGCAAGGGGTCACGATTGTGTTAAATTCGTTAAGTTCTTCGAGGGCTTTACGAGCCATTGTTCTTGCGGATTCTTCTTCGCCAGCCTCCTGTAAAGGATATCCGCAGCAAACAGCATCTGATGCATTTATAACGTCAATGTTAACTGTTGAAAAAACCTGCATAGCCGCCTCTATCATTTCTGGGCGAAACTTCTTGGTAGTACAGCCTGGATAATATGCAATTTTCACCATTATAGACCTCCAAAAACATTACCAGTTGTCTTTACTCGTTCACTCCTCTCTTCAAGAGGTGGTGGCACTAGGTTTTCTCGCAGCGCTTGTCCCCGAAGATATATTAAGATCTTTGGCAGATCAATTTTGACCGGACAAAATTCCGCGCACTTACCACAAAGGGTGCAAAAATAGAGGCCGGCTTGTACCGCTTTCTCTATTGAATGCTGTATCGACGCCCAAATCGGACCAATTGCACCGAATAGCAAATCCCCGAAACGAGACCCAATCGCCATATACGCGGGGCAAACATCAGCACATGCCCCACAATTGAGACAAAATAGAGCCTCTTCTAGAGGAGTTCCAATCGCGTCACTCCTCTTGTTATCAAGAAGGAGGACATGGACTTTTTTAGGGCCGTGCATGCCTAAGACGACCTGCATTTGAATGTCGCCTGTGCGTGAAGGGCCAGATATTAATGAGGTATAACATGTCGAGGGCATGCCTAAGCCAAATAATCCAATCAGTTCAATAATCGCTGGTGCTTGTTCAAGAGAAGGAATAAGTTTGTTAATCCCTGTCACGACTAGATGTTCTTCTGGAAGCGAGGAAACCAACCGGGCATTCCCTTCATTGGTGCAAATACCCACAATTCCTTCTTCAGCAGCGATGAAGTTAGCACCTGTGATTCCCAGATCTGCTTGGATTACCATATCTCGGATTTTACCACGCGCTGCCTCCACAATGGCTTTAGGAGCGGGATCAACAACAATACCTGTCTCTACTCTGAGTAATTCAGCTATTCGTTTCAAAGGAAGGTGCAATGCCGGGGCAAGGGCGTGTGAAGGAGGGTTTCCATCTAGTTGAACGAGTCGATCTCCCAAATCCGTTTCGACGACTCGATTGCCTTTGGTTTCAAGTATTTCAGTTAACTTCATCTCTTTTCCAACAGTAGATTTGGATTTCACAATCAGTTTACCTTCCCCTACAATCTCTTCCACAATCTTTTGAGCTTCTTTCAGCGTCTTTACCAAATAAACATCACAGGCGAATGCTTCTAGCGCCCGCATGGCTTTATCTACATAGAACCCGAGGTTTGAGATTACTTCTTCTTTGGCCGCCCTAGCGAGCGCTCGTTTTTTTTCAAGCTTTTCTTTAGACCATTGTGCAAGTCCCTGCGCTCTACTCTTATCAACCGTCATGATACTCTGTTTACGAGCATAATTTGTTTCCTTATTTGCTAGAACTTCACTAACTACATCTCGAGATTCAAGATAGAGGGGCAAATTACCCATTTTAGAACCTCATGAATAATCTACATTCCCCTTTAAAATACTCTTGATTAGTTGGTAAGTCAACCACTCCAAACACTTTCTTCCCACTTATTCCAATCAAGATGAAAATTTATCATTAGGTCAGGATAGTGTTTAAAAGAGGGAATTCCATAGCGTCTCGATTAACCGACCCGCTTCATTCTCTATTCGGTATTATAAATGCCACTTATTTACTTAATTATAGCTGAAACTTTGATTGGGGATTCAATTTTCCCTGTTAGCTTATTCAATTTATTTGGCAAGTATTAAGGTATTGAAACGCACTAAATAAATCTGTGATATTAATCCAGTTGTCACTTAAGGTGTAATATATTTATGGGAATTTAGTATTTATTGAATACCCATCAAATTCTTAGTATTTTAAGCTACAAGAAGTGTTGAATCGTCTTAAGAACAAGAATACTTAGTAAATGGTCTCCATGGTTACTAAATTTATGATTAGCCTTTCCTTACTATATAATACTCGAGCTTTCATGATTGGGATATGTATGTTAGATCTTGATTTGCTATTTGCTGGTGAAAATATGTTTGCTATCAAAAGTGCATATACTAGTCCCGAGGGATCCTGCCCATTCTTTCAGCTGGGACCACCGCCATTTTGTATGCTTTTGAAGGTTATGTGTGATCCTGATAATCCAAAGGGCAATTGTGAAGGTATTCATTATCAAAACGGTATTATTTGCCTTCGTATATCCCAATTTTTATTTGCAAAAGCTTCCTATATTCCAGAGATTGGAATATCCTGATAGATCCGTTAGTAGACGTCCAACAGGAAACTTGGTGGTCTTAGCATGCCTAAATCTATGGAAAGTTATGATTAAAATGTATTTTTGAGATTTGTATAAATTAACGCTTTATTTGATGAAATAAAACCTACGAATGTGCTCAAAAAAGGTAAAGAAAATATAATTAAACTTCAAATCGCATTAGACAATCTCTTTTTAAAGTAGAAATGATCCTGTCACTTATTCATACTCCAGTTATACACCAAACAATGTTAATAAATAATAAAAGTAAATTCTGAATGGAGCCAGCGGCCGGATTCGAACCGGCATAACACGGCTTTGCAGGCCGCTGCGTCTACCACTCCGCCACGCTGGCATTACTATACCTAATGTATTTTTAAGGTATAATCCTATTTATTCTTCACGGTGCATCATAAAAGATCAATGGTTTAAGTGATTCTAATAACAATAGTTCTTTAGCAATAATTACACTTTTTAAAGCGAAATATAAAGAAAATCTTAAATTTTGTTGAAGGATTTGTATTTTAAGATCAGATACAACTTCTTAGAGCCCATAAATACGTTTAAAGAAATCGAAACCCTTATTGCCCTTTGTTAATTAAAAAGATCAAGAAGCCATTCTGCAGAGAGAGGCGGAATAAATGTCATCGAAAGAGAAAGAAAAGGATGAAAAATTAAAAGAACCTCAAAAATCAACAAAGAAAAAAGAAAAAACCCAAGAAGAACCTCAAAAAGAGAAATTAGAAGTTGTTCGGCAACTGAAAGTGGATCTTTGGCGTACCCGATTCCATGGGGAAAAAATAGGTATAAGGCAAAAGGCTCAACATCGACACGATAAAGGGTTCCAATGGTCGAAGGATATGGAACCGCTTGGAGAGGTGAAAGAGAACGATAAAAAAATCCGATTGTTAGGATTACGTGAAGCCCTTTGGGCGGTTGAGGAAGACGAACCCCATGACACCGAGTTTGAACGACGATTGATTATCAAGTCCTTTACGAAAAGCGCTTGGGTTGGAACAGTTGAAGAACTCAATGAAAGAGAGATTACAAACTCGGCGGCTACGGGGAAACAGCTTCCTGCATTCCTTTGCCTCTTAAATGGGGTTGATTATACAGTTCCAATCGAACAGATGCGATCGATCTATGGACGTACATTTGCTTTCGCTATTGAAACCGGAAAAAGGGAATTTACGCCCATGCGGCTTAGAGAGCGTCGATTTACTTTCGGATCAGATTGGGATGTTTATAAAGTAGGTCCAATGCCAGAAAAGGTAGGAAAGGTTGATGGGAAATTCATGAATGTCGGTGGAGCTTGGGATATTAAAATATTCGATCCGGAATTAGCAAAAAACAAAGCATTTGTCGAATCATTGATCTTGTTTGCTTCCACCTTACGATTCCAAAAAGAGATTCGGCAGAAAATTGAAAAAACTATCAAAGCGATTGAAAACGGACAATATCGGCTGAAAGTTGAAAAAATTGAATACGACTTAATGAAGAATCCAAGAATCAGGCGCGTATAATTAGTTAAATAACGATTCTTCATTCATTACGTAGGATGCACACTATTTATCTTTTCTGAATCCATCGCTCTATTCTAATAATTTAGAAAATAGCCAAAAGCTTATACAATTGAAAATTTGAATGTTAGAAAAGAAATGGGGTGTTTTTTCTTCTCAATGATTGCAATCGGTTATACGGTGAATTATGGGACCATTATAATACCCTATAAAGTCGCTGCCTCATAAAAAAGGAAGTTTAAATTTAATACTTCCTAAGATGAAAAACATTCTCTTCCCAAGATATCTTATATGTTAATTATTATGATTTTGCATAAAAATGCAGTGGACCGGTCTCCATTTTTTTAGAACAGTCAACGAAAATCGGGAGACACCGAATTGCATAGGTGTTAAGCCATGCTCTCAACTCGATGTCTCCCTTGGAATGAAGTGTTCTTCCTAAAAAGATTTTCTGGTCTTCACATCATCCGTAAATTCAGTCTGCAGCTGCTTGCTCGGTTCATTAAGGCGTTCCACACCTATAAGTACAAGAAACACTACAAAACCTCCTCAGAGATCCTTACTGTCGTGGAAATGAGCAAAGGGAATACCGAATCGCTCAAGGACATGATCGACGCCTTGAATGCCGATTCCCTCTAGCGATCGGCTTTCGGCTACGTCAAATCGATCCACCAGTCCCAACTCTCCCGGGACCTGCGCCAATGGGACGTGGGGATGTTCCACCAGATTTTTCAAGCCTATCTGGAGCTGGCTAAGAGGTATCAGGGGTTTAAAGGCTTGAAACACGCGGAGTTGCTCCAAGTTCTCGCCAGACTGGATCTGACCTTCGTGTTAGCGAAGCAGGTGGTGGTTCTCGACTCCCCCTTCTAAAGTCTGAACCCGGGCACTTATCCTACGGTGGAATATGGCTACTGTACTTTGACAGGCCGGAAAGAGTCCGATTTCGAGGCCCATCTCGCTCATAAAGTCACAGCGGACGCCCCGATTGGCCTGAAGGTGACTCAAGGGTCAGTCCACGACTCCATGCAATTCGAGCCCTTGCTCAACTGGGTGAGCTGGATACTAGACCCAAAAGGGGTTATCCTGACCCATGACAAAGCGTATTACCGGATCGACCGGTTTGATGAGCTGTGTTAGGAGGGATACTGGTTCATTACACCCCTGAAAAAGGCCAGTCTGAATCGAGTCCGGATTTTAAGCGTCGAAAAACACTCTTAGGACAAGCTGCAGTAACAGACCGGGTAGTGCAGCTCAATTCGGAGATCCACGACCTGCGAGCGGTGCTACTGGTCAACCCGACCCGGAGAGAGGAGTTCGACCTCCTAACTAATGTCAGAGCTTGCGAGGTCAAGCCGCTCCAAAAGCTGTATAAGGCCCGCTGGCAGATCGAAATCCTATTCCGCACGGTTAAGCAATGCTTCGGACTAAAAACCAACTGGCCGATCGGGCGAACATTGAATGCGGTCATGATCCAAATCTATGGTGCGATCATAGCCTACTTCGCGCTCAGTATTTACCGGAGCTAGGTGGGCGGGGGGATGACGGTGTTCGAACTCAAGAGACGAATTAAATATGCGCGGAAAAGCCTATGCCAGGCATCTACGCAGCAGAATGGGGGAAGAGGTGTCGAGAGGTGAACTTCACCCCAAAGGAGGGGAATAAATTTTAATGCAAAATCAAAGTTAATTAACTTAATATTGAATGAATATTTATGCATATTTATTGTAAAAAAAGGAAGGAATGGTCTTCTACAAGTGATTCACAGTTATAAAAGTGAGTGTTCTCAATTTATGCAAGTATTGGCATTCTTCCACTATAAAACTATCAAAGTTTGTTGTATTTTGACCTGATAATAACAAATTAAAGAGTCAATCATATTAGGTTCTGTAAATACGAAATTGTTTCCTCTTAAGAGACTTGTTGACGAATTGGCTTTAAATCCCCTCAACTTGGCGTGATTAAATTCCCTTCGGTAAACTCCGACTCAGCTAGAGTTGCAGATGGGGAGATACATGAAAGAGACTTTTCTAGCTCAAGGGTGGTTTGTTGAACCTCGAGGCGTTGCAAAAATGGCTACGGGCATTACGAATAAAAAAGATCGCCTATTCGCTCCTGTTGATATTGGTAATTCTCTATCCCAATCTCTATCTTGCCGGGAAGCAAGCTATCACCCAGCTCCGAGGAATGGATAGTTTAATAGACCCTGAAGATCCCTATGTGAAAGCTTTAGCAGAAGAAGCATTAACGAATGAAACAGTTCAGTCCGGAGAACTAACCATTGAAGAATACATCTATTCAGTGATTCACTTTAAGAGAGACATCGATCTTTATTTGAATATGGATTATTGGGCCTCACCTGCTGAAACCATTCAACGGAGAGCAGGCGATTGTGAAGACAGAGCCATTGTTGTAAAATCTGTCGAAGAATACTTGGGTCTTGGAGAAGATTCGAAGCTTGTGATCCAACCACGCCATGTTTATATCGAACGGGAAGGAATCATATACGGAGGAAAATCCTCAATCGATTCCTATTTTGATGCTGTGGTTGACTTTGTTAAGGACATCCCTCTTCTTAGAAAAGTGTTAATTCTCTTAGGGCTTATCTGGATCTGGGGAAAAAAACCTCAATGGATGTATTTGTAGATTCAAATCCTGAGGAATCCTATCAAATCGTCATTGATGTAGAACCGATTTGTCTAAAATGCGCTAAATCAAGAGAACATCTCCATAGATATTATCCCAAGTGCGGAACTCTATTGATGCATTCTGATTTCACCACAGAATAATGAAGGATGATGACCAATGTGCAATGAAACTGATTAGATTGATGAGTTAATTGAATTGTTTAAAGAACGTCTAATCCACGAAATATGGATGAATTTCGAACTAAAGGTGTTTCATTACTTTAGTTCTTATGAGAAGATGAAGATGAGAATAAAGCACAGGCTCATGAAAACTTTCGTCATGAGATTCGGTATACCTAGAGTCAAACAAATGATAGCGAAGCAGAGATCATTACTTGAGATGCCTGGGATAATTCATCCAGCATCCAGTTCTCCGACAAGGTTTGAGATACCTCTGGAGATGTTGAATCTCTTTGAAGAGCGAGATAATATCGAAATAAGGCACATATTTCCCATTCGCCGCCTTCTTTCAATCATGAAGAACATTCATCTCTCTATTGATTCAATTCAAGAAAATCCCTCGGATCCCAAATCCGACGCCCCTCAAGAGTTTTTGGAGCAACTTCAAGACTACTCCCGAAATCTCAGAGTAAGCCAAATTGGATTCGTGAAGTTACCGCAAGATCTCATCTTTCAACACTTTGGAGTTCTCTATGATAATGCCATCATTCTTACTATGGAGATGAGTAAAGAGAAAATTGACAAAGCCCCAAGCCAGGCGACCATGAATATGGTGTTCAGGACCTATGACGATCTGGGAAAGGCAGCCAATGGAATTGCTGAGTTTCTCAGAGAGCAGGGCTATACAGCGCAGGCAGACCATCCACTTGGTGGGTTGGTCCTATTTCCTCCTCTAGCTCAGAAAGCTGGAATCGGTTGGGTTGGAAAACACGGGCTCCTGATAACCCGGGATTTTGGTCCCAGAGTGAGGTTAGCAGCTGTCTATACGAGCATCAAAAACCTGCCATTCGCAAACTCAAACGACCATGAATGGATTGCAAATTACTGCAACATTTGCAGGGTATGCATCAAGCAGTGTCCACCAAAAGCAATATTGGAAGACTCCATCCTGCATGATACCGGTCGAATAACCTATATCTCTCAACAGGACTGCTTCGAATACTTTGTACAGTACTATGGGTGTTCGGTGTGTGTGAAGGTATGTCCATTTTCAATGAGCTCTGAAGCGTATGAACGACTAAAAACTATAACAGAAATGCGATAATGTTTAAAAATATTATAGTAGCAAGTTATGCAACATCGGAATTACAGGTCTGGATCGCCTCAGGATTGGCACAGTTGGAGAAAGAAGTCGTAATTGATCAACTATAATGTCAATTTTTATCATGAAGTATCTTATTTCTATGTAGCATTTGGGTTTCCGAATTTCAGTGAGTTTGTCACTTATAAGGACTTTGAGAAACTTGCCGAAATTGTTAATGCTTTTCAAGCCGTGTTCGAAAAGTTCAGTGCTAAATACAATCTTGAAATTCCACGACTCACGAAAATTGAAAAAATTATGAACGCTTTTTCGACTATAAAGTAGTTCCGACCTTTATATACGAAATAAAAGTCCTTATACCTTCATGCTCTTAAAAACAAGAAAGATATTAAATTTAATCACTCTAGAAAATGCTTCACCTGCAAAGGAGTGGTGAATGGGAAGATGTCTGATCATAATGAACGGAAGTTTGCTGTTCTTGGTGCTGGTCGTCAAGGCACGGCGGCGGCCTACGATCTAGCCAAATTTGGTAATGCCCATTCGGTTCTGATTAGCGATATCAATCTGGATGTAGCAATGCAAGCAGCTGCGCGGGTTAATCAGCTGCTTAACACGGAGATTGTCCAAGCAGTCGGTATAGATGTCACACAACATGACGAGTTAGTTACACTCCTCACTGGAATTGATGCCTTTGTTAGTGCAGTACCCTATTACTATAACTTAGAAATCGCAAAAGCGGCGATCGCTGCCAAAGCAAGCATGTGTGATCTAGGAGGTAACACAGAGCTTGTCTTGGAGCAATTAAAACTTGATCTGCAAGCCAAAGCTGCCAATATTTCAATTATCCCTGATTGTGGGCAAGTACCTGGGTTGGGTACAACGCTCTGCGTGTATGCGATGAGTCGCCTTGACAAACCCGAGGAGGTGTATATGTGGGACGGTGGATTACCTCAAAAACCACGGCCACCGTTCAACTATTTACTCACATTTCATATCGATGGGCTCATCAACGAATACTATGGTACGACGGAATTCCTACGAGATGGTAAAATCGTTGAAATCCCGTGTTTTATCGAATTAGAAGAAATTGAGTTCCCTCCTCCGGTAGGCCGTTTGGAAGCTTTCACTACAGCAGGAGGAACTTCAACCGCGCCAAGAACCTTTGAGGGTAAACTGAAAACCTACCAGAATAAGACTGTTCGGTATCCTGGTCACTATATTCAGCTCAAAACAATGAACGACCTTGGCCTTTTCGATCCCGAAGAGCTTCAGGTTGGCGATGTAAAGGTGGCGCCTCGAGCGGTTCTAGCGAAACTTCTCGAGCCCAAAGTCACATTTCCAGAGGATAAAGATGTGGTCGTAATCCGGGTGACATGCCTTGGCGAAAAAGACGGGCGTCCAGCAGAAGTTCAATTAGATTTAATTGATTTTTATGATGAGTCGACGGGTTTCACGGCAATGGAACGAACTACTGGTTGGGATGCATCGATTATTGCGATTATGATGGCAGATGGGCGAGCTAAAAAAGGAGCTGTGCCGTTGGAGTTAGCAATTTCTAGCACGGAATTTGTTCAAGAACTGCAAAAACGAGGCATTCAACTTACTGAGCACTTAACATTCTTGGGTGCGTAAACTACTAAGTTCTACTAGGCAAACTTAATCTGGAAGCGGTGAAGAAAACGTTGCAAAAGTCAATCAGCTGCTCAATTCGCATTTATTCAGGTGGGAACAAGACCACTTTCTCGGGCTTTATCTTGTATAGAACCCTCACCTCATCAGGTCCCCTATTGGGATAACGGTCTTGACCGAGGTATTTCTTCGCTAACTTATCTATATGTCCGTTGGCTTTTTCTCCTTCAACAATTTCAATAACCCTCCCACGGACACTGAGATAGCGATATGGGTTTTCTGGATCTTGAATCGATATAGCAACCTGATTTCTGCTGCGCATGTTTTTATCCTTCACCCGACCAATAGCAGTGTTCACAAGCAGGTTCGTACCGTCAAAATCGATCCAAACCGGAGTCACTTGTGGGCTGCCATCGGGCATCAAAGTCGCGAGATTGGCAAATGCCTTTTTATTTAATAAATCACGAAAGTTGTTATTGATATTCATAATATTACCTAATATACTTTTTATATTTAAAAATAAAAAGATATCAGTTACCAAATAGTTACTACTTAATATTTACTCTCTCTTGGGTAACCAATGTTTTTTAATAAGTTTTCTTTGAGTATCACCTAGTACTTCATCTTCTCCTACAATAAATTCAAGTTTTCTCCCTTTTGATTCAGTTAAAATTAATTGTGGATCTTTTTGAAAAAGTGATTCGATCCTTTTAGCAAATAAGCTATCGTAATTTTGTAAATCTTCAATGATTCTTTCTTGTGTTTTAGTTAAATCGATCCTTTCACCTTCTTGAATTTGAAAGCCCAAAATATTGACAATTTGTCCGTGTGGTGTTTCAAGGACGGTTAAAAACGGCAGTTGAACAAATGAATAATCTGTAGTTTCCATTACCGTGAGAAGGCCTCCAAGGATCTGCACATATACAACTATTCCCTTGATTTCAATGACTTTGGCAAGTCCACCTAATATTTGCACCAACTCTATTTCACTAGACTCAAAGACATAAATCCCTGGGAATCGTACCATGGTATACTCCTTTGTTTCTGTAATGGCATACTTAGATGGATCAAGAACCGAATAAAATAGCTTTCTCGGGCCTTTCCAGGATTTGAGATCATTTAGTGCGCTTTTAGCCACCTCAAAAATCTCTGTCAAACTATTTAAGCCCACAACCATCAATTCGGCTTTTGACAAATCAACTAGTTCTTTAGGGACCAATTGCGCTGTAATTGATTTCCATTCTTCAGGAGGCATCCATAATGATATAGGTCCCCGGATTTCCGTTTTAATTGTATCTTCCCCTTCAGTTTCAGTTTCCATCTCTGATTCACCCATGAGAACTAAAGCGGTACCTTTCGGTGTAACAGAAGGAACTATAATTGATCCTTGACTCGCGGTCAACGTTGTTTTTCCTTTACTAATAACTTTCATACCATCTTTTGGGATTGTGTAAACTTTCTCGGGTTTCTGAAATTCTATCTCCCTTACTGTTTTCGCAAAATTTTGCACACGATTACCTAACTGACTAGTAGGATCAATTGTCTGATCAGAAATAGATCCTAATAGCGAGCTTAATCGTTGTTCTGCTGGTTTCTTGGGTGCGAGTATCCAAAGAAATCCTACAACAAGACCAATAAATGCAAGATATTGAAAGAGATCACGGTAAATAACTAGCCAATCCAATAAGAGAAAGATCAAGAGAGTAATACCACTAAAAAATAATGCGTCACGAAATCGCTCTGTTCGCGATTTTAGAGCCATAAATTGCTCAAATAATGAGCTAATACTTAACAAACGGAGAGGAGGAATCCCTGGAAGTAAGTTACCAAGTAAAAATGCAACATAGGCCAATAATAGTAATAGTTCAATATCAATTGGGATAATAGATACAGGATGATAAAGATTGATCCCTTTAAAAACAAATAATACCAGAATTGCCTTCCAAAATCCTTGCAAAATCCCCCCAATATAAAATATATAGCCTAACTTTAGGGTTTCAGGGGATAAACTTTTCCCCAGAATTACAAGAGGGATCAGAATACTTACGATTGTTCTTTCAGTTTCTCTAAAGGTGATTGGGAATGAAACATCCCAAAATTCCAAGACAGGTTCTTTAGAAGTTAAACGGAGAATTAGAACATAAAAGATGAGAATTTTAACTGCGCGATTTAAGGAAGAAGAGGACGATTGATCTTCTCTTATGAAGATATAGAGTGGAATCACGACGAATAACCCAATCGCAACAAAAAACAATGACGCACGAAATATTGCGTTCTCTTGGAATATTACCGAAGAAATCCACCATATAAACAACACAAGCAGGAATATCTTATCAAGGAATGTTCGTGGTTTCAGAAATTGCTCTGTTTGATGGGGTGCAAAACTTTCTACAGAATGATATTTCTGAATTCGCTTAAGATTTTCCATCGCATATTCACCATCAACGATTTACTCAGTTATGAAAACTTCTACTGGTATTTCTTATCTGAACTTTTTACTAAAAAAACGAATTAAGTCACAATTATACCTATCTCTCTATTGATGTCTATTACATTTTTTCATCACCACTTTTACAAAACTTGACTAGTGTTCAGTCAACTGTAACCAATCTGAAAAAAGTAAAATTCCTTCCTACCCCCACCTTGAGGTATACTCAAAATTCTAGGACTATGCTATTCCCTAAATTTCTGAAAGACCCGATCCAGTTCCTCCAAGCCGAGCTCATTGAGCCGTTCTTGCGAGGGAATTCCCCGTTCATCCCAACCCAAGCCTGCATAGTACTTCTTGACTCCGCGTTTTATGGACTCCCTGTCATCGGCTTTTCCTTTGAAGGGGCCGCTCGGTAGGGGTTCATAGAACCTTGGTGGGTTGTCGTCATCTTTATCGGGATCCCAAAACACATCCGGTCCCGCCTCGAGGAGAGCCGCACGCTGGATCGTCAAGATTCGGGGGGCGAGTTCTTGGTCCCAGCGCTCTTTCGTAATCTCCCAGCCGGTAACCGCCTGAGCGAACTCCCAGAGAAATTCTTTGCTATATGCGAACGCGCAGACGACGGCGGTATCACAAAATACCCAGTCCCACATATGGGCGGTGGAAGTATGGTCTCCAGCTTGAACTGAAGCAGCATAGTCATAATCTTTAACATAATCTTTTCCAGAGCGGGTTCCGTGAGCGCCAATCGTGATTCCCTTGACATGAACCACATAAGGCATTAAATCGGCTCCTTTCATCTCACCTAAGCGTAGAGCCGCCCTGTAGGTACCTTCGGCAAGGATGTCACCCACCCCTTGGCGATCAACGATCAGATGCGCCAATTTAGTGAAAGCGGCAGCATCGCCCCAATTTAGCTCAAACCCAAGATCCTCTTTGGTCAAGAATCCGCGTTGGTAGAGTTCAGCCGCCCAGCCCATGGTGTTCGCAGTATTTATTCCACCAAGTCCAAGATTATCTATAACTGCGCTCATGTGAATGGTATCACCTGTGTCAAAGATTCCTAAATTTGGTCCTAAATAGGCTTGGAGCTCATAATCTGGCAGGTCAGTGATATCCCCCTTCCATCGACCGGTTTTGATGCACGATATGCTCATGCAGCTGGTTGTGCAATTGAAGTCGGCGTGATACCGTTTTACCCAGTATCGAGTATCAAACCTTGGGCCTCCAAACCGTTTCTCGTTGTGCCATTCTTCTTGCCAGTTCCTTATCGGCTCCGAACTGGTATCTGCCCCGACCTCGTAGCCTGCATAACCCGTACCCCACCTTCGAAATACATCATCTGATATCAGGGACTGGTGGATCTTCCGCCAGAGACGAATTGTGCTTTCTGAATCTGCCACTTCAGGCAGCGGCCCTCGGCCTTTTGCGACGATAGCCTTAAGTTGTTTGGTCCCCATCACTGCTCCATAGCCACCGTATCCAGCTGCATGGAATAGTTTAGTCATTACTGGGGCATTTCGGACGCGATTTTCACCTCCTGGGCCGATGTAAAGGATACCGGGTTCTCGCCATAATCCAACCCCGGGGTGGCGACGACTTAGTTCGTCAATTATCTCTGTATTAAGTTGTTTTAGGGTCTCCTCTCCGGTTAAACCCCAAAGATGGCTTGCATCACGAAGTTCTGCCCCCCCATCGGTGATGAGTAGATAAATAGGGGTTGATGCTTGCCCGGTAACAAAGACCCCATCGAATCCTGCGCTTTTGAGTTCGGCAGCAAACTCGGAACTTGTAGTCGAACTGATGATACCATTACAGGTCGGAGATTTCCCAGAAACACAAACCCTTGCTCCAGGGTGGATTGCTGTTAAAGGACCCGTTAAGATGGTGAGGATATTTTCTGGACCAAGCGGATCTATTTCACTCCATCGAGGGCCTAAACGATCCCATAATATCTTGGCCGCTAGGCCACGTCCCCCGATATACTTTGCAAGGATTTCTTCGTCGAAAGAGATTTGTTGAATAGCTTCTCGAGTTAGGTCAACGTCAAGCCATTTACCAGCGTAACCTCGGGGCATTTAAATGACCTCCTCACCTTTTTCCGCAAATAGATTCACTGCAAGATCTTTCGCCACCTCTTTGGGATGCTGAGCGAAGAGATGCCGATGGACATTCATCTTCTCATAGACTACATAGAGCGCATCATATTTGGCTTCGTGGCAGACTTTGACACATTCGGGATCGCCTCCACACAGATCACAGATGGTCACTCTCCCATCGCCCGGATGAAGGAAAGGTACGGTTCCCGGACACTCTTCGATGCAGATTCCACATGCCGTACATATTTCTCGGTCAACTAATACTGCACTAGTTTTCTCATTTATAGACAGTGCCCCTTCTGGGCAAGCGTTTACACATGGGTAATCATGGCATTGCGCACAGAAATGTGGGACTTCCACACCTGGAAAATACATAAAGACCCGAATACGAGAAGCTTCAGGCCACATTTTACCTTCATGCTTGAAAGAACAGGCTAACTCGCATCTTTGGCAGCCAGAACACTTAATATAGTCACGAACAATCCAAAGAGGATTTTCCATACTCAAAAGAAATCACAACATGAAATTTTGGTATGGTTTAAGGTTTCCTAAAATAAATTCTTTGGTGCAATATTATCATGTATTTCGTCAAGTTATTTGACTTCAGCCAAATTCTGAAGGTGACACACAATATTTTAAAGTAGATATGCAGGATGTGAATATTGATCTGATAGGAAAATGGTGTGGAACTCTCATGAAGTGGGTAACACGAAGACATGTTCATGTGGATCGAATTGCAAGTCCTTGGTTGATCAAGAAGTTCATTGATCCGGAAGCCGAGTTCAACTTTGTCCCATGGCCGGGAACCGAGCTGAAACCAGAAGATGGGATTCCAATTGACATTCCTGGGGTTGAATTGGGTCACTACAACAATAAATGCACTTTTGAAACAATAATTGAGAAATACAACCTTTTAGATAAAGATCCAGTACTAGCAGACATGGCGAAAATCATTCATGGGGCGGATGTAGCTGCAGATATGGCAAATATCCCCGAAGCAGCAGGGCTCGAAGTGATCTCTGGAGGGATGATTTGGATTAGTAAGGATGACCAAGAAGCGCTTGAGAAAGGATTCTTACTTTATGATGCCTTGTATGCGAATCTAAAAGTCCGACGACTTAGAAAAAAGCACCAGTCCCAAATAAAGAAAATGAGTCGTAACGAAGCGCTTGCATTTTTACGAAAGCATCTAAAAAACCAATCAAATGGATAATAAAAGCCAGCGCTAGAAATATCTTCTGAGTTATAATTGATACCAACAAAGGACTAAACTCAAAAACGTATCTCAACTGGTGACAAAAACCGGGAAGAATCAATAGATGAAACAGCGCGTAATATTTGGCATTCTTTGTACGGTTGGTTTGTTTGCAATCCTTAGTTCGACCATGTCCAAGAGCCCTGTTCTACCGCTTTTTGCAAAACACTTAGGTGCAAATGAACCGGAGATTGGAGTGATTGCTGCAGCATCCACAATTCCAGGAATTCTTCTAAGCATACCAGCAGGAGCTCTTTCAGATGTTTATGGGCGTAGACGAATCATCTGGTTTTCCCTATTGATTTTCAGTTCAGCTCCTCTCCTGTATCTCTTGGTGACAGTTCCATGGCAGTTAATGGTAGTTCGGTTCTATCATGGCTTTGCAACAGCAATTTTTGGGCCTGTGATTATGGCTATGATAGCAGAACGGTATCCAACGCGCCGAGGAGAGCGAATGGGCCTGTTTTCGTCTGCTACCTTGGCGGGGCGTTCGGTAGCTCCCTTCATGGGAGGAATTTTGTTAACAATAGCTAGTTTTCAGGCAGTTTACCTTGCATGCGCCGTGAGTGCAGGTCTTGCTCTGCTTATCGCATTACTCATCCCAAAAGATACCCCACAGTATCAAGTAACGCAAAACCCTCAAGCTCAAAGTCGGGTTCGAACAACTCAGGGGCTTCGGGAAGTAGTTGGAAATTTTCGGATTATGGTAACCAGTTCCATGGAAGCCGTTCAGTTCTTTGTCTATGGGGCTGTTGAAGTCTTTCTAATTTTATATGCCAATTCTATTGGGTTAGAGAATTTACAGCTTGGTATCATAGGGGGGATCCCGATTGTAGTTGCGGGTGTCACCAAACCCATTCTAGGGCATCTCTCTGATTGTGTAGGGCGAAAACCATTAATTGTGGCAGGATTGGTTGTTGGGGCTGTAATTGTGGCAACATTTCAGGTATTTACGTCGTTCTTCGCACTTTCTCTTGTTTCATTGGCATTTGGGCTAGCCTTTGCTACAGTAACGTCTTCGACCTCAGCGTTTGTGGCAGATGTTTGTAAGGAAGATTCATTTGGAGCAGCGCTTGGAGTGTTGAGTACGATCATGGATATTGGCCAAGCAGCAGGACCACCAATCATTGGGATAGTGACATGGAAGTATGGGTACGGTGCCACATTCACGATTCTGGGAAGTGTACTCCTTGTAGCAGGGCTTATCTTCTTTATAACGATCAAACAGCCACAAAGAAGGATGAGAAAAATCGTATGATTAAACAATAAATGAAAAATCTTTATTAGCCTTGTGTGTGATATTTTTACGATAACGCTACTCTTACGTTGTGGAATGAGAGGTCAAACGCGTAGCCTGAACTTTTAACAATAGGACTACCCAAATATCAATGATTACAATGCCATAAGCTTCTATAGATGCGACTGATGGCCATTGGATAACTGCAGCACCTATTGGTCCGAAGATCCCCAGTATAAGAATTACTTTTCCAAAATTCTTCCAATCATTCAACATAAGTCCTATCCCCCAAGCGAGCATGGCGAGCTCCGCTTGGGTAAAAAACCATGAAGAGACAAAACTGTGTGGTTGAGTTCCAGAAGGATAGATGCCAATTAGAGCTAAGAAAATCCCTGCGATAAATATGAAAGCTCCCCCAATAGTCTCTGCTTTATTAGTCGCATCCTGTATGAGGGTGAAGGAGTAGAGGAGTATTAGGACACCTAACGCTATCATCCCCCAATTATAGATCCCTGGTTTTTGCGCCTCTGGACCACCTAAATCACTAAAAGCGTGTTCAGTGAAAATGAACCATGAATTATAATGGATAGAGAGTAAACTAATGATATAGAAGAGGGTAGCTGCTATTAAACCAGTAAATCGAAACAGTTTACCAATTGGCTTATTTAGAAAATTCCATTGTATAATATTCTCAAAGACCATTTGATGAACACCTCGCAATAAAGGCTCCAATTTACACTTATATATTGATTATTCTACCAAGATTACGAGTAAACGTTATAATACTCCTTTTAAGGTGTAATCGTTTTTTTGTATTATTTCCGAATAAATTCGATCAAGTTCAACTGCAGTACTTTCCCAGCTATACTTTAACACAGCTACTCTGCGAAGGTGTGATGAAATTTTGGGTTTTTTCTCAATCAGCTTCGTTAATTTCTCAATTAATCGTGGAATAATTTCTGCACCGCTGTTTGGAAGTGTGAGCAACGGAAAAATAGAACCCGGAAGAAAATCTTTGAATTGGTCAAGAATCTCTTTAAATCCGCTAAAATACGAAGCTATTGGGATCACACCACATGAAGCAGCCTCGACGAGAACTAATCCAAATGATTCAGGCACGAGGGAAGGAAAGCATGCCCACTCGGCAAGAGCTAATAAAGGCGCAAAGTAGCCATGCTCTAAAAACCCGGTAAAGATCACATGGGAAGGATTAAATCGATAAGATTGAAATTTCATTGCTTCTTTGGAAGTTATAAATTGGGTTAATGGCTCCCAAAGATATCCTTTTCCATTAAAGTTAGTTCTTGCCCATTTGATTAGAGCTTTTAGCATTTCGAGATTTCCCACACTTCCCGCGTGAACGACCCACTCACTCCATTCTCTCATGGGTCCTGCACCAACAATTAGTACCTTTAAATCAGGATAATGCGATAAAAGAGGAATTATAGCACCAAGAAAAACATGAATTCCTTTTCCGACAATCAACCGTCCAGAAAACATTAATAACCGATCTGTCAACGGATTAATGCCTTTCAATTTATATATAATCGATTCATCCGGCTTTTTTTGCGAATAAGAAGGAACACTTCTCAAAATCTCATCGATTGAATCTTGATTCATTGAAGAGATCTTATTGAGAAATACCGATTCATCCTTCCTAGTTTTTCCTCCCGAACTTTGAGATAGCTGCTTTCTTAACGTGGTTAAAACAGATTTTTTATTTTCTATAAAAATGGGTGTAAATAAATTGGTGTCGACACCTAAAGACACAATCCGCATTTTATCTAGTAAACCAGATAAATATCTTTTAAAAACGTGTATAAGCCTGTCACGAAAGTACGAATTCCCTGTAACAACACAAGATGCATTCCTCAACCCTTCAATGGCGAAATATTCATACCGTGGATCTTTTTGAATAGTATAAACTAAAGAGCTTCCGTGAGGAGTTATGATGTAAGGGATTTGATATTTTTGCTGCAATAAACCAGCAAAATATGGCATCATAATAAGATGATTTGAATGAACAATATCATAATTAAAACGCTCAAAAAACATTGTATACGCAGAAAGATTATGATTTGTGTAATCTCCCAACTCTTTTTGGGAAAGTTTGATAAATAACTTAACTTGACGGATATCAGGATACTTATCCATTACATATACAGGTAACAATTCTAACATAGGATTAATCAGTATCGCACCAGTCTCTCCTTCACGATAATAATACTCACTTGGATGACAATCTTCAACTCGAATAGCTCTTTTGATAAAAGGATAGCGTTCTGGATGACATTCTTGACAAAAAAGGTGAACCTCATGCCCCAATTTTATGAGTTCGTTTGTGACATGCTGAACGTAAATATTACTTCCTGTGCCATGAAGTAAGTATCCATGGAACATGGCAATTTTCATTTAACCCACTCAAAAAATGGCTGTCTTTTTATGTTCTAACTCATTTTAACATTTGTTAATTCAAATACTATGTTGAATCAAGAGGCTTGAGATATTG
>JBHIFL010000060.1:0-25405 GCA_046761065.1 Candidatus Heimdallarchaeota archaeon
TCAAGGGTATTTATCTGCTAAGGTGAAAGATATTGAGGAAACGGTAACATTAACCATGAGTTATGTTCCTGAACGAGCTACAAGCATATTATTGAAGGGTTAATCCAATATTACCGGAAAAGCTAAAAAACTCTCCCTCATCGAGCACAGCATGATACAGAACATGTCGGAATCCGTAGCTCTACGCGTCTATATGGAAAATGTTACTCATCGTGAATACCTTTTCAAAGCCTTTTAACCCTGCTTTCCAGCTTTGACTTGGGTTCATGGTGTAGGGACCCTTGGGCTTTAGAGTCTTGCGCAAAACCCATTTTAGGGATTCGTATCTGGCTGATTCCGCATTTTTCTAGTTGAGGTATCCTATTCCCCTCCGATTTTTAGCCAAACCCTGTTAAAAATGTGTGCAGATGCGTTCCTTCTATTTCTAGAACGTTCCTACCGCCTTTTGATAGTGTTTAGTATTGGGATGCAAATTTAAGATACAGGGCATCCAGTGTTCCTGTGCAGTATCAGTTCCCCTCCTTGATTTTACCAATGTTTCCACGAATCACCAGGGATTTTGCCGATCGCGTGCATGTGTTACGGAACAGAAGTTTCGGTTTCCCATGACTCACAGTTTTCTTATCCCCATTACTTCAAACCAAATTACAGTAGCCCAATTACTATTTTCAAGCAAACTTTTTCTCAGTATTTACGGACTGGTTGGGAAAATTTGAGAAGAAGGATTTTACCGTCCCTTGTGTTTCCTATTCCTCACAAAACCTATTGGTGAACCTACTTCTGATTGGTGGTTTCCAGCCGTTATATTTCCCCTGCCCGTTGGGAACCATAGTATTCCTCGCGCTCATATTATCCCACTGATGTGTCCCATTTACTATTGAAAACCTTGAGTAACCTTTACTCTAATTATTCTGTAGTATTAGAACAAGCTTCTCTCGTTTTTGTTCCCACACCAGCTTTCTAAATCTTTTCCAATAACCTTGACCAACCATGATGGTCACAGGGCTCTTTTCGAACGCTTTTTGAGGGTGTCCCACTCGTCCAGGCGTGCAGAAACTTAGTTGACGTCTTTATGTCCCTCTTGGCTCCCTTCCATCCTACTCAACTCATCCACTCAAAAGCGAGCTTCATTCACAGGCAAATTCGCGATAAGATCCAATTAACATTAGATCACGGAGGCAGATGAACTCCCTCCAAATGGTTAGTCATATGATTATCCTAGTATAAGCTATGGTCGAAAAATTCTGGTACTCATGTTATACATGCCTATTGCGTAGATCCTGCAAGGACTTGGTTAAATCTTTGTGATAACAAAGAGTTTAAGAGAGGAGGCTACCAGGACTAAACTGCGGTTAATATCTTTTTGTAAAATGATCCCAAGCTATGACGCTTAAGCCAGTTCGAGGGGATCCGCAGCCGAATCCTCCTCTCACAAAATTCTTTTGGCTGTTCTTGTTGGATCAACCCCCTCCTGCTAGGGACATTCTGGAGGAAAGTTTTCCGGTCCTGCATAGTATGTACTACTCCACAGGATAGTATTATGAGAATAGTGCGTCCCATTATAAAACCCTACTTGAACAACAAATGGCAGATCCGCATACTTGTAGATCCGGACACAGGAGAGGACATCGGCGTCGTATGGCGCAGTATTTCCATCATATGCATAACCTGGTCCACAAGATCTTTGCTCAGGGATCTGGATCTGCGCCCAAACAGCAACCCTGTCTACGTAGATATCCCCAAACCCACTTCGTTCTTTGCTTTCAGCCAAGCCTCCAACTCTTCCGGTGAAGAGTTCATCTACAACAACGGTGCGATGTATTGGTATTTCCTCGTTTCTATTGCTATTGAAAAACAAAAACGATAGACAATCCTCAGAGGGATACACAGCGATGCTATAATAAATTTGATGGGTAGAGGACCAACCGGAGGGAGGTAAAATGTTATCTCCAATGTAACCCACCCCCGGTTTTAAATACATCCAAAACATACCCCAAGAGTGGGGTGGGAGACTTGTGTTTCCCCCTTGTAATCTAATGAAGATATTCCGGCCATTATATGCGAATCCACATTGGGCAAAGACCCCATCTTCGGTTGTCGCACTTACAAAAAAGTAGTAGGAAACTCCTACAGGTGGCGAGGTCCAATCCATGCCACTTGTGGGCATTTCAATCGATTGGTACTCAGTGTAGGGGGGTGCCATGGATACCCCGTATTGCCAACCTGCGCCGGTGTCTTCCTGGGAGACGATATAGTCAACTTCGGTTTCATTGAGCATCCGCCGGTACACATGCACCTCATCCAGCATACCATCCAGGTAAGCGCATTCATAAGGCGAATAATACGCTCTGCCCAATAGCGCGCCCGTCCAATCATCGAAATTAGGCCGTCCGGGCTTTTTTGGGATGGTAGGGGTTTGCGTTCCATTGACGTAAAATCTGGCCACTTTCGCGCTTCTGTCAAATGTCACCGCGACGTGAGTCCATTCATGCAGAGGGGGTTTGTAGTTGGTAAGGTAATGGGGTCCATAGAATCCCAGTTTGAGATACCCCGTACTATTGGTACCAAACCAGACCATTTGGTTATTGTCAGCCCCACCCCAAGCTCCTGCATCGAAGAAGATTGTGTTGGCTGGATCGTTACCTGTATTGCTGTCCAAGTTGATCCACGCAGTAATTGTGAAATCCGTGTTATCCAAGCGGAGTAAATTGGGCTTGTGGAGATCTACATAATCATTATACCCATCCATTTCCAAAGCGCTAAAAAGTAATCCTTCATCGTCATCCGTCAACCTTGCGCCGTGATTGGTTCCATGATGCCCGTACCCTGAGGAATCTTGCAATTCATTATTATGCATACTCTCAAAGTGCATGTCCGACACCCGAGTTCCCGAACTCGAGGGAGCCAGCACTGAATAGTTCGGTTGAATGAGACTCATAAACCAAAACAAACACAACCCACACAAAAACACGCCCTGCAAGAGCGCTTTTCTGGCTTTTATCCGCGATTGCAAACTCCACACACTCCCTAAAAGGATTACATCACATTGATATGCATATCATTTAGTCAACCAAGGAAGAATATTGAATCTAATCTCAATTAACTACTAATTGTCACCTGTATTGGGGTTGAAGATACACTGAAACGATGTGCACCCCTGGTTCGTAGCCCACACGCAACGACGATGTCATAACTCTCCTTGGGCTTGAATTCCACATTGATATACGGGGAGGTTTCAACCTTCCATACAAAAACGTTAGTAAATGTTTGATTTAATGCTAATTCTACGTAACCAGGAGCTATAGTTACCATGAGAAACTCGACACTAGCTGCATATACTATAACACTTTCATTATTGAGCACTTTCATGTCTAAACTACCGTAGAAGCCCACGGGTTCCGAACTGTTCACGTTAGTCATCCGACTGACAATGAGGACTGCGTCCCCTACTCGGGGTGTGGTATCATTCACGCCCACATCCAACCGGATCCCTTGGGAAAAGGTCGAGGTTTCAGCGGCAAACCTTTCAGGAATAGCGGGGGATGTGTTGTTTAAATAAATAGTTTTAACTGGGGATACTGGTGGAGTTGTTGTCGTAATATAAATCGGAGTCGTCTGGGGATTTTCGGATGTTGTTTGAGCTTGTGGGCGGGTTTCATTTGAAACAAGTTTAGAAAGAGCTAGGGATATAGTCATTACTCCCATAATTATAATGATGAGAAAGATTATTATCTTTTTTGACTTCATATACTCAATTTCCTTTTTAATTGTAGACTTTTATAATATCATATATTAGTATACATATTTAAATCTTTATTGAGAATATAAACATTTAAAATATTAATTTATTGGTATTATTTTTTTATAATCACATTCTTTGATAGCTTAGTAAAGCGTATAGGGATAGCGCGGGGAGTTTCAAAGCGGTTAAAAAGTGAATACACGGGAGTAAAAGCATAGTTTCAAAGCTCAGTTAACATGAACTGCGTTCAGATATGCATCGAGCTTCTCTTTGAAAAACTGAATCGCCTCCTCCTCCTATGGCGAACCGGAGGGCATGGGTGTGAACTCCATCAACTTCTCCCAATTTCGTTGGAGGGCTTCTATGGATATATCATTCACAAGCAGGCTCAAGAGGTCCTTATCTTCTGAGGAAAGCCAGATCATACGCAGCGCTCCACAAAAACCTAACATCAAGGGTATTTATCTGCTAAGGTGAAAGATATTGAGGAAACGGTAACATTAACCGTGAGTTGTGTTCCTGAACGAGCTACAAGCACATTATTGAAGGGTTAATCCAATATTACCGGAAAAGCTAAAAAAACTCTCCATCTTCGAGCACAGCATGATACAGAAGAAACTCCTAGAAAGATGTCAGGAAATCGCTCCCGATCTAGTGAAGCTCCGACGCGATATTCATGCAAATCCTGAATTAGGCTTCCAAGAGGTAAGAACAAGCAAATTGATCGCTGAAAGGCTGAGCCGCCTTGGTCTTGAGGTACAGACCAACATTGCCGAGACGGGTGTGGTCGGGCTCCTCCGAGGGGGGCGACCGGGGAAGACAATTGCGCTTCGAGCTGATATGGATGCGCTGAGCATTCAAGAACAAACAGGTGCGGAGTATCAGAGCCAAATTCCCGGAGTGATGCATGCCTGCGGTCATGATGCCCATGTGGCCATGCTTCTCGGGGCTGCGCAAATATTGCAGGAGCTGCAAGTGGAGATCCCAGGAAACATCAAGTTCATTTTCCAACCTGCAGAGGAAGGACCGGGTGGGGCAGCGAAGATGGTGGAGGAGGGTGTGCTGCACAATCCCGATGTGGACGCCACTATCGCCCTGCATGTTGACGATGAAACGGAAGTAGGGCAGATCAAGATAAAGTCAGGAATTGCTACAGCCGCAGCGAATGCGATGCGCATAAAAATCCAAGGAAAAGGAGGTCATGCGGCTTACCCCCACAAATCCGTTGATGCAATTGTGGTCGCCGCCCATGTGATCCTAGCGCTCCAGACAATTGTAGCCCGCGAAACTGATCCGTTAGACGCAGTAGTGGTCACAATTGGGGTGATAGAGGGGGGAGACCGAAACAACATAATCGCAGAGAAGGTTATCATGGAAGGGACAATTCGTACGTTGAATGATGTAACCCGCAAGGCAACCTTCTCAGCCCTCCAGCGGATAACGGAGCAAGTTTGCACCGCGATGCGTGCGGAATGCGAGATAGAGATTTTAGAAGGGTATCCTCCTGGGGTGAATGATCCACAGCTGATAGGAATCTTCCGAAAGGTAGCAGAGGAGCTTCTTGGCCCAGAAAACGTGAAAATCGCCGCAGTGCCCGAAATGGGCGCGGAAGACTTCTACGAGTTCGGATTTGGCATTCCAGCGGCGATGTTCCACTTAGGGATTGCGAATAAAGAGAAAGGAATCACATTTCCCGGACATCATCCACGGTACGACATCGACGAGGATGCGCTACCATTAGGAGTCGCAATTTTAGTGGCCAGTGCCCTCAACTTCCTTCAAGAATGCAAGGATTAAAGACCATTTAACGGGTTTCCAGTGAGACCATGTTGCGATAATCCCTTTCACCAAGGCGACATAGTTGCGACAGCCATGTCTGAAACCTTCCCTTTTTCGACGTCTATCAACGCTTGGTCGATTATAGCAAGTGCAGCGTCCAAATCCTCTTGAGGTATGTTAAGTGGTGGGGCGATCCGCAAGACGGACTTGCCAAGGGTCGTTAACAACAAGCCAAGCTCTCCGCATCGCCAGCAAACCTTCCGAGCTTCGAGTTTTGCGGGGGCCTTGGACTTGTGATCAGTCACCAAGTCGACACCAATCAGCAGTCCTTTTCCTCGCACATCACCAATGAGCGAATGAGTCTCTTGCATCTCAGTAAAACGTTTCATGGTGTACTGCCCAATCTTGGTTGCGCGGTTCAGCAACTGATCCTCCTCGATAATGTCTAACACGGCGAGTGCGGCAGCACAAGACAGAGGACTCGCTTTAGTTGTCAGAAAGCAAGCTGGTGCATCGGCAGCATCGGCGACCTCCGCTCGGGCAATCACGCCGCTGAGCGGGACTCCCGCGCTTATTGCCTTCCCAAAGATGATCATATCAGGATCAATCCTGAAGTGTTGGATGCCAAACCATCTCCCCGTACGACCAAACCCACACTGAACCTCTTCAGAAGCAAACAGGATGCCATTATCAGAACACAACTCTTTCAGGGCCCGAACCCATTCCTCGGGTGGCATAATAATGCCCGAATCCCCTTGGAACGGCTCGGGGATGATAGCAGCAACCTCTTCTAGTGGGATGTAATTTTCAAACATAAACTTAGCATACTCAAGGCAGGTCAGCCCACAGTCAGGATAATTCTGGTCAAATGGGCAGCGAAAACAGTTGGCATATGGGATATGATAGCATTCTGGGACGAGGGGCCCTAACTTCCGACGCATTCCAAGGGATACAGCAGTCAAAGAGAGAGCTCCAAATGTGCTCCCGTGGTAACCTTGAAGAAACCCTACAAGTTTGATTCGAGAGGTGGCCGCTCTCGCCAATTTCATTGCAATGTCATTTGCTCCGGATCCGGAGAGACCAAAAACCGTTTTCTTCTTGAAGGGTCCCGGAGCCAATTGGTTAAGGCGTTCAGCAAGGCGGACAGGTAATTCGTTGTACTCGTAGACCATCGCATAGTGCAGAAGCTGTTCAGCCTGTTCTTTGACTGCGGCGACCACCTTTGGATGGCAATGTCCCACTGTCAAGGTAGCTGCACCAGCTAGAAAATCAATGTAGTCGTTCCCATCAATGTCCCAGATGTGTGCACCGCTCGCGCGCGCGGTGACAACAGGGTAATATGCGAGTCGGACACATCGACCAATTGCGTTGCGATCTCGTTCGACAACATGGAGCGCCTTGTTCAGTTTAGACAAATTTTTCACCATAGTTTTTTATTCGACTCTATCCTAAACGTGTCAAACTTCAGTTTTTAATCCAAGTAATAAAGGTCCCAAAAAGATGAAGGAATAATACAGGAAGATGTGTAAGGAAGGATATAAGGCTTATTGATACTTCAAAAGGTGATGGCTACATTTTTCTTAGGGATTATAAAATATCTGAGTTCTGAGAAAACAGATTTAAACATATCAATTTTCAAGTTGCTACAATCCCATCTTAATATTGAATCACAAAAATCGCAGGAAATATTCCAAAAAGTTGCTACAAAATTTAGGATTTATCTTAGTTAATTCTCAGGAGGTTCAGCTATGGGTCTTGAAGAAGCAATCAAGGAGTATATCAGTAAAAGGCCAAAATCTAAGGCACTTTATGAGAAAGCAATCAAAGTAATACCTGGGGGGACCTCTCACAATCTGAGACTTTGGGGGCTCCCCTCCCTCGGCGCTTTTCCATACTATGCGGTAAGGGGCAAAGGTGCCAAAGTGTGGGATGTTGACGGGCATGAATATATCGATTACTGGCAAGGCCATTGGGTGAACATCCTCGGTCATGGGAACGAACAGGTAGCAGCAGCCATAAAGAAAGCATTACAACTGGGTCCGCACTTGGGCTTGGTGACGGAAGCCGAAGTTAAATTGGCTGAACTGATTGTAGAGATTGTCCCCTGTGTGGAACAAGTGAAATTTGGAACAAGCGGCACCGAAGGATGTATGTATGCGGTTCGAATAGCGCGCGCCTATACTAAGCGGAAGACCATTATTAAAATGGAAGGAGGGTGGCATGGTCCAAGCACGGATCTTTGCTGGGCCGTTCACTTGCCATATACTAATGAGGTAGGCCTCCCGGTTCCAGACTCCGCAGGCCTCCCGGACACGATGAATGTTATTACGATTCCTTTTAATGATCCAGACATCGCAAAGCAGGTCATACGGGAGCATGCAAATGATTTGGCGGGTGTGATCCTTGAACCACTCCTCGGGGCGGGGGGAATAGTTCCTGCCGAATCGGGGTACCTTGAAGTCCTGCGGGAAGAAACTGAAAACATAGGTGCCTGTCTGATCTTCGATGAGATCGTGACTGGATTTAACCTAGCGCTTGGCGGCGCGCAAGAGTATTTCGGAGTTGTGCCAGATCTCGTGGTTCTAGGAAAGACAATGGCTGGTGGTGTTCACATTAGCGCCGTTGGAGGGCCAGAAAAGATTATGGAGGTTACAAATCCATTAAAACCGGGAGAAAAATATAGTGTGGTTACGATGGGTGGGGGGACTTTCTCCTCCCATCTGATATCCCTTCTAGCGGCGTATGAAACCCTTTCAATTCTGAAAGAGAAAAAAGACCAGATCTATCCACAGTTACAGACGTTCGGGGACAGGTTGCGGTCCCGAATTCGGGAAGAGATTATTCCTAACACCAGTCTCATCTTGAAATGTACTGGAGCGGTTGGGGGGATTGGATTACACTTTATGACGAAAGATATTCCGCCTATCAATGCAGAAAATATTGAAGGGAATCTCCATAAAGAGCAGCAAAAGGAATACTTCGTTCGGATGCTCAATCAAGGGATTCATACCATGCATGGTGTAGGGCGTCTGTGCACAGAGCATGGAGAGTCAGAGATTGAAACGACAATCGATGCAATCGACACAGTGGTCAAGGCTATCGAAAGATCATCTTGAGGTTCTACTCACCGAATAATACCCCTGAACACAGGAAAGGGGAACCTGATGCATTTCTTTTTGGAACTATGCCAAGAACATTCTGTCCTCAAAATAGACTTGGTCTAAGTGTTTCGTTAGGAAAGGGTACCATATTTCGCGACTTGAAAGGCAAGGAGCGAAAAGAAGTGTTGAGTATAAAGGCTTCCATGGCTCATACCATAATTATAAAAGTTAATTTGGAAGGGTCCTGGTTTTGTTTCATGGGCATCTAAAGGGATTTAAATATGCCAAAGAGTTTGATGGAAGTTCAGAGTTTGATGGAACGGTAGTGGTTAGCCGGTTTTGCCACTGAGAACCAGAAGAATGCTCCTCATGTTGTTCCCGTCTTCTTCACCTACAAAGATGGAAACGTGTATGTGCATACGGATCAAAAATCGAGTAAAGTTCGTAATCTCTCGAGAAATCAAAATGTGGCAGTTGCTGCTTACAACGGACAAGATGCAGTTATTAATTGGGGCAAAGGGCGAATTATTGACAGTAAAGAAGAATTCATTGAAAGAACACAAGATCATATCAATAAGTATAAGCTAAAACTCGCCAAAGATGGCAAAGACTCACTAAGAATACCTCTATTTAACCAAAGGGTTCTTTGTATTATTGAAGTTACCTCTAAACGAATAATATTTTGGTAACTTTTAATATGCTGTCCTTTGTTAGGATTTTTTCCCCAGAATGGGCGAATGCTTCATATTCCATCAAAAAAGGCATTAAATATGTTATGTGGGCTATGGTCTTATACTTTCCATGTAAATCAGATGTTTACCGCTTAAAATCCGATTCAACCTCAGATAATGAATTAGCAAACTATTTGATGAAAAAATATTGATATATTGCCAATCCTGGAGGCATTCCTTAAAATGATTGAGATCTATTGTACACGATGTGGCCGCGCTCAGGACAAATATACCGAGTGGAGATGCCCTTGTGGGGGGCCTTTTGAAATTCACAATGAGACTCCCTTCGAGTGCGACAATATTCTCTTACGAGATCACACAATCTGGAGATATCGCAAGATTCTTCCCCCAATTGAACCAAAATCAATTGTGTCGTTAGGGGAAGGGATGACGCCCTTGGTTCCATTAGAAACGTCTCCGGCAAGAATTTATGCAAAACTAGAATACGTAAGTCCAACTGGGTCACTCAAAGATCGGGGGGTCACTGTCATGGTGAGTAACATGAAGGAGGAAGGCGTCAAGAAGGCTATTGAAGACTCGTCAGGGAATGCAGGTGCGTCCGTTGCTGCATATTGCGCGCGAGCCGCCATTGGATGCGAGATCTTTGTCCCAGAGAAAGTCCGGGTTGGGAAAGCAACCCAAATCGTTGCGTATGGCGCAACATTAAGAAAAATTCCGGGAGGACGAGAGGCGGCAACAGCGGCAGCCCGCAACGTAGCGGCTCATACGTTCTACGCCTCTCATCATTGGAATCCGTTTTACCTCCAAGGAAAAGAGACGATGGCGTATGAAATTGTCGAACAATTGGAATGGAATGCTCCAGATTATGTGTTTATCCCAGTAGGTTCGGGATCCACCTTCTACGGAGCTATCAAGGGATTCACAAAACTCATATCGGTGAACATCATAGACTCCTACCCAACACTTATTGGAGTACAGTCAGACCAGTGTGCCCCGCTCTATTCAGCGTTAACAGGAAGTCCATTTGATGTAAAAGCTCCCATAAACACGATAGCTGATGGTATTTCAGTACGAACACCAGCTAGACTTGATGACATAGTTAAAGCCGTGAAACAACCCAAAGCTGAGGTGGATCTAGTTTCTGATCCAGAAATAATTGATTCTTTGAAAACCTTGGGGGGAAAAGGATTTTTTGTGGAACCGACCTCCGCCGTGGTCTATGCTGCATGGCAAAAGCGACTGAAGAAAGGACAAATCGACGCTGAAGATTGTGTGGTGTTGGTTCTTACGGGAATTGGCCTAAAGACTATTGATACTATGGTCCCAATTTTTCCAATGAGTTCTCACAAAGCTTCTTCGTCTTAGTAAGTGAATGTTTGGGGCTTCAACTCATTTATAATACAATTGGTAAGAACCTCGCCTGCACAAGAAACCGACCTAAACGAGAGTTTATTTAAGAAAAAACCCTGTAGGATGGTGTTGGATTTTTAATTTTACCGACTGGTCTCTTAAACATTAATAACCCTGAACGTCGAACCCTCCGATCTTCATAGATATTTTCAAAATAGTAGAGCGAGCCTTAAGACCGATTAGTGATTTTCAGCTCGGTTGCATTGTCCTTACGAGCAACTGAAAAGACAACATAATTAAGCCACAAAGCTTAGGAAATATATCGTTGGTTTAGCTAAATGAGAATTCCGGAGAGAGGAGATTTCAGATGAGTACCTCGGTTAGAAACAAGGATAAGGTCAAAATTGAAACACGGACCAAAATCGTTTGTACTCTTGGCCCCGCTTCAGAATCGGAGACTACCTTAAAACAGATGATGGATGCAGGAATGGACGTTGCGCGAATCAATTGTGCCCATGGAAGTTACGAGGAATATAAGAAACGAATTGGTACCTTAAGAACTCTATCAGATAAGATAGCCGTTTTAGTTGATCTTGCTGGTCCGAAAATCCGAGTTGGGGAGATGGCTCAGAACGTTTTTCTACAAGAGAACAGTGAAATTGTTTTAACCACAAAAAAAATCGTGGGAAATGAGCAGACAATCCCCCAATCGTATGAAGAACTCCCATGTCGCGTAAAAAAAGGTGATACTATTTTTATTGATGAGGGCCTTATTCAATTGGAGGTATTATCGATTCCAAATGAAGAGGAGATTGTTAATCGAGTCGTAAAAGGAGG
The DNA here is from genome assembly GCA_046761065.1 of Candidatus Heimdallarchaeota archaeon. GTDB lineage: Archaea > Asgardarchaeota > Wukongarchaeia > Wukongarchaeales > JBHIFL01 > JBHIFL01. Next base: position 11,502 of record JBHIFL010000060.1, read on the forward strand.
TCCTTTGCGAAGTAAGCGTGGAATCAACGTACCAGGTGCTCCTCTCCTTCGTATTCCTACCCCCAAGGATTACAAGGACATTAGGACAGGAATCGAGTTGGGGGCGGATTACTTTGGTATCTCATTTGTAAAATCCCGGGAGGATGTGGAGCGAATCAAAGAGATCATCAGTGACCATGGAGAGGAAATTCCGGTCATTTCAAAGATAGAAACCGTCGAAGCAACTGAACAGTTTGATGAGATCTTACAAGTGTCCGATGGGATTATGGTCGCTCGTGGCGATCTCGGGGTGGAATTATTGCCCGAAAAAGTCCCATTGATCCAAAAAAAACTCATCAAGAAATGCAATATTGTAGGTATTCCAGTAATCGTTGCTACCCAAATGCTAGAATCAATGATTGAAAAACCACGTCCAACGCGTGCTGAAGCATCGGATGTAGCGAATGCTGTTCTTGATGGCGCCGATGCGATTATGCTGTCTGGCGAGACTGCCGTAGGGAGGTACCCTGTCCAAGCAGTGAAGGTAATGGATCAAATTGCCTCAATTGCAGAAAAAGCGATTCCACGGACATATCAAAGTGAAAGTGAGGCGCAATCAGTGGCAGAAGTCATTGGAGAGTGTGTCAACCTAGCTGTAGACAGACAGATAATTAATGCCGTCATAGTTTCGACCAAAACAGGTTTTTCTTGCCGCATGATCTCAAAATTACGCCCAAAGGCCCCAATAATAGCAACAACTCCCTTTAAATCCATTTATAGACGATCGTCGCTAGTTTGGGGCGTCACTCCCCTCTTAATGAAGGAAATGAGTAATTCCACAGATGAACGGGTTTATCATTCCATCAAAGCAGCTGTGGAAAAAGGACTTATTAACCATGATGACACGATCGCTTATGTAGCTGGAAGTCTTTTAGGAACTGCAATAATGACGGAGACAAATCTATTTCAAATCTACAAAGTCGCCACAGTTTTAGATAGTGTAAAAGTGATCCAACGATTTGATTAGGTGAGTTACAGAAACAAAACAAATCAGAAAACCCCCAAAATATATTATTCCTTCCCCAAAGATATGTGATAGAAGATGAGAACAACGAAAAACATCCGGGGACTGGAATTTAGGCTAGTACTTGAGGATCCTTTTATTGAGCAATATCTTAGGAACAAGAATCCAGTAGAGTTAACGGATCTCGGAGCAGGAACCAATAATGAGATAGCTATATCCTTTTTAGACCAAACGCCTCAGTATTTTGACGGAAAACAAGTAATCATTTATCTGGTAGATATGAACCCTTTGTGGTTGTCGATGCTTTCCCAAAAACTCCCAAAAACCAACCAAAAAATTTTATTAATTCAAGCTGAACTTGAACAATTGACAATAGAAGCCCGAATCATCGAATCAACAGTTCGGGTGTGCTCTCAAAAGTGCCTGACCCCAACTATACAAACCCTAATGCAACAATATCGATTTCCACCTGCATGTATGGATCTTGTTGTCTTTAACCGGGATATGATGGGATGGTTACAATACTTCAACGCAAACACAGGTCGTGTCCTCCAAGAAACGCATAAAATTCTAAAGAGCGATGGGCTTTTAGCTGTAACACAACCTGGACTGAAATACCAACATCCTCATAATCTACTGGAAAATAATGGTTTTACTTTTGTAAAACGAGGCGTTCTCCAATTGGATACAGGAACACTCATTGAAAGCCCGGATCCCATTTTTAAAGACCCAAAACTTCGGGAATACATTTATTTAGTTTATCAAACTCATTCCAACGATCGGTGAAGTTTTAAATTGCCATACTGCCAAATCAACACACAGAAAATATATTATACAGCAAAAGGGGCGGGATTGAGCCTGTTGTTCATTCATGGAGCAATGGGAACACATCTGCAATGGAAAACGCAGATGCGTTTTTTTTCAAAAACCTACCATGTAGTGACAGTGGATTTACCAGGCCATGGCCAGTCCAAGCCCCCACTAGGAAAAATCTCAATCGGTTATTATGCAACAATGATTTCTGACCTCATCGTAAAATTAAGTTTAAAGAAACCAGTAATTTGTGGTCATTCGATGGGGGGAGCAATTGCTTTGCAATTGGCTCTCGATAAACCAACCGAGCTTGGGGCACTAGTACTCGTTGGAACAGGGGCAAAGCTTAGGGTGCACCCTGATATTCTTACGGCTTTTCGCACAAATTGCAGAGAGGCAATTGAACAGTTTTTGGGACCATGGGCCTTTTCAAAAAAGACCGACCAAACAATAATCGAAGAAGTGAAACAACAAATTATAAGAATCAACCCTCAGATTGCCGTGGCAAATTGGGAAACATGTGACGCCTTCGATTGCCGTGCGAGATTGGAAGAGCTCCAACTCCCTACAAAGATCATCGTTGGAGAAGAGGATAAATTGACTCCTGTATGGTATTCTGAATATTTACTAAATCAGATTCGCGGATCCACACTAGAAAAAATTCCAGAAGCTGGCCATTATGTAATGTCGGAGAAACCTCAAGAGTTTAACAAGGCAATACTTTCCTTTTTAGAACGAATGTTTTAACAAGGCCCTTGGATGATGGTGTTAGTCTACAACAAGTTTGAAAACAAGAAAGAATATACAAATATAAGCATTTTAATTAAAATTAATTAATTTATTACTCTCTGATACTTACATGGAACACAAGTATCTTCATAATAAATCTAGTTGGCAAGTATGGTTTTTTCAGGTTTCTTTAAATAGGTATTATTTTTTAGCTGTGTTTACTGAGTCTTCATTTGAAGATATCACAAAAGCATATAGGAATAAGAATTCTAAAGACAAATTATCAAAGAACATGCTTTATTACTCTCATCAAATGGTTATAATAGTTTTTGGAGAAAAATCAAAAGGTTACCTTTTTTTCCTACCAAAGTTATTTTTGTGGGGGAGAAAAATGGCAGACCAATCGCTGCAACCCGGGTCCGAAGGTGAATCACGCGAGATTACCACAACAGAGACCCTAGATCAATTATTAGAATCTGGAATTGTGACACTTATCTCAAAGAATGGGAACAGTTATCCGGTTTATACGGGAAATTGGGAAATCATCCCTTCTAGCCTAGGGAATTTCTTTGAAGAATTAGACTGCTATTTAAGTACAAAAGATATTGGAAACATTACGACAATCAATGTATATTTCGGGAAAAAAAATCAACGAATCGAATTGGAAGGCTTGCTACCCTATGGCATGATCTTGACCAGGCAACCAGTTCCAGACATAGGAGAATTAATAGCGCTCAATTTTACTCAATATAATATTGATGAAAACCTACTGACAGGTTTAATGAACGACTCAGGTGAGCTCCTTCAGCAAATGATGAGTTTTTTTCCCCAATGTGAGCAAGAGCCGCGAATTGAGCTCATCAGGTTTTTAGCTCCGGTAATAGTTGATGCCTTCCGAGAAGGCCATTTAAAGAAGCTCGTACATGAAACAACTGGTTCTGAACATTTTTTAAGAACCCATGAAGTCTGGGGATCTGGAAAACGTCTCCCGTTGAGTATGGGGGGAACTAAATCCTGGGTTTTTAAAACAGTGTATGGTACCGAAGATACTACCCTTCATTCACTTGTGAGTTGGGTCTTAGATCAATTGGCTCTCTTTATGGACGAATTCAACTCATATATGGCGCAACCAGATCGAACTTCAATCTTGGAACGCCTTATAGAATCAGGCTTTGAAGACTTAGACACTTTTACAGGAACCCCTATTGAGTGGATAACACAAGTTGAGGAAGCAATCAAGGATTTTACGTTTACAGAACCCCAAGAAAGGAGAGTACGGGACTTTTTCCGAAATGAAATGAAAAGATATGTAGCAAAAGTATCGATTCCTTCAGTGATTCGTGTCTACATGAAAATGATTCATGAAAAAAAGGGCACAGACAAAGAATTCGAATTTATTGACACCTTTGGAGAGTATTTGCAACAAGCCCTCATTGAAATCCTTGATCAAGGTGCGACGGTGCCTGAAGACCCCAGAATATTTGTCCAATCTCAATTCTCGGGTATATTTACTGAATTTCGCAAGCAATATGAGATTTCGAGCCAAGGAGCCTTTAATTCTCTAGTAACGAAAACCCTTGAATCAATTCCTGAACTCAATCTTCCCCAAATATTTCTTGATTCAGGTTATCTTCGTAACTGCTTAACCAATTCTTTAACACAATTGAAAAAAAGCGTTAGTAAAAAGATATCTTACCAAAAAGAACAGTTGGCTGAAAAAACGCAAATCTTAGATGAAGAAAAGATAAAAATAGATGAAAAACGCCAGATTCTTTCCGAAAAAGAAAATATCCTTCTGGAGAGGAGTGAACACCTACTTTCTGAGAAAGAGCGGATCAATACAAGAGAACGAAAATTAATAGATGAGAAAGATAGATGGGATGAAAAAGAAGCGGAATTAAATACTGAAGAAATCAAACTAGAAACCGAAAAACAATCTATAATTCAAGCGCAGATGACGTTGAATGAAAGCGTCGCCCGCTTATCCACAGAGAATCAGCAATTAATTGCTAAACAGAAGACATTAACCATAGAGAAAGGGAATGCAGAGGAACAACTTCAACAGGCAGCAATCTTGGGGGGGGAGCCATCACACGAGAGAGAATCACTAATAAGGCAAATTCAGGATTATGAAACAGAACTAACAACTGTTTCTGAACTGAAACAGACCTTGAACAATGGACTTGCTGCTCTTGAAAAGGAACGATCAGTCTTAGATGAACGAAACAGTGTACTGACCGCGAGAGACGACATTTGGAAAAAAGAAATTGCTAAATTACATGAAGCCCGGGAAAAGTGGTCAAACAATATCCAAGCTCTCAAAAAAGAGAAAGAGGTACTAGAAGAAAATTTTGCCTCTTTGGAAAAGGATCGAACCCATCTAAATAGAGAACGCACTGCATGGGAGGCAGATCGCAGAGATTTGCTCGAAAAAGTTACCGAATTGGAACAAAAGAAGAAGACCCTAGAAGATACACAAGCTGCTCTTCATGAAATTATCAAATTCGTGAGACAAAAGATGGAGCAAGAATTCGGTGAGATTATTACTTATGAAGTAGACGAAATAGCAAATCTTGTCCAGAAGTTTCGAACAAAGGTACCTACTTATTTTGAAGAGGCTTGTAAATCTAGGGGTTCCATAAGGATTGAAGAAGAGTGGTTCACCGACATTTTCCAAGAAACCCCCCAGAACTACAAACAAACCTGCGAGTTTGAGGAGCTCAAAGAGCATTTGAGGTATTGGGCTTCTCCTGTGGGAGGGATTTATCCTCAGAGAATAGAGATCTTCTTAACCAAGTCTGGTGGCAGGAAAACTGGGTATGCGCTGTTCCTATTTCAAGATCAACGAAGCCGATACTCGCAACAAATTGGTGCGGTTATGGCTAAAGAAATGCCTGAGGGAACCCTCTTATTACGTGATCTACGTGAAATATGCCGGCAACTCAGTGAACACTATGATTTACTGATTAAACCGGAAACAGGTGAACAAAATGTCTGATAAACGATTGAGCGGTACCATGGCATTGCCAGGGGTAAGTGATCTTAAAGCAATTCAACTGCTTCAGACCTATCCACCTTGGATGGATCAAATCTGGAAGAGTAAGACACTCCCTGCAGGGTTAATCCTTGCTCTCTCTCAAACTGCGAACATTCCTAGCGATTTGGTCGAGATAATCCACTCCTACGGCTTAAAAGCCATTGAATTCATAAAAGCATATTACAAATTGATGATACGGATTCAAACAGGGGGCGACCTGGAAATTGCGAGGGAAGAATTACGCGATTTATGGAATCGTTATCGCAATCAAATACCTATCGCCCACTTCTTCGCAAAAAGTTTGAATACCACCATCAAACAAGTCCTTTTAGGTTTAGACCGAAAAGAGAAATCAATTACTCGATCTAAAGACCGAAAAGAAAAACTCCTTGAATACCAGATCCTTCCAACTTATTTAGAGACCACAACACAGGTTCTAACACCTTGGGTCGAGATGGAAAATTCCGTTTCAACAAAGGTAATCGAACAGGAAAAGGCCGAAGGAATTCCATCGGATGTCTTCTCCTACAGATTGGAGATCCTTGAAACTTTAACCACGGGTTCCAGCGAACTACCTGAAACATATCCCAAATTACTTAAAATTACCAACGAAAGGCTTCAAAAATGGTGCGAGAAAGGTTTTCTGAAGAAAGCACTTTTAGAAATTACTGGATTCGAAGATGTTCTTGCACATTTGCTCAAAGAATCAGGCCTTACATACTCCCGTCTAACCGAACTCTTAGCTGCCGCAAAAGATCTTGAACAAATGAGACCATATTTAGACATTCTTCGAGTAATGGAGGCGGTGGAAGAGCGATTTAGGCCAAGATTTAGTCAGATTTCCATTGAGATTCAACTTAAGATGTTTCTCAAAAACGAACTCACAGCAGAGGACCTAACCTGGTTGAAAGGTCTCCTGTTTGAAGGGCAATCCAGTGAAGCTAGAATGCATCGCCTGCGATTAACTGATCAAGAAGTAATTGATAAGCTCGTGGAATATTGGAAGATAAAACAAACCATCAGAGATCAATTTCGTATAGGGGATGCGAAATCCGAAGAAGATACGGCTCTCACTGAGAAATTTGCAGGGAAGATTTTAAATTTCGTAGTCTATAGTCCTTTAAGCACATTAAAACTCTTCACTGAATTATATGATTGGATAATCGTTCATGTTTCCGATATTGGCATAGAAATTCGAGCCATGAGGGACCAGTATCGGCGCATTATGCAAATTGCCAAAGCAATTGGAGAACTTGTAAAAGAGATCCAATTAGTTTGTACAGATATGGACTCGGAACAAATCCGAGCCCTCCTTCATTCAGTATTTATGGATGAACAATATGTAGAAGTTCTACAAAAGATCCCCTCCACCCCATCCGCGCTGGCTCGAACAACCTTTCAGGAACATGGCCTGTTCAAGACCTATCCAAATTTAATAGCACATAATGGTTGGTGGCCCCTTGCATTAGAAACTTTGATTCAATTTGAAGAAAAAGTCAGACAAATTGGAACCGCACGTCTTGTGGAAAAAAAGGACGAGTTTGATCTTGAACAAGCAAATATAAGCGTTGCTTCAGCTTTAATTAAACAGTTATCAAGTATTAGCGCCCAAGCTTTGTCCAAGTCTCATCAGACCACTATATTGCCTGGCTATGATACTGATTTTTCTATAAGAAAAGCTTTAAACCCTTTGGTGGAAATTGAACGAAGAACTCGGGCTAATCCGCGAGAAGTTTTACTTCAGGTATTAAATGCGGAAGTACCTATGCCTATGGGGAATCAAACTACCAAGCAAATCCTGGTAAGTGACATATTTCAGGATGATCTCGAGAAATATGAAACCTTGATGCAAGGTATTAAACCACAGACCCATATTCTTGATTTATGCGACTACTTTTCTTATGAAATTGTGAGTGCCTTAATTAGTAATATGCTGCCTCATTATGAAAGAATGGGGCTAGAGAACACTCTGGAGAATATCAGCGACGAATACGTCTCACTTCTGCGTCAAATGAGAAATTCTCTTAGGAAATCTGGAAGCCGAGATGAATGGGGGAAAATGATGACAAGTTTAATGCGTTTTTCAAAGAGTGTTGAACGCATCCTTGACAACACACAGCAGTATCGGAATACATCTCTTACCCAACTAGCAAACTACATCCTCCAGCCGAGTAAATTTCTGCAAGGTGCCTTAAAAGATGTAGGATTCGGACGTAAGGGGATTATTCGTGAGTCCATCGAAAAAACTCTTAAGGAAGTAATGACCCTCCAGCGTCTCTTGAGACATCTTCGCTTAGCAACTATGTGATGGGACCTCAAAAGGGAAATAGTGTCGATTTTTTTAATAACCTGGCAAGCCTTTTTGGATAATATGAATGTAAATCAGAAACCTTTAAAATTTTTCCCAAACAATGAAAGGCATTCATTTTTTACCATACATATGAAAAAAAGAATGTAGTTTTGACTTAAGATATTACTTACCATTCTTTGCATAAATAATACTAAAAGAACGAAATTTAATTAATAAAATTATTGCTTAATATTAAATAATATATTATTATGTAATAAATTAAATCTGTTAACTCTTATTTTCACTAATGATGATGAGCCACAAAAGGTAAAAGTATTGAATTGAAAAATAGTATGAGGGGTAATGTTGTGACACAGCCAAACGAACTTCAAAGGGTTAAGAAACAAGTTCTGGCACAAATAAAAAGCGTTGCAATGGAAATTGAGGACAACATCTTACGCCAAGAAACTGACCGGGCATTAAAGAGCTTGGAAAACTTCGAAGGAGATCCAGACCAATTTCTCACCGATGCAAACGAGATTCTAGGCAATCTAGTTCGACTGCTTGGCGAATACGATAAAAGACGCAGCGACCTGCGGGCCCTCTATGCGGATCTTGACGAGATCCAACAATCAGCAGCGACACCAGAGGGGCTTGTGGAAATGTTAGGTTGTTTAGATTATCCAGAGGCTAGATACGCTGCAATAGAACTCATTCAGGCCACATCGCTTCTAGCGCAACTATCGCGAGGTGTGTTTGTTGGAGAGTATGCCGAGTGGATCCGGGAACAGGCACGGATGGCTCTCCGAGATCTTCTAGGCACAGGAAAAGGACGCTTTCAAGCTGATATTGCAACTCTATATGGTCTAGGAGCATCCAAGATTCTCCGTGCGATCAGACGTGATCCCACAGGAGGCGAACTAAGACAAATGATACAAGAAGAGCAAATTAATTACTCAGCGATAGTATCAGTTGCAAAACGAATAGTGGTCGGCCTCCAACAGGAAATCCTCATGCCACTCTTTCAGGAGACTGAGCGTGAAATGAGGGAGGGGCTGCTCGCCTACATTGTGCCCCCCGAGGAAAGACGTTTGGACGATACTTTAATTAGGAAATTGGCCAAATATGTGGATCCTGAGCTTGTCATCCGATCCAGGTTGGCAACCCCATTCGAAATAACACTAAAACGGAAATCTGTCCCCCTCTTCGCAAATTTTTTAAAGCTTTCTGACGATCTTGCGAGACTGCTCAGCCTTTTCCCAACACATTTGCACCAAGCCGATCGAAAAACCATAAGCAAAACCATCAATATGATTAGAACCACAGTTAAAGAACTCCACGAGACAAGTGCTTTGCGAGATCTCAGTGATCTTAAAGATGAAGAAGAGACAGAACGGCGCTTCTTACTTCTCCTTCTACGAAAGGAATTCCTCTCCGACTTAAGAAAACGAATCAGTTGGGTTTACGGACAAGTTTCAGAAGAGGCACCTCTCCCAACAGAAGTACGCAAGTTCTTTGAACGGGAAATTGTTTCCTATGTGGAAGATTTCGCACAAACTGTAACTGATCTTTCAATTGAAGACCTCCAAGCAAACCTTTCAGCATGGCGTAGATGGTTGCACCGTATTGAAGTTCAATTTAATATCTCAGAGATCCAGATGCGCCCATTTTTGAGATTTGCGCCAGACAACTTCATTGCAATGGAAAGGGTCAAATTACACCCAAAGCATCTTATGAAGGTCAATTCTATTCTGAAACGGCGAAAACGCCTAGCGGCAATAGCACGAAGGGGTAAAACGGCTGAGAACGCCTTAACCAGTTTAGAGGCATTATTTGCTTATTTAGAAAAACGGCTGAGAACACCTTAACCAGTTTAGAGGCATTAATTACTTATTTAAAAGTAAAGAAAATTGATCACACGGAGATCAACTTCTTTGAAAGATGTTATAACATCATTCAGGATGTAACCCCACACCTTCTATCCCATCCGTATTGAACGCTTTTGGGAGTGCTTTTTTTAAGGGTGTTATAGGCCCTATTAACATCAGTAATGATCAGGTTGCCTTTTGCAGATTTGAATAATCTTCGGTTCTTCTTTTGCCCCAGATAGATCTTTTTATGTTTGATGGGAGGGCTAATCTAAGAAACTACACTTGGATGTGTGACTTTATTCTTGCAAGAGAATATAAATTCCTTTTTCTACCGCTTTACATTCTATCTACTGGATCAGCTTAGAGAAAGGGAACTAACCACAACCCTGGTTGGTTTTACATCCCATATTTGCGTGTTGCTTCCATTCTGTATTATAACTAATCACCAGTGTGTCCACATCACGTCATGTTGCCCATACAAGTCCACAACCAATCAACTGACCTTATGAAAGTAGTCACGGAGCTTGTGATTCTGCTTAACAGTTAATTCTTTGAGCTTCATGCCCGTTTTAATCTCTTGATGATCATAGATCTGCTGCAACCGCGCCTGCTCTTTGTTGTAAAATTGATTGATTGACTTGACCACTCTGCCCAGTATAACAATCGGTTTTACCCCGAAGTTATTGACTAACATAACGAGACTGTAGACCCCATATATTGCGACAGCGCCCTTTTCCATTTTAAAGACCTTCAACAGAAATTATTGAAAGCAACCACCATCCAAGGATGACGATATATTCAAGTTCTCGCCCCCTATCCTACTGGTTGGCGCATTCCAACTTCAAAATCGGTAAAAATGGCTAAATTTGCAGTAAAAAGAGGAATCTGGCCACTTTACGCAAATGAATGTGGAAAATTTACATTAAACGTCATACTGGAAAAAAAACACGACCTGTACAAGAGTATTTAGCAGATCAAGGCAGATTTAACCATCTAATGACTGATTTTATCCGAGAAATTCAAAAACAGACAGATGCGATATAGGGCATCGTGTTCCAGAGATATGAGTGAGAGAGATAATTTGCTCGTTTTAGGAGATAGACATTAAAAGAACTCCCAGACACACGATCAGAATTCCCACAAGGCGATTAAGAGTTGGCTTTTCCTTAAGAACAAGGATGGCAATCAGTGCTGAAAAAAAAGGGCTCACACTAAAAATAGCAGAGCTTTTAGCAGCCCCAAGCAATGTTATCGAAACTAACATCAGCCATGATCCAATTCCGAGGCCAAGAATTCCTGCTATTCCTAAAAGAGCCAGAGAGAATTTTGATGGTTTTTTCACGGGTTTTTTAAATGGGGAAAATAAAAAGACCAGAAAAAGGATTAATCCGACTAATGAAACTCTAATTGCATTTGCTGATAGTGGAGAAAAATACTTGAGACTAAATCCTAACCCAAACATCGTAATCCCCCATGTGAAGGCAGCCAGAATTGCAAAAACTGTAGGTCCTAAGTGTTTTTTAAACGAAAATTCCGGGGTATGTAAAGAGTGCCTTGATAGTCGAGTTGCGCTTAAGGTTTTAGTAGTGCTGACCAGTATAACTCCACTAACAATTATTATAGACGCTAGTAACGCTAAGAGGGTTAATTCTTCAGTTCTGAAAATGAAAGTGAAGAATGCAACAAAGAGAGGGAAAATGTTACTTATTCCAACAATAAACGAAACTTCCGCGCTTCTTAGACATTTGAAGTAGAGCCAATCGCCAAAGCCCATGCCAATGAAGGTAATAATAATTAAAAACACCACTTGAAACCAATCAAACGGTAGCTGGCCTAAAAAGTCCTCCCAAAAGATAGCAATAAGAAGCGAAAAAAGTCCCGCAGTGGATGTTCTGATCGCATTTGCTAATAATGGCGAAGTATCTTCCATCGCTATCGCATAAAGAGATGGTGAGAGGGCCCAGCTTAAGGCTGCTCCAAGAGCCAATAGAACCCCTAGCAATTGGTTCACCATCTTGTCGTTGTTGTGTGAAGACTACCTCGATTTAATCTAGAAGTATGCGCGTTTTCTTCTAAGAGCCGGAATCTGGTGACATATAATTTCTTCTATAGCATCCTGTCAGATATGATCCAGTCTCAAATTAAATCATTCACCTGTGATGCATCGCTTTACATGCCAGTTCGAGGGGGGTTCTGTTTCTAGAAATACGATCAAATATTACCTCCTAAATGCAAAAATCTCTTTGGGTTTTGGTTTAGAGAGATCATGAGATCGAAATCAAAAGGACTCCGAGGCAGACGAGCAAAATCCCTACAAATCGACTTATAGTAGGCGTTTCCTTGAGAATAATAATGGCAATTAGTGCGGTAAAAAAAAGATATACACTGAAAATAGCAGAACTCCTTGCAGTTCCAATCAATGTTATTGAAATTAACATCATAAATCCTCCAATTCCATTGGAAAGAACTCCAGCGAATCCTAATATAGATAAAGAGAATTTTTATGAGTATTTGGTCTTGTTTCTAAACGGGAAGAGCAAATAAACGAAAAATAAAATAGCTCCAACCGAAGACATCCATATCGCATTTGCAGAAAGGGGAGAAAAATACTTAAGACTGAATCCTAGCCCGAATATTGTAATCCCCCATGTGAAGGCGGCCAAAACTGCAAGTCCTGAGGTTTTTACATATTTTTTGCTGTAGTTTTTAGAATATATGGAAAATGACTTGTATTTTGATCAACACTTGAATTTTTGGTCATACTGATAATAATGACTCAGCTAACAATAATTGCGGACGTAAGGATGCTCATGGACGTTAATTTCTCAGTTCTAAAGAGGGTAGCAAATAACAATGCAAAAAGCGGGTAACTGTTGCTTATCCCTGCAACAAACGAAACTTCCATGCGTTTTAGACGCCAAAAATAGAGAAAATCGCCAAACCCCCTACTTAGGATGCTAATTGAAACTAAAAATACCACTTGAAACCAATCAAAAGACATTGACTCAAGAAATCTTCCCATAGGATTGCAGTAATAAGTGAAAATATTCCTCCAGCAATGATTCAAATCGTATTTGCCAAGAGTGGAGATGTATTTTTCATCCCTAATACATAAAAAGAAGGTGCATTAGCCCAGTATAGGGCTGCCCCAAGAGCAAATAGGACGCCCAACAAATAGTTCACTAGTTATCATCATTTTATGAAAGTTAACCCTGTGTTCTAGATGTTTGACTTAACTTTTGGGAGCCAGAACACAATAGCATATAATTTCTTCTCTAATGTCCTACCAATGGAAACTCAATCTCAAGGTAAGTCATTATCCTACTAGGCACTGCCCCTAAAGCCGTGCAAGTTTCGAGAGATAGCCCCTGCCCAGAAGTTATATCTAGATGATAGTTTCCCAGCTCAAAAATCTTCCTTGGTAGCCCCTTCTTTCCCAAGCCAAAAATTAGGCACACCGATTTCCCCTGGCGCAGAAGTTGAGCAATGAAAAAGGCATTTACAGCCTTTCTAGGTTTTGGGTGACATGTTGTTATGATGATTGTCCCGAGTTGTGGGGGAAAGCCTCGATCCACAAAGGAAAAATTAGAAAAACGGCCGGTTTGAGCAAGTTGGAGCAAATATTGCCCTTTTTGGCCTATCGTAGTTGTTTTGGTAAGCCATCTAGCTACTTCAAGGGGTGTTTTGAGAGTAGGGTCGAAAGGAAAGCCAAATGTTGTCAGGTTACAGTTAAAAGCTAGCGTAATGGGGCCTACCCGTGCTAAGGCCCTTCGATGCGCTTCATGAAACTTCACAGGATCATAAGAATTATAGAGCCCTAAGGTGAGCCGTCCATACTTCATGGGAGGTCTTTGAATAAGAGGTTACGTATTTCTTTTGGTTGGTTCAACTTCGAGCAACACCAATGCCAATCGCTAATGAGGCCAAAGTCGTTCAGTTATCTAGAAGTGGAGTAGCTACTATATCAGTAAATATCCCTATGAGGTATTCACATTCTCCAAATGAAGTTGCTGCATTAAGATATCTTGAGTATACTTCTGAACTTTTAACTCAAACCATATTTGAACTTACTCCACAGATTAATTTTACTCCATAAGCTTCTTTATTCATCCAATGCACTTAAAGCATATAATTAACCTATGTTTAACCTATGACTCAACA
>JBHIFL010000061.1:0-25053 GCA_046761065.1 Candidatus Heimdallarchaeota archaeon
AGCTTTTTACCTTTGAAACCAACGTGTCCGTTTCCTTTAATGTAACATTCAACATATTATTCGAGAAGAACCTGAATTATTCAGCGTTAACAGCCTATTATGTGAATTCATCTTTACAAACTGCGGACTGGAATACAACATTCTCTAGTGTTGTTTTTTCTCCAGTAGATTATTTGGTTTACAATAGAACCTATATAATTAACACTTTTCCGACACAATGGTGGAGTCTAACAGTGTATAATGGGACAAATGTATATCCAAGTAACATGTGGGATAGAACTGGTACGGTTCTAAAAATAAATGCGACACAAATGTATTCAGATGCATCTAATTGGCGAATACATGCGATTTCGGCAAATTACGTAACAAATGTCACGGTGATTAATCCTCCGGGGGAGCTTGGCCAATCTTTAAGTGTTAACACCACGTTAAATGCTACATATACACCTACATCAGCCACGCTGAACTTAACTTACCATAGTTTATCAAATGGTAACTGGACAGGACCAACTCATAATGACCTTGACACAAACCCGAATCCTTATACATCGAATGATGTACTTCAATCATCATGGCCACATGGACAATACAATGTTTCAGCGTTCTATTATTCGGGTGTCGAAGTGGGACTTAATGTATCATCCACAACCATTGCTGTATATCGCCCCACAGCTTTAGCCATCACGATCCCACCAGGCTCCGTATCGAGAGGTACTTCATTCACAATGCAAGTACGACTCAGAGATGCGTCAAAAAGTAATGTGTGGATCGGGGGAGCTGCAGTCACTTTCAAGACCACATGGAGTTCGACTCCCGCAACGACTAATGCCCAAGGGTTCGCTGATGCGACCATTCCTACCGCTGGAGCGCCTCTTGGCACCCAAAGTATTCAGGTGCTGGTTTCGGGGGCGGGTCCTCCCGATTATTACCAGTCTACTTCCACAACTGGCTCTGTTTACATTTTTCAGTCGGCTGGAATATCGGGGTTGACTTTTTCCCCAATAATCGGTTATAATGACTCTACCACGATTCAAGTCTCCTATGCGGTGGATGCCACTGTGACGATCACGATCGATGAGAATCAGAGTTCTATGGGGCAAATCAGCAGTGGGCGCTACTCCTATAACTTTATTGGAACCGAATGGGATCTTGGGGAGCATCAGTTTACGATCAACGCCAACAAACCAAACCATACGCCAGCAAGTACTTCTGGATCTATCATTGTAGAGAATAATCCAACTATATTGCGAACTACCGGCCTTTATGCCTCGTCTGTGACGTTTCCCGACCTCCAGAACGATTCGACGCTTCAGCTGGCCTATACGGACACCTTTGAGCTGTCCCTTGCCTATGTTGATCTAATCCACAACACTACTACAGGGAATGCTTCCTTAACGTTTGACTGGATGGTGGGAGAATTATCTTCCATACAAAGTGGGGCGGGAGGAAACTATACCCTTTCTATTGAAGGGACGACTATCGGACGACACACACTCACGCTTAATATGTCAAAATACGGTTACCAATCGCAAGAATTCATGATGACGTTCGATGTGGTGAATAACCCGACCGCTTTGAACATCGACCCCACGATTCCTGAAAATAGGACCTTCGACATCGAATACACCGAAGAGGTTATGATTGGGCTTCACATCGAAGATACAAACCATTCGCTTCCACTTTCAACCACTCCCATCGTTAATGGCTGGACCAACTATTCTGTGGTTGAGTCCCCCTCGGGAAATTACTCATTCACCTTTTATGGAGATTGGGTCACCCCCGAGGAAGGGCAGCCGGTTGACATTGTGTTCCAACCGTATGGTTATGAGCCCCAAACATTTCGTTTCACCTTTATCGTACAACACCGAACGATTCTAATGGAAGTTGCGGTCGAGAACGAGGACCTGAATGTGACGGCCGGGGAGTCCATTATTGTGCAAGTTCAACTGAATTACAAAAATGGGGATCCGGTACCGAATGTAGAGGTTATAGGGATGTTTACAGTGGAATTTGAAAGCCCAGGGAGCCCGGGGTCCGCCCTCGCTCTGAATGTGGCCAGCATGCAGGGGACCCAATACCAGCAATATAATGTCACCGGAACGACGGATAAACAAGGCCGGGCAGTTATTCCCTTCACGACGAAGGAAGGCATGCATAGCGTTCAGATTGCGGTGGTCTTTGAAGGGGATGTCACCAAGGCGGCTGCCGGAGCAGAATTTGGGGCCTCGATTATTGTCACACCACCGGTCGAGCTTACCATCTTAGAAATGCTGCGGAAATACTGGTATCTGACCCTGGCGGCGGTCGTTTTGATCTCAGGGCTTTTTGTTTATATGATTCGTTTAACGAGACGACGCATGGTGTACCGGGTTAAGCTGGAAAAGAAGATTCAGCGGACGTATGACTTCATCATGGACATTGTCAACCTAGACGCCATTATAGGAATCTTGCGCGATGGGACTGCCTTCTACGACTTGATGATCGGGGAGGAACTTGATCCGCAGCTGTACTCCTCCTTCCTTACCGCGTTAAGGACCTATGCGGCCACGACAGTAGCTGCCAGGCCTGTTGAAGCAGAGGAAGAAATATTTACCGAAGCGGTGGAAACCGAAGAAAAAGCCCACGCATTGATGGGCGACAAGGAGTCCTACATTGCCAGTGGGGAGCTTATCAGTTTTGCCTTCGTATTCACGGCTCGCTTTGATGAAACAGGGCAATGGCAAAGCATCAGCCCGATAACGCGTGAAACGGCCCGAGAAGCAGTTGAAGAGATTGAAATGCATTTTGAGAGGGAGATCCTCCAATTCCAAGAGAGTCGTGACCTTTCCGCAATTCCCAGTGATTACATCTATTTAACGTTCTCGAATATCTTAGGGTTGGACTTCTTGAAGCCCCATCGGACAACTCGCCGAGAAAAAGGGCTAACCAAAGAAGAACAAAAAGCTTTGAAAGTTGCACGGGACATCGAGGCACTAGAGGGACAGATTCTTCTACCAATAGTGGCTGAGCGTCTGATTGGAGAAGGCATGGCGAAAGAACGAGCTATCTACGCATTGCAGCAACTCCGGGTCAAGGGTGGAGTAGAAACAGTCGAGAGTAGGCAAGTTGAAGAAGGCGCCCTACAAGAGGAAGAGCGTGAGCTGGAAGAAAATGCGGGGGAGGAGGGAGTGTCCTCTGGTTAACCAGACAAAGACAATGATTTCATGCATAATAAATTGCCCTTCGAGCTGCAAAAGGATCCGATCTTCTTAAGGCTGTTTTCATGGATAATGTATCTATCCACTATAGAACGGGGAATACTTCCGTCTGATTCGGAATGATGCGTTCGAAGGATCTTCTCCTGCACCGCAGATGTTCACAATCGAATAACTACTTTGGGCTCTGGTGATTATTGGGCTCTTGTGGTGGTTTATTCTGATTGGGGTGTCTTATCCTTTGGAGTGCAACTCCAATAAGTAACAAAACACTGATGAAAGGTACAATAATTTCCCGAGCCACCTGTTGAGCTTCGATATCCCCTCTAATACCATAAATGCTTAAGAATACAGCAATTGAAAGGATCAAGGCGATTAGATAGAACTTATCCCACTTCGTGATTGGCACCCTTTACACCAAAAACGGATAACAAGATCATAATTTTTCAAATTTTTTCTCAAGTCACGCATTTTTTCAAGAACCCAGCTTCCCATGTTTAGTTAATAATAGGTCAGGGATAAAACTCAGTGATTGTCTTGGAATTAAAATCTAATACGCTTTTATTGGTATAATTGGAAAGTTCCAACATTAAAACCAGCTGGGGGAGGGTATCTTGGGCGAAAGACACGATATAAATCTATTACAAATCTTACGAAAAAAAGATTCGAACAGAAAGCTTACTAACTATTCCACGTTAATTTACAATTCTCTAGTGAGTAAAAGTGCTGGCAAGCGATAAAATCTTGGGTACATGGGAAGTTACACGCAACAGGCCATGTATTATAGTATAGTATAGTATTATACTAGTCAATGTGAACACGAACGTCTCCCCGAGCCCAGGACCGCGATAATGCGTTGAAGAGGCGCATGTTACAACCCGAGCCGCTCTTCAATCCGGGCTACGCGCTCGACCAATTCTTTCAACTGGGCCTCGAGTTGCTCGAGTCGCTCACTAGTGAATTGTTTAAACCCTTCTAAAGGTGAAGGGGCCGATACGATTTGATCGGACTCGCTAGGGAAGCCTTCCTCCTCGGCAACCTCGATCAGCTCCCGAGCGACATTATCAAGAGCCATCTCACTTATGGAAACACCAACTTGGCGCAGCCCAGTGGCGATAGCGCGCCGGATCGAGCCTTTCTCCAGCAGACGGGAGCGGGTACTGATCTCGGGCTTACCATGGAGGAGAATCACCACCTCAAAATGGTCAGCAGCTCTTTGGAAGAGTTGAACTGTGTATGCCATGCCAGGAATTTTTATCTCGACCATAAACTCACTGTTCCTCACAAATCAGTAATAAAAAACATATCATTTAACGAGAGGACTACCTAGCTAAAAAAGGTTTTCCTTTCACTTTTTGTACAACGAACGATCTATAGAGCAGAGATTGGGTGTCCATGACTTAAGTTATGTCCATTTTCGTGAATAACAAGGCTATAACCAATCTGGTATACATAGACAGGGCTAATATCATCAGATGATATCCTCATCTTCCCAGGACTAAAATATAATGCTCACGCCCCAGCTCTTGAATGGTATAGAAGGACAGTGAGGAGGATCGGTTCAGACATGTTTTTGGGTGCTGCATTGGTTGAATTTGACCCTATTCAAGGACCGATTCTCATCTATCAGAAAAGTAACCAAACCAAGGTAAAATCCACAATTGAAGAATTACTTACTCAGGATAACTTAATAAAGCTTTATATGACCGCTTCTACTTCTCTATCCCCCCGCTCAATTTATTTTGATGACTTCATCGTTGTTATCTCGCGTTGTGGGCTCTCAATGCTCTTTTTTTTCTTAGATCGGAGAACCTCTGACAACCAAGTTATGACATATTGGCGAAAAGCTCGGATCCTCACTGGAAAACACTCGAAGAAGGGGCAAAAGGAGGTTTTGGTCCACAAGTTAATTTCCGCTTTGGATCGCAATTTTCAGGTTGCCGCACAGTGAGAGCCCGTACTGGAGTTTTGGAGGGCTAATTTTAATTAAGTGGCTTTTTGCACTTTTTTAAAATACGTCTTGACTCAGGGATTGCTAGTCTTTCGACGGCTCAAACCTTCTTTACACCTTTTGGATTAATTAGCTCCGTTCCCAACTCGTTACACGAAGGCAATTCTTATTAGCCTCTGAGCCATCTCATTCCTCCAGCATTAATAAGCACGGATGTAGCTTCTGCCAATCTAAGTAAAGTCACTCTTGGAGGAAAAGTCTTGCCCCGTTTTCCCTCACTGCCTACTGAGGACATTCTCCTTTTAGGAGGAATAGTGGGGGCTATTCTTTTTACAGTTCTACTAAGCTCGGAATTATACAAATATCTACGATATCGAACCCACAATGACGCCTTAGAATTATCGCTTCTTGGCCTCACCGGAACGGGTGTCCTAGCTTTCACCAAAGATCTCTTCTTAGCGCTTTTAGTGGCGCTGTTTGTCATGACCATGATCCAAACCTATCAACTCCGGGAGTATCCGATCTGGTCAAAGCTTACAATCATGACTTCAGTGGTTTACGGCCTCCTACTGGGCGCCTTGATCGCCTCAAAATTCTTGCACCAAGAACGGATCTTCGGGATTGCTCTTAACGCAAGCTTTTGGGTGCTATTGATCCTCGGATTCATCTTTTTTGGCCGAAAATATATTCTTGTATCTCGTCTCGTTTCCCCTCAATATCTCTATCTCTTTCTCTATCTTGCCGGTTATCTACTGATTTGGGGGCTGCACATTCAAACATACATCTACGAAGCCATTTTCGTGATAAATATAGTCATCTATCTTATCAGTGGGGTTGCTCTCGATCTAATCATGGGCATCAAACGCTTAGAAGATCCCAAGATCCGTGTTCTCGTCGATCGAGTCAGCACACAAATCGGGATGAAACCCAGGATTAAGATAGGCATTGCACGGGCCCCGATCTTAAATGCCATGGCCTATGGACCCTTCTTTGATCGCCGTATTGCGCTTATTTGCTTAGATCCCTCCAAATTTACGAATGAAGATCTCGAAGGGATTGTTGGACATGAGATAAGTCATGCTTATGAGCACCATACCCTGATTCTATTACTAATCATTGGTGTAGAGCTGTTCATCCGTAAGGTGTTCAATATCCCCGCAACGACCTACGATTATGCATTTAAAGAGCAAGAAATGAGTTTTTTACAGTTCTACCTCCTTGGATTGGTTATCGGAGCCTTTTTATTAATCTTTGTCCGTATTCTCGAGGGGCGGGCTGACCGCCGTACAAAGGAAGCAGGTTATGGGCCTCAACTTACCCGAGCACTTTACATGCTGGAAGGGTTCTATCGGGGCATTGGTGGGGCTGCTGGGCTGGATGTACGGCTCTTGAGTGATAAAAAGGTCGAAAAAGAACGATGGCAAGTTAGTATGGGCGATGCGGCGCAAGAGTTGCGAAATTTCCTCCTCCGCCCCTCCAAACTGGGGTTACTCACCAATATTCTCGTTAGTCACCCCCATACCTCCTTTCGTGCAGCTGCTCTCCTAGATCCAACAATTTCTCCTTTGAAAACTGCGCTCTTACCGTACTCGCTTCTCGTTGGCCGCGGACGAGCCATGTTGGCAAAAACAGTGGATGGAATTGAAGCGTTCTTGGACGACCGGTATTGTAGTTCTTTTGGAGACGACGCTGTCACTGAATACCTCCAGTATACTGGAACTCTATATGGATATGAACGATTCAAGAACCGGAAAATCCTTTTTTTCCCTCGTTTTCGCGGACCGAACCCAGTAGTTGGGACGGTACGTGCGATTCAAAGCACCAGCAAAATCTCGACTCCTGTGCAATTCATGATCGATCCCTTTCCCTTGGATGATGATAGAAACCCTTCTTCCCCATTATTTGAAACAATCAATCCCCAGGATTTTGACAAACTTTTCTATGAAGAGGGTGCAATGTACGTCTTAAAGAACGGTGAGTTCGCTCGACTGAGAACTTTTTATCTCAAAGGCAAAAAACCAAAGATAAAATTTGAATATGAAATGAACTCTCGTGTTTTCAAGAAGAAGTTCCTCGGTCTCTTACTTGACGATCTTCTTGAGATTCGTGGGAAGAAAGCGCTTTTACGGGTAGATGGACGCACAAAGGTGATCACAGTTCTGGACATTGTATTAGGTGACGACTTTCACTCTACCCAGTTCGTCTTTGACATTCAAGGTACAAGCCAGGAAGGACTTGGTAAAGATTATATCCTTGAAGCACCGCCCTTTTTTGTATCACTTGACCATGAGAAAGGTGAATTGGAAATCCTCGACTGGTTAGCTGCCGAACGGATTCCAGTGACCCTTTTCACGAAAGATGAACTTGAACAAGGGATTCACTGTATCATCTCTGAAGTCCAAGCTTCTTCAAAAGTCGAGATCCTCAAGTTCAATAATCCTGCCAAGAAAGAAGTCCTTAATGCCAATGTAATCGAAGGCGTCTTTTTTGTGATTAAAAGCTTCATTTTCATACGAAAAGACCAAACTGGACTTGGATCACGCCTTGGAACGCGTCTTTTCAATCGAAATAAGCAGATAAACACAATTAATGTCTGAAAACACGATTATGGGTTCTAGCTACTTGTGTAAGTCAATATGCCTTTTATAATATTTAGATATTGTTTAGCGTTTCAAAATTAAAAACTTCAAGAACCTTCACTAAGGTAAGGTATTGCTGGATAGCTGAGTTAGTCTCTGCACTTCATTTTTTATTATAGGGGATGATAACTCTGTTAATGATCATGAAATCGATACTCATATTTCATCCCTCAGCTTTTCATCCAGTCACCCTCGACATATAAGACATTAGTACATGAAGCCGACCTTTTCTAAGGAGTAATAGAAAAGCATTTAAATATCAATCTGTAAAGTAAGTTTGGACGCGGGCTATGGCTGTGCGCGTCTTAGGTTTCGTACCTCCGACGGCAGAAGGCAACCTCTCAAAAAAGATGAAAATCTTTTTTTTAACCCCCTTTGGCCCGCGTCGCCCAACCCCCTTTCTGTTGGCTAAACAAAGATTAGAGTGATAAATATTAATCACAGATTTGGCTCAGGATCTTAATTTTTGGTTTTTAATTAATTTGAAAGGGGATAACCTGAATAGGGGAAAATCTAAGGCAGTAAAATCGAAACTTCTTATAACAATAAAAATGCCAGCAAGTGCTGGATAATATCTTATGAGTATGTGAAGGAGCCTTTTAGGTATAAAGCTATGATATCCAGGTTGTGCGGAATCTTTATAGTAGAAATATCACAAAATTGGGAAGAGCACTTTGTCCCTTGAAAGTTTATTTTACGCAGGAACAGTAGTGTTCCTAGCTGAACTTGGCGATAAGACCATGCTGGCGACGATTTTTTTAAGTGCTCAGTACAGACGTCCAGGTGTGGTGCTTCTGGCAGCCATAGGCGCACTCGCTGCAGCGACGGTTATTGCAATCATCATCGGAGTGCTTCTTGCGGTGACTCTTCCAATTGACCTGATTCTTTACATTTCAGGGGTTCTCTTCATTATTATGGGTATCTATACTATGGCATTATCGCGCACGAGGGAAGGGATAGATAGTGTAACCGCTACAACCTTTGGTGGAATGTTTTCTATAGTTTTCCTCGCTGAACTTGGTGACAAAACACAAATAGCAGTTTTAGCTCTTGCAGCTCAGTCTGAAACTCCCATCTTCGTATTCATTGGGGCAATTTTTGGGTTTTTCCTTGTGAACAGCTTAGGTACAGTTGCAGGAGATCGAATTTCCGAATATGCTCCTATTATTTGGATCAAAAGAGTGTCTGGGCTCGTGTTCATTGGCTTTGGGATTTTAATGCTAATCAGAGTAATCATCTGATTACGTGTATAAGACGATCCGTAATCGAAAAGTATGCATGCTTATTCCTCATGGAAATTCAGATTGCAAATAGTGTATTCTCCCATCTGTTGAATGAATGAAGTGTTCTTATTTGGATGCTACCACTGTTGGCGAAGTCATTCATGTCAAGCCAATTTAACATCCGGATTCGAGTCTACGTCCCCACTCAATGTGATTCGGCCTTCATTTTCCAATTGTTTTAGAGATCTCATAATCGAGGCAGTGCTTACATGGAGCTTCATGGCAATCTTCATAGCATTTGTTGACACATCTTCCTCGATAATAGTAAGCACTTTATCTTTCATTGTGAGTTCATGTGGAGTGGGAGCACTTACTACTTCAGGTCTTGTGCTAGGAGGTTCGATTGTTTGAACTTCAGGTTGAGCAGGAGTTGGTTCACGAGCTGGAACGGATACTGTAGGTTTCTTTAATAATGATGCTTCTAAGGATTCTAAACGACCAACAATCTCACGTAAATCCACTTCGGAGGGTACTCTTGTAGTTTCCAGCTGTGATTTTTCTAAAACTTCCAATCTACGCGAAATAGGACTTAAATCAATTGTTGAGGGTGCTTTTAGCTTTACGATTTTTGAAACTGTGTTATCAAGAGTATCTAATCGGTTTAGGATATTCTTTAAATCTGTACTCGAGACTTCCGTGGTTGGTCGCTTAATGGTAGTAGTGAGGGTATCATCAAGTTCTGCTATTTTTCCACGGGCTGCCAAAACCTTGGTTTCTAGGTCATCAAGTTTGGTTTCCAGTTGAGTTAATCTCTCTATGTTCATGGGTTCGCTCGGAACTGCCTTAAGTTCGGGAGGCGTCTGTTGAACGGTTTCAAGTTTTGTGAGTGTTGTATCAATCTGATCTATACGAGTCCTAATAGCTTCCATGTTGTCCTCAAGCGTTTGTAGTCTTTCTTCATCGAGTCTGGGGACAGTTTCGGTTACTCCCCCCAATCCAGTGTTACCTTCGGTAAGTTCGAATAATTTATTGACCATATTCGAGATAGCTTGAATCTCTCCATCTTGGCGTTTAAGCTCTGTCTTGAGATCCTCTAAATCTTCAGGAAACTGTTCCACCTTTTTTTTCATATCCATTACAACAATCTTAAGGGCTTTGAGGACTTTATCAATATTTATGACATCTTCTGGCAATATTGATCCTCCCTTGGATGAGGTGTGTTATCGCTTCTAGAACTTTCTAAATAAGTTTCAATACTAATCTGCTAGGATATTTCATAATTCTTTACTAATAAAAACTCTTTCGAACCATTACAAAACAGATCCCAGAATCAGTAAGGCTGTTCCTTTGAAGTCTGGAGACTTCTTTTTGTCCTTTTATTGTCTGTTTATGCCCGTGTGATCCACTCGATTATAATATTCAGCCTATTGATTACAAGAGCGCAATAGATAATGTTTGGGCTAATCTATCAATTAAATGTTTTCGATTTTCTTTTAATTTATCTTAACACATGTTTCAATTCATTGAAATAGACGCATGGAGGGGTGTTTGGTGGCTGATACTTTTTCAAAAGGTGGATTTTTCATTTACTAAGAATTTGTTGGGCTTTATTCACACCATTTCCGGGTTCGATTTCGTAGTTACAACCTATGAGCGCCCGTTCAACGGCGCCGATGATTGCAAGCACATCGAAAGTGGTTATTCGCCCCATATGACCGATTCGGAAATATGTTGTTTTAATTTCTGGCTGCAATCCCCCTGCAACAATCACTCCGTTTTCAGCCATTTTGGCACGAAACAGATCTCCATCAACCCCTTCTGGATAGAAAGGAGCAGTGAGGGTATGTGCAGCTTTTTCATCGCTTTTTGGGACAGTTTTCAAATTAAGGGCTCGGATTCCAGCTTTTACAGCATTACTTAATTTCACATGTCTCTTAAAGCACGTATCCATTCCCTCTTCGAGGATTTGATCGGTGCTCTCTTTAAGTGCAAGAATCAAATTCACAGCGGGAGTGCCAAAATAACTGGGACGCCTTTCCTCATAAGCTTGCATAATAGGGAGCCAGTTTGCGATGTCACTATAGTAACTCGCAACTGGAGTCTTTCGCGCCTTGTAAGTCTTTATCGCATGGTCACTGAGCATCAGTAGCGCTAAACCGGGGGGTACCCCAATCGCCTTCTGCGATGCTGTGAAGTATACATCGAGATTCCACGCGTCAAAGTGGGTCTCTTCAGCGGCAGCTCCGCAAACCCCATCAACGACCAACAAGGTGTCAAAATCTGCTACCACATCTCCTATTTCTTTGACGGGATTTAACACAGCGGTACTCGTATCGACTTGAGTTAGAGTAACTAACTTATAATCTTGTTCCTCTAACCTTTCTTTAACCCGTTGTGACGAAATTGTGTTACCAATTTCGGCTTTTAGCTCATCGACTTGAACACCAAGACGGTTACATATATCCACATATCGACTGCCAAAATACCCCGAATTGCAGACAAGTACGTGATCTCCTCGTTCAATAAGATTGCAAACGGCGAACTCCATCGCAAGAGTACCGGAACCTGCGATAATAAATGGTTGACCACTCTTACTAAGAAAAATCTCACGCATCTGTTCAAGGCATGTTCCAAAGGTGTCCATGAAGGATGGAGCAAGATGGCTGGGCGTTGGTGTTGACATTGCCCGCAAAACGGCTGGATCGAAAGTAATTGGTCCTGGGATCATTAAGAGATTTCGTTCTGAAGGCATAATAACTCCTCCAAAAGATTAATAGAGGACACCTTTATGGTCTTTTCGCCTTTTCTAAAAAAACGGAGTGGGTTCTTAGACTGAGCTAACCTTGGGTTTTAATATCTTAGATTCATTGGTCTCTCGGGTTGAGCGACTATGCTGGATGAGGATTCGTGTGAACGTGCCCTTCTTCTAGAATCCAAACATTCGTCTTTATTTCCGGTAAAAAATCATTGCAACAATTATAAATACGAGAACTGATGAATTTAAAAGTTGTAAGCAAAAGCAATAATCAAGTTTTGGGGGTTGTTTATATTCCGTTAATAATGGCATTTAAGGATGGAGTTCTTCAAGAAGTTCCTTCAAATCAGGCAAGCAACTTTGAGATCTTTGCGAAAATTGACGAACTCAGTCGAACAATGCACCTTGTGATTCCTTTTCACTGTTCAATGATTACGCGTCGGACAGTGGAACGTCAAGCGAGAAGCATCGCGAAAACCCGCTTTTATGAATTAGTCTTAGATGAATCAGAAAAAGTCCCTAGGGTTCCCAAAGAGACAGCTAAAGAAGTTGAATTGGCTCCTTCCCCTCCTTCGATGAAGCGAGAACCTAAAGTCCCTATTACCACTGAAACTATTGAACCTGAAGAACCAGTAACCGAAAAAAAGGCAGAACTCAAACTGACAATTCCCGAATTGAACGTTCTCGATGAACAAACAAAATCGAGACTGATTTTGAAGACTGCGAAGTATCTAGGGTTTGATTCGGGGGACTTTTTCGCGGCGATGTTTCTCTGGCGCGTCCTTGTCAATACTATCAAACTCGATAACGTTGTCAAGCTTGGCAGTACTGTGACCCTCCAATGGGATGATGGTGGGGCTCTTGAATTCTCGATAGAAGATAACAAAGAACTCTCGAATCTTTTAGTCCTTAGTGTTCTTGGCCATAAAGCCACTTTGATCAAGGATCTCTGGCGAGAAGCTATGAATTGGCAAAAACAAATTAAAGATTGAAAACATAGGTTATTTGAATAAAGAGTAGCTATTAGTTTACTATATCCCTTCCAAAAAGGAGATCGCTATTGACCTAAAATCTGATTATCACTTGAAAGCAAAGCAAAAACAAAGGAGGGTTAACATACATGATAGTTCCAGAAATGGAGGAAGATACAAGAACAAGACGAAAACTACACCAGATTCAAAAAGATCTAAGAACACTTGGCCTCAAAAGGTACCTCTTAATAGCATTAGAGTTTAATAATTTTGAAAAAGCGTCAATATCCATTTTAAGACGATGGCGTGGCTTGACCGAAGCGCGTATAGCGCAAGTGATAAACTTGCTTGTTGAACTCGGGCATTTAGTAAAATTAATCACATTCCAAAGCACGGGAAATGTCTCTTCTGTTCCTTTGATGTTTAATGATGGCCAATCTCAAGATGCAGTAGCTGAATCAACACTTGTCACAAGTCTAATTGCATCCTTGCTTTACAAGGATGAGAACGTTGCAATTGGAGAAGTGCCTGTTACATTAGCCCTCTATAATTGTGGGATCAGAAAGCCCTTGATTTACGTGTGTATTAGCAGCATACAATCTGCTTTGGTCATAGGGATCTTGGGTAAACCGCCTCTTCGTGAGATAATTCCACAAATCAAAGTAACTCTCCACAATTTTTTAGCACTGTTCGAGGCAGGCTCCCTTGAACAAACGGAGTTTCAAATGGTTCCCACACTTCTCCAAAAAGGTAAGAATAGTGAAAAATGCTAAGTAGAGGGAGTTAATATGGTGAATATTGGCATCCTTGGCTATGCCTCTGTAGGAAAGACTTCACTTTTCAATCTTTTTCGGAAAAAATTCAAAGAACGTGGAGGAAATATTTTGGGTGGTCAGCTTGGGGGTGCAAAAAAAGGAAACACAGTCACAATAGATTTTATCCGATTTATCCATACGACAGAGCCGCAAGATAGTAAAATTGTACACACATTATACGGCACTGGCGGGCATAGGCACCGAATTACGGATTATTATCGCTCTTTTGTGATAAGAAATTCTGATGTCTTCATTTGCATGTTCGACCTGTCGATTGGCTTGGAACCGCAACTTACCTTTTATGAACAGTTTGAATTACCCGTACGGAGTATAGTATTGGTTTTTAACAAATTTGACCTCGCTGAGAAACCAATTGTTGAACATTTCATAGCTCAAACTGAAGATTTCTTTGTTAACAAGAAAAAAAAGCTGATTTTCGATCGTTACATCACGTGTGCGATCCCAAAAAGTCAGTATGCCATATACAACGAAAATGCGGTGAATTCAGTCTTAATACTTTGTAATTAGGATGATTTTGTTAAACTCTCTTAATTAATTCTTCTTTTACCCTTTATGCGACATATCGTAGCGTTACTTGCGTTCCAAAAAAGAGGTTATGAGAAATGATTTTATAGAATTATATACTATAAAACACTCATATTTCATTTATTTAAGATTATTTTGTGATTATTTTTTCCCAAGCGCGTTTAAAAATCTCTTCTGGAGTTTTAGTCGCATCAATCGAGATCCACTCGCCAAGAATGTTTGTTTCGCTCATTGTTTGATACGTCTTCCTAACATTTGTTAAAAGCTCGAAATTGGTTTCATGGATGTCTAATTTCCCTTTTTCTTGGCGTTTGCGTTGAATACTCACATCAGGAGAAATATCTAAATAGAATATAAAATTGGGTCTCTCAAATTGGAGCAGCTGAGCTAGTTGGACAGCTTTTGTGTATGGGACTCCTAGGGAACTTTCATATGCTATCGCCGAAGTCACATAACGATCACATATTACAATCCCTCCTTGCTGCCGAAAGGTCTCTATTCGTTTTTGATCTTTTAGTTGGTCAGATGCGTAAGTCAAAAATAATAGAACGGGAGAAAGTTTCAGTGTTCCTCGGAGATAGTCCTTTATTATCTTCCCCCAAGGGCTTGTATAGTCAGGGTATTTAAGTTTTAGACAAGGAATACGTCGTTGATTACACTTATGAACAATATTATTCGATAAGGTCTCCCCACCGGCTCCATCTATCCCCTCGACTACAATAAATACTCCATGGTTCATTTTAATCCCTCTCTAGATCGCACTGACCGACTGCATCAGAATTATCCCATTATCTTCTGGTTCCCATTCCTTGTAGCATTCATTACAATGAAAATAAGTCAATACGGTTTTCTTTCCAGCGACACGGCATTCGTATTTCCTTGAGATGATTTTTTCCCCACCACATCGAGGACACGTTCCAGATGCTGATTTTGAGGTGTCTGACAAGAGACACCAAATCCTACTTAATAATGATTGGTGGTAGATTTTTGAATCCCGAATCTTGGATATTATGAGCGGATCTGCTCTAATTCGAACCATTAGGACGTTATTAAGAATTTTGTTTCGGTTCTGGCTTTCCGTGGAGTTATAGATGGCTTTACATTCCCCTACCACATTTAAACCGCCTAAAGCTATTAACAATTCTGGAGCAAAGGGCAAATTTGAAATATAAAAGAGTTGAGGGGTTTCATTAAGTAGATTAAATACTTTACTAAAAGATATAAATGCCTTCGAAATTTTGGGATCATCACAAGTGTGTTGAGTTTCTCTTTCCTCATAAAAATCGCAAATTGCAAACACAGGGTTCTTTTTTTCATCCAGACAGACCATATCAAAGGCCAAGCGCTCGCGGAGCTCTGCGAGGTGAGTTGCTTTCTCACCAAGCGGAAATCGGTTATCTGAAAATTTGTGTTGAATCACTCGAAAACCATTTGCTCGGAAAAAATCTCTAGCCAAATAAACGAAAAGTTGGAATTTTTGCATAAAATCACCTTTAAACAATAGCTTGTCTATTATTTAGGAATCCTCAAGATTATAAACTTTTGAATCCTCATCCAAGTCTTTAGGGATTAGTTTATGAATTTTTGTTGTGGGTAATCATCAAATCTTAACGTTTTTTTAAAGGATTGTAGCCATTGGCTTGGGATGGTCTTTAAAAAGTTAAGACACGTTCCTTCATTTCAGGATTTTCGCGTATTTTTTTCTTCATTGATTGGTCAATAACACAATTTAAACTATACTTTTATCTGCGGATTTTTATAAGTTCCATGCCCTATGAGGTCCAAAAGCTGAAGAAAACGTTTTTAATTATTTAGAGAATGTTTTTATAAGTAAATTGCCTTTGGCATCTCGAAAACATAAGGTGATCTCAACAAAAATCATTATGTTGAGAAAAATACATATAAAAGGAGATTTTAGCTGTTATCTCCCTTCGAAGAGAATATACAGTCTGCTGAATTAAAACCTTACGTAAAGAAAACATTAACGAATTTAGTTTGTTTATAAAGAGGGGGAAATAATGGAAGAAACCCCAAAATTCTCACCTAATAAAAAGATAGAGGAAAAGCCAACAGGAAAGGAACCAACGCCGCCTCCAGCAGAGGAGGTTCCAGCCCCAACGCCGCCTCCAGCAGA
This sequence comes from Candidatus Heimdallarchaeota archaeon, assembly GCA_046761065.1. Classification (GTDB taxonomy): domain Archaea; phylum Asgardarchaeota; class Wukongarchaeia; order Wukongarchaeales; family JBHIFL01; genus JBHIFL01. The sequence goes on from JBHIFL010000061.1 coordinate 16,229, forward strand.
GGAGGTTCCAGCCCCAACGCCGGTTGAAAGAGCTTCCTTGGTAAAAAAAGAAGTTCCTCTTCCTCTAGAAGGGAAACGCATCATTGTGGACTTCTCAGAGAAGGAAGAATGTGTTCTCGGTCCAGCAAATGAAGTAACATTTTATGAAGGGACAGGTGTTTTAACCCTCGAAAATTCATGCACAAGTGAAAGTCTTTGGAATAACAACATCGAGCTAACTCAAACTGAAGGAACAGAAGATCTTCGTGCTGGGAATTATCTGGCAGCGGATCTCGATGCAGGTAATGAATGGAAGAAGCCATATAAGCTACTATCGAGCTCACCAATTCTCCAAATCAAAGAGCAAATTGACACCGACTTTCAGGGTGAAGGTGAACCCCTTGATTTCACAAGGCGTATGCTAATTTTTGGGGAAGAAACCTCCACAATTTTTCAAATAACAATAACAAACCGCCATCAAAAACCGATCAACAAGGTAGTCCTTATGAAAGAAATGCCTGGGCCCTATGAGTTTCCTCCACGGCTTTTAGTACCATACCAAGGGGAAGTCGAGTTTGATGCTGATAAAAAAAGGGTTACTTGGACTCTTACAAGCCTAGAAAGTGAGCAACCGACAACCCTCTCTATTGTAGCGACCATTACCCCTAAGGATGTTGAGCCATTAGAAACTGGGATGATTGAAGCAACCTATGAAGTTTTCGGCTCAAATATGGTAAACATCCAACCTTGGGTCCACTCTTTGTGTGATGTGTTTTTCTTTGTAGAGACAGCTGAAAGTGATGAACCTGGACAATGGCACTGTACCGCCGAATTTGAAGGAAATAATGAGTTATTAACGGTTCTTGAGACGGTACAAATCTCAATCGATGGAAACATCGTTTTCGCAGATAGTCCGAATGAGGGTCTCCCGGCAAAAGGTGTATGGTCGGCAGATTTTCAAGTTCAGGGCGAAAAACCTCCGATTTTTCAGAAAGAAATGAACTATTATATCCCTTGGATTGTTAGACGGTCAATATCTAGTCATATAAAGAAACGAGCAGATCTCACACCTATTATCAAAACTATGACCGAAAAGACATTTGATCCTCCGATTGTCAACACCTATGCGAGAACATTGGTTAACGTCGACGCGAAAGTAACAAATGTTGGATCAGCAGCCATTGACAAGATTGTGTTCTATGATACCATTCCAGAGTATTTTAAGATCGCAGAAGATTCCAAACCTCAAGTGTTTCTTGGGGAAGAAAATGTTACTCAACTGGTAACCATTGAACCTACCGACATTGTAGCAAAGATAGAGGAGGAAAAATCTCTGAAAGTGACAATAACAGAACTCGAGGATCGATATGGAGGATTGAAGCCCGACCAAACGATGAGTCTTCGCTACACAATGGAAGCTGCGAAACCAATCCCGGGAAGACGGTACTTGGCTCCACTTGAATCTGAAGCCTTCGCCAGTCCTCCTTCCGTTGTCCCAGCTATTTCAAATGCTAGTACAACCCGTGGCCCTCCTGAAATAGAGCTTAAATATGAGAAACGAGCGATAGGAGTAGGAAAAGCGGTGCGAAAGACTCCTGATGGGCGATTTCAAGTCCGAATCAGAGTTAAAAATAACGGAGGAGTACCATTGGAATCCATTATGGTAAAAGATAGTGTTCCTAGCGATTTTGAGTGTTTTGATATCGAACCCAAGACAATAGACACTTCTGAACGCCTTGAAGGTGACTTGAAGACCATAACATGGCACATCCATCGATTAGATTCCGAAGATTCTCTGACTTTGAAGTTTAAAGTGAAGGGTAAACCAGGAGAATTCATACAGAAAGAACCTATCGTTGAAGTGAAGGGCTGACCTAATCCCTAATGAGAAACTCAGTTTCCTTTTAAGAAAATGACCGATTCCCTAGACTAGACAAATCATCCCCTTCCCCCCTTTTTCTTTTCTCGATTTTTCGAGATTGCAGCTTGATGGAGTATCTAAAATCTAGTCTTGGGATTATTAGTAAATAAACATATACGTCTATCCAGTTATCCTGTTAACGTTTGTGGGATAAAACCCGGTCTATAAGTCTCAATGAATTCTCTACTCATAATTCGTAATTCTGTGGTTATAAAAAAGGAGGAAAGAGAAGATGAGTATATCAGAGTCCATAACTTATTGTTTTTCTTCGAGTTCCGGTTTGTCTCATTCTTCTAATTCTGAATCTTCACCCAACTCTAACTCTTAAATGGGTTCTACAGATTCAGTTTCTTCAATGGGTTCAATGGTTTCAGTCTCTGCAGCTTTCTTCTGGAGCTCTGCTTTCACATCTTCGGGTAGTTTGGGTTTCCTGATTTTACTAATGATTATTCCTAAAAGTGTAAAACCAACAATCGAAGCAATAGACAGCAATACGGTCTCAACAAGATCCATTGCTGCAAGACCTGTAAGTTGCGCGTAGAAAAACGAAGTGATGATGGCCGGGATTGAGGCTTTACCCATGCTCCCCGTCACCCCTTTAATTGAGAGTGAGGTACCTGTGAGCAATCCTGACTCTTCGAGGATTTCTGAGGTTTCCACAGCCTCCAAGTCGCTAATATCGAGTTGGGATGCTAAGTTATAGATAGGAATAATCCCAAGGGTTGCTAGTAAGCCTAAGGCCCTCAAGCTGAGATCGCGTGCTCTCTTTATGCGGGGTTCTGTGATTGTTCCAATAGTCTTGGAACATCCTGGACAAAGATCTTGATCTGTAAGACCCTTGGGCCATACAACTCCACACTGCGGACATCTTTCGCCTACTGCTCGACGCTTTATAACCCCTGAAAGACGACGGTTGATTGATCCCTGCGCCGCTGCTGGCATTCGCTCACCAATAAATTGAATGCCTGTTTTAGTTGGAGCAACAGCAGATGAAGGCGCTAAGCCTACTCCTGCAGTCCGTGGGGCAGGCTTGATCGTGCTACTTGGTCCTGCTGCGGCTGCTTTTCCTGCTACAGCAACTGTTACAACCCCTGACGTTGTTCCTACTGCGCCTGGAACTGTGGCGATGTAATCCGTGGCCTCAGCAGGAATTACTACATCGAAATTAATTGTATCTACGTATTCCACCCATATCAACGCTGACTTCTTGGGAGTGGGTGCTGTCGATATACTTTGAATTGCTCCTCCCCCTGTTTCAACTTCGTAAGTGATTGTAAACCCTAGTTCAAACCGACCAACCGCCAAAATGTCAAGTGGAATGGGAATCCCAGCCTTTTCTGCTAATTCTACTAAGTTAACTCGGTAGGACGGTGTTGTATAGACTTCTCCAGGTGGGAGGACTACTGCTTGCCCAAGGTTAAAATCTTCTGCCCTTAGATTTAGAGTGTAAATCGATTGGCCCAAATAATTGATTGATACATCTAATGCAAGAATTCGCACAGCTCTCTCGCCAACACGGACTTGCAGCCATACTTCATGGTTGGCTGCAAAATCAAAATCGGTGAATACTGTTTGTCTCGTAATCATTTTCCCGTCTATTCTTGCATCGAGATAAAAGTGTCCTGGTCCAATGTCAATTTGCGCTAGTGTGGGATTTGTACCTGTTAGATTGCCAACTAAGATGATAATCGCAATAGAAAAAATTGTATAATTGATCATTCGTCGTCTTTTCACAATTAATTGTACTCTAATTGTCGTTTCCTCCTAAATTTTACTTTTGGGTAAGTGGTCATCCATCTTTTTAGTACCAATTTTGTAATATGATTGTTTTAAAAAGTATCCTTATAGAGAACGCGAGTTTCATTTTATAATTGCTTTATTGTTCCTTAAATGATATCTTTAAGAAGCTTAAAGGCTTAGAAAATCTTCTACCTTTTCAACAATGAACGATTAACTTATTTACAGCTTTCCATAGGGTGAAGTCGATGTCAGAACCAAGTTGTGTTCAAGCACATGTTTATATTTCAGGCCGAGTTCAAGGCGTTTTTTTTCGTGCTTTTGTTCGCCAAAAAGCTTTGGAGTTAGGCATTACTGGCTATGTTCGGAATCTCCGTGATCGGCGCGTAGAAGCGGTATTCCAGGGGCCACTGGACAAAGTGCAGGAAATGATTCACCATGTTCATGAAGGGCCACGGTTCGCACGGGTTGAGAAGGTTTCTATCCAGTGGGAAGAGATCTCTGACGAATTCTCAAAAAGTTTTCACATACTCTACTAAGTGATATGAATCTCCTAAATTCATAGCTCTTAATAGCTTCCCAAATTCGTATCGAAAATCTAAAAAGACTTAAATTGTCATTTTTTACCGCAGTTGGTTGAGGGCTTTGGTGTCGCGTCAAGAAGAGATGAAGAAGCTCCTCGAACGCTTAGAGGATCCCGACCAGCGTAAAAGTGTAGCCAAAGCTTTGGCTGGTCCAAATCCCCAACTTGCGGTCAAGATGTTGAGCCTTGCCATGGAGTTGGACACCCCGGTCCATCGAGTTCGCGCGCTTGAAATGATTGAGATCATAGGGCACAATGAAAAGGCAAGAAGCGACACAGTAGGTGTACTGACACGAATGGCGCGGAACGATAATGATTGGAGTATAAGACGTATGGCCACCGAAGCATTAGGAAATTTGAATGATGAAACGGCAATGCCAGCGCTTATTCAAGGGCTAATGGATGAAGATCCTCGAGTACATGAGGCGGCCATTGCATCTATTAAAAAATTAGGAGCAAAAGCACTTCCTTACTTGCAGCTTGAACTGGCTAACGATAACCCTCCGCTACTCAAATGGCGCTGTATTGAAGTCATAAAGATTTTGGAGATCCCTAATCTTGCGGTGATCCAGCAACTCCTCCCCTTAGTCATCGATAAAGAACCGATTATACGGAACGAAGCAAGGGCGGCGATCGAACGTTTTCGGAACTTTTTTTATGAGGATCTAACTCGAGTAACAGCATTGTTAGAAGACTTAGATCCTAAAGAATTGGAAGAAGAGTATATCCAAGAATTTCTTACAATCCTCCTCAAAACACGCTCTGAAACACAAAAAAAGGCATTTAAGCAAACTTTAAGAGATCTACTCGAGTCGAATAATTAGAAGAGTACAAGGTGGTTTGTGGATTTCCTGTAGCCCTACAGTCCTTCCTAACTACTCTTATTATTGTTAGAAAAGTTTCTAAGTTACGTTCTTAAAAGCCTAACTTATGTTAAGTGCTCTCTCAACATGAAATAAAAGAAGGGTAAGCTGAAAAGGTAGCATAGGTATTGTCTTTTAGGGAACCAGATGCTTGTTAGTTTTTTTTCTAATTCTGGAGAATCTTATATTTCTTGACTCAGAGTAACGAGATCTAATAACTTGGAAACATGGTAATCTGCAATACCCGAAGGAACTGCTGAATATTCGATCGTTAACATCCCGACTTTCCTAGCGCCGGTGAGTTCGTCTTCCGCATGCCCTATAAACGCGGTTGATTTCCTTGGTTTCGCCTCCAATCTTCTTAGAATTTCTAAATAGGCTTCGGGTTCAGGTTTTACATGATGCGTAGTAGCTGAAGTAACAACCGCATCTAGATACTGAAGGAGTCCATGTCTCTTTAATTGGGCCTTTACTTCTTCCTCTTGGAGAACTGAATCTGTTAGGATCCCAAGTTTAAGGCCTTGGTCCTTCAAACTACTAAACACCTCTTTCATCTCTGGGTGGGGGTTGTCCCAGTAGGCTCTGACTTCAAGGGCTCGATAATCCAAGATATCAGGAACTTTTTTTTGTCTTAAAATGCTTTGGATAGTCTTATCAGATCTCCCTTTACTCAATTCCCCTGCAATTTCGTGTGAAATTGTAATAAACTGTTCAATATCTCCTTCCCACCCTGCATTCCGTAACTGTTCAAACGCCCAAACGAATGCCTTCTCATTCCGCAAGACTACCACATCTCCCGCATCAAAAATCATTAATTCAATCATCCTCTCCACCACCTGAACTGATCTTCTTGATTCAATGCAATGCCCTTACAGGGAATTTCTAGCACCCTTGTAGAGGAAATTTCAGGTTGAAAATCAACTATGTGTTAAAATGGTTCGCCATTCGGTAAATCTTACCGTAGGCATGAGTTCTATGAGAATTAACTCCTTCATGTATCATTATCTTTTTTTATATTGTTGTTCTTCTTGTAAGATGCGGTAATATTGATGGTTTACATAATCTTTGAGCTTGATGACTGCGATTACCTCATTCCTCCCAATAAATGCAAGGACGCGCCTTGCCCCTATGGAAAAAAGGTCTGTTGCCAATACTGCGACCGAATGAAATATTGTGATGCGTTGTGCAACTTATTGCCCCACATAGACGATTTTTAGGTTTCTATGAGTGATGTATACTTGACTTCATCTTGAAATAATCTGTATGTCATCATCTATTCCGTTTCGTATTTTTTCATATGGAACGGAGTAGTTTATTTCATTACTTCCACAATCAAAGGCGCAACTGAAACGTTTGAAACAGTTGTGGATATTGAATCCGTTACCACTAAATAATCGGCCTTCTCCTGGAGTATTCTTAACGAATCTTTCAGGAATAACCCATGAGTTGCAGCTGCAATTACTTTTCTTGCTCCCTCGGCTCTCACTTTCTCTACTGCTTTAATCATGGTACCTCCAGAAGCAATTATGTCATCCAAAATTACGACATTCTTCCCACTAAAATCAATCTCGCTCCTCAAATCGGTTATAACATACTCTTTATGCTTATCTTCACACTTACATTGAGTTACTGGCAACCCACAATGAGGGCATCGCTTCTCTTTTTGAAGAACTTTAACCTCACCAGTGGCCCACTCAACCATTGCAGACGAGCCAAAATCTGGCCCAATAGTCAGAAACTCTTTTCCAACTTTTTTTCCTATATGCTTAAGTAAAATTCGACAAGCAGAAAGATTGTAACAAGGAATTCCAAATAAATCGAACTCTCCTATTCCTACATGCCGATAGTGTGTGTCAACGGTAATTAAATATTCTACCCCAACAGATTTCATTAAATTAATAACAGTCTTAATACTCAACGCTTCGCCTGGTTGAAACCTTTTATCTTGCCGTGCGTAGGCCGAATATGGTATAATCCCTGTAATTTTGCTTGCACCCATATCTTTTACGGTGTCTGCGATTAATAAGAACTCCATTAGAGAGTTATTCGGCTCAGGAAACATTGATTGGATGATGAAAACCTCTTTTCCTTTGAGATGATTAGAAATTCTAATATAATATTCTCCATCTGGAAATATTCTTGTAGAAACGGTTTTGACATGAACTCCAAGTTTGTAAGCAATTTTTTCCCCTAATATGGTCGACTTCGAACCATTTAAGATGATCATAGTATCGCTCCATCTTGAAATTTTCCGAACAATGATTTAGTACATCGCTTTGTAAGTTTACTGATTGCATTTTATTTTCTTTTCCAGTAAGAATAATACATTTATGCAAGAAAGAATTAACCGTCATTTAAGGAAAAGACGCTCAGATATGAGGGAATAATCTTACTATTTAATTATTGGATGTTCAAATTTAAATTGCAGTCAATGCCGTGATACAAATTTTAGAAGGCAAGTATTGATATATGGAGGAGCTAAAGTGCAATTCAAGATCGATAAGAAAGATGTTTTTATAATCGTAGATGTTCAAAGAGATTTTTGTCCGGAGGGAGCCTTACCTGTCCCAGATGGCGATAAAGTTGTTCCCATCCTAAACGAATACATAAAGAGGTTTCAAAAAGCTGGATCGCCTATCTATGCAACGAGAGATTGGCATCCCCCCAATCACACCTCTTTCAAGCCCTATGGGGGCATATGGCCTGCTCATTGTATACAGAACAGCGAAGGGGCAGCGTTCCACCCAGATCTAATGCTCCCAGAAGATGTAAGGATTGTATCAAAAGCAACGAACCCTTCTAAAGAGGCTTATTCAGGATTTGATTCTCTTCAATTCAAAGAAGAATTGGAACAGAAGAGCATAAAGCGGATTTTTGTTGGGGGACTCGCAACAGACTATTGTGTGAAAAGCACAGTACTTGATGCTCTTAAATTTGGGTTTGAGACCATTTTATTAGTAGATGCAATCCGGGGTGTGAATGTTAAACCTAGGGATAGTGAGAAAGCCATAGAAGAGATGATTAGAAAAGGTGTACTTACAGCTACTTTAACCAATGTACAGTAATCTTTAATCCCATACAATGCTCTACAACCGATTTTTATTATGTTAGTTTGAATTTATACATTACTTATTCTTCGGTTATAGATCACACCTGTAAGTATTGTTAGTAATGTCATTTCTTAAACTCACATCTTTTTGCTTATCATCCATATTATTTTAAAATGTTATTTGAAGGATAGTGCATTATTTTAAGTAAGCTGATATATAATAATCAATTCCCATAACCTAAAATGAAAGGATATACACAACTTACCAGAAAAATGACACAACAAATTCTGCTTAATGTGAAAGATCTACGAACATCCATTTTCTATGAAGATCGTGCCGCTAAAGTGGTTGATGGAGTAGACTTCACCGTTCGTGAAGGTGAGACGCTAGGACTCACCGGCGAATCTGGCTCTGGAAAATCTACCATCGCACTCTCTCTTTTACGATTAATCACACCCCCCGGGGAAATTATTGGTGGAGAAGTCTGGTTTAAAGGGCATGATCTCCTCAAATTGAATGAAGAGGACCTTAATAAAGTTCGAGGAGAAGAAATCTCTTTGATCACTCAAGAGCCTATTGCCGCAATGGATCCGATCATGATTAGTGGTTTGCAATCTGGTGAGGTTCTGGAAGCGCATCAGGACCTAAAAAAAGCCCAGATCAAAGAAAAAGTTATTGAATACCTAGGAAAA
>JBHIFL010000062.1:0-22734 GCA_046761065.1 Candidatus Heimdallarchaeota archaeon
TGGTTAGAGTAGCTATTATGACAACGAGGCTCGATCCTAGCATGAAACGCTCAAGCTCGCTGACTTCGATCCCCGGGGTAGATGTAACCATTGTTGAGGGGGCGGAATAAGCGGTGAACACCGGATCGTGAATAATCCTAGAACCGTCCCATTGGGGAAATTGGATCCCTATCCGAAGGATCGCACGATCCAGATCGAGTCCAATGTCACCTAGCTGGTCATTAACTGGGCGGACATCGCTTTGCAGACGTTGGCGAATCGCGGGGTGGACCCACATCGCGAGCCGCCGTAACAACTGGTTCGTGATGTGATGAAAATAGCCTAACCGTTGAGTTTGAAGTCGGCGCGCTCGGATAGCCGTTTGAAACACCGGGAGGTTGGAGATCTGGGTTCCGTTAAGGTAATCAAGGGTGTAGTGCGGCTTCACAGCAAAATCTGTTCGGAAAACACGTTCATCACTCACATCTACGTCGATGGTTTCATTGATGTCTTGGTCAACCTCGGAGAGGTCTTCTTGCGCGGTGCCTTCATCCAGTCTGAGCCGAGGGGGACGGTCTAGTTGTCCAATGTTCATACTCGAGAGCACAGAAAGTCCCAGCCCATAGTCCGCATACAGTCCCATTATCCGTGCACGGGCCTTCCCATCCGTGTAAAGAACTATGCCATGATTTGGAGCGAACATCCAAGGCTCTTCGGCACCAAAAACGGTCCCATCGATGGTTTCCTCCTCAGCCAATTCGAGGGCCGTGGTGAGTTCCTTATCGCTCCCAATAAGATACAGCATTCCCATCAACTTCACTTCCCCAATGTCATACTCGCTGGAAATATTTGAGATCACGGTATCTTCCGTTTCGTTGAAGGTCACTTTATACCTAAAGGTTAGTTCGTCTAGTAACGTAAAACAACGGATGTGTTCAGCGCGTACCAAGTAAATTTCATCACTGGGGCGCTTGGGTGAGACATCCAAATGATACCATGCGGTTAGTAGATTGGTATAGGTAACCCCAAACATATAGGAATGGGTTTCTTCGTTGTATTCAAAGAAGGGCATAGCATTCCATTGATAGAGCTCGGTGTCTATGACCGAACTTAGTCGTTCTAGCAAGACCTGACTCGAGAGGGTGTACCCCATGAAGATTTCATCATCTCGGCTAAGCTTGTTTTCCTGGGGCGTTTCGGGGGCGGGACTCACCGTGTAGGCCGCCAGGCCCTCATAAGTGATGGTCACGAAGACATGCCTCCCTCCGGGGGACAGGAAGTGCTCCGCTAGAATCTGAAATGGCGCCGTCTGATTGAATTGCCTGGTTACCTCACCCTCATAGGGATCCAGGACGGTCACATTCGCCGAGTGCTCCAGCATCGCCGTATAGAGAACTTGAAAGCCAGAGTCGTTCAGGTACGAGAGGAAGAATTCGTTGTTGACTTCAGGCATGGTGTCCGCTTGCTCGTTTGCTTCGTCAAAGAAATCTCGGATCACATTTGCTCCGGTTTGCGGGTCATCATCCGGCCGGTTCAGGTCGACAACCAAGGCGAAATACTGCTCCACAGAGCCATGTCCTAGGAGGGACCTCGCACTGGCGGCACTTCCGGATACCCCACTCAACAACACCAAGAATGCCACCGAGATCGTTAAAACCGATTTTTTTCTCACAATTTTTCCTCCTTTTTGGTTTGAAGGTACATGAAGAAAATAGAGGCCAAGAAATATAAGGAATTGCTTTTAAATCCCTAGAAACGCTCAGTTCTAGGATTGTAGAAATTCCAACGCCAGGTCCCCACTGGGGGGCTATCGCTGGTTTGCACCTTAAAAATCGCACCAAACGATGCCTAGGGTCTTCGTTTTGATACAACCATAAGAACCATGACGAGCAGGGTCATTCCAACAAAATAGCGAAGGTTTTCACGGAGCAAGGAACGTGTAGCGCTCCTCCCAAAGGCGATAAAGACGGGGTCATGATTGAGTTCTAATCCCCCCCACACGGGGAACTGGATTGCAAGAAACACTTTGCTGTGGTGGAGATCCAGGCCGGTATCGTTGAGCCATCGGTCAATCTGAACGTCATTACTCCGTAATTGCGCTCGAATAACTGGACTCAACCCTTTTGTTAATCGGTACAGTAGGAAATTTGTGAGTTGGTGGGTCTGCTCAAACTGATCGAAATGGATTCGATCCGAACCGATAGTCGCCTGGAATACCGGCAACCCTGCGATCTGTGTTGAGTTGGGGAGGGTCAGAGAATAGGTCGGTTTCCGGGTGAAATCCGTTCGGAATATCCGTTCTTTGATCAACTCCACGTCAACCGCGTGCGTGATATTTTGGCTTTGAGTTGCAAGTGACCTTGCAACCGGCCCTGCATCAATCCTGAACCCGGGACGCACCGTGCTTATTATGTTCATTGCCGAGAGAACAATGAGCCCAAACCCATGTTCCCCTTGAACCCCGCGAAGTCGCGCCATAGCTTTTTCATCGGTATATAGAATGAATCGCGCCTTTCGGAGACTGCCCACCTTGACCGTTCCGTTTAGCGCCTCATTATCCAGCAAGACTTGCGCAATAGGAACTTCACGTGCATAAGCTTGCAGCGCCAACACTCTGATGCGACCAATGTCGTAAGTTGACGCGACCTCGGTTTGAACGCGGTTCGAATCTTCTTGAAAACTCAGGCGATGGCGAAATGTCAAATGTTCTAAAAGGGTGAGCGCCACGAGCTCCTCAGGTTGAGGAAGGTAAAGCGTTTCATTCAAGCGGCTAGAAATTTGGGTACGTCGCCATGCCACAAGAACATTGGAATAGGTGATTCCAAAGGTGTAAGTGTTGTCTTTACTGTTGTATTCAAAGAATGGCGCCGCATTCCAACGATAGGTCTCATTCGCTGCAGGTAAAAGCTGTTGACTCAGCAAATCTAGAAGGATCTGCCCCGAAAAAGTGTATCCCGTGAGAAGAACGTCAGTTGGGCGGAGTGCAAGCCCGCTTTGAACGAAGGGGGTCAGGGGTGTACGATAAGCTAGGAGGCCTTCATACGAATTCATCACTAATACATCCCGACCCTGGGGGGATCTGAAGTGTTCGATGAGCATTTGAAAAGGGGATGTCACATTGAATTGGGTCAATGGGAAAGAAGACGCAGGTCCCTCCTCCAGCTGAAGGGGACTTACCGAATGTTCCATTAACGACAGATAAACGAGCTCAAACCCCTTCTGATTTACGTATGCCAGGAAGAACTTGTTGTTTATCGATGGATCCGAATCGGTTTCTTGGTTTGAAGGCTCTGTGAAATCCCTAAGGACATTGGCAGCCACCCTGGGATCACGATCCGGTTGGTTCAGATCTACCACGACCCCAAACGATTGCTCCGAGAGGTCGTGGCCGAATACAGTGATCGGGGCGGCTTGGCTGCCGGCAACACTTAAGGTTAGACCCAAGAGCAGGAGCAGATATCCTGCGTGAATTTGCTTCCGCATTGCGCTTCCTCAGCTCCAGAGAAGGATGATCCTTCGTATTTTGTAACACAATGTCGATACCCATTGTTCGCGATCATGATGTCCAGTTTGGGGCAAGGAGGACCTTCGCATGTGAAAAGGCCATTTTCCTTTGTGCAGCATCTTGTATTTCAATCCTCGGTTTGAATCCTTTAGAAAGGTTGAGATCAAGAACCCTAGAAGTTGGGCTCTCCCAGTCCGAGGGGTCAAGTGAGCAGGGATCCAAGGTTTATTCATAGGATAACCACCATCGCAATCGCTAAACAGGTATACAGGGTGAGAAGGGATATCAAGACGGCTCTGTCTTGTTTTAGTGCCAAGTTAATCTTGATCGCGGTTGACAGTAGGCCAACAACCCAGAATTGAAGCCCCACTAGTACTAAAAGAGGGAAATCCTCAAAGAAATGATTCAACAGATTGATTGAGAACTTGTTTTGTAAAGTGAGAAGAGCCGGGTAAAGTAACAGGGGACTCAGCGTGATAGGAATTGCCACAAAGAGTCGAGCATTCCAAAAGGGGGATCTATACAGAAGCCACGCATACGAACTCACGAGGAAGAAGATGCCGATCCATGATATGGTGGCTTCCAGATAGATTATTGTCGGCGGCCGAATCATCGAATCTCCGAAGAACGATAGAATGATCTCTAGTTGGGCAGTTTGGGAGGTGACCCATCCCCAGAGAAGAATAATAAAACAAGAATGCAGGACGTAGGCTCTTGCTTGAGTTTTCACCGTCATAAAAACCTTATCGAAAAGAATGACCTTCGTGACCGCGGAAAGCCGCGGAACGGAAGGAATCTGAAGCCCTGTGTGACTCGCTAATTTGTTTTCGTCGGTTGTTATGAGCTCATATGCTACCCATCCGCTCGGGGTCAGAAAATATTTCTTGCGCGGATCTTGCGAGATTAACCCCCCTAATGCGTCGAGATGGTGATAAATCGTCCCAACCGATTCGGAGGAGAAGTGGGCTTTAAGTTCGGTGAATCCGATCTTCCCTCTTTCAGCCAATAATTTGATCATTTGCTGACGCAGGGGATGGCCCAGCCTGCTGTAGATCTCCGCCAATGTTTTTTCGTCTCTTTCGCCTTTCCTTGGCAAGATCTTGACCCCTAGCCCTTCAAATAGCCGGATGCGTTGACGTCCATCTTCGCATAGGAGATGCCGCTTGTCTCTCTATGTTCGTATTCAGAAGGTCGCGATTTTTTGAAGCTTTCGAACGCATCTTCAATTTTTTCACAGAGCGTTTCGGTTTCAGTTGCCACTGCTCGAGTGTCGACAGACCTGCTTGGTTTCAGGAAACGATAGTATTGGGACCTTTTTTCATTATATCGTCTTGATTCGATTATCGTCGGCAATAAAAAAGGTTAAACGCCTTCATCCCCAAATGACCTTCTGACTAGAGAGTGATGAATTGACCTCAAGCATGGACCCAATATTGAGAGTCTGTCGAACCAAGGCTCAGGCAAAAGAAAGCTACGATAAAATCAGTCGGTTCTACGACTTTTTTGCGGGAACGTTCGAGAACAAATACCGAACCATCGCCTTGGAGTGGTTACATGTGACCAATGGGGAAACGGTCCTTGAGATCGGGTTTGGGACGGGACAGTGCTTACGGCACCTCGCAGAGGCAGTCGGGGAGCAGGGGAAGAGCTATGGGATCGACATTTCCTCGGGGATGCTGGAAATCAGCAAGAAGCGACTTGAAGCCGCCGACCTTTTAGAGCGTATCGAACTCTACTGCGGCGATGCCCTCCACTTACCGTATGCGGATGCGAAATTTGATGCTGTGTTCATGAGCTTCACCCTTGAACTCTTCGATACCCCGGAAATCCCACAAGTCCTCGGCGAAGTCCAGCGGGTTTTGAAACCCCATGGGCGGCTCGGCGTCGTCAGTATGTCCAAAGAAGACGGCGATTCGTTCATGCTGCGCTTGTATGAGTGGGTCCACCAAAAACTTCCCACCTATGTGGACTGCCGGCCCATCTATGTGGAAGAAGCCATAAAGGACGCCGGATTCGCAATAAAGCGCAAAATGAAAGTGAAGCTTTTCGGATTACCGGGCGAGATTGTTCTCGGTGTTAAGCCCTAACCTTTATCATTTTATAACAGCAAATACAAGCGAAAGCGAAACCTCCCCGCAAGTTGCCACATACACCTCCTATAGATGCGTGTTACATTGTCTGTTATGCTTGCAGTTGCTCCCTCTATTAAACACCCAATTCCTACTCCTATAAACCCAATGCGAGTATATGCTCTTTCGTGTCGTCTTGACAGCCTTACCTCTATAAAAGACTATGTGACTCTTCCTCATTCTTGGACGTGCGACTTACATCATTAACATTGAAGGAATTTCAGATATTTTTTCCTCTCATTTCTGACCTTGAATGCGCATCGAAGAATCAATTACCGTGCTCAAGAAATTAGTAAATATATAGGGAGCAAATGAACTGCTATCTACAGAAACTCGTGCGCATCGACACGCAGGTTCCTCCCGGGCACAATTATGATCAGGCAAGCTGGGTAAATGGAAGTATTCCCAAAATGCTGGCAGATTAACAACCAATTAAGTTAAAAAGTTACACAGCCGTGATGACATTTAGTAGTATGGTGGAGCCCTTGCGAAAAGGATTTGGTGAGGAACATCAACTTTGTGACTTTGGACAGAATAAATTCATCGTATTATACTTGGTAACGTAGCTTATGGATTCTTTCCAGGTTCATAGGCCCACGTTTCTAATAACTTCTTCTCATTGGAGGTTCCAAGGTTCATTCGTGATCATTTGTTTGATTATTAGCATTTACCTTACGTGGGGCGCTCACAAAGCGGTTTTTAATGACACCCTACTGAACCGCAAGTAATTGATTTTGGGGTTTTTAGCATTGTGTGTCACCCTATGTATCTTGGAGTACTCCTAATGATGATTGGACTTTTCTTTTAGTCACTTTCGTTGTCATCACTATGCATCTAGGTCGTGTTCTTTTACATCTATGACCAAATGGCTAGTTACAAGGAAGGGGACCTGATCCGGATATTTGGAGAAGATTACATAGAGTATTAGCTTAGAATAGGGAAATGGTTCCCCATGTTGCTGTAACGGATAATAAATAAAAAAAAAGAAGAGCGGGGTTTGAGCCACGCTAAGCGCATCTCAACTAGCTGTTGTTGTATCTTAATTAATTCGGAATGTGCCCGGGGCATATTGAGGGGCACCGAATGGATACCATTCAATAATGCCACTCATGTGCACACTGCGACCTTCCCACATCGAGAAGTCCCCACACGCTTCTTCGACGTTGCCGTTCATATGGTATTTACTGGTTTTTAGATTGGTTTGGCCTTCGTCATATCCCCAAAGGAATGGTTGACCAACCACCAAAAGTGTCAGTACCCCATCCTCATTAAATTCAAATTGAAAATTGGCCATATCGTATATCTCCCATATTTCTTCGAAGAAATGGATGTTATTTCCTTTGTAGGGAGGTGTAACGAACGCCTTTCCTGAGCCAATAGCGAAGAATAACATGCCGTACACTTCGCCATCGATGGTAATGGTTCCGACCCAATCCGGTATTGCTTCTTGTGGTCCGGGCCATCCCAGATTAAACTGCAAGTCCATAGTTCCTCTTAGCGGCTTCATAGCATGGACCGGTACTACAGGGACTAACACCAGTATTATTCCTAATGCCACCAGTAAAATACGTGCTCTCCTAACCGCGTTCACCTCCTCTGAAGTTCTTCCCTTTACTTTATGTAAACACAAGCTGTTAATTCGCGCTGTGATCATAGGAAGGAATTGGTCACTATTAATAGGTGCTGGGAACAAGTGACCAGCAAGTGACCACTGTATATTTAGCAGAATGTATTCTCGATCCTCCACTCACGAAAAATTGCATACATGTTCTTGGTTTTCTTCCTCCGCTTGAGAGAATGCTCATAATTTGGAAGAAGAATCTTAATATCCTATAAAATCTCAAGATGTGGATCTTACCCGTCAGAAAGGGGAATTACTCTCAATTGCCTCCCATACCCTTCATCTAATTCTTCGATTATTCCTTGGTGAATTAAGTTATTCACGCGTTCTCGAATGATTCGCCTTGAGGCACGGCCTCTCTGGGTTCTAACTTCCTCGGTTAATTGAGAGATATTTAATCGATCTTTTCTCTCTAAACAACTGATTATAACTGTAGAAATGGCATCGTATTTGAGATAAGGATATTTGCGGATAATTCTATCTTTCAATGATACGGGGTGTGTTTTCTTGGAGCTAGGATCTTCAATGATTTCAACAGAATTACTTATCACTTTTGAGAGATTATCAGTAATTTCATTCATACGCTTGCGAATCATGCGAACCACTTGGGCTTCCACGCCAGCCAATTCACTGACTTCATCGGGGAGCGCTTTTCGAGCTTGGAGGACCTTCCATTGGTTGAGTTGACTTAGTAATATTTCTTGTTCGTTGGAAATGCTCCGAGCCAATAGTTGCAGCCCTTGGTTGCCTGCGATGGCTTGTGCTTGGGTGAACAATCGGCGGGCGCGCGGTACGTCTAGTTCGAGGAGGACAAGCTTGGCTTGCAACAAATAGGTTTCAGCAAGTAGAAAATGAGACTGTTGTGTCTTAGCTACTTCAAGGAGGCGACTCGTCACTGCTTGGATCTCGCGAAAGATTTCCGGATCTTCGGACGTTTTGTACTCGAAGAACAGTAATTCGCAAAGATGGAGGCTTGCTAGAACCCAAAGTTCAAAGGACAGGGCCTGATCTCCTACGAGTTGCTGAAAGAGGATTTGCGCATGCATTTTATCCCGCATCCGAGGGCTCGCCTTGAGCACTAAGGCTCGAGCGAGGTGATATACCAGATCTGTGAACTTGTTAACTACTTTGTCCTGGAGCTCCTTGAGCTGCTGCTGAAAGCGGCGCGCGGTCTTAAGATTACCCAGTTCGAGGGATATGCTAACCAAATAAAAGAGGCTGATAGCGATGAATAGATCGTTTCCTAATTCCTTTTGAACCTTCAAACCTTTTATCATATATTCGAACGCTGCTTCTAACTGACCTTTTTTCATGTGTGTAATCCCGAGGTGGTTAAGACACCACCCAATCCCTACCTGATACCTTTGCTCCTCTGAAAAAGCCAATGCTTTCTGAAACGACTCTAAGGCGTGTTCCAATTCGCCTTTCAGTAAATAAATACGCCCGAGTTGCATGAAACAGTTAGATTCCGCAATAGTCCCAGAAATTCCCAGTTGCTCAGTTATCGCCAAACTGTTTTGAAGTACCTCCAAAGCATACTCCAATTCGCCTTTTTGTATGGAAACTAAGCCGATAAAGGAGAAAGCCCAGGCCATCCCGTGTTGGATTCCCAACTGCTCATAAATGGCCAAGCTTTGCTGAAAACATTCTAAGGCACGCTCCCTTTCTCCTTGAAGTGAGTAAGTCCAACCGAGACATAAGAATGAATGGGCGATCTCCAGTGGATGTTTCAGGCGTTCTCTAATCGTCAATCTTTGCTGTAAGGAGTCTACTGATCGTTCGTATTTTGTTTGATACAGATAAGCCCAACCGAGATAATAGAGCGAATGGGCGATCTCTTGAGGTTTGCCCC
The DNA here is from genome assembly GCA_046761065.1 of Candidatus Heimdallarchaeota archaeon. Lineage (GTDB taxonomy): Archaea > Asgardarchaeota > Wukongarchaeia > Wukongarchaeales > JBHIFL01 > JBHIFL01. The sequence goes on from JBHIFL010000062.1 coordinate 9,087, forward strand.
ACTCCTCGCGAAGTATTAGACTCTGCTGAAGGCACTCTATAGCACGCTCTATTGGTCCCGTATACGCGTAAATCCCACCTTCGAGCGCCAGTAACGTCGCCTCACGTCCGATAAGATCTGAGCTCTTGGCACTTGTAAGGGATGCCAGCATGGTCTTTCCTTGGTCAATTAAGTGAAGGCATGTCTCTGATTTCCACAGCTCTAGCCAAGCTTCAGCCATGACGCTGAGTGCATCAACCCCGATCAACGGCTGGTTCAGGTCTTGACTCGCCTTGACTAGCTGATTTGCTACATCTTGCGCCTTCTTAATGTCCAACTGGGCCAAGATGCGACATTTGAGCAGTTGGCTCTGTAACTGTGCAAGCTGGGAGACGTCCTCTTGAGTTTCCAACTGATCCAGATGCTTCAGAGCTTCCTGGAACTTACCGTGCCAGAATAAGTGCTCTGCTTGCCGGATAGGCTCTTGTTGGGCAGGATCGGTAGAACCGCCTGCATCCTCTTGTCGCACCACTTTCACACCCCCAAGTGGGAACGTCTAAGGTGGCATGAGACGAAATCTCCCTAACAGCTAGTATTTGAAGACATTCGATGGAGTACCACCCAAGATGTGGGATGCTGCAGCACTTTATTGTTATATTTGTGGCAGATGATATAAGTTTTATGGGTTTTTAGTTCTTTAATGGGACTTAAAAACTGGAACAAGGACGAGTTCAGGGGTTTAACAACCAAGAGTTATTAAACAGAACTCCCGTCAGTCGGCGGTGCCATATTACTCTGATTATGAACAAAGAAATTCAAGATATCTTGCGAACATCTCACCCCAAAAATCAACGGAATAGTTGCCCTGCTTTTCATTCATTTGGGATGTGGTGTACCGTAACAATATATTACTTAATGTGTCTTATTGTGATATAAAAGCCGGTATGATGCCCATGGAACCCCCAGATATGGAACGGTTAACGCAAGAGATTCAGCGTGCTTGCCTCGGCTACTTAGATCAGGTTGGGTTCGTGCTACTTTTTGGTTCGACATCCGAGGGCAACGCCACGCCCCTATCAGATGTCGATCTCGCTATCTGCTACCTGGGCACCCCGCCGGAGGCCTTCCAGTTTTTGAAGTGGTTTCTGGGCGGCTCGATGCCCAATACGATGTGAAGATCTTCCAACTGCTCCCCCCTTTACGTTCAAGTGGAGGCGGTTAAGGGACGCCTGCTCTTCGGAGACGAGGCGCTCGTTTATGAGGTTGCAACGGCAACGGTACGAGAGTACGAAGCGTTCAAGCCATAATACCTTGACTACATCCATCCCTACACCGAGGTGAGCGAATGAAGCGGAGGTTACGAAGGGAACGGATTCACAAGAAGCTGAAGGACATAAGTGACACGACGACGATTGTAGCCGATCACCTCCCCGAGGATTTTGACGCTTTCACCCAGCTAGGACTTGTGAAGGATGGCATCTATCAGAAAATTGAGTTCGCAATAGAGTGCATGCTGGATGTCTTGGCGATTTTGGATGCTAATCTCGCCTTAGGCGTCCCTGGAAATGAGGGAGCCATCATTGGACACGTAGAACAGAAAAACATCATAGACCACAACCACGCAGAGAAGGTCCGGGAAATGCGCGGGTTCCGCAATCTCCTCATTCATCGGTACAGCGATATCAACGATCGGCTGGCCTTTCATACCCTGAAGGAGCACCTCACCGATTTTGATGAGTTCATCCGGATCATCGAACGCTTCCTTGCGACAGTAAATCCCGATAACCCACCATAGCAGAGGAAGGCCTGGCAATCGGCCCTTATTTCTAGAGGCTGCTAAAACAGAGAGCATAGATAGCGGAAAGACAGAGGGCTACCCAAATACACTCCTAATTGAAAAATCATTCCACCTTTTATGAGGAATAGTATTGCAACACTACTTGGTGAGAGGCTACAAGAAGCTGCAGATATAGCATCAAAAAGATAGAAACAACCCGACACAGAGCCTTAAATAAAACAGTGAAAAAATATGGAGCAGAGGACGTTTGGCACATACTACAAGCCCAGGTAGTCTTTAAAAAACGAAAACCGCCAGAAGATAAGACTATTTTTGAATAGGACCGAGGGTGGCTAACAAAGTCGTTCAAGTCCAAATATCACCAACTGAAGCAATTGAAGCATGAAATTCTAGGAGTGAAGCAGAATAAGCGCGTAGGATGGCGGGTGGCTAGTGAAAAAAATGAAATATCAAACATATCAAACACAGAGAAAACGCTACAGCACTTTTTTCTTCGAGCAAGGGGTAACAGGCCCACTCTAATACTTATTTTGTTTGTTGAAAAAGTGCGTTCGCCTGCGGTGAAATTTGTTTATATTCCTGTCCCCAATCTTTTTGAGAGAACAGTGCTTTTATCTTTATATGTCCCGGTTTTCCTCAAACATGGTTTCTGAATCCCTCCACATTTTGCTCTACTCCCTGAGCGCCACTGGGCTCAGCCACCTACACATTGTCCTGCTTGTGGAACTGGGACTCTGAACCCGGTTTGGCACCGCGTACACGTATTATTGCCAAACGATTCCTAGGTGGCTCCCTACTATCGGACGCACAGCTCGCACCCCGTTGGAACGGACCAATGACTGACCTCCACCCTCGTCTCCCCGCCCCACCCCTCTCCCGCCTCGACCCCACCGATGCACCGCCACCTCCCTCTCTCCCCCGCCCCCCCTTGTGCCCTAACGCAACACACATAAACTCCCCCTTCCACCCTACCTCCTACTAGGAGTCGACCTACCATGCCCTCGACCTTCCTCCGCGCCTTCAAACCCTTCATGGGCTTCGTCCCCGAAGTCAAAAAACCCGAGGTCGAAGTCCCCTTCAACCGGAAACTCATCTACACCTTCCTCGCCCTCATCACCTACTTCATCATGTCCTCCATCACCATCTATGGCATCGAAATCCAACAAGGCGGCACCGACCCCTTCTACTGGGTCCGCACCATCATGGCCTCCTCCCGCGGCACCCTCGCCGAACTCGGCATCGGCCCCATCGTCACCGCCGGCCTCATCATGCAGATCCTCGTCGGCTCCAAAATCATTAACGTCGACATGGCCGACCCCGAAGACCGCTCCCTCTACACCGGTGTCCAAAAGGTCCTCGCCGTCTTTATGACCATCTTCGAAGCCTTCGCCTACATCCTCGGCGGCGCCTACGGCGACCTCGGCCTCAACCAGGTCGTCCTCGTCCTCACTCAGCTCATCGCCGCCGGCCTCGTCATCATCCTCCTCGACGAAATGGTCCAGAAAGGCTGGGGCCTTGGCTCCGGCATCTCCCTCTTCATCGCCGCTGGCGTCGCCCAGCAAATCATGTGGAACGCCTTCGCCCTCATCCAGTCCACGACCGACACCTTTTACCACGGCGCCATCGTTGCCTTTCTCCAAGCCCTCTTCGGCGCCGGCGCCGTCCGCGCCACCCTCATCCGCGCCGCTGGCACCCCTGACATCCTCGGCGTCTTCGCTACCATCGCCGTCTTCCTCATCGTCATCTACTTCGAAGCCATGCGCATCGAAATCCCCGTCCAGTACGCCCGCTACCGCGGCCTTCGCGGTAAATACCCCATCAAACTCCTCTACGTCTCCAACATCCCCGTCATCCTCGCCTCCGCCGTCTTCGCCGACATCTTCTTCGTCGCCAAAATGTTCCACAACCGCTGGGGGGACAACTTCTTCGTCCGCCTCCTCGGCACCTTCAACGACAAAGGGAGCCCCGAAGGCGGCCTCGCCTACTTCATCAGCCCCCCCCGCGGCCCGCAAGAGGTCCTCGCCGAACCCCTCCACGCCCTCATCTACGCCGCCATCCTCATCATCCTCTGCATCGGCTTCTCCAAAATGTGGCTCGAAACCGCCGGCATGGGCCCCGCCACCGTCGCCCAACAGCTCATCGACGCCGGCCTCCAGGTCCCCGCCTTCCGCCGCAAGTCCAAAGTCATGGAAAAGATCCTCGCCCGCTTCATCCCCACCGCCGCCGTCATCGGCGGCCTCTTCATCGGTGTTCTTGCGGCTTCTGCCGACTTTTTGGGAGCGCTCGGGACTGGAACTGGGATACTCCTCACGGTCTCCATACTTAAGCAATATGCTGAACTTTTAGCCAAGGAACAAGCGGCGGAGATGCACCCAGCAATGCGAGAATTTCTGGGTATTTTAGGATAGGAGCACGGAGATACGCCTAGAACGGATATCAGTACTAAAGAAGAGGAATCTCGCGATTTCAAAAAAAATTCAAAAGGAGTCCGCTTTTCCTTTTTTACATAACAAATACACTTAATTAAGTTCTTTTCACTATAAAAAAGGCATCAAATTAATCTATTTGATAGAAGAAGGTGACTTTGTTAAAAATTCGAATTATATGTTTTGAAAGGACAGATTTCGTAAATTAGAGAAAATTGCTTATACTGTTCGAGTACCCAAGAACCCAAACAAAAGGGAATTGAGATTGGGAAACCAGTTTAAACGATAACAATTCTATAAATTTTAAAAGCGGATTTTTGAATTCTTAAACCAAATTTTTGTGAGTAATGATATTAAAACTATTATTTCTTAATTTAGGCTGAAAATTTTGTGTTTTTGGTGTAGGATTAACAGAGTATGTAGGAGTATTTAAAGTTTGTTCCAAAATTGGAACATTTGTATTTTAAAATAGCCTTTATATTGAAAAAGAAGCTCAGACGACAAAACTCCAACCCCCCATATTTATCCTTGGAGTTTGTCCCGCGAGTTATTCAAAGTTTTTAGGTAAAAATGAGTTCCAGTCTTCTAATAAGTTAATTTCTTCTTTTCGGGTGAGTGGGAGCCATGCTGACTCATAAACAAAGTAGGTACGGAGATAGTCACGGAGGAGTTTGTGTTTAGTATCGTATCCACCATTTGTTCGTGTTAAACTTTGAAACCCGAAAAGTTGGTGAACTTTTTCAACTGTTTGTTCAAGGTCGCGATAGTGTCCCCGATGTTTACCAGTTGTCACTGCAATGCCATTTTTGGTAGGAGACAAGTATTTTAAGAGTATCAGCACTTGTTTTGTGGGTTTCAATGGTAAATGTATGGGATAGCTTGCATGAGGGTAGACAAATTTTGCGTGATGTGTAATTAAGTAGGGATATGCATCGTCTCCGAACATGGTCAGAAGGTGTAATACTCTTATTCGTTGATCTTTTATTATCACATGAAGCTTAGGAAGTAACGCGAGGTTCAAATATCCTTTTTCCGTCAAAGAACTCGACTTCACCCCTTTGAATACAGTGACCTTTGTACCTTGCCTTAGTAGATTGAGACATTGTTGTTGCTTGTTTGGGTGCCACGACCCAACAAGCTGGGAAAAAACCTTGTAGCTGCCAATTTTCAGCTGAATTGTATTACCTTTCTTATAAAAATGCGTATAATAGTTCAGCTCATGTTGTTCAAGGAAATATTCGAAATCTCGGATTAACTGATCTGAAACCGTACCAAACTGCATGGTTTGACTGTATGAGCCATCGGTATCAAAGAGCCCCCGCCAATAGAATCGTTCTAGTTTTGAATTTTTCAGAATCAGAGGACAGCGTAATACATGATATTTCTTACCGTATGGCTGGTCTGTTAGCAAATTAAGAAGGCGACCTGCCCAGACTGATTTAATAAAGAGAATATACACGCCCCTTGAGCCCCGAACGATTTTGGGGCGCCCTCCAAACAGGGTAGTGGTTAACTCGAGGAGTTTTCGGATAAATGCAGGATAATTATCTATAATGGAGATATGAGTTCGAGTGAGGCTTCCATCGCCAGCACAAACTCCTAGGAAATAGGCTAATTTAGGAGATAGATGAATCGGCATACGGAAAGTAATGTGTTTAAAAGACTCCCAAGAAGTGTAAGAAAGCCAAGTTGCTAAAGCCTTCCGTCTGTTTTGGGTGAGTTCTGCTAACACACGTACAATAACAAAAGGAAGTCTCTTTTGGTGAATGTATTTTCGTAAAATCCTTTCAAAATACGTTGGATCTTTGGGATACACATCATCCAAATAGTCTTTGGTCTTTAAAACCAATATTCAAATTTTTCTTTGATAAGATCTTTCAAAGGCTTTGTTAAATGAATATAGGGCATTCTCGCAAAAATCCTATCCCGTTTGGATGTTCTAATGAAATCTATTTTCCTTACAAGGGCCCCATAGAGATTGAATGTGTTGGAAGTGAGATATAGAACATTGGATGCATTCTTTTCAAGAAGTACATTAGCTGTAATCCAATTATTTGGTCCTACAGGTTTTTGATCTAATAAGAGAGGGTCATTCTGCCACGTTATCAACGCTATCACCTATCAAGTACACTGGTAACCATATATAGACCAACAATTAAGAGATATAATCAAAGAATGGGTTACTCTAATAGAATGGTTATTGCATATAGTAAGTTCCACTAAACGGCGGTCAAGAATCGGAAGGGTTCGAGATTGAAGTTCCAGGCTTCAAAATAATTAGTTCTTTCCCATTTCTGAGGATCATTTCTAGTTCATCTTGTGGCTTAAGATCCCAAGTATCGGCGACCACCTTGGGGATAGTAATCCGGAGTCCTCCACCCCCTGCAGCACTCACTCTATATTTTTTTAAACGAATATCTGCGATTTTACTCACCAGCAGGTGATTTTGTGCCTAATTATTTATCCTTTTTTCGACTGATGAAATGACAGATACCTTTTTATATCCTTATTTATTACTTATTTTATGACTGATATTTTAGGCATTTTGGAAGGTTAGAGTTATGGAGTCAAAATTTGTCACCCAAATTCGAAGATTACACAATTTTAGTCCTTTTGTTAGTAGATATTCTAGTCATTGGGATAGTATGTTTTATTCAAGATTTTCCAAAGAGTGTAGGGGTTTTTAAGAATAATTAGCTACATAAAGAAGGATTCAAGATGAAAGATAAAGAACACGAATTTGCTACCCGAAACAGTCTGGATGAAATTCTTGAACATATTGAAAACGCTATTAAAAATACAAAATTCTCTTTGCAAGATGTATTAAATGTGACTAGACACTTACTTGTTTGTGAAAATGGGAGCATAAAAGCAAGGGCTCGAGAAACAATTGCACCGGAAGTAAGAAAATACCTTATAGGAGAAAGGAACCTAAGAGCGATTCTTGAAATCCTTCGGAAGGTCAAAATCATCCGAACGGAAGGACATCGGACCATACCATTAGAAAGAGCTACTGTGTTGCTTGAATATTTACATTCTTTACCTGAAGAGGCGCAGATTAATAAAAATGTCTGGAGTGAGATCGAAAAAGCAGCAAAAAGAGATGGTCACAACCCACGAGAAATTTTTGCAGTAGTGAAACATCTGTTTGTACGAAAGGGTGAATTAATTCGTTGTCGTGGAAGAGAGAGAGTTGTAAAAAAGACTGTGGCCTATAACATAGGTGGCAAAAAACTCCGGAAGTTACTCGCGTACTTAGAACAGGAAGGAATAATTGGAACTAGCGATAAAACCCGTTTTCCTACTGCACGAGGCGAACAACTCTACCACCAGCTCGAGCAAGGCCAGATCCCTGCAGAATTACCTCCACGCTCAGATCGCTTGACAAAACAAAAAGAGGACTTAAAACAAAAGATTGCCCAGTATCTTGTAAAATACAAACAACGTTATGGGAAACCCCCCGATGAGGAAACGGCAAAGCAATTTCTTGTTAAGATATGGGACTTACCTACTTTTACACGGAAAGATTTAGTTAAAATGTTAACAGAAAAGACGGGGGTTAACCTTAGTGGAGCAAGCTTGTCTAGATACAAACTCGGCCAAAGGGAAATGCCGGAACATATTTGCGCTGCACTACACGAGATATCCATAGAGCTGGATGTAGAACGTCTCAAAGAGCGGCAAAAAACTCAACAAGAGCAACTGAAAAAGCGGGTGGAAACTGCACGAAACGCGTTGCGAGAGCTCTTTGAGAAAGGATTTTCTTTTCCAAAACTCAGTAAACAACTTGAATCGTTGGGTCTGAATATCTCTGCACCGGTACTAGCTCATATGTCTAGAGGAACCCAAAAGATTCTTTCACAGCATATCCCGCCCATTCTCGAATTACATCATAGAATTAGCACAAAGTATCCTGCAATTCCAACAGTTCAAGAGATTGCAGATATGATCAGTATGCTCAATAATATGGGTTATAGTACACTAGAGTTAGCAAGACAAGTCCATAAAAAATTACCTCCCCCGAAGAAGAGAGAGATCCAATTCAATGGTGTATCTAAAGCGTTAAGAGAATTCAAGAAAAAACCAGATCGTAAAAAACCTATTCCTCTTTCTTTTAGGCTTGCGATTAAGCAAGTCTATGATGAATTATTGCTACAACAGAAGGTCGTAATTGACAAACCAATTCAAAAAATTGCTGAAGAGTTACAAAGCTTTAATTTGCCAATGGATCCCCGGAAAGCCAAGTTCACGGATGCGAAAATTCGAAAAGGGTTGGCTATCGTCCTTATAGCGAAACGGTTGCAAGAGTATTTTTATGGAGAATTTCGAGATCGAAGAACTGACCGACCTGATCACTCACGGGTAGTTGCCCCTATTGGCAGCCGACGAATTGCGGCTTTCGCACGGGCCAAAGGAGTTGACTTAACCTATAACAATATCGAACAGTTCCAACGAATTCTTGAACAAGGAGGTTTTCTTGAACAGGGATGGCTTCCTTCTGGGAAAAAGAAATGGTTAGACAGCATAATAACACTTAGTGACTTATTCTGTCTTGAAATCTTTTATCTCTCACGAATTAGAGGCCTAGATTATCTTAATTTTCAAAAACTTCTTGGCTTACTAAAGCATGTCACGAAGGCGCCTCAGGCGGCGATTGCGGATCTGTTAGGAATTGATAGAAAGACTTTCTATACGGCAATCTCTAATCTCGAACGCTATCAAGTGGTTACACGAGACGTCATAGGAGACCTTCTTTTAACTCCGAAGGGAGAACTGTTAGCAAATCGCTTACCCCAAGAAATAGACGAAATTATAAACTCCAATGCTGATTTAGAAGAGCAATTGGTTTTAATCGGCAAGATAAATAACTATAAGGCGGCTTTGGGTGATATCCTCTTTGAATATATCCTAGAACGCCTTTTTCCCGATTATCAGATTATAGCCACGGTTCAACCCGTGGGGGAACATGGAATCGATCGGGTTCTCAAAAAAGAAGAAGAGTTAATCGGTGTAGAATTGAAAGCTCGAATGAAAAGTGACCCTATCTGGCGAACTGAAAAGACATTTCGAATCCTTCTTCGTCATAACTTAGAAATGAAACGTAATTATGGGAAGTTTCCTCACCATATGTTATTGATAACTACCGCAGATACCTCTGAATACTTTCAAATGATTGCATATCGAGTAAGTAAGCAAATGAAAACCTACCGGAGTACTCCCATCTTACGATACACTCAGAATCGACTTGCAGATGGGACGCTTCAACTGCGATTTCTCTACGATTTTTCTAAAAAACGATGGATTCGAAGTGAAGATTCACTGGAAAACACAGACAATAGTGGTATGCGAAATAAAAAGTGGTTCGAAGTTTTCATAATTGGAGATAAACAAATTCGCGAAGTTATAAAAGATAATAACCCAGCACAAGAGCTTCTTGCCCTTCTTCAAACATCACGAGAGGAAGTAGTATTGCCAGAATCCCCTGAAGAGACGTTGGATAATTGGAAGAAGCGAATCATAATTGGAGGTTCACAATCTCTTAGATCAAAGGATTGTTACACATAATAACATAATCAGGAAAGGATTTTATCTAAGATTTTTACTTCAGTTACCAATTGTGAATATTTGGTGGGAATTTTTTAATTTTCGAGACCTACTAATGATGGGTGATGCTTTGTTGAGTTGGTACAATGATCCACTTCTCTTAGATGAACAACCGGTGAATGCCCAATACTGGATTACGGCAAATGACCTGATCATAGAAGGGGCTCAAGATCGCGTGTTTCTCATGCAAAGTGTATGGAATTCGGGCCAACAATGGATCGTTACCTGGGATGATCGCCTTTGCGAACAATGCCGCCCAATGGCCAACCAAGTCGTCGGCCTCGATCAGCCCTTTATCACTCCCACCGGGCAACGAATTTTTGTCTGCCAAGAGATCCACTCCAATTGTCGGTGTACGATCGTCCCCGTGCTCCACGAAAATATCGGGAAAAGCCTGAAAGGGTCACCCTTTCTGAAAAGTGCCAAGATGCAAGAGGTCGAGGTCAAAGTGGGGCAATTCAGCAAGGCCTTAGCCATAACCGATATCGTGAGTGGCATGTATGAGGGGGGCATGAACTGTGAGCAGATTGGAAATGCCTTGGGGACTCCCAAACAGACCATCAGCAATTGGCTCAATACTATGGAGATCCCCCCGCGACCAGTTGGGTTTTTGCAGAAAGAGAAACGAGAGGTTCAGTATGACGACGAAGGGCATCCCGGCTATTGGGTGACTCACAATGGCGTAAAGATATTCATTCGAGAAGGGGAGTCTATAGAAGATGCATTTAAGCGATGGAAAGGAAAAAAGAAAGACAAGAACAAAGATAAGAGACGGGATGAGAATAAGGGTGACAAAGAAGCCGAGAACGAGGCGTATGAGTCATCCATCAAGCTCCCACTGAAAGAAGGCAAGGTTACGGGATTCCCAAAGGATCTGGATAGTGCGCCTACAGAGATCCATCTGAGCAAAAAGATTCACGAACTTGGGGATAAGGCGGTCGAAAAGACCAAAGAGTCTGGTGAGGAATGGGGCTTTTTCTTGCACTTTAATGAGGCGGGTAGGCTCCTCCCTGATAAGTTGAAAAGCCCCTCTGAAAAAGCCTCGGGAGGGGAATGGATTATCCTTGCAGAGTATTCAGCAATCAAAAAACAAGATGAATCCATTCAAGGGATGTTTCATACCCATCCCAAATCCACAACGTTTCCAAGTGGCGAACTCTCCTTTAGCGAAGGGAATTTGGGAACACTTTTGGAAATGGAAGATGCTCTCCTTCTTTGTAAAGGTCCTCAAGGGGATTATCTACTCGCACTACGAACACAACAAACTCCTTTGGCTCGCAAAGGAATTGGACGTGAAGCAACTCAGCTCTATAGGGAAATTGCTCGAGACAAGACAATTCTGAATATAAAAAAGGGACTGGAGCGGAAAACCGCAGTTATTAAAGCCGTATTTGAGACCATGGTAGAAATATGCAAAAAGTATAATATTGCTTTATACAAAGGAGAAGTGGGGAAACCGGCCAAGAAGGTGATTTAGTTGTCGAAGTCCGAAAAACTCTCCCAAGAACGATCAAAGCGTTTTGAGGAAGGAAAGCTAGTTTGTGACTTGGACGGTCTTTATGAATACCTTGATGCAGTCGCAGAGGAAGCATTGGAAGAAAAAGCAAAAACCGAGAAAGCACAAACTAAACCCTAATTTTCCTTGCAATTCTTATTCTTGTCAAATAATGGTTCTCCAGCCGTTTTGACAAATCGCTTTTATGTTTCTAAATGACATATACAAGGGAGTGTGAGGTTTCTATGAGTGTAGAAACCGAGAGCGAGACAATCCTGCTCCATGTCGAATTTAACAAGGGACTAGGGAATCCACTGTGCATCCCTTTTGCGAAAGACGCCATCGACACTGAGAAGCGAATGATCCGTGGGTATGCCTCCACGGAAGCCTTAGATCGTGAGGGCTAGATCAGCTCCAAGGCTGCGGTGGCTGAAGCACTAGTCGAGTATCTCCAGGTAAATCCGACGATCCGCGCCAAACACAGGCCGCCACCGATTGGCAAGGCGATCAAAGAACTGACCAAGATGGACAAGGTCGGCCTGTACGTCTATGCAAATATCTTCAAAGACTACCAAGCGGCCGATGACGCATGGTCCGTGATCAACCAAGGCGATAGTACACGTTTTTTTCAGTCCTTAGATACTCCACATAACTTTCCCATGTTCGTCCCTTTTTACCCATCTTTTCTTTTTCTTTGAGGACTTTATTAATTGAGTTCATAAGGTTCTTTAGATGTTCAGCCACTATCTGTACTTTTTCTTCCATTTTTATTCACTGTAGAAAAAAGAAGGAAGATATGTATTTAGACTTGCTCCGTGAAAGAGCCGTAAATGGTGGAGCAGATTGCTCCCAAGGAAACTCGTTTATTTTATCTTTAAATTGCTATTTTGCTTGATTTTAGATTTTCATGGTAGTGTCTCTTTTTCCCCAAGGATCCCAACCCACCGTTTCAACACATGATAGGGATACGTTAAAAATTGGCGGTGGGTTGTTCGCTGGGGGAAACTGGAAGGGGGATTGTCTCAACCGCCGATCTCTCTCAAGATCCTTCAGGTATGGTATCAAATTTGCGATTTTTCAACGAAGGTTCACCTAGGTGAAAGGGAGTTATCACCCTCCCAAAGAGGAACGCCATAATTTCAGAAATGCCCCCCGTTCGTAGAACGTCTCGAACAACTCATAGATACGAGTATTGACATAATCTGGTTGTTTGATGCTTATCAAATGCTCTGTATTGAGTAATTTATCCCGCAATTGGGATGACGGCCTGAGTGATGGACGTTTAGACTTTGTACTATTGAGTTTCTAAATGCTTTCTGGCTTCCTGCATAAGAATCCTGTGCACAGGGGCAGTGATCCAGAAGCCGGCTCTTGCAAGTTCAGTAAGGAGCAAATCGAGCTCTTCAAGCGAAATCAGTTTCTTATAAGCCATCTTCAAGAGAAGGGCGGGTGTTCGTAACGGGGAGAAGTCTAGGGCTTTGGCGGCATTGTAGGCAATCTGGTCATCCACAAGAACATATTCACTGGATTCTTGTTTAGCTAGGGCCAACATGCTTGCTTCTCCTTTATGAAGCCCTTTTGTTGCTAAAACCTTTTCTCTCCATGCTTGCGCCTCTGTCTTTAGCTGGACAACATTTAATAACCCTCCCACTTCCTCCTCAATGCCTATGACTTCTGAATGTCCCAACTCTTTTCCTCGAAGAATCTCCTCTAACACCTCGGAAGCAATCAAAATGCTAGAGAATAGCTTGCGCAATAGTTTTAGTTTGGGAAGTTGGGCTAGGTAGATCAATGGAGACGCATTACTTACACTGACCAAAGCTAACCACCGAAAATCGCCCGAAGATCCTCTCGGGCCTCTTCTTCGGTGTAGACGACAATCCGTCGCTGCCTGATCTCCTCGATCATTTCCCAAAGGGACCGATCCGCGATCTCTGCCGCTTTCCACAAGGTGATTTTTCGTTTTGCATATAAATTAAGAGCTTTTTCGAGGGTTTTCACGGATAACCCGATCTCAATTAGCTTACGAATTGCTGTTGATCGATCTGTTTGCTCTTCCTGTGCAATTTTATCAATTTCTGCGGCAGTCTTGGGATCTGTCCGTGTGGTCAATGTAACCGACATGTCTTTCACCTGATACATTTGATGCAATTCGATACAAACTAAAAAAAAGATTCTCATTCATGCTAAAGATTCTACAGTAGCTGACAAGTAAAAATCCATACAACTTGGCGTGGGAATTGTAAGTTTAATATTACCCTTCGTGGGTGAAGGTAATACTGATACGATTCGTACACTTCTAGGGATTGGAGTATTCTGTTTAGCCGTAGCGGGAATAAACAGCCT
>JBHIFL010000063.1:0-22263 GCA_046761065.1 Candidatus Heimdallarchaeota archaeon
TTCATAATATCTAGATATATATCTCCCCCTCATTGTGGGTGTAACAGAGTACTAGTTTTTGTGAACTGCAATTTTTTTCAGCTTACCTTAGCTTTTTCTTCCAACCAAGTTAGGATAATGGTTTGATACTCGTTGAAATCCTTAACAAGACCTCTTAAAGCGGTGAAAAGAATATCGTAATCGATAGTTTCATATTGATGGACGATAAGGTTTCGCATTTTGATCAGAGAGCTAAATGTGCTTGCTTTTTCATGTGGGAGAATATCAAGCTCAGATAATCGTTGCATACATTCAGAATAAGATTGAGGGACTTGGATATTAGAATGAGCAATAATATGAATGCATACATCCCAGTATAATCTGACTAAGCACCTCATAAAGTCGTTCAGCTTGGAGTTGCAGATCTAAACGTTCGAGAAATTCCTCTTTTGAAAAAGAAGTCATTTTTTCAGCTACTTCTAAATACTTCTTTCCAAAATTGAATTTTTCTTTAATTCGAATCGAATCAATAGACACGGTAGTTCAACTTTGTTTGCTTTAAACTCAGATTTAACATGTTTTCATACCAAATAATATGATCATAATACAGTTTCATAATTCGCTCTTTATAGTCTAACCGTGTCTTTTCAGATTTCTCATAAAGAACAATACCCTCAGCAATAACCTGAAATTGCACATGAATCGGTAATGTTTCAAGGATCCAAACCTCTAAAGTTGAAATGCCCGTGACTTGTTCAGCTTCGGTATTTAATGAAACGAGCATATCAAAGGTCGTTTGATCATCAATTGTATGTATCCTAGGGATTGAAACAAAAACATCAATGTCACTCCACCGCGTTACTTGCCCTGTTGCCCAAGAACCCGCTAAATAAACAAATTGACAATTATATTTTTCAAATATTGGGGTGAGTTTCGATTTTAGAGCAACAACTAGATCCTTAAGGTTAAGGGAAGCATTGTCCTTATTTTGCATCTTAATTATAAGAGAAGCATATGGGAATAAAAAGACTTTGATAAAACGTGACCTGCACTGTAGGGTGTAGCGGAGCTCCATTCATGGCCGTCTTTAAAGTACAACAATAGCCGATCTGATATGATTTCAGGTTTTGAATCACTCATTCTGACCGAATTATACTTTTCCACCGTTGAAGTAATCTGCCCATCTCCAATGTGACTGCCAAGGGCCTAGATTTTCCCATTTACCACTCTCAGTAAACTGTTAAATTGGTTATTAACTCTCTTATTGAATCACTTAGTCGGCAATATCAAAGTAAAGAGGGAACTCAAGTGGAATCTTAAGCACCCATCATATCGCGAAGGATTACCAGAGACTGTTAAGACGCTATAGAAGATTACATGACAGACAATCTCCTAACAGCCACTTTAAGCTCCTAACTTGCGGCTATTAAGGGAATTATTAAGGCGATTCGAATCTTGAAGTGTTTTTGAGTCCAATTTGGAACGGAAAAAAAGCCACAAATGTTTTTAAGTAAACTGATGATCTTACATGCCGAGATGAGAAGAATGAATGCCGCAAAATTGCTTTTGCAGATATTAAAGGAACACGATATTAGACATGTTTTTGGGTTGCCAGGTGAGACTACACTCCCTTTATATGCTGCATGGCAAGATTTGGAACCCTTTCCAATTGAACATGTTTTAGCTCGAGATGAAAGAAGTGCTGTTTTCATGGCAGATGCATATGCGAGAGTTAGCTTTCAGCCCGGAGTGTGCGAATCACCTAGTGTCGGATCAACTCACTTGGTTCCCGGTGTGGTGGAAGCATATAAAGCCTCAGTTCCAATGTTAGTTTTTACCTCAGATTGTCCACTTCATCTTGAAACAAGAAATATGCTAACAAGCTTTAATCAAACTGCACTTTTTCAAGGAATTACTAAGGACACTATTACAGTAACGAAAGGTTCTGAGATTCCCAATATTCTTCGAAGAGCATTTAGAATCGCAACCACGGGGAAACCCGGACCAGTACATGTCAGATTACCAATGGATATACTAGAAGAAGAGATAGATGATTCAGAAATAGATACTCAAATTTATGCACAGAAGGATTTTACAAAATATCCAGGGCATCGCCCTATCGCAGGATTTGAGAAGATCAACGAAGCTTTAAACTTATTATATAATGCAGAAAGACCAGTTCTGATATGCGGGCAAGGAGTACTGTATTCTCAAGCGTGGGATGAAGTTACAGAGTTTGCAGAACTCTTTGGGGTACCTGTTGGAACTACCATTACTGGGAAAGGGAGTATTGCCGAAACACATCCTCTATCGATCGGAGTTATTGGAAGCCGCGGAGGAACAAGATTTTCAAACAAGATTGTAAGAAACGCCGATTTAATCTTTTATATTGGATGTAACACCGACTCGGCTGGAACATCAAAATGGACATTGCCAGCTCAGGATTCAGACACCAAAATCATTCATTTAGATATTAGTGGAGTTGAAACGGGAAACAATTACCGAACAGATGTGGTTTTGATCGGGGACGCAAAAGCCACGTTATCGCGAATGATAAAGGTTGCAACCATTAAAATAACGCCAGATAAGTATGAAGAACTCCCCCGGATCAAACAAATTCTCAAGGAAGCGAAAGAATATAATGAATTTATAAAAGAAGTTAGCCAATCGGATGAAAAACCAGTACACCCCATGCGATTTATCCAAGAGCTGGTACAAGCCCTACCAAATGAGCATATCTTAGTTACAGACCCTGGAATCAGTGCAATCTATCCCTCCGCATTCTACAAGGTGAGAAAAGCCGGAAGAAGCATTATATTCAATTATGCTCTCGGCGCGTTGGGATACGCGATCCCTGCATCGGTTGGGGCTTATTATGCAAAACCTGAAAGTTGTATCGTTGCATTAACAGGAGATGGCAGCTATGGATTTTCTGTAGGAGAGTTCGAAACCATTAGTAGAATGGGTGGTAATATTAACATTATTCTCTTCAACAATAGATGTTATGGGTGGATAAAAGCGGAACTTCAAGCCTCGTATGGCTCCAAATATGTTGATTTTTCAACGAACTTTAAGGAGATTGACTATCAAAAAATTGCTGAAGGTTTTGGGTTAGTAGCTTTTAAAGTTGAAAAGGCTAAAGATCTTTCTGAAACTCTTCAAAAGGCTGTTAAACTCCATGAACCTACGTTTACAGAGTTGATAGTAAAACCAGAGAACGAGTTAATTCCTCCAGTCCCGTCTTGGGTTAAAAAAGCTGAAGAAATCGGGCTAAAATACGTTTATTAAGCGATCTTCATGGAAATCTAATAAAGAAACTGCCACCTAATCGATTATAAAGTAAGCTAGTTATGTGTAGTTATTGTCTTGTTTTTGTTTTCTTTTGGGGTCTGTTATCTGTTCTATATGTATCTTACGGGGTAAAGATCGGAAAGGGTACGGGAATG
The DNA here is from genome assembly GCA_046761065.1 of Candidatus Heimdallarchaeota archaeon. GTDB lineage: Archaea > Asgardarchaeota > Wukongarchaeia > Wukongarchaeales > JBHIFL01 > JBHIFL01. The sequence continues at coordinate 3,426 of JBHIFL010000063.1, forward strand.
AAGGATAGAATGAAAATGATGATGGCAATGATCCCAAGAGCCAAATTTTTGGCATCCACTTTTGTGACATCATCAAGAGGGAAAACCCCACGACCTCCTAGCATAAACGCTATAAAGGCCCAAAACCACCATCCTTCATAACCGAGTACAGCCCCTAAAATAACTAGACCAGCAATTGCTGCCATAGACACCCGTCTCGCCCAGACATCGCCAAGAACTGCACGACTAATATGGCCACCATCTAGCTGACCAATAGGTATCAAGTTGATTGAGGTGACCAGAAGTCCTACCCAGCCAGCAAATGCAACTGGGTGGAGAAATAAAGTCATTCCCTCAGGTGGGAGTGAGCCTTTGACAACAATGACAATCTGCGTGAATAATAGTGATGAGCCCAAAAAAAAGGCTCCTGGTTCCTCAGGGATTTCTCCAAACTCGGATAGCAGAACCCCTATAATAATTGCAACCACTGAAAGAACAAAACTTGTGAATGGCCCGGTGAAACCGATCTTTAGCAAGGATTTGCGGTTCAGAATCGGTGATCTGATTTGAATGAATGCGCCAAATGTCCCAATGGGGAAAATTGGAACAGGTAAGAAATAGGGGAATGTAGCATGAACTCCACTTCTCTTGCTTTGGATGTAGTGACCCAACTCGTGTAACCCTAAGATGGTCATGATAGAAAACGAATAGAGTCCTGCCAACCCCAGAACTCTCCAGGAAAAAGTAAATGATTCGAAATCGAGGTAACCTAAACTGTGTATATAACCAATATACAATGTCGAAGCAATTGTTGCGAAAAACAAGACAATATTGAGCCAAGGACCGCGAGTCTCTCTTTTTGGTGGAAGCAGTCCTATAGCAAGCAGAAGCTTCCCTTCTTTTTCTCTCAGGATAGGAATTCGCCCTGATGGCTCAAGGCGTTCTTTCACGGCCATAAGGCTACTGTGAAGATCGAATAGTCGTGGTCGAACAACAAACTGCACATAATTTGGAGTAAATGCGAGTTCTAATATTTCAAAACCGCTCTCAATGGCATCTCTAAGCTCTGAATCCATCTTCCAGGCAAGAGTTGGGTCTGATTCCATTCAAGTCACCATGATTAAAAAGAACGATCAGCCATGAACTGGCTAAATATCTCTTATTCGTCCAGCTATAAAAGTCTCTCCTTCTTCCCCCTGATGTAGATGAAAATTCGACAAAAAACAAGGCAATGCATTCGAAACCTAGACACTAACAATTGAAATTAAATAATCGGGGATGTTTATATATCATATGAGTGTGAAAACCCATGGTTGTAGTAGAACGGGCTTGTTCTTTCGCTTCTTTTTTATAAGTGGGAAAATAGTCACTCTTCATATATCTTTACCACAATATCGGTTATTTTATCACCACCACTTATATTAAGATCCATTAGACATGATGATATCGCACAAATCGTATCCATCAACGCTCGTAAAAAAAGACTTCCATCCTGCTTTTCTATTATACTTAATTCAAGAGTATTTGATTCGCTGTAGACAATGCCCATTCATCTGATCCCTAAGCCCAAAAAAAGATACTATACGATCGATTTCGCTTGCGAATGGCGTGAGTGACTCAATCGATAGAATGAGGGCCTTCTTGTTCATAGCATGGGTATATTAAATGTCAAAATTTCCATACTTGTCCGCAATGAATCCAAAAATAGGAGCGAGAAATGCAGCAAGGAAGTGTATAGATCTGCAATAACTAGTCCAATATCCTCTTCAGAATCATTCAATGCAATCTGAATCAAAGGTAGGACTAGTGCAAAAAGTTACAGTCGATAATATGTGGGATAGATAATTTAACTCAAATGGGAGTTATATCCCGCCTTCATATTGGATTTTGACTAGACATGTAGTTCTTTCTTATCCTGTTCTTGCCGTTCCTTATTTTGCCTATAAAAGCGGTCTAGGTCTTTTTCAGCTGTTACAATAATATAGATAAATCCTAAGGCTGTAACAAATATTGTAGGAATGATAAAACCGAACCAGTCTCCAGGGATTAAGGGGCCGAATACGTAATAAAACGCATATTCTTCGTTATAATTAAACCCGAGGAGCTGGTTGAGTCCAATCCAAATAATCCCTGAGAGGAGAGATACCAAGATGAAAGCTATTAGTGCTTTACGACCCTGTAACATAATCCCTATCCAGCAAAAAGCAACCAGTATGATGGTGACAATCATATTCCCTAAACCACCTAGTTCCATCTTTTAAATTGGTTAATTTATTGAGTACTCAGTCTTTGGTTAAATTAAGAGTTTAAGGTTTAAGGCATCGAAACGTTCAATGATGACATTCCTGCTTCGGAAGAGGGATTGGACCTCCTGTATTTCTTTTCATGCCAACTCATTGATTGTACTTGTCTGGCTATTTTATTTTAGTTTCGATTAGTTCAAAATTATTCTAAATTCAATTATTTAACTCGTATTTATTATTCATTTCTTCTTATTATTGGCACATTATTCAAAGCATCAGCTAACCAAAGACGTTATAATTGCATTTTAGGAGAATGGAATGAAAAATTCTGAGATGTCTCGAAAATGTTTGAAGAAATTAGTATTTCTACAAATCAGAAGATCAATATCGTGGATATCACAGCCAAAGTTGAAGAACAGGTAAAAAAGAGTGGGGTCGCTACAGGCATTTGTTCCATAATTACCTTACACTCCACCGCAGCCGTGATTCTCCAAGAGGTCGAACATTCTCTACTCGAGGATCTCAATATGAAACTCGAAGAAATCTTCTACCAAAGCCCGTATCGCCACAGGAATGCAGCTGCGCATCTAGCTACTAGCTTTCTAGGTCAATCTGTTACGCTCGCAATAAGAAATTCCTTACTGAGACGAGGAACATGGCAACAAATCCTTCTTGTTGAACTCGATGGGCCAAGAACTCGATCTGTCGCAATTCAGATCATAAAAGATGAAGGATAGGTAACATTATATCTCTACTATATTCAACAGGGATCTTTCGTAAACGATTTCATGTTTTTGTCTTTATTTCTTCAAGTAATTCATGAATCAACGCCAATCCAGCTATCAGATAATCTGTTTCCGGTCCATAACCGATTCGGAGATGGTGATCATATCCAAAATGATCCCCTGGTACGACAAGGCAGCTTTTTTCATGAAGCAGTCGTTGAACCAACTCTGTTGAATTGATGTCTAAATTGTATTTTACAAAGGCTATCGCTCCTGCTTTGGGGGGAATGACTTCAAATAGCTCACCATGGCCTATGAACCATTCATTGAGCACGGGCCAGTTCGTCTGTAGAATTGATCTCGTTCGTTCGAGGAGCATAGGCCTGACTTCTGGGTGGAGTGTGACTTGTGCTAAAAAGTCGCTTAGATTCGAAGGAGAAATAGTCGTGTAGTCTTTATACTTCCAAAATTCCGCAATCTGCGTTTCATCATGGCTGACAATCCAACCAATTCGCAAACCGGGCAACCCATAGGCTTTAGAAAGTCCAGAAATTGCTAAGACTTGATCATAGTAATCATATATGGTCGGAGTTATCAGTCCCTCCCGTTCTGCACCTTGGTAGACTTCATCGGAAAGTATCCACGCATCATAATCTGCGGCAAGGTCTGCAATTATCTTCAGTTGTGTCGCGTCTAATACGGCACCTGTGGGGTTATTCGGGTTGACAATCGCAATGGCGCGGGTTTTCTTGGAAACGGAGTCCTGAAGTGCAGCAAGATCTGGAACCCATTCATTTTTCTCTTTTTTTAGAAAGAGCGGCTTTATTTGCGCTCCAAATGCTTCGGCAAGGCCCGGGATTTGCATGTAATTCGGAAGCATGAGCACAAGTTCGTTTTTTTCGTCATCTTTTTGATCAAAAAGGCTCCACGTTGCAATATAATTTGCTTCGGCAGTACCATTTGTGATGATGACATTTTGTATACTTGCTTCATGATACATCTGTGCTATCAACATTCTGAGTTCCTCTGTCCCATTAGTCTGAGGATAGCCTAGTCTACGATTCAATAATTGTTTATGAAGTTCTTCTCCATTTTCTAGCATGTTCAAAAGCTCAGAAACTTTCAGTGGCTCGACCCCACTCTCAGACAAATTATATCGCACAATATTTTCCCATTCGGATTGAAGGCGCTCCATTTTGAACGGTTCAAGTACCATTGGAATCAATTCCTTGAGGTTGATGGGTTCACTTAATCACAATCTTTATGCTAGTAATTAATTTCCCACAAAACAATAGGATCTATCCTTTAATTATGAAAAGGTTTCTGTTCTGTTTCAATAAAGTTTGGATACAAATCAGATATCAACACTTGTAAATGCCTAAAGCTCTCTTCAGAAATTTCAGAATGTTTCACTTACCACAACAGAAGAAATATTTACGCACAGCAAGATGCGAGAGAAAGAGGTAGATACCATGGATCCTAAAATTAAACAACGGTGTGAATGGGCGGAGGGAGATCCACTTATGGAACACTATCATGATACAGAATGGGGGTTTCCTGCTAAAGACGATAATGAGTTGTTCGAACGGTTAACCCTTCAAATCTTTCAAGCAGGATTGAGTTGGAAAATTATTTTAAATCGGCGGAAAGCCTTTCGGAAAGCCTTTTCAAACTTTAATGTTAAAGAAGTTGCCGATTATGGACCTACAGAGATGGAACGCCTCTTAACAGATAAAAATATTATCCGGAATAAACTAAAGATTCAATCCACTATAGATAATGCTAAACGGATTCTAAAACTCCAAAAGAAGTATGGGAGTTTTCAAAATTTTCTCGAGCAACTTCCCAATGAGCTTTCGGTACTTCAAAACGAACTGAAACGGACATTCAAATTTATCGGCCCCGAGATTGCTCGGATGTTTGTTATGAGCATCGGAAAAATTGAAGTTCCGCATGATCATTACTGTTGGCGCTACAAGGAATAAGGACATTCAATTAGTGGTTTATATGCGTAATGACCGATGTTCTTAGCGATTTTTTTGGTAGGATAAATTGTTGTAATGTTGCAGATATTTTGATGAGTCATCATTCTAGAATAAGAGGTTTTGCAAGTTTAAATGCATTAATATAACACTAGCTGCCATAACAATCCATTTCAAAGGACCCATATGTCTCATAAAGTCCTAATCGACGTTTAACACTGATTAATTTCTTTCAAGAGGGACCATTATGGTTAGTATTCCGAATTTTAGTCCTGATAAGAGCAAAGAATTTATCAAACACATCAATTCCCCATTTGTTAATTTACTGTTTCAAAGGGATATCGAGCGCCTTCCTATTTCAGATCTTGCCTTTTTAGACCAACAAGAACACCTTTTATCCGAAGATGAGTTTACAAATTTGTTTGCACGGCAATTAGATACGGGAGGTTGGCTCTCACTGAGTGAAGACCGTGTGTATAATCCGATGTATCAGTCGACCATCTGGCATCTAATTTATCTGGGATATCTCGGTCTAAATGGAACTGTAATCCCTCACTTGACCAAAGCTGTTAATTACTGTTTTCGAAATTTCTATGATCAAGATGAACAAATATTTCCAAGCGTAAATCGGCGTTATTCTGGGTTTCTTCAATGTGTAAATGCAATGCTTTTGCGATCTCTACTCAAGATGGGTTTTGCGGATCAAGAAGAGGTTCATGAAGCGTCCTTAGCTCACTTAGATCGCATCCATGGTGAAGAAGGCTATTGTCGGTATAAAAAGGGAGGATTCCGCTGTGGCTGGGGGTTGATCAAGGATTTACTCTTTTTAAACGAGTTTCCATCATCGTGGCGTAACAAAAAGTTCTCAGAAAGTGTCAAAACAAGCCAAGATTACTTACTTTCGTACAACCTATCTGAGGCAAAGCTTCCACGCGCAAAACTGCAGATTAGCAGACACTGGCTGACTTATGCATATTTTCGTAGTTATCACAGTGATATTTTTGAAGCTGCTGAAGCTTTGGTTCTTACCGGAGTTAAGAACCACCGTGAGCTCACAAAAACCCTAAAAGTCATTGGTTCACATTGCCTTAATAGGGCCACTTGGAAATCTGAATATTATCAACCAAAGTGGCCATTCAAGCTCGAGAGAAGAGCCCCGAGCCCATGGTTGACCTTGAGGGGGCTGCGAATAACAGGTGCAAAGTCTTCTTGAGTTTATAGTATTCAAAGATTGAACTAACCGAGACACATATAAGAGCGATACCAACCGTTTGGTGGATGGTGATAATGTGAGAATTCTTTATTTGGTTCCTGGCCAAATGCCTGAACAAGAACAAAAACGCCGGGAACAGATTGCGCAAACTTTTGTGACAAATCCCGCTACCGAAGTACGAGTTGAAGCTGTTGAAAGGGGGCCATTATCGATAGAATCAGCAATTGAAGATTATATGGCCGTTCCAGAGATCCTGAAGAAACTCCTCGGCGTTCAGAAAACATATGATGCCGCAATTATCGGATGTTTTGGAGATCCCGGGCTTAGACCCGCACGAGAGCTGGTAGAAATCCCTGTTATTGGCCCTTCTGAAGCCTCTGTCTCATTTGCTTCGATGATTGGCGATACCTTCAGTATTTTGACTGTCCTTGACTCAGTGGTTCCACTAATGGAAGCCCAAATGCGAGAGATGGGGGCGGATTCCCGTTGCAAATCGATCCGGACTCTAAACATTCCTGTCTTGGAATTGGCGACTGACAAGGAGAGAACCCTTCAAGTCATGATTGATCTTGCAAAACAAATGACCCGTGAAGATCGACCAGCTAGTATCATTTTAGGGTGTATGAGTGAAGCATTTCTGCTCTTTGATGAAAAAATGCAACCCTCAATTGATGTGCCTATTATTAATCCAGCTAAAGTTTGCATAAAGACTGCTGAAATGTTTTCCTCACTCAAAATGACTCATAGCAAGGCATCATATCCCGCTCCCAACTTAGAAAAGTTTTACGAAGCGGGTCTCCTCCGACCCCCGCTCTAGTCTAGTTGATAACCCTGTACAAGATACCCCACATATGATGTGCATCTGTGTTATGGGGCTTCATACCCCTCAATAGTTACCCAGTTGTGTTAATATATCCAGTTACTTAAGTAGAAACGACACACACATTCTACGCTTCTTCTTCTCCTTTACTTTTCCTCAAAAAAAGGGTAGAATGGAGAAGTAGCTCGATGCTCCAGACTCAGAGTCCCCAAGCTGCCTTCAGGACCCGCAGCGCATTCTCCCCTATGACTTTCTTAATCTCCTCATTGGAGTATCCGTGCTTAACCAACCATCTGACGATGTTAGGGAAGCATTCGGAAGGATTTTCGGCACCTTTAACATACTCTGACTCTTCTGGCTGCTCTTGATCCCGAACTTGGAACCGACTCATGGACAAGTGCGCAGCAAAGACATGATGAAGGCCGACATGGTCGCCATACAAGGTGTCTGGGCCAAAACCCACATGTTCCAGACCCATCAACTCTACACAATGCTCAAAATGTTCCATAATGGCTTCTATACCATGTTCAGGATGTTTTTTCGTTAATGTGGTATGGGGGGCTGCCTCTACACCAATAATACCGCCTTTTTCGGCGAGGGCTTGGAGAACTTCATCGGGCTTCATCCGTGGGGTATCCCAGAGCGCCCTTGCTCCGGCATGACTCATGAAAATTGGAGTTTTACTAGCTTCGATCACATCAAGACTAGACTGATCCCCCGCGTGACTGATGTCAATAGCAACACCAAGTTTATTCATTCTATCAACTGCTTCGTGCCCTAGAGCCGTTAATCCACCATCTTGATTCTCTCTCATGCCCGAACCAAGCATATTGGATTCACTATAGCATATTCCCATCGAACGAATTCCTAAACCGTAAAGTACATCGATACGATCAATTTCATTCTCAATAGGGGACAAAGATTCAAGTGTTAGGACTAGGGCGCATTTACCGGCCTCATGAGCATTGAGGATGTCCTCTACCCGCTCAGCTCGTATAACAAAATCTTGGTGCGCAATGTCAGAAAGTCGCATCCCGATATCAAAAACAATATCGTTCCATTTCCAACCATGCTTCGAGGTAATAGTGGCGATACCATCCATTAAATTGTCGAAGACTGCATCTAGGTGTGACACACTCAACCCTTCGTATGCTGTGAACCATCTCCCCTGCCTGTTGTATTCGAAAACATGGTGAATATCGGCAGGAAACAAAACTGGGTGGTCATGCGTTGAAATCACTATAGACTCCTTGAGGAGTTGTTGGACAAGTTCCTCCTCCGATTCGTTCACTGGATAAACATAAGGCTCCACACGACCAATCTCCTTAGCCAACTCGAACGTTACATAATCAACACCGGGCTCAAGATATTGAAATGACTTATAGCCTGCATATTCTTTGTTACTGCCCATTTGAATCACCCATTTGTTCAGAATATTAGTTTCTATGTCAAATATTTTTCGAGTTTCGTGAAGGTCTCCCAAAAATGTATTAAGCGTTGTTGATATAGAGAGGTCTACTGAGGTAATCGTCCATATTCCTTAAGCCGGTTAGCCACTTCCATTAGATCTAGGGCTTCCAAGGTTTTCTGTGTGGGCCAGCCTGTCTTCGGGTCCCACCCATGCCAAATATAATATGCATCTAACAACTTGTCCCATTTTGTTTTATCAATCCACTGGGCTTCTCCATCCACGATTATTGGTTCTTCGATAAATCGCCATGGGGGATAATCGGCTTGTCGTGTCCACCCCGCATGTAAAACATTGAAGGCCTTTTCTACGGTATGAATCCTCTCACCAATTTGGAGTAGGTCCGGCACTTGAATAGATTCTCCAATGGCTGCGGACAAAAGGCTTGCACAGTCCCCAGGCATCAGCATGTCTGTTGTTAGGCTGTTAAAAAAGAAGCATATTCCAAGGGCATCAAGTACAGCCTCAAATCGTTCATAAAATCCCACTACTTTCTCTTTGTTGGTATATGAGTTCATTGGGCCAATAGAAGGGATCTCAAATAACTGTAAACTCTGTTCTCGGGACAGGTGTTGAAGTCGAGATTCGATTGCCGCGCCCCGGGTGTGGGTTCCTCCCCGTGCTGCAACCATTGTGCCAAGAGCCCACGATTTGGAGTGCCATAAGCATTCCATGAGGTCCTGCCCCTTCACATGAATGGCATATCGATCTGTTCCTCGCCCAATAATCTCCGCTGCCTTTTTACTTCCCTCTGCCAGTAGATCTCCGAACCCTTCTCTTTTTGAGATTTTATTAAGTAGATCGAGTATAACTTGCGCATTTCCCCATTCAAGAGGAATTCCCCCGGTATCCTCTTCGGTGAGAAGGCCTCGTTGATAGCATTCAAAGGCCCAAGCCAGAACTCCGGTTACATTATCACAATCCAAGCCCAGATCATTAGAGAGTGCATGGGCCTCTAGGATGACTTTTGCATCACACAGGTCCAACTTTGCTCCAAAATCATGAAGATCGTTACCTTGAAGGGCTTCTGAGATCACCTGGCTCCCGTCTTCTTTTTTTTCAAACTCGTAGACGCCCCAACATTGAATGGGGCAACCATGGCACCCTTTCTTGGATGTCCGGTATTGCAGGAATACCTCTGGGTATACATTCTGGGTCTTGTCGAGATTAGGAACACCTCCCTGAAAGTTTCGATATGGGCTTTCCTCCCCCCACGGCGCATCATAGCAGTAGACCCCATATTTCAGTCGCCTTTGGCTGAACTCGCTAGCCATCACTTTCTTCATGATGTCGTTGATTGCCTCCTTGAAAGCGTTTTCATCCGCCACCTGAATTGATTGGCTGCCCCGGACAGCAATAGCTTTCAGGTTCTTAGAACCCATGATAGCCCCAAGACCGCATCGGCCTGCCGCCCGTGCTTGATTGACCATGATGCAAGCAGACCTCACCAAATGTTCTCCCGCTGGCCCGATAACCAGGATCTGAATATTCTCACCTAGCTCTTTTCGAATCAAGGTCTCTGTCTCAGAGACCGGACGGCCCACTAGATGTGTGGCATCGCGAAGTTCGATTGTTCCGTCGTCTATCCATAGATAGGATAGATCCTTGCATTTTCCTGTGACTAGGATGTGACTGATCCCTGCAGCTCGTAACTCTGGGGCAAAATCACCTCCTACATTACTGGATCCAATGCCATCCGTCAAGGCATTCTTTGAATCAATGTTCAAACGGACTGCTCCGGGTGTGGTGGTACCAGCAAGCAATCCTGCTCCAAAAATGATTACATTGGCGGGATCATAAGGGGAAATGTCGATAGGACATTCTTTGAAGAGGAGGTATTGGTTAATACCTCGGCCCCCTAAGAATCGTGGATAATACTCCTTTATGGATTCAAAGGAGATTTTGGAGCGGATCAAATCGACTCGAAGAATCATCCCATCTAATAGATCCATTCATTCACCTCGAGTTTTTTAATAAGGGGTGAAATCATTGCATGTGCAATCCAGGGTATTCAAGACACGTGGGATTCATTCTAGATCTTCTTCGACTTAGCTATATTAGAGTTCAAAGACAAAAATTACTGTTATCACAGAAACCGAGCCATCAGTTTAAACTCCGGTATATACATTTTCACCTGGGATTCTTGTCTGTTCTAGCTCATGAAGTCGATGATCTCGAAAGCTTCTTTTATTTCCGGTTTGATCAGTAAGTAAAGAATAATCACATCAAGGATGAGCAAGATGAATCCTAAGGGGAGTAGTAGGATAGCAAGGAGGAAAAATATGATTGTAAAAATCCTTGCGACCTGAAAACACCATTTCTTCATCGTCCAGAGCCCCACTCCGACAATAATTGCACCAAATCCTAGAAGAAATATTATAACCAGAAAAGTCCAACTGATCCCTCCATCTCCATTGCTTGTTAACTCCTTACGGAGATTCAGGAGAGCAAGTCCGATGAGAATAACAATAATTCCGCTACTAGTTTGTAAGATCGCAGTAATGGAGACTCCAGTTGGTTGTTTAATTTTAGTCATTGATTGTTTCGTCAAATATATTTCCTCCACAACCGAGTGTGACGCATTTTAGATCCATTGTGACTTTTTCTGGGCAGTTTAGGCTATTTTGTCATAATTTTCTTTAACAATCAAGTCTTTTAAGAGAAGTAAATTTTTACCAAGCAGTTTTTACTTTTCCTACGACATACTTCTATTTAAAAGCGTTATGAAAGGTTCTGTTTGGCTAATGGACATCTTTTCCTCATTTACGGATGTTAAAAGGAGTGAAAACATCCTAAGTGGTGTAATCACGCATCATGGATTTCAATGACCACTTATTTGATGGACTAACTTCAAAGATATTGTTTAAGTTTAAAGAATAAATTATCAAATAGGCCAAACAGATGTCAAATTTTCCTCATGTCAATTTAAATCTGGGGAGTCCCAATCTTTGTTGGTATTCTGCTAAAAATATTGATTTCTGTAGATGGATGTGCCTTACTGAATTAACATTGGCACCTACAACGAAATAATCGGATCGTCACCGGATTGATTCTTCAAATTTAACACAAACTAACAAATCATACAAATACAAATTATAATCAAGAACTTCTCCTCTCTTACTCCAACTTGGTTGATAGGCATTTTGGCAGTTCAGCTAGCTTAGTTGTGATTTGTCCAAAGTTATTCCAAGGCCGATGTCCTCTGAGACGCTAACTTTAGGGCTTTGTTTTAAGATAGGGGTAACAGGCTGGGTTGTTAATATCCAACTGCCGATTTCTAGGGCTGAATGTAAGTTTGGGGTAACAACAGCTAGGTTAACCCAGACCCGCTCGTCTAATGATGTACCCAACGCGCTGATCATGGTCACATCTGTCTTAAACTCTCGTGCCATATCAGCCATAAGCTTAATTTGGGTGGGCCCCCCCGCTTTGGCCATTTTAAGACAAAGACCATCTACAATCTCGTTAACTAACAGATTCATTGCATCTTTTGGTGTATGACAACTCTCATCGGCAAAGATTGGTGTATTAAATTCTTGACTGAGCTTTTTCAAATCAGATAAGTTCTCTCTGGCCACCGGTTGCTCGACATATTCGATTAATTCCTCTTTATCGAGCCTTGTCAAGACTTTGCTTGCTGTTTCATAATTCTTCCAACCACAATTGGCGTCGACTCGTACCTTACAGTCTGGAGTCATGATTTCGAGAACACGCATGATCCGCTCTAAATCCTCTTCGACCTGGCCATGAGCCTTTAGCTTAAAATATTTGAAACCTTTTTTAACCCCTTCTGCTGCACTTTCCGCTGCTTGGGTCGGTTCAATGGCCCCCACCGGGTAGATTGTATCAACCTCGTTCCGCACTTTGAAGCCAAACAATTCATAAAAGGGAATTTTACGGAGCTTGCAGTAGAGATCTAACAAGGCGATTTCAACCCCGGCCCTAGCGCCTGGGTTCTCTTGAACTCGCTCGACCATCGCTCTAAGCAAGGGGAGTGCCTCTTGTACCTCCACTCCTATGAGTAGATCAACAAACTGTTGATCAATCAGGGTTTTCATGGAGACGGGAGTTTCTCCTGTGAAAAGGGCAAGGCTTGTGCCCTCCCCATATCCAACTGCACCAGTAGAATCTGTAATCTCTACAAAAACATGACCTGTGGGCATGTGCTCTCCATACGAGGTGGGAAATGAAATGGTTAAAGGAATTTCCGCTGTATATGTTTCAATCTTCGTGATCATCGTGAGATCAACCCCATTTATCAAGTAACTTGGTTCAAAATTAATTTTTAAAAAAGAAAAAAGGGTAGTGGTTACATTTGTTCCCTATAAACCAGGCTAGTTGACTTTTCGTCGCCATTGGCGTATCACTAAAGCTAGGGATGCAGTGACAACAGCCGTTCCTACTAGGCCTAGTGAGGTAAAGAATTCATTAACCGGAACCTCGCCCTCGGTCCAATACATGTTGTGCAGGGAATCCCAGAACACATATCGGCCATCTGGTAAGGTTCCCCATTTAGCTCCATCGACAGCCTTGAAAGTCTTTCGTACTACATTGATGAACACTACGTCGTATAGTAAGATCTCTGGGACATCGTGTGATATCAGTGCTTCAGCTTCTTGTAGATATTGTCGCTGTTTTACGGGGTCTGCTTCAAGTCTCCAATTATCAAATGCTTTGTCGACATCCGGATTGTCATATTGGATGGAGTTGGCAAAGTACTGGCCTTTAATGATCCAGTCGGAATGGAATAGCTGGAGGGTCCAAAATGTCATGACCCAACGTTTATACAGCTGAAAGTCGAACTCAAAGTTTGATCCGAGTTCGAGCATTGTGGCAAAGTCGACGACTTTGCGCTCGATAGTGAATCCAACAGCTTCAAGATCGTCTTCGATTATATCAGCAGCGAGAGCTTCCTCGGGTTCTCCACGGCGTGTCAAAAACTCTAATTCAAGGCCAGCACGTACTCCTGACGCATCCGCTGGATAACCTGCCTCGTCCAAGAGTTCTTTGGCTTTATCAGGATTGTAGGTGTAGATAGTACGATCGGGACTTGGTGTGGTGATATCAGGAGTCCAGTAAGAATCAGTCACGGATCCGAGACCATTGGTGGCAGACGCTACAATGGAATCTCGATCGATAGCATAGGACATGGCCTGGCGTACTTTGACGTTGGATAAGACGGGGTGTTTCGTATTAATTGGCATGACCATTTTATAGGGTGGGCGGTTGTTCGTGTAGACGTTTAAGTTTTCATCGGCAACGAGGGTATCGTACGCTTCATATGGCATACCTCTGAAGACATAATCAGCTTCTCCAGTCTGAAACGCGGCTAAGACTGCTGAAGGTTCTGGAATAATTTTGATGACGATTTCATCTAGGTACGGAGCTGGGGCACCCCAGAAGTCATCAAAACGTTCCAACACAATGTGGGAGCCCTTCACCCATTCTTTGAACTTGAACGGGCCAGTACCGATAGTTCTTTCCGGATCACCAGACCGGAATGTGTCGTCTAAGTATCCTTCCACATTGTCGCCAAGAATGTGTTCAGGGACAATAACCGTGTCTAACCCACCAAATAGTGTCATCTGAATTCCGGGATAAAAGGTTCCAGGGGTTATCTTCACGGTGTAGTCATCCAGGATTTCGACCACTGTATCTTTGAAGTACAAAGAGGAAAATATATCGTATTGCGCCATCTGTTCAAACGTGAACTTAACATCCTCGGCGTTGAATTCTTCCCCGTCATGCCATTTCACACCTTCCCGGAGCTTGAAGGTATAACTACCTTCTGCCTCATTGATCTCTGGTAATTCTTTAGCCAAATTAGGGATAGTTGGTTCCATATTATCATCGATTGCCAGCAGAGAGTTCCAGATCTGGCCAGCCACAAAACCAGGGGTCCACGACCCAGTGTATGGACTGACTACTCTAGGCTCTGAAATAAGTACCGCATTAAAAGTACCACCCTTTGGAATCTGTCCAGCGGTCTTGCAGACAGGAATCAGCAAGAACATACTCAGTACTAGTGTCACTGCAGCAATTCGAGACAATTTCACTTTTTTATTCATTTAGATACACCTCATAAATAGTGCTGAAAAAAAGCTTTTATAAATATTTCTCGCCTCCTTGGAGTACTAATTGGTTTCAATGATTGAGTTAAAAAGGGCATTAAAAGGTTTGAAAAGCCCGGTTACCGGCCGTAGATAGAACCCTTGTTGTGAACTATCTGGTCGTGTGGAAAAAAAGCTCACTTATAAAACTTGGAAATTCACACTCGCCAAGCGTAGATAGTGCCCAAACTTTGAAACTATATCAAATCGATCATGTGGGGACTGAAAACACATGGGAATCCGCTGGTATATTATAAAACGTCTTCTTAACGCTATACCGGTTTTGTTTTCGGTTTTAGTTATTGCATTCTTCTTAGTTCGCCTAGCGCCAGGAGATCCTGCCGTGTTAATGGCCGGAGAAGGAGCAACAGAAGAATACCTTGATCTAATGCGTGAGAAATACGGATTGAATGACCCCATTTGGATTCAGTTTGGGCGACAAATGAAGAATTTCCTCACGGGTGACTGGGGGAAATCTTGGACATTCGAGAGACCGGTCTTGGATGTGATTATCGACCGGATCCCGCAAACCTTGCTGCTGGTGGGAGTTGGACTAACGCTAGCTATAATTTTTGGAATTTTTCTGGGATTGGCTGCGGCTCGCGTGCCTTATTCTCTAAAGGATAACCTAATCACCTTCTTTTCCTTTTTAGGGTTTTCTCTTCCGGTTTTTTGGTTTGCACAAATCCTTGTTCTGGTCTTTGGAATCAAATTGGGTTGGCTTCCACCTTTTGGACTAATAGACTATGGAGTAAATCCAGAATCCAAACTGTTTTGGGGCTGGACATATACAAAAAACATTTTAAAACATTTAATCTTACCAGCTACCGCCTTGGCTACGGTTTTTTTAGCCACATACACAAAATTAACCCGAGCAGGACTCCTTGAAGTTCAAAGGCAGAATTTTATAATGGCTGCGCGGGCCAAAGGTGTCCCCGAGGATAAAATTCTTCGTAAACATGGGCTAAGGAATGCGCTGCTGCCTGTCATTACAGTTGCGGGGATACAATTCGGAGTAGCGATCGCAGGAGTCGTTCTCACAGAGACGGTGTTTGCGTGGCCGGGTGTCGGGCGCCTGCTGTACGATGCCCTATTATTTCGGGATTATCCTTTAGTAATGGGCACATTTGTGTTTGTATCCCTTTCGGTGGTCTTTTTCAACATACTCGCGGATATCCTCTACGCATGGGTCGATCCACGCATCACATATACATAAGAAGGGTGAATTGAAATGAGTGAAAGCGCAGTACAAGAGTTTCAGGAATGGCGAGAAGCATGGCGACGGTTTAAACGCAATCGAGCAGCTGTTGTAGCGTTAGGGTTGTTTCTTGTTATCGTGTTTCTGGCGATCTTTGCCGACTGGATTGCTCCATTTGACCCGTTGAAGACTAAAGTTGCGCCCAGCCGCTTACCACCCTCCCGCGATCATCTCTTTGGGACAGATCAGGTTGGCCGGGATATCTTTAGTGGAGTAATCCATGGCACAAGGACCGGGTTACTTGTAGGAATCATTTCAACCCTCATTTCAGTCACGATTGCAATTATTATAGGTATTCTCGCTGGTTATCTAGGTGGCACAGTCGATATGGTCATCATGCGAATAGTAGAAATCCTATTATCGATTCCACCATTTATCTTCGCGATGACTATCGTAATACTCTATGGAGTGAGACTTCCAATCATCATCCTCGTTATTGGGTTGTTATCCTGGCCAACGTTAGCACGGATCGTGCGTGCGGAGGTATTATCACTGAAAGAGCGCGAATTCGTCATGGCGATCCGGTCAGTTGGTGCGAGTGACTTTAACATCGTATTTGATGAAGTGTTACCGAACGCGCTTCCCCCACTCATCCCTGCGGCAACATTGCAAGTTGCCACCGCGATCTTATTTGAGGCAGCCCTGAGCTTCCTTGGGTTTGGCGATCCAAATGTAGCCAGTTGGGGAAAATCGCTGTGGATAGCGCAACAAGCGTTGTATGCCGGGAAATGGTGGCCCGTCATTTTCCCGGGAGTTTTTATTGTTCTAACAGCTTTATCATTTTCAGTAGTCGGAGATGGGCTGAATGATGCCTTAAATCCAAAACTCCGCTAACTCTAGATGTGGAAGCAGGCCACATAATGGTCAGGTTCGCTCTCGACCAATTGCGGTTCTCGAGCGGCGCAATCCGCATCCGCCAATGCACACCGCGTCCGGAACCGACACCCAGATGGTGGATCGATTGGACTAGGCACATCTCCAGTGAGGGGTGGGTTTTCGATCCAGTCCCGTTGCTCCGGATCCACTGAAGGAGCGGAAGCAAGGAGTGCTCGGGTATAAGGGTGTAATGGTTTTTCTAAGACATTGGTTATTGGACCAACCTCAACAAGTTTTCCTAGATACATCACAATTACGCGTTCTGCTAGGAAACGGACGACTGGGAGATCGTGGGAAATGATGACATAATTGACATTATACAGCTTTTGCAGGTTCCTCATTAGTTCTAAGATTTGGACTCGAACCGTGACATCGACAAAGCTCACGGGTTCATCAGCGATAATAAGTTTAGGGCGTAAAGATAATGCTCGGGCAACCAACGCTCTCTGACGTTGGCCTCCACTGAGCTCATGGATGTATCGGTTGAGAAAACTTTCGGGAGGTGTTAACCCGACAGTTTCAAGCAGTCCTAAAATTTCTGCATCAGTGACAGGGATCTTATGGATTTTAAACGGTTTGAGTAAGATTTTTCGAATCGTTTTACGCGGGTTGAGCGCGGAGGAGGGGTCCTGGAAGACAACTTGGATATTCCGTCGAATTGTTAGTTGCTCTTCTTTGCTTAATTGGGTCATGCTACTTATGGGAAGATCCATAAAAGTGATGGTGCCGTCAGTTGGCTTGATTAACCCACTGAGTATCCTTCCGAGCGTAGTTTTGCCGCAGCCACTTTCTCCCACAATCCCAACGTTTTGTCCTGCATAGATGTCAAGGCTACAATCATCAACTGCTCGAACTACCTTTTTTGTCCGGTCAAAGATGCCACTGATGGAAAAATATTTTTTCACATGGCGGGCTTTAAGCAGCGGTTGAGTTGTTGTGGTTGTCATATTCCCAACACGTCACCCATCTGTCTTTTGTAAGCTGTGTTTTCAAAGGTCTCTGCTCCTTGCACTGGGAGCGCGCATCGGAGCACCGGGGATGAAATGGACACCCTGGGGGAAGATTCGTCAAGTCGGGAGATGAGCCTTTGATCAACTCTACGGTACTTGTCTCCCCGGCATAACTAGAAGCTGCTAGGAGAACCTTTGTATAAGGATGCTTCGGATCCTTAAAAATCTCCAAACAGGGACCTTCTTCCACTAGATGTCCTGCGTACATCACGATGACCTTGTCAGTTAGTCCTGCTACACACCCTAGGTCATGTGTGATCAGCAGAATTGCAAGGTTCAGTTCACGATTCAGGGTTTTCAAGAGGTGCAAAATCTGTGCTTGAATGGTCAGGTCCAGTGCCGTAGTTGGCTCATCTGCCAATAAAAGAGAAGGATAATGGGCGATAGCCATCGCAATAATTGCCCGCTGAGACATTCCCCCACTCAATTGGTGTGGATAATAATTATAGACCCGTTCCGGATCGGCAATCCGTACCAAATTCAAGATCTCAATTACTCGGCGCTCGGCCTCTTTTTGGGTCACTCCTACCTCATGAAGTAAGATAGCTTCCCGAATCTGGTTCCCCACTTTATGAAGGGGGTTCAAAAACGAAGCAGGGTCCTGAAAGATCATTGAAATCTCTTTTCCTCGAATAGATTGAATAACCTCATCCGGTGCTTGGACAAGTTCAGTATCTTTGAAAAATATGCGACCCCCGACGATTTTTGCTGGCGGTGAGATCAAACGAGGGATAGCAATGGCGGTAGTTGTCTTTCCGGAACCGGATTCTCCCACTAAAGCTACAATTTCTCCTTCCCGGATCTGAAAGCTCACATCATCTACTGCTCGAACTTCAGCGTTGTGTAATAGATATGAAACTCTAAGATTTTCGATCGAAAGTAAGGATGGTTTCATGTACTCCACGACTTTAACTTGTATGATTCTGGAACGGTGCCATCCAACACGCACACGTGAAGAGCGTTTTTATGTTCTTCGTTCATGTTATTCTAAGGGGATACGTACCATTAGGGGAAACAAGAAAGTTGAGAAATGGAGAGTTCTTATCAGCCACCCCATATCTCTGTAAGGATCCGTAAAGCGTTTTTCCCGATGATTTTCTGAATTTCCGTATCGCTATATCCGTTCTTGACAAGCCACCTAGTAACATTGGGGA
>JBHIFL010000064.1:0-22224 GCA_046761065.1 Candidatus Heimdallarchaeota archaeon
AATATTTCTTGCTAAAAAATAAAGTGTGAAAGGGTGCATGATTAATTTTACCCTGTTATTCGCCAGTATTTCTCAATACCTTCTGGCCCTAAATCAAAGACATACATTCTGAGGATTCCACGATCATATTCGGATCCGGGATTAATACAAATAGTTCTCCCAAACTTCACTTCCCCAGGCGATTCATGAATATGAGAATGAAGCCCGATTAAAGGCTTGTATTTCTCAATAACCTTACGAACAGATTTACTACCTACTGGTATCATTACAGGATGGCCACCAATTAGAACAGGTTTTAGGTTTTTATCAAGTTTTGGTGCCATATCTATTCCTGAATCGTAAGGAGGGACATGAAAAGCGCATATCAGATCCGGATAAAGGGATTCGTTAACCATTTTGAATTTTCTGAGAAGTCTTTTTTCCAATTCTTTCTCAGGCTCTTCTCTGGGTGAATTCCAGGGAGTTGGATTAGACCACTCACAAGTGATCATAGGGTGTTTTTCATCAAGCCAGACAACCTTATCATTTGGATAGACAATCTGTTCTTCGTGGTTACGAATTATTTCATCAATGACAAATGGGTCATCATTTCCTGGAGCAACAATAATTGTTACATTTTTGGAGACTTTTTCTTCAACCGCTAATAACCAACGCCCCATTTCTTTTTGCATTATCTCAGTAAATAGTTCATCCCATTTTGTTTGATCTTTTGCGTATTCCATAACTTTCTCATACGGAGCTTCCCAAGGATACATTCCAATATGACGTATTCGTTTTGTTATGTCTTGAACTTCTTGTTCAGTTTTTAAAATCCATTCTTTTCCAAAGATATTGGGGGTTTTCCATGTATTTGACATCTTAGATATGGGAACAATTTTCTTTCCAGTCAGATCCCCATTCATAAAGATGATATCTGTATTATACTCATTTGCTGCTTTAAGGAATTTAAACCAGACAACTTCGCTCCCATGGACATCTCCAGAGTAAACCATCCTGGGCACAATAAAACCCCTCTTATACCGATCCATTTTCTTTTTTTATTAATCCAGAATGCTCCATTCTAGGCACACAAAAATTAAATTTTAGTTATGCATACAAAAATTGAATAAAATTTATGAGTCCATGATCTTTTACCTAACAACTTCTTCTACATGTCTCCACCATGGCTTCTTTATCCCAGTTTTGGCTCGTTTCATCCATTTTTTGGATTTCGGTTCTTGTTCAATATAATCTAGAAGGATATCGATCTTTTTTATTACAACATTGTAATCAATTTGATCAATCTTCTGTTGTGTAAGGTATTTCCCAGCGAAAGGTTTTGTGTGCTCTAGGTTTGCTTTTGCATCATACCAGAATCCCCAATCATTAGCTAATATTTTCGCAATATATTTTGCATTGATGATCTCCTTTTCATCCCGATCATCGATTTCATGAGCTCTTAAGAGCACAATCATATCTTTGAAATCTTTCTCATTGATATCATGAATCTGCAATTTATGTAGAATTAATTCAGCTAGAGGGATTGTATGAGTATCTACTTCAAGTCTACCTTCACCTGGTTTATTTCCAAAAAAAATATCATGGCTAAACTCAAGTTTATCAAAAATTATGTCAGTATGATAGTAACCTTGTGGATGATAAAATAATAATCTCTTGTAGCCAAAATAGGCATTTATATGTCTATCTGGGATATACTTAATTTCATTCGCAAAGAACGGTTCAATTTGTTTTCTTTGCTTGCTGTAACTAACAAAATCTAGATCTACAAAGCTCCTTTTTATCTCACCAAGACGAGCAAGCCGAATATGCATGTCAGCAAAATCCATACAATGCATTCTAATAGCGACAGAACCGACAACACGTATAATAATATCTTTGTTTTGCGCCTCATTGACTATCCTATTCGCATCATCAAGAAAAATCTTATCAGGTACTTCCTTGTGTTTTTCAGATTTCATAGTTCTGCCTCCAATTTACTATAATCATCATCCCAATCATTCTCTAACTTTTTCGTACTTATAAACCTTTCAACAAAAAGATTTATGCGATCGTAATCTTTTTCTTTGATTATAATGCTTATGCAAGTACAAAAGTTACTGAAAAAACTGTATGTCCGGCATTCCTTATTAGCTTGTATATTTGTTTTTAGTCATCTCCCACTTTTCCATTACTTTGTGATACCTAATCCTGACTTTCTCGTCTGTTGCGATGTCAATCGCTATCTATTTACCTATGCTGGCAAAATAAAGGAGGGACTGATCCCTTATCGTGATTTTGAAAGTGAATATCCACCAGTGGCATTACTTTTATTTGTGCTCCCTATACTCGCTACTACAGAGCTCGGTATCTACCAATACTTGTTTGCGATCGAGCAATTCATCTTCGAGATTATTGGGTTACTAATCACCAACACTATACTGAAAAGAATGCAAATGAAAAGAGAGGAAGCCACTTTTGTGTTATTAGGTTATATACTATTATTAGCATCTGTTGGCCCAATTCTTTATAGTAGATATGACATGACAGTAAGTGCATTGATCCTTGGAACATTCTACCTATACCTCATTGGGAAAACAAAGTGGGCTTGGGTAGTTTTGGCAGTAAGTGTCATGACCAAACCTTATACCATTGTCTTAGTCCCTCTTTTTTTCATTTCACGGCTCTCCGATACGAAAAAAGTCGTATCAGTATTTTTAGAGGGTTTTTTAGCCTTTGTGGGTCCCCTCTTATTAATCGCCCTCCCCTTTCTGCTTTTGGGTTTAGAGGGCTTTCTTCACTCCTTCGTATATCACGCGGAACGGGGCATCCAGATCGAAACCCTCTATTCGTCCTTCATACACATCTTCCATCTTCTTGGCTTGATTTCCGAAGTGACCACGGAGTTTCGTTATGGAGCCTGGGAACTCATCTCCCCCATTTCGTCGTTCCTCTCTAACTTGGCGTTCTTTCTCACCACAGCAGGATTACTCGGTATATATCTGATCTTCTATAAGGTGGAAATAGGATTCCCCAACGAATCCGATAGCTTAGAAATCCGATCCTTACACTTGTACCGAGCATCAGTGATGGCCCTCCTTACGTTCATCTTATTTTATAAGGTTTTCTCCTCACAGTTCCTAATCTGGGTGTATCCACTCATCCCTCTAGTCTGTAGGAAGCCAGAGTTGCGAGCTAAAGTCATCAATGGACTCCTCATTCTCGGTGGGGGGGCGACACAACTTATTTATCCTCTGAACTATGTCCTTATGAATGGTTTCTGGTTACCTGTTACTATTATCTTAATCATAAAAAACGGGCTCTTGCTCCTCTGCTTAATCCTTTTGTGGAAATGGGATTCCCTTAAAACGGAAAAACGAGTGTTCCAGTTTAGTCTCCTAGGCATAACTCTTTTAGGAATCTATCTCCTCGAGCTCTTCCCTTCGTTATATCATATGCAGGGGTTCCCCACAAAGTTCAATCTCCTTGTATTTCTCCTCGCAATGGGAACATTCCTCCTGTGGCGTCGCCATAACAGTGAATCTACCAACGCTCATGAAAATGAACCACCGATACGTTGGTTCGGTGCTCACTCCAGTAATTGACTTCCCCCATCCACATGAATCGTTTCACCAGTAATATAAGACGCTTCTTCGGATGCAAGAAAAAGAATTACGCGGGCAATATCGCCAGGGTATCCAATCCTTTTGAGAAGGGTTTTTGCTTCAAACTGCTCTTTTTCTTCGTTACCCATGCCCCAAGTATCGATTGCGCCGGGGGATACGGCATTAACCCTGATGGGTGCTAGTTTTCTAGCAAGACCCCGTGTCAATGGAGTGCCCGCAGCTTTTGTTAGCGTGTAACCCAAACCTCCAGGATCATAATCCATAACAACATTCACAATATTACCATTGGTCGCCCTCAGATGGGATGAAGCAAAATGAGAACATATTAGGATGCCCATTATGTTGATGTGAGTCATTCGCTTCCAGAGCTCCCAATTTGGTTTATCAAAATCAAATATTGGAGGCGGATGCTTAGCAGCATTATTAACTAAGACATCAATTCTTCCAAACACATCCATTGTCGCTTTAATCATTAAATCGACTTCTTTTGGATTGGATACATCTGCTCTGAAAGAGAATGCTTCAGTCCCTAAGTCATGAACCATTTTTACTGTGTTTTCGCTCTTTGTAGGTGAAGAAAAGTAGTTCACGGTTATATTTGCCCCTTTTTTTGCAAACAATCGTGCTGTTTCACTTCCAATACCACCACTTGCACCTGTAATAATTACGGATTTCCCTTTAAACGTCATATCAATCATCTCAGACAATACAAATTTGTAAATACTTTCTTCTTAATTTTAGTGGACAAAGGATTCAAATCCTAACACCAAGTTGCGAAAAATGAGATTGGATAGCAACATTCTCTAAAAACGAAACAAGAAAGTATGATAAATAATTTATACTTTTTATAGAGTTCCAAACTGCTATAAGAAAAAAAATAGAAATATCACATTTTGTTAGTAATGCATTGTTTACTAAATCTTAATTCAAGGACTTAACCTTCATTCTTACTCTCATTTAGAGCAATAGATAGACTTAAATATGTCTAAATATAGTTAGACGCGGAATTGACTTCAATGAACGACGAGGTTAAGATACTCCTAAGGCAGGTTCTTGAGGGACAAAAGAAGATCCTTACAGATCTTGAGGCAGATAGGAAGAGAATAATGGAGATTGAGGAGCGAATTGCCCATATTGAGTTCAATCTTCAAACAAATAATTCTCACCAATTTGATCTTTCACCAGCTTTAATTCGTGCTCTTAAGGCTATGTTCGAGCTCCAATGTCCATGTACCACTGAAGAGTTGGCGGAGCATCTGGGTCTGTCCAGGAATGTTGTCTCTTTATACCTCAACCAGCTTGAACGGAGCGGCCTCGTCTCCCGCCAACCCAATCTTGGCAAAAAACGGGCAAGATATCTATTCGGTGTTAATGCTGAACGAGTGGACGACATAAGAGATTTTCTCATTGAAACTGCAGGGTAGAAGTGTAATTATAAAGAAAGTGCAATGTTTATTATCATATATCATTACCTCAGCATATTTTAATCAAAAGAAACAGCTTATTTTCTTCTATAAAGGTGGAAAAGGATTAATTGAGGATTTTTTGAAGCCTTATTCTTTCAACAAGATAGTTTTATCAAATAAAAAACTCTGAGAGCTAATTAAAGAACCATGTTTTTTATCGAAATTAACCTTAAAGCAGATATCTGTTTTTTTGTGGTTTTTGGCTTCTCCTCCACAGTTTATTTATTTCAAATCTTAAAATTTATAAATATCTAAATATGTTTAAATATGTCTAATCATATATAAACGTTTAAAAGTTTGGAGGCTGACTCAATATGTTTTGGCATAAAAAAGCCAATGATAAGCATCAGAAAAATGCTGAGGCCAAATATCGTAAAAAGATAGAAGTTCAGCACCTGAAAAATGCTAAACACCAGTATGGGAAAGAATATGGATTTCAGAATGAACGAATGAATCATGATATTCTAAAAATACACATACACAAGTTGTTTTTGAAAAGATTATGATACCCCAATAAAAATCAAACCAAAATAACTCGATGACAATGTACAGGTGGGTGAATCGTTCAGTGTGCTAGCAAGTCCCTGTACATTATCACCAATCGCTTCTTTTTTAATTGAAAACAGGATTGAATGGTCTTTCTTATGGGATTATCGCAACAGCTTCAATCTCAATCAGCATTTCTTTTGTAACTAATGATGCTTGAACCGTGCTGCGGGCTGGGGGATTGGTTGAAAAGAATTTCGCGTACGTTTCATTCATTTCTTTAAAGATACTCATGTCTGCCAGAAAAACTGTTGTTTTAACAACATACTCCAGGGAACTCCCAGCTGCCTCAAGAATGGTAGAGATGTTTTTTAAGCATTGCTCTGTTTGATCTTTAACAGAACTGCCTTTCAATTGACCTGTTGCAGGGTCTATACCCACTTGACCTGCAGTAAATATGAAATTTCCCGCTTTTATACCTGGAGAGTAGGGCGCTAATGGCTTTGGTATTTTTTCAGAAAGTATGACTTCTTTCTTCACTTTTGTTCTACCTCGATCTTCATTTTCCATTTAAAATAAATTCTACAATCTGATATAGAACCGATTATATCCGCAAAGCGAACAGTTGTTATCCTTACTTAAACTTTTTGTCTCATTTTTAGAATGTTAATCATATATTCATGAGAAGGATTTTATGGATGTCAAGAAAACACTGCTATTGACCACTTAATCAAATTACAGAGAATTTACTGCAGTGTAAAATGGTACAATCTGAGGAAAAAAGTATGGCACCTTTGAAAAGTGTTAAAGTTTTAGATTTAACCCGACTTTTGCCCGGGGGCTACTGTACCATGTTATTGGGGGATTTCGGGGCAGAGGTCATCAAAATTGAGCAACCAGGAATCGGGGATTATATAAGATGGATGCCACCCCGCATGAAAAAAGAAAGCGGGTTGTTCCTTGCCATAAATCGAAATAAAAAAAGCATGACGTTAAATCTAAAGACAAGTCAAGGGCAAGAAATCTTTTACCGGCTCGTAGAATCGGTGGATGTCATCATAGAAGGATATCGACCTGGAGTTGTTAAAAGGCTTGGTGTTGATTATATAACTGTAAAAGCAGTCAATCCTAAAGTGATCTATTGTTCACTCTCAGGGTATGGACAGACCGGTCCTTATCGAAATTGGGTTGGACATGACATAAATTACATTGGGATTGGGGGAATTCTTGCCATTACTGGAACCGCTGATGAACCGGTTATTCCGGGTGTACAAATTGCAGATTTAGCTGGAGGTGGGATGCTGGCAGCTATTGCCATTTTAACCGCCCTTTTCGCGAGGAAAAAAACCGGGATAGGGCAGTATATAGATGTGGCCATGCTAGATGGGGTCGTCTCTTGGTTGTCAATTCATGCTGGTAAGTACTTCGTAGACCAAGAAATTCCAAACCCCAATACAATGCCTTTATCTGGCGGCACTGCCTCATACAACATCTATGAAACAAAAGATCGTAAGTGGATTAGCTTAGGGATACTAGAAAAGCAATTTTGGATCAATCTTTGTCAAGTGATAGGTCGTGAAGATCTTGAGGATGCTCCCTACTTTGAACCTTCTCATCGTGATGAACTTAAAAGCATTTTACAATCAATTTTTCGCACAAAAAATCAGATAGAATGGATAAATCTATTAACCAGTGCTGATGTGCCATGTGGACCCATTTATACCATTGATGAAGTGTTCAAAGACCCGCAAGTACTTCATCGCGACATGTTTCTCGAGATGGATCACCCAACAGAAGGACGTATCAAACAATTGGGAATCCCCATAAAATTCTCAGAAACCCCCGGACAGCTTAGATTGCCACCACCTCAGCTAGGGGAGCATACTGCTGAAATTTTGCAGAGTTTAGGATATTCAGAGGAACAAATACAGAATTTTCGAATCAAAGGAGTTATTTAAATTTCTCTAAAACAAGTTTCAATTACATTGTTAAAAACTTCCATTATGGATTTTATTGTACAAGTTACATCGATTTTTCTTGTTTATTTATATCTGATAACTTAAGATTATTGAATTAGACTAAATCAACTTAACAAATGTTCGCTTTTATCTTGGTGAGATGAAACCCACAAATTTACTTTTAACCGAATAAGTAAACCTAAGAGAAGAAAGATCCATATTAATTGAATACATATAACTTATTTATCCTGTATTATATTAAATATTGATTTACAAAGGGCGGATATTTATGGTTCCAATAAAAATTCCTCGCATGGAAAAAAATGAATACGATCAATTAATTGCAGATGAATATATCAGTCGAATTGCCTTTAAAGGTGAAAACATCCCTATATCGCACCTTTCTTCTATTTTTTTGATGAAAAGTTCATGTATTTTCTAGTGACAAAATAAGGAAATAAGATGCGACATTTCCAACAAAATCCCAATGTATCAGCAGAAGTAGAAAAATACAGCAAGAATTTCTCAAATTATTGCTTTGTAACGTTACTTGGGCGCCTTCTGGAAGTTCAAACACCAACAGGAAGAAAACAATACGTGAAAAGTTTGTTCATCTGATTAATGAGAAGAACCTTTCGAAAAACATCTTAAAAGCTTTGATTTCTCCCCTGAAGATCCTATCGAAGCTATTGTCCGGGACGAGAGAACCCTAATTTGGAAACTTGTAGATGTCAAAGATATAATCGGCTTTGGCTTTAAGGACGATAATTAAAAGTTAAATGAAAATCTTTGAAAAAAGACTTATTGAATTCTAAACTGATTCAATAAGCATTCATTGAACATTTACGCAAAGAGGGGGAGTGTTATCATCATTATAATTATTCCTGCAATTACCCCAATTGATGCGATTCGACGACTGTCATCATACTTATGCGCCACTGGGATAAGCTCATGTAATGACAGAAAGATCATAATTCCCGCAACTAAAGATAAACCAATACCAAGAACAGTGTCATTCAAAAATTGAAACAAAATAACACCTGCTACCAAAGCGCCTAACGGCTCCGCCAATCCGGAAAGAAAACTCAACATAAACGCTTTCTTTCGATCTTTTGTTGCATAAAATATTGGAAACGATACTGACATGCCTTCTGGGATGTTATGGAGTGCAATAGCAAGCATAAGTAACAATCCAATCTTTAAATCAACTATGGTTCCAAGAAATGTTATTATCCCTTCTGGAAAATTGTGTATTGACACCCCAAGGGCCGTTAATTTGCCTGTCCGTATCAATTCAGGGTCAAAGTCAGATCGGGCCAGCTCATTTTCCACATGTGGAACAAAAAGATCAAGGCCAGCCATTATGAACATCCCACTAAAAAAAGCTGTATATGTGGCAAGCAGGTCAGCTAATTCAAGTGCTTCAGGTAACATTTCAAGAAAGGAAATCGATAACATGACTCCAGCAGAAAAACCGAGGCCAAGACTTAACATTCGAGCCGAAGGACGTTTAACAAGGCAAGCTAAAATTGCTCCAATCGTAGTGGAGCACCCCGCAATGCTACTCAGTAACAGGGCAAACAGAAACTGATTTGGCATTTCGAGTTCTCTCATAAATATTATCATATCATGTGATATATCTCATATCATAGTTAAGTGATAAATATATTTTGCAATGAGCATGATTTCATATAACTTAATGGGGAGATTGGATTTCAGCAAAAATCCATCAACGTAAGGATAAAATAAAACTCAGGCATACTCTTAAAAGATTACATCTATTACATAATAAAAAAAGATCATAAAATTATGGAAGTCATTTAAATTAAAAGACTTGCTCCGTTAAAATCAATTGTAGCTCCATTGATATAATTTGATGCTTGAGAGACCAAAAAAAGAACGAGATCGGCTTCTTCTTCTGGTGTCCCAAAACGACCCATGGGAATGGCTTTTCGTTCAGCTTCTAACTCATCCGGTGAAGTTGATTCCCAGATCATTTCAGTTTCAATAAGACCAGGGCAGATTGCATTGACATTGATGTTAAACGGTGCTAATTCTCGTGCCAAATGTCTTGACAATCCGAGAACCGCGGCCTTCGATGCTGTATAATGGGCACCCCCCAACTCACTAGTTGATCGTCCCGCTGAGGAAGAGATATTAACAATCTTGCCACTTTGTTGCTGTTTCATGATCTTCAAGACTGTTTTTGAACAGTTAAAGACTCCTTTGACATTGACACACATTACCAAGTCCCATTCTTCAGGACTAATCTCTTCAATAGATGCACGACGGCGTAGAATTCCCGCATTATTGACCAGAATATCTATCCTTCCATATGTTTTAAAAACAGTCTCCATCATCTTAGTAACCTGTGTGTGGTCTGCCACATCCGCAGGCATAGCTACAGCTTTTCCATTCTGGTGAGTGATTTCGGTTGCAACGCGTTCAGCTCTCTTCGAATCAATATCATTAACAATTACTAGAGCTCCATGAGACGCCAGTAATTTGGATGTTGCTTCACCCATCCCACGACCTGCACCAGTGACAATGGCAACTTTACCTGTCAAATCATATTTTGGATCGAACAATATTATACCTCCTGTCAGCATTCCTTCATCAAATGCTGAAATTAGGATGGAATTTTTTATGAAGAAAAAGATTTTCCCCATAGTAATAGATTTGTGCAAACTGTCTTGTAAGATTCCTTAATGAGTAATCTGACAAAGCGAACTGAAAGATTCAATTGGAACGCTCAAAAGACATTTAGGTATTTGTGCTCTTGGGCACTTAATGTGACAAAGCGATATCGTAAATGATCTTAGGGCAGAACGAGTTCTTACGGACGGTATGATTGTGAAGATCCTCCTTTCAACTCCTCCAACCCAACAAGGGGCTGGATACAAGAATGACCCCTTTTTACAATTCTATGCACCCCCCTTGGGCTTGGCTTATATTGCTGCGGTCTTAGAAGAAGCAGGATATCGGCCAAAGATACTAGATGCACAATCACTTGGCCTTTCATTAAAGGAATTCGTAGACCGAGTACAACGCTTACGACCCGATATTTTAGGCGTCCAAACGTTTACACCATCTTTTGGCGAAACATTAGACGTCGCCGTTCAATCAAAAGCAATAGGCATTCCGTGGGTAGTTCTAGGAGGCGCCCATCCCACCTTAGCCCCAGACGAAACATTAACGCTAGGTCGGGGGCACATTGACTTGGTAATTCGTGGTGAAGCAGAATATACCTTTTTAGAGCTTGTCAGACGTCTTGAGCTGGGAAAAAGTCTAACAGACCTACGTGGGATTAGTTACCAGGAAAATGGGCAAATTATGCATAATCCCGACGCTCGGCTTATTGACAATCTTGACTCACTACCCTTCCCAGCCCGTCATTTACTACCCATGGACGTGTACCGAATATTTAGCACCCGTCTAGCTGCTACCACCGCGATAAGTTCGCGAGGTTGCCCATATAATTGTTCTTTTTGTACCGTCTCCCATTTCTATGGTAGGCATTGGCGAATGCGGAGTGCAACAAACATTGCGGACGAACTCGAACTGTTATCGGATTACGGAACGATAGCTATCGCATTTGTTGATGACCTATTTGGCCTCAACCCCCGACGTGTAAGGGAACTCTGCCGAGAAATCCGTCGACGCCGGCTTGATGAAGCACTCATCTGGGGTGCAACAGTCCGAGCTGATATAAAATCTTCACTTCTGAAATCGATGGCCGATGCGCACTGTAAGATGGTCTTCGTTGGCGTTGAGAGTGCCAAGCAGAAGACATTAGATAATGTAAAAAAAGGAATCACTCTTACAAAGGTCAAAGATTTTTTTAAACACGTTAAACGGAACCATATTGGAACCATCGGCTCTTTTGCTCTTGGATTTCCTGGCGAAACAAAACAAGATATTTTAGCGACCATTGAGTGGGCTATCACTTTGAATCCGAACCTTGCGGTTTTTACATTAGCAACACCTTATCCTGGGACAGCTTTTTGGGAGGAATGCATTAAAAAAGGGTGGGTTAAAGAAGAAGAGTATCACATGTACAATTTGTTTAATCCTGTAATTGA
Organism: Candidatus Heimdallarchaeota archaeon; assembly: GCA_046761065.1. Taxonomy (GTDB): domain Archaea; phylum Asgardarchaeota; class Wukongarchaeia; order Wukongarchaeales; family JBHIFL01; genus JBHIFL01. The sequence goes on from JBHIFL010000064.1 coordinate 11,595, forward strand.
AACAATCCAGCTGACGTTAGAAGACTTAAAAGTTTTACTGCGATACGCGTATAAACGATTTTATTTGCGCTTCAAAAAACTTGCAGAAGAATATTTACGGGAACTGAGCTTGTCATGGAATTATGGGTTCAAAACTTACTTGAGAAATGCAAAGATCGCCTTTAATGGCTTAAAGTATTTCCAGAGGTTATGAATGTTCAAAAAATGAAAACGAATTAGTTGCCGATCAAATTATGGGGGTATCAAATGGAAAAAAGAAAGCAGACGGGCTTCTTTTTTCAAGTAGAGAGAGAAAAGATCGTTGATGTACACCCATACCTTGATTATGCTTTTTATCGATCCATCGAAGAACTTGTGGAAACACAAACACTGGAAGAAAGTCTTAACCTCGTTTGTAAAGCTTGCAGAACAAGTCCATTCTCTCAACAACTTTGTTTTGTTCAGGGTATCGAAACATTGGCAAGGATCGAGGTGCCGCTAAGAGCAAAATTCATCCGAACAATCGTTAGCGAACTAGAAAGGATCTCCGAACACCTTTTCTGGCTTGGGGTAATTGGGTACGAAGTGGGTTTGAGTTCCTTACAGTCCCACATATCGAACGATCAACAATTGATTCTGAAGCTTGTTAAAACTCTTTTCGATCTCCAAGAAGGGTGGTGTAAGATCAATGTTATCGGAGGTGCTCAACATGACATTATAGATACCCCAATAATTGTTGATAAAATCTCAAAGAGACTTGATATGATAGAAGATCAATTGTCTTCGTATGAAGATCTCATATTGGAGGAAAAAAATATCGGGGTGAGATTTAAAGAGGTTAGTGTCCTAGATACGAAAATGGCGAAATCTTTGGGCGCCGTTGGTCCGTTGGCTCGCGCTTCCGGGCTGCAAATGGATGTCCGGAAGAATGACACATATGCTGCCTTTGAAACTATTGATTTCGAGCTTGTAAGTTTTAATTATGGTGATGTATTAGCTAGAATACTCGTAATCCTTCAAGAGGCTTATGAATCGATCCACATTGTGCGAACCGCTCTGAGAAATCTCCCCAAAGGAGAAATTCGTACACCCCACCCCGAATGGATGGGTCCCGGTGAACAACTAAGTCGAACGGAAGCTTCACAGGGAGAACTCCTTAATTACCTCCGAATAACTTCGAACAAGCTTGAGCGGTTGAAAGTCAGACCCCCAGCACTAGCCAATCTCGCTTCCTTACTGGAAATTTTAAAGAATAGCTATATAGCTGACATTCCTGTTGTAATCGCTTCAGTGGACCCTTCCTTTTTTTATACAGATCTGATAATCTTAAAGGAATCTACAGGCAATAAATATGGTTATAGCCGAGAAGAACTCAGAAACTACGGAATTTGCTGGTACAAAAGCAAGAAGCAGTTGGGATCTATTTAGTTTCAAAAACTCATAGATCATGTCTAAAAATCACATTAGGTAAATATCAAAAATTCAATTCATTCAATAAGTACCTCTCAAATGCCACGACTCAAATGAGGAGAATAATCAAGCACACTAGACAAACAATAACATTCGATCAACCACTTGCAACATTATTTCGAATTGGAGTGGATACAGCCCTTGAGAAATACAACGCCTCAAGATCGTCTTATTGATGAGCCCCCAGAAGATATTGAAATGGAGTTCTCAGAACATTTTGTGGAACTAGCTCAACGTTTGAAGAACATTTTGATAGTACTCGGTTTGTCATCCCTGATCTTAGGGCTGCTCCCAGAACCATGGACAAGGGGTTTGTTTACGGAATATTCCCCTCCCATGGCTGTGACTATGACCAAATGGCTACAAGCCTATCATCTCCCTCCTGACATCCGCCTCTACACAACAGGGTTTACACAAGTGATTAGTGCCTATATACTCGTCGCATTAGGGATGGGACTCATCGTAAGCTGGCCAATAATAATAAGGGAAGTGTACCTATTTATTAGACCCGCTTTATATAAACATGAGGTCGAAATGATCCGAACATATGTCGGCCTATTTCTGATTCTCTTCTGGGGAGGATGTGCCCTTTCTTTCTTCATTATCATGCCTTTGACTTTCGTTATTTTAGTTGGAATCATCCAAGCAAGTGAGATTCAACCCATTTTTACAATCGACTCGTTCATTGGATTTCTCTTCTTTGGTGTTGTGGGGATAGGTCTTGCCTTTACGTTTCCGATCTTTTCAACCATGTTAGTCTACACAGGAGTGTATGACTCCCGAGATCTGAAAGCTCGCTGGCGGGAGGCTATTACAGGTCTTTTCATCATAACCGCGTTCCTGACACCCGATCCGACACCGTTTACTACAACAATCATATTTATTCCAATGGCCGGGCTCTATTATTTAGCAATTCGTATGGCCGAACACGCAGAAGGGGGCCCAGAAGCATTAAAATCAAGAGAATCTCTCATCAAGGCCGCATTACTTGTGGCAACAGATCAACTGAGCCAAACCGAAGAACAAAAGAGCTAAAATTAATATAAATGCTGTGTGAAGTGTTTGCCTCGAACGTGAGGTTTTCCAATAGTAATAGATTAAAATAAGTAATGACCCAAAAAGGGGGAGCAATTGGCTCTACCTCAGAAAGCTAGAGTGGTTATTTAATGACCTATTCAACAATCCTACTTGCTGGAGGTGAGGGAATCCGTTTCAGGGGACAGAATCAAGAATATAAAGCGTTCATCAAATTTCAAGGAATACCCTTCGTACTCAACGTTCTCAAGCAGATTCCCCGCTCTGCTTATGATGATATTATTATAGTATCTATCAAAAGACATGCAACGCGATTTTTGGAACTCCTTGAGCAAACTCAATTCTCCCCAAAGCCGAAGCTTGTGTTCGATGAAATCCCATTTCAAGGTCCTATGATAGGAATCATAAATGGTATGCAAGTCGCTCAACATGATGGGTGTCTTGTAGTCCCTTGTGATATACCTTTATTAAAGGTAGAAGTTCTCCAAAAATTAATTCAACAGTTCGAACAAATCCATAACACATCTGCTATCATACCCCGATGGCCAAACGGCTATATCGAACCCCTCACCGCAATTTATCGAAAAAGTCTTTTTCTTGAACCTTGCCGGCGCCATTTCGAACAAGGAGAAAGAAGACTAAGTCAAGTTCTAGCTACAATCTCCGGTGTCCGATATGTGGATATTGAACAATATCGAAAGATCGATCCCAGACTTGTATCCTTCTATAATGTCAATACTGAAGCTGATTATCTGAAGCTTAAGGCACTCTATGAAACTAAAATTGCCCACGAGTGATTATGAAGTAGAAGTATGGAGTCTCATGTTTTTCGTCCTTGTTACAACACTCCCTAGTATAAGATAAAAATAATGCTCCTATTCTGGTTGCACTTGTTGATACAGGGTTGCCTTAGAGTAAATCTTGAATTTTGTTGAAAAGCACCCTCTATATTAGTGAAATCCTTAGCATCAAAAAATCAATTGGAGTTACTGATATGAGTAAAATGAGACCCCTGCGAGCTTTAATCTCTCTCCAAGAAGCGAAAGAGATGATTTTGAAGGCTGTGGAACCGATCCAACGAACTGAAATTGTACCGATCGATGCCCTCCTTGGTAGGGTGGCAGCGGAGAACCTCCATGCCACGATTGATGTCCCATCGTTTGACAAAGCCGCGATGGATGGTTACGCCGTGATTGCCGAAGATACTTTTGGAGCAGGAACCCATAACCCGATTACGCTTAAACCCATTGATGTGATCCATGCAGGAGAGGTGGCAGGGAAGACGATCCAAAACGGTCAGTGTGCGCAAATTGCTACAGGGGCAATGATTCCAAACGGTGCAGACGCCGTTATCATGGTGGAAGACACCGAAACGACTGGTGATCTGGTCCAGATTTTCAAACCCATTTACCCTGGAGGAAATATCTTCCCCAAGGGCTCCGATGTGAAAGCCGGAGATCTAATCATAAAGAAAGGAGACCTATTGACTGCTCGAAAAGCCGGTATCATTGCAGCTGTAGGCATAGATCGCGCAACTGTCTATGCGCAGCCAAAAATTGCCGTGATTCCTACGGGTTATGAGATCGCCGAACTTGGAGCGGATTTGCAACCAGGTCAAGTCTACGACATCAACTCCTATACCATGGCCAACCTTATCCGAGAAAATGGGGGAATTCCTATCAGATATCCTGTAATCGGAGATTCTATGGACGATTTGAGGAAGGTAGTAGCCAAGGCGCAACATTATGATGCGATCGTATTGTCCGGCGGCAGTTCAGTAGGGGAAAAAGACATCCTTATCGACGTAATCGAGGAGGCCGGAGAAATCTACTTCCATGGGGTTCAAATAAAACCTGGAAAACCCACTTTATTTGGACAAATAAACGGGAAATTGATCTTTGGGATGCCCGGGTATCCAACTTCATGTATGATTAATGCGTATGTCTTTATAGTCCCAGCAATCCGAAAAATGGCCCGTTTACCCCAACAACCCCCTATGGTGGTTAAGGCAAAAATGGCCAAGAGAGTCGTCTCGTCACTAGGGCGACATCAATTTTATACTGTAAAAATCGAAGAAGGAATCGCTTATCCAGCCTTCAAGGAATCTGGTACAATTACAAGTATGAGCCATGCAGATGGCTATATAGAAATTCCCTACAACGTCGAGTTTGTAGAGAAAGGCGAAGAAGTAGAGGTTATTCTCTTCTAGATCCTTCTTTGGTTTTGATTCAACCCCGGGGGCTTTTGTGGGATTTGATGTGTATATCTCTTTATTTTAAAGATATCTTCAAAATTTTATTTATTCTACAGATCTCAACATTTAGATGACTAGGATTGAAAATATCGAAGGGGCAAACATGATTCTAGGCATATATGGCCACACAGCAGAGGGTAAGACTACCCTGATTGAGCAGATAATTACAAAGTTGATCAGGAGAGGTTACACGGTTTCGACAATCAAACACACCCGAGGAGCGATCTCACTTGATTCACCGGGAAAAGATACTTTCCGCCACAGAAAGGCTGGAGCAAAAATCACCTGTTTGATCTCCGCTTCTGAAACCACCCTTATTTTTAGTACTCCACTTAGCCTTAGTGAAACAACAAGACTGATCAAAACTGTAGGGGGGACAGATGTGATCCTAGTTGAGGGGGGGAAAGACGAGAAGATTCCCAAAGTGGCCATTGGAGAAATCGAAGAACAGGAAGGGACAATCTTTAGATACAAGGATAATCTGAATGAGATCCTTGAATTTATTGAAGAATCGATCACAACCGAGAAAGTAACCAAGTAGGATTAAGTGGAAGATCAGTTAATATGACCGAAGAGACGCTTAATAAAGAGAAGTGAATTTAAAAAGATACACTTAAAGTCTATTTGTACTGATTACTTATCACATTCATGCCTGAAGACTCAAGAAGTCATCTATAAGGCGATGGTCAGTTTATGAATCCTTTTCATCTGGTTTTTTAATGAATTTCGCTGCTAGGTTCTTTGTCGTTTCTAATTCTTGGAGTTTTCCTTCTTTTTTGGATCTTTGCGGGGCTGTGAGGATGCGTTGAGCCACATGCTGGGCCAAGATGATCTGAGTTGCCTTTTCTACTACATACTTATCAAGAAAGATCGTTATTCGATTACCAATCCGGGAGGCATTTTGGGTAAAGATGAGAGTTAAAATCCCTGCTAGGATGGGGAAAACGATCACAGATTCTTCTTGAAGCCAGAAATCTTTAATACCCGCTCCAACAAACGAAAAAACCATTCCTGAGAGGAATAAGCCTGCCAAAGAAATGGTTGCTAGGAGAGTTAAGGCGTGAATTCCTATTGTCGATTCTACTCCGACCAAGGTTTTCCTCTCAAGCTCCCTGAGAGTAATCTTACCTTGTATCCTACCAAACTTGGAGGGCGCTTCAAACATGAGGGGTGAATGTTTAGAGTAGGCAATGATCCACCCTTTTTCCAGTAGCAGATCCTCGGTGATTTTTCGCGCTTGTTTCAAGGGAAGGTCCAAGTATTCGATACTGAAATCTTTTGCAGCACTAGGAATGACTAAGGCAAAGAGAGCTACAAAACCCATAGAATAGGTCATCAGGATGATTCCTTTGGTAGTAAGAGTAAGATCTGAGGAGTAAAGAAGTACCATTAAGATTTCAGACATTGCTACAAGATATGGTAGTTGTCCAAGCCGATCTACATTCTTTTTAAGGGGCAAGAGGATTAAGAAACTCATTAATGGAGTAAAAAAAAGTGTAATCCAGACAAAAAGATGTTCAGTCACCAATTTAAAATCCTCATTCAGTTGAGTCGCGTCTCTCTTCCTTTTTTCGCTCTAAAATCTTTCGAGCAAGAACAACTGCTTTTATTTGATCATTTTTTACATCCGCGGGGGATTCTGAATCTTTTGACTCAACTGAAGTGTCGATTCCTAGTGTCTCGCCTAAAAAGACTGATGTGGCAGCAGCAAGGCCCCGACTTGTTCGGTGGAGTTTCTCATACCCTTTATCGATCATTTTCGACAAATCGGGCATGGAAACCTCGGGTTTTGGCTCTGTTGGCTTTGGTTCTATAGGTGATTCCGATTTTTCGATGTCCTTTGCGTCTTCTGTTGGTGCGGTCTCCGCAATTGAGGTGTGATAGGCGTGTTTGGCCTTTTCAAGCGGGCTCCGCTCTTTTAAAGTATTTTTGTGTTTTTTTATTTCCTCTTGAATCTTTTTTTTCGAAAGTTCTGCAATTTTTTTCTTGGAAACCACACAATCACCTACCGGTTCCAAAAGATAATCGGTGAAAATTCTTCAGAGGTCTTTCATTGCAGGAAAGTATACTTTCATGAATTTATCCTGCATCAATCGTATGTCACCTACAAGCTGAAAAACACCATAATATTATTACATAATAATGTAGAGAGACTTGGATGATTGCACTGTAGTGGAAGTTAATAATTTATCCTGTAGCTTCGCGGGATGAGGTATCTTCTTCAGGCTTCAAACTTGGTTCTGGTTCGGCTTTGAGTTTTGCTGATTCTTCCTCCGCCTTCTGAAGGACTTCTTGGGCAATTTGTTCAATGGTTTTCCCCTCAGTTTTTATACCCAGCTTTTTCGCCTGTTCAATCAGAAGTTCCTCTTCTTTTTTCTCTTTCGTTTTTTTTGTCAACGAAGTTCTTCTTGCATCTTCGTATTCTTTTTGGGCGCTACCTAATGCCCGTGCTAGGTCAGGAAGTTTCTTGGGTCCGATTAACAACAATGCGATAAGAATAATAACCAACCATTCTGTGGATCCAACATTCAAGTTTCTTGAGTCCTCCTTCAATTATCAATAATAATACACCCATTCAACTTTATAAGGATTGAGTTCGGGCGAAATCTATAGGAACCACTCCTACAATATCGAAAAAAGGCACTCATGAAAAGAGAACATATTCAAGGACTCCATTTTTCCAATACCGAACATATTTATGATTAAAATCCTGCTAATAACCGTAGGATTGAGATAGAAGTTAATTTTTCCCTTTGAGCAAAATAAATCATATCAAGTCAATTATCACAAATCTTCTCAATATTAAGCTTAGATCGCTATGTAGGTGATAATTTGTTCAAGGATTCGACAGAAGCACCTGAATCGGTCATGAAAGAGCAATTCATGAATATGTCCTCAATATAAACAAAGAAAGATTCTGAAATCCTTATCTTTGGGAAAAGTTAGAATCAAAGAGTTGATTAAATTCCCCTAGGAGGCGTCTATGCGAGTTATGGGTAAAACTTATTTTATTACCAGAAGTTTCCTCTGTAATATTCGGAAGCGGGGCATCCCTTGCACCGCTCCATTTCGTAACTAGCACATTGAGGACAGTTACATTCTACTCCACAAGGCGGCAAATCTTCTTTTTGAAAAGAAAGCTCTACAGGGACAATGAAATCATTACTGGAGCTTGCAACTATCTCAAATTGAACATTACTTACCTGAGGGTTGCGTCGAACATGTTTATCCACAAAAGCCTCTAATGAGGCGATATCTTCTCCAATCATCAATAGACACAAGTTGTTTTGTCCAGAAATAGTTAGTCCATTTAAAAAATAAGGGCAACTTTTGATCGGATTCAGTACTTGCTCAACATTTTGAGTAGTGACTTCAACTTTTGCAAGATTGAGTCCAATATGTTTAAAATTCATCCCAACAAGAAAAGCAATAGCCCCTTCCTTCTTTAACCGCTGAATTCTGGCACCTACGGAAGGTTGAGATAGGTTTACTTGTTGAGCAATATAGCTTTGAGACGCTTCAGGGTTTTTTGCAAGCAACGAAATGATTTGTCGATCTTTCTCATCAAGTATGCGTTGTTGTCTAGGCAATAGGAGTGCCTCAATGATTTTATATATGCAATTTTATATAATATATTCTTATATGTTGTAACTAAAATCCTATTATCTATATAAAAACCTACCTTTAATTTTACAAAAATAAAGCTCTTATAATGTGATATAAATTATTTTAATTCCATCAAGTCATTATGATAATGTTTCGTAATTTAACACGGATAAAATACTCATCTTCTACTTTAAAAATTCTTCTTGACTCAATATCTTACTGCTTCGTAAATTAAATATTTTCGAGATGTCATCTAAATGCGTACAACCCACATGGTTCAAATTGGACTTTATCATCTGCTTTTTGGAATAGCTGTTGTTGCTCTCGATGGTTTTGTACCTGCACGCCACGAAGTACTTGGCATCTCTGCATTGTGGACAGGGATTGTAATCGGGGGTTACAACCTTGCAGAGATATCCCGGATTCCCTTTGGGCTTGTTAGTGACTCAAAATTGCTATTTTCCAGAAGACGAACCAGCTACATTGTAGTTGGAAACCTCGTGGCAACTTTAGGCTTCCTGACCATTCCTCTGGTCGTTGCCAGCCCTCTTCTTCTCATTTCTGTTGTCATCTTTGCGTTGGGACTATCATTGGCTGGACCAGCGGCTGACGCGTTGTTAATTGATCTTAGCACCAAAGATGAACGACCGAAAGCAGCAAGTGCTCTTCATAGCCTAAGGATCTTGGGTTTTGCCTTAGGAGGCATGATGGGAACAGTTCTTCATAGATTAAGAGGCTTTAACTTTATTTTTTATGCGATTGCAGGAGTTATGCTAGTTTTAACATTTCTTTCTGTATATCATGTACCAGATAGTAGAAAAAAAATAGAGGAAATCCCTTTCATACCCAACAATCAATTACTAGCGATTCCTCAGGGGGCTAAACTCAAGGAGAACTTAGTTAGGAGGGAAGTTTTGCTAATGGCCCTCTTTCTGTTTGTTTTCCAAATTGGCCTATTCATGCAGAACGCAATCCTTGAGCGATATGGCGTCAGAGAGCTCCACATGCCGGAAGAACAAGCAGGAACCCTTAATGCAGCGTGGGCTATGGGAACACTCTTAGCGATTATTTTTACAGGTTTTTTTCTAATAAAAAGACTTGGGAAAATGGCATCCGCTTATATTGGCATCATCGTAGCCGTAATTGGGCTTTTTTTAGTATCAATAGTGGAGACCTTGAGCCAGTTGTATATCGCCACCTTTGTTTTTGGGATTGGGTCAGGCATAGGAAGTGTACCTCCCATTTCTTTAATGATGGATATCTGTGAAGTAGGAGGCACAGCGGCAACAATGATCGCATTTTATGGGTTAATTGACGCGTTGGGAAAGGGAATGGCAGCATTTCTTGGTGGTGGCAGCGGACAAATACTCGGTTATAGACCAGTATTTCACATCGAGATCCTTGTTTTCCTTATAGCTCTCTTTTTGCTTAGATTGACCTGGGTTGAACATATGAAGACTAATCCACCATCCTCTGAGGTCAACGCCGTTAGAAGGAGTTGAACCGTATCATTGAACTTCGTTGAGTTAAAAACCTACCAAGTATCAAATCCAAATTCACCAATTCCTCCCTCTCAATCGCTTCTGGTGGGAATTCCCTGCAAGGATTCTCACAAATCCTAATTACAGGATCTCTACAGGTTTTAGCTGAAAATGACATTTTATATTTGTTACTTCACATGCTTAATAATCCTTTCTCCACTTTATATGCCTGTGCGCAGTGCGTACAACAAAAGGCGAGTGTTTGACCATTTATAATCTCATGATAACTTCCTTCAAAGATCTTACAACCGCAATTAGCACAGACTTCCAGACTGGGTTCAATCGCTGCCGAGACGAGGGTGGCGAATCGCTTGAACAGAGTTTCACAAAGCTCCCGTCCTTGAGCTGTAAGTTTATATTCCTTTTTCTCCTTTTTTCCTATTTTCTTTATTGTTTGACTTATTAGACCTCTATCTTGAAGTTTCTGTAAAAAAGGATAAACCAAACTGGGGCTGATTTCTCTTCCAATTCTTTTCTTAAATTCACTCAAAATCTTATACCCATGTTGTGGTCCTTCGTAGAGTAACAAAAGGATCTGAAATCTGGAAAAATCGGAAAGAAACTTATTTGTGTCGATTTCGCTCATAATTTACACCTAAATATATTTTGATATTAAAATAAGATCCGTGTAATGTTATTAAAGATATATATGGCCTTTCATTTAAAAATATATCTTATAATAATATATTATAGGGTGCTTGAGAAATTACCATTCGGAGAGCCGCTGCAGGGCCTGCTTGTCCTG
>JBHIFL010000065.1:0-22152 GCA_046761065.1 Candidatus Heimdallarchaeota archaeon
TTCTAAAAAATGAGGAGGTGTAGATTTATTCTCTGCATCAAGCCCACGTGTTCTTGTGAACTTCAATGAAATATTTTATCGTGTACAATTGCTCTAAATTATATTTATATGAAAACGTCCAAACAAATATTCAGGTAAATGAATAGAGATGGAATATCGTGAGGGGATTTGTGATAACTAAAACCTCGTCTCTGTGCGAGATCAATCATCTCTCAATCTTAAAAGGTGGTTAAAATGAAAATAAGCAAGGGATGCAATATTCTAAGTGCATTAATTATCTTTAGTATCATTATTAGTATATCAATTGGGCCGATTGGAGAATCGATAGGGGCAACCCAACCAAAGGTGGGGCGAATTGTAGTTTTAGCCGATGACTGGCCTATATCCGACAGTTATTGGAGTACAAGTACGAACTCGTTCACCTTAAATACTTTTAGCTGGCTCACCGAATTTTCGAGTAGCAAACGGATCTTGAGAGATGCTTATTCTGATCCGCCGATCAAAACTAAAATGGTCGACACCCTCCAATCCAATGGGTATACGGTCACTATTTTAGACACCTCCAGTTGGACTCCTACCCTATTAGCAACCTATAATGCTGTATTTATTGAGTATAGCTCCATCAATCATACACTGTTAACGGAATACGTAATGGGGGGTGGTGGAGTCTTCCTTATTGGGGGGCATTATGGATCTGAACAGCTGTTTAATGAGTTTCTCTCGAACTTTGGGATGAGTTTGCAGGAGCCAGTCTTTCCTGGTCATGTCACCCTGACGAGTTTCGAGCCTCATTCGGTGACAACCGGGGTTTCCGCCTTGGAAACATTGAATCCTACGCCAATCTTAGTTCATTCGAATGAACCCACAATTTTAGCATCCTGGGGAGACTGGAATTGGTTGGTTACCTATTCAATAGAAAAAGTACCCACAACCGGGTTAGTGGCGTATTACCAATTTGAGTATAATGTGCGGGATTCGGTGGGCAGCAATCATGGCAGCAATCATGGGGCTACGTATGTAGAGGGCAAAATCGGAACCGCATTGCACTTTGATGGGGTGGATGATTATGTGGAGATTCCTGATGCAGCTGTACTACGGCTTACACCCCCATTTACTCTGGAAGCATGGGTACACCCTGAAGACATAGGATCAGAAACAATTCCATCTAATACAATCATTTGTAAAGTTGGAGCCTTTTCTTCAAACGAAGTGAACTACGGGATGGACTGGCAGTGGGCGATATCCCCTTATTTTGCGTTTGAAACTGAAAGGGCTTCAGATGATAAGGACTTCGGAGTTTTTTCTAACAGCCATTCAATCAATCAATGGTATCACGTGGTAGGCCTCTATGATGGTACAACTATGAAAATTTATGTAAATGGCGTGTTAGAAGGGGAGAAATACGTAGATAGCTTTCTTCCCTATACCGGCTCAGCTCCCCTCCAAATCGGTGGGGTTACGCTTCCTGGTCATGGTCCGGGTCAAGGTAATTTCAAAGGAGTGATCGACGAAGTCCGGATCTACAACCGAGCGTTATCCAAAGAAGAAGTTGCACAACACTACCAAGCCGAAATTACTCCGAGCGGAGTGCCCACCACCGCTGGAGGCGGAGATATCGAGTGGCAGCAGACCTATGATGGCACTGTAAGTACGATTCCAGGACCACTAGGGGCTTATTCGATCATCCAGACGGCGGATGAGGGCTTTATTCTCGCTGGACGAATGGACGAAGATGCTTGGCTGGTGAAAACCGACTCGCGTGGGAATATCGAGTGGCAGCAGACCTATGGCGGCTCGGGGATCGATGCAACCTACGCAGTCATCCAGACGGCGGATGGCGGGTTTGCGCTGGCCGGTTACACCTGTCCCGAGGGCACGGACCCGGGGTCAGGTATGGATTTCTGGTTGGTGAAGACTGATGCTCGTGGAAACATGGAGTGGAACCGGACCTATAACCAAGGCGGCTTTAACGATTTTGTTTATGCGGGGATCCAGACAGCGGATGGAGGGTTTGTCCTTGCTGGGAGGACTGCTTTTTGCTATGAGGGCTGTTTTGATGCCTGGTTGGTGAAGACTGATGTCTACGGAAATATAGAATGGCAGCAGACCTATGGTGGTGATAGTGGTGAGGGAGCCCGCGCAATGATTCAGACGGCGGATGGCGGGTTTGCGCTCGCTGGGAGGACTTTTTCCTACGGGGCAGGTATGGATGACTTCTGGTTAGTGAAGACGGATGCCCACGGGAATATGGAGTGGCAGCAGACCTATGGCGGCGCTGAAAGAGATGGGCCCAGTGCAGTCATCCAGACGATGGACGGCGGTTTTATGTTGGCTGGCTACACTACGGATCCTGGGGCAGGGGATCCTACTAACTGGCTGGATGATATCTGGCTGGTGAAGACTGATGCCCACGGGACAGTTCAGTGGAGTCAGACTTATGGTGGAAGTGGTGATGATGAAGCCTATGCGGTGATTCAGATGGAGGATGGGGGCTTTATTCTCGCTGGACGAATGGGTGAAGATGCTTGGCTGGCGAAAATCGATTCCTGTGGGAATATCGAGTGGCAGCAGACCTATGGCGGCGCTGGGGAGGAGGCGGCCCAGGCGGTGATCCAAACGGTGGATGAAGGGTTCGCATTCGCTGGTCACAAGGACGGGAATGCGTGGCTAGTGAAGATAACACCGTCCGCGTTTTCTGCACCCTCCATTACGATCGTTAGTCCCAATGGAGGGGAGTCTTGGAGCGGAATGCACGCCCTCACGTGGACCGCCACTGATCCTCAAGCCGATCCGTTGACCTACACCGTCTCTTACAGTCCCAATGGTGGGCAAACATGGACCCAACTGGCGACGGGGCTCAATGAGTCCTCGTATCTCTGGGATACCACCACGGTGGTGGATGGGACGAATTATCTGATCAAGGTGGAGGCAACTGACGGTTCATATACTCGGATGGATCTCTCGAACGGATTCTTTGAAATCGCGAATAAGGCCCCGAACACCGCGCCATCGGTACAAGTCATCCGACCCAATGGGGGGGAAGAGGTCCGCACCATATACGAGATCCAATGGAATGCTACTGATCTTGAGGGGGATCCCCTCACCTATACGATCAGTTATAGTCCCAATGGTGGAGACACCTGGACTCAACTCGCGAGTGAGGTAACGGGGACCTCCTATCACTGGGATACTTCTGGCGTGCAAGTGGGTGAGAATTACTTGGTAAAGATAGAGGCTAGTGATGGCCGCCTTACTGCTGAAGATTGCTCAGATGCCCCATTCACGGTCGAACGGGAAATCCCTACCGAGACGAGGTTGAAAGCATTTTTTGTGCCAAGTTTTAGAGTGGTAGAGGTACTGGGTGCGCTTTTTGTCTTGCTAGACCTTGGTAAGAGGCGGAAAAGGTGGAAAATGTTATTAGAAGAGTAATGGGATGCATAGGAGAAAAATGGCTAAAGCTGTATAAATCCTGCTTAGCTTAGTTTTGTTTCTTGTTAAGTAATATCACCGTCAAGGTCGCTGCATCAAGAGTTGCTGCAGATCGTGCCGCTGCTCACCAATCTACCCCGATAAGACTCCCTTCCTCTCCAATCCTTCCAGTTACAATCGCTTGGGACTTGGTTTACGACCATCGAGGGCGTTATGGAATGAAATCGGACTTATGGCGGTTTTGAGTACGAATAGCCAAAGTTCGTCATCCAGATGGCAGATGGCGGCTATGTCCCCGCTGGGAGAACTTATTCTTTCAGAGCATGCTTGTCTGATGCCTGGCTGTTGAAGACCGATGCCAACAGCAACATGGAGTGGCAACAGACATTTGGTGGCACTAATGCTAATCATGCATGTTCTGTTATCCAGGCAATAGATAACGGATTTGTATTAGACGGTGAAATCCATATTTTTGAGACGGCACGTACTGACACCTAGCTGTTATGTCTCATGAAGAGATTATTAAATAAAATTTAATTACGATTTCAACCTACAGTTGTTTTCCACACAGTGTAGCCTTTTTTTTCGATGACTTTAGCAATCTGCTTTTGGGATTGCTCGTTAGGTGCCAAGGCAATTACTAAGCCACCACGACCAGTCCCTGTAAGTTTTGCGCCAACGGCTCCATTATTACGGGCCAAATCAACTAATAAATCATTGAGTTCACTTGAAACGGTAATATCTTGGAGTAAACGGTGATTTTGATTCATTAGTTTGCCTATCGTAGGAATATCGCCTTCGATCAATGCATTTCTTGCTTCATGGACGAGTTTACTGTATTCATTGAAGATGGTTTCAAATTTTTCGGGCTTTTCTTCTTTCAATCGTCGGACATCTGTAACTACTTCTGAAGTTGAAGATGATATCCCCGTGTTTGCTATTACCAAAGGCATTTTCTTTGCAGCTTGAAGGCGTTCTATTGTATTTGGCCCACCACTTAAGTTTTTGACGAACCGAATCAAACCCCCATAGGTGGCAGCAGTGTTGTCTATACCTGAAGGAGTGCCATGATAACTTTTCTCTCCTTCATATGCGGCTTCATTGATTTGTTCATCATCTAAATTCAGATTATACTCATCATTAAGTGCACGTGCTAGTGATGCACATTGCGCTGCCGAAGCTCCAACTCCACTAGCCGCATAAAGGTCTCCAGCAAATGTTATCTCGAGTTTTTGGTTTTCAGTATCTATTTTAAGATAGTTTAATATATTTTCAATGGCTTGTTGGGCTTCATCAAACTTCATTTTTTTGTAGCCCGGCGTAGCCGGTCGCTGATCATTGATCTTCCAACCTTGACCGTCAACAACATTTACATTTGCGATAGTTTTAGCTCCAAGTGCAGAAGCTATTGCAGGTAGCCCATAGACGACAAAATGCTCTCCAAATAAGATTGTTTTTCCATATCCCTGTCCAGTGCCCATTTATTTCCTCGCCTTTCATTCGTTAATCTCTACCAATCCTTCTGAACCGTTCACTGTAACCATTTGGCCGGTTTTTATTTGATTAATGTTAATTTTATCTACACACGGAATATCACTAATAATGCACCCAACTGCGATAATGGTATCGATTTCTTTATTGACGATCGCTGCTGGAGCGGTATTGGCCTTCTTCATCCAATACATGGTGTAGGACCCAACGGTCGATCCTTTCCCAGTAGGAAACACTAAAACTTTACCTACAACGGATTGCCCTTCTAATTCATGGCCGACTTCTATAACAACTCCTGTCTCGGGATCCACCCCGCCGTAGAACGAGATACCTTGGGTAGTCACAAGGGCTTCAGCAGTTGCAATTCCTTTGAAGATTTTTCTTCCTTCCAACTTCATTTTGTGGCCTCCGCAACACATTCTTCGACTGTTCCTATTTTGATTTTGAATTTGTGTCTCGCCCGTGCATAGTAGCATGCCTTTGCGGAATCTACCATCATGCCTTTAAATCGCCCTTTGATGGGAGCTACCACGCAACAGGTGTCTGCAGCGAATTTAGCCCCCGCGCTCTCAATAATTTGTGTATAACCGGCTTCATCCGCAAGGCGTTTCGTAGGACGACCAGTAGTAATCCAAAATTCCTTGGTTACCTTTTTACCTTCGAGTAACTTGGCTAGTTGTGCAATTTCGTGGATGGATGCATGAGGACACCCTATACTGACAAAATCAATCTCGATATCCTCATCTGTGAGTTCAGCTCGTACTTTAATTAAGTCATCTTGCGTAATTTCCATTGTTTCAGTGGGTTTCGGGTATTTATTATATTCTGGTGTTATTCCTTCCATATGGAACAAAGCAGTACCAGCATACGTGGCTATAGATGCACAGAAGGATTTTAATTCCTCTACGGTTGCTGAGGAAATGCCTGTAATATACGGGATTTTTTTCCCCCTTTCACCCAATCGATCACCAATTGCTTTCCCTAGGACACCAAATTGATCAGTTCCCTTGATTGAAGCTTTTACATTCACTAAAACTTCCCCATGACGGTTTTTATCTAGATGAAACCCATATTCTGGGGTCTTTCCAGTGAGAGCTGCTGCAAGGGCACTCGGACCTCCTTCACGATTCGTACGAGCGCCAATCACGGAGTTAGAATAACATACAGCACTACTTTCGGCCCAAGCAATGTGCTGCCCAAAGTGGGGGATATTTCCAATCAAATACGGGGTGCAGCTGGCGGTTGCGATGATCCCCATATGCGCAAAAGCATCGAGGACACGATTCTGATTTCTAGCAAATTCTTCGTCAATTCCCAACGCTTGCCAATTGTTACGATCCATCCCTGCAGGGTTTAACGTAGTTAAAACCCGAACCTTTCCGTCTTCAGCCATTTCGGCTAAGAATTCAAGGCCCGCTTCACCTAAATTAGCGTAGGACACACCTGCAATCTGAACGCTAGTAACACCGATCATCCGTTCGGCTCCATAGATTTCGCCTAACGTCGTCAAAATTTCCATCGATTTCTGGACTGCCTTCCCATATTTACCATCCATCATATCTTGTTCTTCTGGGGTTAATTGCACAACAATCAACTCCTACCATCAGAAGTATTTCGTGAGGTCTACTTTTGGAAATTCTGCTTTTCCAAAGCTCTTTCCTTTAACCACGAGCGGAGCTGTTAAATCGAATCCTATCTTTGTCGTCATTTTCGTTCCTGGTTCGGCGCTCGGATCTAGACTACTGCCTGGCTCTTTCTCTTTCACAATCATGTCAACATCGCCTTGGAACCGGGTGGCCATGGCCCATTCGACCGACAGTGGGTCGTAGATGTCAATATCTTTGTCTACCACAAACACATGTTTACAACTAGAATGACCCGCAAAAGCTCCCTGAATGGCTTTTTTACCGTCTTCTTCTGATTGTTTATTGATTTGTACGATAGCATGCAGCCAGGAACATCCTCCGGGATTGATGTTTACATCTAAACATTTGACCCCTGCTTCAGTTACCTGTTTAAAAATCGTTGGTTCTCTTGGCATGCCCATCAAAATCTTATGTTCAAGTGCCCCGGGCAATAGAGCTTGCCAGATCGCATCTTTTCGATGAGTAATTTTCTTAACTTCAAAGATCGACTCTTCTCTGACCATATCATAAAGCTCGGTCAAATCCACAAAGGGCCCCTCCTCGTGCTTTTCCTCGAGATATACCCGGCCTTCAAGAACAAATTCAGCTTCAGCAGGAATCATGAGATCGACACTTTTAGCGTTAACCACATTCATAGGCTCTAAAGCGTTCGCTATCTGTAGTTCATCAATACCAATATCAACGGATGTAGCTGCTGCAACAAGAACGTTAGGAGGGTTCCCAACGCAGAAGGCTACATCCAATTCCCCGTTTTTTTCCAAGAAGGTATGAAAGTTACGTCCACTAACAATTCTTGTGGCAAGATGATCTTTAGAAAACTGCATAGCCCGGTGAAAGTCCAGATTTTGCCCATAATCGGGATCTCGCGTGACGACAACAGCAGAACTAATGTATGGTCCTCCATCTTTTTTACAGTGATGCAGTATTGGTATCTTATCCAAATCAACACTTTCTTCGATAACTTCTTGACATGGGGCAGTTGAAACTATATCTGGCTCTGAACGTTCGTCAATAGCTTTGGTCATCTTTGGGATAAGTTCTGCGGGAGTTATTTTGAAATAGGAGGCAATAGCACTCTTTGTACAAAATAGGTTGCCTATTACGCGAAATTCAGATTCTTTTACATTGGTAAAAAGTACTGGAGTAGGTTCAATTGCATGTAAAATGCCAGAAATCTCTAATGTCTTAGATATTTCCTTATCTACCGTTCGTAAAGTTCCAACCTTATCAATTTGGCTTATATATTCGCGAAAGCCCATAAAAATCCTCTCACATTTTTAACTGATCTTTTGGGTTTAAATCCACTGATTAACCCTTATCTTTTTTTCTTCGCTCTTTGAGAGCGTTGAAAAGGTATTACTTGATCTAATTTCAATTTTATGCTTCACACAAGGCGTCAAAAAACAAATATTCTGTGTGATTTTTTTTCACGAATCTTTCCGTCTCCCCGTGAAGCCGTCGCAAGGCTTACTTGTCTCTTTCTTTTCTCCCTCACTTTACCAAACTTGTTAATTAGCACTTAATATACGCATATCGCAAGGAGGTAACATCCTTTATGTTCTCATACTCGCAACAAGCGCGCTTTGAAGTCATCTAATATCACACTCTCGAGCTCCCCAGTCGACGGAATTAAACCACGTTCTCGCATGTACTGCCGTGCAAGCAACCAGTATACTGTAGCAAGTGCGTTCCGTCCTTTGTTATTGCAAGGGATAACAAGATCCACTCTTTCTGTCATATTATCCGTATCAAGGAGTCCGATCGTTGGAACCCCTACCTTCCCTGCTTCATTAAGGGCTTGGAAATCTGCTCTGGGATCAGTAACCATAATTACTTCGGGTTCTAAGTAGGTAGGCGCCTTCGGATTGGTTAGAGTTCCTGGAACGAACCTCCCCGGGAATGCTCGAGCTCCCGTAACTTTTGAAAATATCTGAATCGGGCGATGAGCATATTGGCGCGCTGAGAACAGAGCAATGAGTTCTGGTTTAAACCTAGCAAGAAAAACAGAGGCAACACGGATACGTTCATCGGTTTTTCGAACATCTAAGACATAAAGTCCGTCTGGTCGAACCCGATAAATAAATTTCTGCATGTCTGCGGTGCCAATTCCTGTCCCAATATGGACTCCTGCAGCAAGATAATCCTCCAATGGGATCAATAGTTCTATCTCGCTCTCACTCACCGCTATTTCTTCTTTTTCCTCACTCAATTCATTGACAACTCCGTCTCAATCTCATAATCCATGATAGTTAGGCGGGTAACATTCTCCAACCGCCGCTGAAATGATCACTAGCTACAAATGTTCCTCTATTTTAAGGATGGACCAAAATCGCATCAGTCCTTTATTTATATAATGGAAATTAGCTCTCCCATAGTCTTTTTTAGATCGAGAATCGCATTGTATCATCAATCAGATTACGATGGCTTAGCAACATCCTTCTGCAACAATAACGTGTAAGACCTAGATCATCCAAGATTTTTCGAGCTTCCTCTCCTTGTTCCAATCGTTCAACAAATTCTTCCCACTTATCAGCAATCAGTTTCCCACAGGAAAAGCAACGTATTGGTATTCCAGCAGCCATAATCACTCATTACTCCACGTTTACTTTAATTTGCATTCCCATTCATAATAAACGCGGGGATAAGATAACTTAAGTTTTTTGTGGTGAGCACATTCTCCAAAAAGGATCAGGCACTATTCCATCCGATCTTGATACGTTTCCACCCGTTTTCGACTATCAAAAACCCCAGTCTCTCGAGATACGGAACCCTTTCATTAATTGGTAGAACGCGGCGAGGCGACTCCAAGTACTGGGATGACGAAAACATCTCCCCAGAAGGATTAATTTGTCACTAGAACTGAACCGAAATTCTCGTGTGTTTATGAGAACCCCAAGTCGAGCGAGGTCGGAATTATTGAAATAATGGTAAAGTAATTCATGAGATTGAAGCAGATCCTGCGAAACTATTGGCAACTCTTGTATTTTCTGTTCATAATGTGCGAGTTTCCAAGCTGAGTAATCTTCTTCTTCTAATGCCTCAACAGCGGTTTCTCCTGCCAGTGATCCAGTCAACATGGCAGTGCCTATCCCACCAAAAAAAATTGGATTGGTAAAGCCTCCTGCGTCACCTGCAACCATAAAATTGTCCGTAAAGCATTGTTGCACTGGCCCCCCTGAAGGAATTATTCCTGCAATAAGTTGGTCAATTTTTCCGTTAAGATTCCGCATTTTCCTGAATTTATCTAACCGTTCTCGGGGATTCTTTCCACCACTAAGGCAAATCCCTACGTTAGCAATCCTCTCCCCCTTATTGAAAACCCACCCATAGCCGTGGGGAGTAATACTGAAATCAAAGTAAAATTGAAATCCTTCAACTTCAACCCCTTTAACACGATATTCTACCCCTTGAATAATCTCATTAGGAGGAGCAAGCTTCATTTGACGCATCATTCTAGAAGAAGGACCATCGGCAGCAATTACTATCTTTGCAAGGGTTTTTATTCCTTGGGATGTTGTTGCTTCTATACCATAGCTTGTTCGGGCTAAATATTTTACGGGTGTATTTGTGTGAAGATACGCTCCTTCATCTTGTGCGATGTCAATCAATTTCCTGTCAAAGACGGGTCTATTAATCGATAAGGCATTGATTCGAATATAACCGTAATACCCTCCTGCAAAGTTTAAATATTGGATCTCGATAGGTTGACCCTCTTTAGGAGCCCACGGAAACCGATTGAGCATAGGTTGACTCATTCCTTCACCACAAGCAAGCGGGAAGCCTACAATTGGGTGTTCCTCAAAAACCTGAACAGTAAATCCAGCTCCTGCTACTTTTTTTGCTGCAGAACTCCCTGCTGGTCCTGCTCCAACAACCAACACATCTGTTTTTTGCAAAAAATTCTTCTCCTAGTTAAGCTTCGTTTCGACTTCTTTTTTCGAACCTCGCATATTTTCTTAGGGTAAGCTCGAAGTTAAGTTTATAATTCAATGATCCCTGTATAAAATCCATCATTAGACCGGTTCATTACAACGAGATGAAAGTTACTCTCGACACATCTCTTCAATTACAATGAGTTAAATAGGATTTCTGTCTTATATGTGCAAATAGCATTGAATACTATTAATGGCGATCTTCATGATTGGTACCAGAATCACTAGATGCCTTGCAAGCCATTTCGAAACGCAATTTGAAGGTTTATTTAAAATAACAATCATAGGCTCAACTGGTTCTGGGAAAACTACTTTATTGAAGACAATCGTTGATTTTTCATCTAAGGGTATTGAGCAACCACGTCAACATTTCCTCGAAGAGAAACATGATCTCAGCTATACACTGGTAGATCGTGCTCTTCGGAAGAAGGAAGCCTTCACTACGGTTTCATTCAATGCTGTAGGGACCATAATTGTACAGACGACTTTCAATACTATTGAATTTCATCCTATGGAAGACCATACAAACCTCTATACGCGGACAGACATTGCAACGCTCTGGGCTATTCTCTTTTATGATACCGCCGGCCAAATACGCTTTGATTTCATGCCCGAAATCTGCGTCCGGGGAGCAGACGGTGTTATGGTGTTTGCCGATGGGTCTTCAACAACTAGTATCGAAAGAATTCGCCATTATTTGGATCTTGTAGAAGAAGAAGAAGTCCGTACCAATAAGAAAATCCCAATTTGTATCTTTGTCAATAAAGCCGATCTCCGGGAAAAAGGCCTTTTTATTGGTGCTCCATATGCAAAAATGGTTGTCGGACCAAAATATGCGGATTATATTTATGAAACGATTGGAATCACGGGTGAAGGGGTCGAAGAACCATTCCGAGAGTTGCTTCATGCCCTGATTCAGGAAAAAAAGATGAAAAGTCTTTCAAATCGTTCTTGAGGACTTTAAGCTGCTAGTTCTCAAAGAAGCATGAATCGACCATTTCCAGAATAGTAGGATTGATTATGGGGTTTGATATACGTGATAGAGCCAGAGGCATTATTGGCGGCGCTTGCCACCCTTACCAAGTTAGTTCAAACTAATCCAGATGAAGCCTTTAAAAGAGTAAAAACTGATCTTACTTATGGGTTAATTGCCTTCAAACCGCAGGAAACATTGAAAATTACCGGAAACGTTCAATTATATGTAAAAAGACTTGAAACTGCTCAACAGGATATTCTTCAAGGGACCATAGACATGGCTCGCCTTAATTATACTGAAGGGTTTATCTTAGCCAGTCTAGTCTCGTTTTATAGACAGTGGAACATGGATGCTGATCTCGAAGGAGAGTTACCAGCAGTTTTAATGCGGCTCGAGGATCTGATGCGAAGCACAGAAAACGAATTTATTCGCAAAAGTAGTCGCAATGCTATACGTGATATGCAGGAAATGGAAACATACCTTTATGAGCGATCTGAATTTTTTTATCCCTTCCTAATACGCTACTATTCTTCCGGTTTTAACCCTGAATATATATTAGATCTACTTTCAAAAAACGAACTCTCGGAATCCAAGATAATTGGATTCCTCTTGGCGATTTACCGTAATAATCGCTATCTTCGGAGTAAACTTCAGGAATTAGTCGGGGCAGATCAGCTATCTCCAACCCTGTTGAAAATCTTGGAGGGCCTTGAGAAATTCTCTGAACGAGCAAACCGAAAAGATTTACGGGATCTCGCAGCCCATTTTGTTAGAATCGAACTTAAAAAACAAAATTAATTCTAACTCCGGTACAACTTTAGCCCTTAGCTTTCCTTCTCCTTTCTTAGAGTGATTCATATACGAGTCTTAAGCCTGATTTCTCCCAGCAAGTCATTAAATCTCGCAGGGACCATGCCAAGGTTCCACCAACTTCTCAGGTTTATGTATTTTTTCCCGCCCAATTCTTTGGGGGGGTTTGGATAAATGCCGCACTGAACGAGGAGGTGGATAATATGTACCTTCTACTATATTTCTCGCTTTTGTTTGGCAGATTTTTGTTGTGTTTCGCAACTTTCTTCCACAATTGCACTTGTAACCCTTCCCCTTTCCTGCACTTTTCATACGCTTTCCACATTCCAGACAAACTGGATTCAGGTAGTCTACGTGCGGAACTAATTCTAAAATGGTTAATTTTTCCAAGTTGAGTGTCATAGGGTTGTGAATCGTTGGAGGCCTTGTCCCTCCATATACTCTTACTTTGTCTCTAACGAGTAATGCTCGAACCACGTTCCTAAGCTTCCCTGAGGGTTCATACGCCGCACATGGAATCGTTCCACTTAAATCTTCAAGATCGAAAAACACATGACCTCCTGGAATAGTTCGCGGAGGTGTAGCGACTTTCCCTCTCAATATAACCGGAATATGAGGTTTAAGATCGGCTATTTGCTGCTCATGGGTGAAATGAGCATCTGTTCCTTGATTCGTTCGGAATATTACCCAACATGCAATCGGTTCATTTACTAATATCTGGTTATGTGCGTTATATACAATTTGTGGATTCTCTCCTCGAATCCCATAGAGCACCGGATCCGGCCCATGCGGAGTGATAAGCGATTTTTGCGCTTCTTCATCCACATTGTTAAAGGTTAGAGGGTGTGTTTTTCGGTTCATGGAGAAGACTGAATTAACATCTACCCTCCGGGGAGTTGCCCAATATTCATTAGACCGGAATGCTAAAAGTTCATAAGTATGGTCTCTTTCAAGGGGGTTCCCAAGGGCAGCTAACGCCCCAATTAACCCACGCCCATTTCCCCAAAGGAAATAATGCATGTCGTGTTTTTCAGCAAGTTGCTTCGCTGTTTTTATTGTGCATACCGCTGTTAAGGCCGATCGGGAGAACGTGCGTATATCGTTAGCAATTGATTGGGAATAGACCACTAACCCCGGATTCGTATTTTTAAAGGGTTTCTCATAATAGTCATCGATTGTATATTGTGCTAGCTCTAACACTTTTTCTTCAGTTATACTCTGACTTTTAAGCCGTAAACACACAGCTCCATTTCCTCGGGTCTTAAATGGGATATTGGGGTTTAATCGAATTAAATTGGGGTAGTCAACAAACTCTGCTCCAACCTCTAAAAGGGTCGCAACCAATTTGGCTGCCACATATGTTGTACACCCGCCTTCTAACGAGTCTGTATCATCGAATGCACAACATATCATCGGTAACACCCTCATCGTTTGGTTTTTTTGGCATACTCATTGGATCTATTTGCTTTGTGAAGAAGAATGCCCCATAACGCCCTTACACTTACTTGATGGTGTCTATGGGGCGATCTCTGAATCTTCCTTTTTTTATTTTAATTATCAAAAGACCCTCATGCGAAACAGTGAAGTCTTTCTATTTTCTTCACGAGTACTATATATACAATAACTTGGTGATTAGATGAATGCTGAAGACTCTTCTAGGGTAGTTGGACACATAAAAATCCGAGAACAAATGCGGATCGGGGATTTAATCCAGCAATTTGACCAATCTGGTGCCTTTGGTGCCGGATGCTTGGCCGAAGCAGCGACTATTTACAATCAAATGCTAACTGATCCCACCACTACAGTGATTACCACTTTGGCAGGCGCTATGGTTCCTGGCGGCATGCGTCGCATCCTCCGGGATATGCTAACCTTAAAATATACCGATGTTCTAATCACAACCGGAGCAAACTTAACCCACGACTTAATTGAGGCGTTTGGCTACCACCATCATCGAAAACCTCCCTCTACCTCGGATGTCTGCTTAAGAGAGCAAGGTATTAGTCGTATACATAATGTTTACGTAACGAATCAGGCATTTATCCTCTTGGAAGAACGACTCCAGCAACTTTTTGATGAGATTGCTCCCTCACAATCGGCGATGATCCCCCCCAACCGACTTCTCAGAGAATTAGGGCTCCGGATCAACGATCCCAATTCGATTATTGCTACTGCAGCAAAAAGAGGAATCCCGATCTTCTGTCCTGCGATTACTGATTCGATATTAGGTCTTCAATTGATGCTTTACGCGGAAACGCATCCTATTTCGCTCGATCCTCTTGCTGACCTTAAGGAACTAATCCACATCGCGTTCGAGGCGGAAACTACTGGTGTTTTGATTATTGGCGGCGGTGTTCCTAAAAATTATGCCTTGCAAAGCGCCCTGATAACTGGTAAAGGATTCCGTTATGCGGTACAACTGACTACTGATCATCCAGAGGCGGGAGGGCTCAGTGGTGCCACACTCAATGAAGCTCAAAGTTGGGGCAAACTCGATCCAAAGGCACAGTTTGCGTCTGTTATTGCCGATGCAACCATTACCCTCCCCCTTCTCCTCGCATTTATTTTAGAGCAAAATAAGGGCCGGGTACGGGATATCTTTGAATAAAAATTGGCAAATAGTGTATCTGCTTTTCCTTACGATCTGAATCATGCATCGTACCGACTCTGAGCAATCGATTGAGCATAAAAATGCTGCTAAGTTCGATATATAAGACTTTCTATGATTTTGCATAAAACTTCAGTGGACTGATCACCATTTTTTTAGAGCCGCCGACGAAAATAGGGAGACACCGAATTGCTCAAGTGATGAACTATGTTATCAACTCGATGTCTCCTCAGGAATGAAGTCTTCTTTTTTAAAATGTTTTCCGGTGTTCACATCTTCCGCAAGCTTGGATTCCGAGTCCTCGAGAGCCCCATCACCGCTTTCCACGCGGATAAGTACAAGAAACACTACAAGACCTCCTCCGAGATCCTTACGGTCGTGAACATGAGCATAGAGAATGCCGATTCCCTCAAGGACATGATTGACGCCCTCAATGCCGATTCCCTCCTGCGTCAGGCCTTCGGCTATATCACCCCGGTCCAGCAGTCCCAACTCTCCCGGGATCTGCGGCAATGGGACTTGCGGATGTTCCACCAGATTTTACAGGCCCTATTGAAGCTAGCCAAGGCACACCAGCACTTCAAAGGCTTGAAACACGCGAAGTTGATCCGAGATCTCGCCGCCTGGGACTTGACCTTCATTTTAGGCAAGCAGGTGGTGGCTCTCGACTCCACCTTCAAAATCCTGAACCCGGACACCTATCCCACGGTGGAATATGGCTACTGCACCCTGACCGGATGCAAAGAACCCGGCCTCAAGGCCCATCTCGCCCACCACGTCACAGCAGACACTCCAATTGGGCTGGAAGTGACTCCCGGCAACGTCCACGACTCCACGCAATTCACAGCCCTGTTCAGCTGGGTAACCCGAGTGCTGGATCCAAAGGAGGTCATTCTGACCTATGACAAGGCGTATTACAAGATAGCCTGGTTTGACGAGCTGTGTGAGGCGGGATACTGGTTCGTGACCCCCCCTTGAAGAAGAATAGTCTGAATCAAGCTCAGATTTTAAGCGTTGAAGAGTGCTCTCAGAACAATATTCGGATAACAGACCGGGAAATACGGCTTAATACCGGGACCCACAACCTGCGGGCGGTGCACCTGGCCAACCAGACCACCGGCGAGGAGTTCCGCCTCCTGACCAATGTCATGGAATGCGAGGCGGAGACGCTCCAAAGGCTGTATAAGGCCCGTTGGCAGATAGAAATCCTGTTCCGGGCGGTGAAGCAATGTTTCGGACTAAAAACAAAACGGCCAATCGGCCGGTCATTGAATGCCGTCATGATCCCGATCTTCTGTACGATCATAGCGTACTTAGTGCTCAGTATCTACCGGAGGATGGTGTGCGGGGGGATGACGGTGTTCGAACTAAAGAGACAGATTAAATACGCGCGCCAAAGCTCATGCCACGCATGTGACGCGGGAGAATGGGGGAGGAGGTGTCGAGAGGTGAACTTCGCCCCAAAGGAGGTGAATAAATTTTAATGCAAAATCAAAGAAGACTTTATGAAAATTTATAAAGGTCTTTCCGGATACTACAGAAGGTTGGGGATAAATTTTATGTCTCAGTCTGCTCTACGGGTTTCAAACCTGACGAAGTTCTATGGGAATTTTAAAGCTTTGGATTCTGTTTCTTTTTCGGTAGAGGCGGGATGGATCTATGGTTACCTTGGACCAAATGGGGCAGGAAAGACGACCACTATCCGGACGATGTTAGGCCTACTTCGACCCGATGAAGGTGAAGTGCAGATCACAGGGGTTAACCCGTATAAAAATCCGGTGCAGACTCTTCAGATCGTTGGTTATGCCCCGGAACTTCCCAATCTGCAGACCTTCTTCAATGGCGAGCAGCTACTCGATTTTACTGGTAAGATTTTTGGGCTATCGCATAAGGTCAGGAGGGATAGGGTTAAACAACTCCTACAACTCGTGGGTCTAAAGGATGTTAAGAAGAAGATCGGAAAGTACAGTAAAGGTATGGTTCAGAGGCTCTCCATCGCCCAATCCCTCATTAACAACCCTACCATCCTCATTATGGACGAACCCACAATTGGGATGGATCCAGAGGCCACCGCCCACTTCAGGGATCTTATAACAAACTTCCCAAAAGAAGGGAAGACGGTATTTATCTCATCCCATCTCCTCGGTGAGGTTCAGAGGATCTGTACCCATGTAGGAGTAATCGACAAGGGCAAAATCATCGTCGACGGTCCAATATCACGGGTACTGGAAGCCTTCACCCAACAGTGGGTCGTGGAGGCTGAGTTGAAACAGGTAACCCCAGAGATCATCACCCACCTTCAACAGCTCAGTTATGTACAGAATGTCCAGACTTTGGGGAACAAGCTCCTCATTGAGCTTAATGAGAAGAAGGACTTTCGGGGTGAGATATCCTCTGAGATCGTAAAACACAAAGGCGTTCTGCTGAGCTTGAACCTCCACAGGATCACACTTGAGGAGGCTTATCTACGGGCCTTGAGGGGAGGTTGATACCAGTGCACTTCCTTCAGAGGTCTGCTAACCTCATAGTTTATGAAGTTCGGAGGGCGTTGGCAAAGAAAAAGATCTATGTCTTGTTGATTTTGGCATTCGCGCTTCAAATAGGCATCTATACGTTGTTCAAATACGTATTCACCAATCCTCCCCCTGAAGTTACCATTACTGGGCCTCCCCTGGAAGAGTTTAAAGGGACTATGTGGCTTCTCGGTGTGTTGGGTGGTTCTCAAGGTTTATTCATTCCTATTATCGCCATAATCATCGCTGGTGGATCTATGTCTGAAGAATACGAACACGGAACCGCTGACATTCTGCTTTCAAAACCTGTTACGAGGATAGAATATGTGACCGGCAAGTATTTGGGCGGTTTATCGTTTTTAAGCCTTATAATCGCTCTGATCACCGGTTTGGGCGTTGCC
This sequence comes from Candidatus Heimdallarchaeota archaeon, assembly GCA_046761065.1. Taxonomy (GTDB): domain Archaea; phylum Asgardarchaeota; class Wukongarchaeia; order Wukongarchaeales; family JBHIFL01; genus JBHIFL01. The sequence goes on from JBHIFL010000065.1 coordinate 17,807, forward strand.
TTGGCCTACGGACTTTTCGGCCCGCAGGATTCCCTTCATCTTGTTCCTGTTGTGTACATGGCCCTAGTCTACGCAAACCTCCTCTTCTTCTCACTGGCCTTCATGTTCAGCGAGATCATCAGAAGCACCACATCCGCCATTATGGCCGCTATCGGCATATTCATCGGCTCCATAGCGGTCGGCAGCTACCTTTCCGTGCTATACGCCATGACACAACAACAGCTTTACTTGAATATTAGCAGATGGCTTCCATACTGGACCACCTCAAACTTTCCTAGCTTCGTGATCTCAGAGCTCATGACTACTCCAAGCAGCCCCTTCGTGTCGGTACAAAGTGGAAACCTTCAACTAGCTGCCACAATTATTGCGGTTTACACCACTGCCTCCATCTTAATAGCCACATTCAAACTAATCAGATCTGATATTACAAAGAAACCTGATTAACTGCCCCTTCTTTCTCTAACACAAAATTTCTTAGCGTCTCTCGACATTTGGTGGAATCTAAGATTTTCTAGGGCAAAGGTCCTATCGTCACGACCTCAGAAAGCCATTAGATCTCTTTAGAATAAAAAAAGTAACAAGAAAGGACATCTCTTGGTTAATATAAATATGGTAGCGGGGGGTGGATTTGAACCACCGATATCTCGACGGGGGAGTAGATTTCAACTACCACCGCTCTCGGGGTATCTCCGCGCGAGCTTATGAGCCCCGCGGGATTTCAGGCTGCCAACAAGACTTAATACGTAGCAATCTCCTGGCTACCCCACCCCGCTTGGGTTATGGGGCAACAATTCTTTTTAGGATGATTAGGATTATTTATCATAGATGAATATTTCGGTTTGATACGAGTTCTTGGAAGATATAAATGATATTACTCCGTTGGCACAATCAAAATGTGGTGTGACGCACCCTTTCCTTTGACCTACGAACAACGTTTCCTCGTATATTGGGCACCAAAGATATTATTTTGCTTTAGGAATCGAATCCACCTATGCCTCATTGGAAAGATAATGTAAAACTCTCGAATTCTCCAAAGACTACTTTCAAGAACAAATAAATACTCGCAGTTGAACCTAGCAAAGAATTTATAACATCAGTTGTACATCTCTCCATTAGATGATATTATAAAATGGAAGAGTCTAGGCAATTTAAGCAAGAGGTGCACGATGATGGAGTATTTACATGCAGCACTGCTATTGCATTCAGCAAATAAACCAATTGATGAAGCAAGTTTGAGCAAGGTTCTAAAAGCTGCGGGTCTTTCCCCTGATGAAGCCCGAATCAAAGCGCTTGTGGCCGCTCTAGACGGGGTGGATATTGATGAGGCGATCAAAACCGCCCCTAGCTTTGCAGTCGCTCCAGCGGCAGCAGCGGCTCCAACGGCTTCTAGTGCTCAACCGGCAGTTACCAAAGAAAAAGTAAAAGAAGAGAAAAAGGAAGAGGAAGAGGAAGACTTAGGATTATCTTCCCTATTTGGATAGGGCTTCCCGTTTTTCTACTTTCCCCCCTCCTCTATCCCCCTTTGTGTCTCTCAATGATAAAGATATTACTTATAGAAAGGTATATTTTTTCACCCATCTTTTTCTGAACTATAGTATCGGCCGGGCCCGTAGCTCAGCCTGGATTGTCTAATCTCCGTCGTTTAGATTAGTGCTAGACAGAGCACCGGCCTTCTATCCACTAGGGGAGCCAGCCGGTGGTCATGGGTTCAAAAAAAGCAAAGGATAACCTTTGTCATGGAGACTCCCATCGGGCCCGCCACTAATTTACTTTTTGGAAGGATTGATTTAATATAAAGTAGCTAGAATTATAAATTTGAGGATATCCATCTTCAAGAGTAAGAGATAGAGATCCTTTTCTGATACAAATTTCGATGGTTGATGGAGATGGAGTGTTAGGGAGATTCGGACTCCCAGAATAATATTAATTCCGATAAAAAACTTTGGATTAAAAAGTCACCCTATACCATATTAGAACTTGGTAAAGAGATAATAAATTGGTCTGCATTTGACTCCACGTGAGCTATTCTGATCGGTTGTTTATATCAATGGGGCAAAGGTGATAGTGATGATTAACCTTGAGATTGTCGCCCATCGAGGCGTCCCCCAAGAAAAACCTGAAAATACTATTTCTTCATTTCAACGGGCTATTGAACTAGGCGCAGATGCTATTGAACTTGATATACGACTAGCACGCGACCGAGTCCCCATCGTCTATCACTACTTCTATCTCGACGAAGCCACATCAGGCTCTGGGTTGATATCCAACTATGCTCTTGCTCAACTCCAAGATGTGAAAGTCCTAGGAAATGATCGGAAGCCAGTCAAGGATGCTAGAATCCCAACACTTTACTGGACCTAATTGGTGGACAGATAGGGTTAGAGATTGAAATCAAAGGTCCGGAGTCAGAGTCCTCAAAAGTTGTAGGAGATGTACTCAACAGGTTCAAACATCTGTGGGAGACGATAGAGGTCACTTCCTATGAGCCTGTATTGCTTCTCGACATTCAGCAACGTTGCCTAAAACTAGCTACGAATTTGCTTTTTCCACGATCTGAAAATTGGATGAAATTAGATGTGATCGCATATCTTGCAACACATCGAGCTAAACTTGCCCAAGCTAGAGCAATTCACTTACATCCGACTCAGCTATCATCCAAAGTTGTTTCCGCAATTCGATCTCACGGAATAGAAGTACATGCTTGGGATGTAAACGATGAACAGTCACTTAGAACCGCTGTGAAGCTAGGCATACCCCCGGGTTTGTACCGATAACCTGCAACAAACCCTTAATTTCCGGGAACGGTAATTCATACCAAAAGAACGGTCAAAAACCTTGATCTAGTCTAAAATTAACAAAGACAGTGCCTACCCTTATAGCTTGGCAAGGAATTTATCCAAGATAGTTTCAAGATTGGGCGTACCAATTTCCTCTAATGAATATCGAACTCGGATGGTTGGTTGCTTAATTTTCACGACTCGGCGTAAATCAATGGGAGTTCCAATGATTACAGTATCGCAGTCAATTGCTTTAATGGTATTCTCAAGTTCCATAGTTTGCGTTTTACCGTATCCCATGGCAGGAAGGACAGCTTCCAAATGCGTGTATTGCTGATAGACGTCTTTAATGGAACTCTTGGCAAAAGACCGGGGATCAACGATTTCTGCGGCTCCATGTGTCTTAGCAGCAAGAGTTGCGGCGCCGAAAGCCATTTCTCCATGGGTCACGGTTGGACCGTCTTCAATGCAGAGGACCCGCTTCCCAGCAATTAAGTCGGGGCTATCATCAAGTGACAGTGAAGAGTTCGCTTTGATAATTGTTGCCTTGGGGTTTAGGGTGCGGAGATTCTGTTCAAGTTTCGATACATTCTCAAGAGGAGCCGTGCCAACCTTATTGATGATCAATATGTCCGCCATTCGGGCATTCGTCTCGCCAGGATGATAGGTTCGCTCATGACCTACGCGATGTGGGTCTGCCACCACGATGTGGAGATCGGGTTTGTAGAAGGGGAGGTCATTATTCCCACCATCCCAAATAATCACCTGGGCTTCTTTTTCAGCTTCTTTTAAGATTTTGCCATAATCCGCTCCTGCAAAAACGACGATTCCCATATCTATGAGGGGTTCATATTCTTCTCGTTCCTCAATCGTAGTCTTTTGCTTGTCTAAATCTTCATATGATTCAAATCGCTGGCAGATTTGGTTTTTCAAATCGCCATAAGGCATTGGATGTCTTATCGCAACCACTTGAACACCTTTATCTCTGAGGATGCTAGCAATGCGCCGGGTTGTTGGACTCTTCCCTGACCCGGTTCTCACAGCACAGACAGCTATGATTGGGACTTCTGAAGGGAGCATCGTGCTCCAGGGTCCCATCAATCTGAAATCTGCACCGTTACTTAAAACAATTGAGGCCCGGTTCATCACATAGGTGTAGGGCACGTCACTATAGCCAAAAACGACATGGTCCACTTTGAACTTCTTAATTAGTTTAGGTAGTTCCTCTTCAGGGAAAATTGGAATCCCTTTAGGATATTTGGGGCCTGAAAGTTCTGGTGGATATTTCCGGTCAGAGATGAAAGGAATTTGAGTAGCGGTGAAAGCCACTACTTCATATTCCTCATTGTTCCTAAAATAAACGTTGAAATTGTGGAAATCTCTCCCAGCAGCTCCCATGATGATAACGTTTCTCAATTTGCTACACCTTTATCATAGATTTCGTTTGGTTTAAAGAACACAACTATTTGCTCACATACCTGATAAGTCAATTAGTAAATCAGAATTAATTTCTCTCTCTTTTTAAAACATCCTCAAATTTGCAATGCAAATGCAACTTCGTTTCCACGA
>JBHIFL010000066.1:0-22104 GCA_046761065.1 Candidatus Heimdallarchaeota archaeon
AGCCACCCCAAATCTCTGTTAGGATCCGTAAAGCGTTTTCCCCGATGATCTTCCGAATTTCCGTATCGCTATATCCGTTCTTGACAAGCCACCTAGTAACATTGGGGAAGACTTCGGAAGGATTGTCTAACCCTTTAACATACTCAACTTGAGGGAAGTCCACTCCTGCATGCACCCCTTTGATGGAGAGTTGTGCGGTAAAGGCTTTATGCAAGCCAACATGGTCACCAAATAAAGTATCTGGGCCGATACCTACATGATCGATCCCAATTAGCTCGACACAATAGACAACATGGTCCATGAAAGAATCTATACTGTGTTCCTTGTGTTTTAATGATATTGTAGTGTGGGGCGCACTTTCAACGCCAATGACGCCACCTTTTTCGGCCATGGCTTGTAAAACCTCATCAGGCATCATTCTACGGGAATCCCATATGGATCGCGCACCCGTATGGCTCATAAATATAGGAGTGCTACTAGCTTCGATGGTATCCAGAGCAGTCTGGTCACTTGCATGTGAAACGTCTATTGCAACGCGCAACTTGTTCATGCGCTTGACACACTCGTAACCAAAGTCAGTTAAACCACCATCGCGTTTTTCTCGTAAGCCGGAGCCTAAACAATTCGACTCGGAATACACGACTCCCATCGAACGAAAGCCCAGACCATATAGAACATCAATGCGATCAACCTCATTTTCTATTGGTGTAAGCGCTTCAATTGTTGGAATGAGAGCCACTTTGCCAGTCTCATGTGCATATTTTATATCTGCCACCCGTTCTCCACGAATCACGAAATCTTGGTGGGCAATGTCGGAAAGCCGCATTCCGAGGTCATAGATAACATCGTTCCATTTCCAACCCATCTTACTAGAAATTAAGGCTGTTCCATTCATCAAGTTGTCAAAGACAGCGTCGATGTACGAGACATTCAGACCTTCATAAGCCGTAACTTGTCGTGCCTGTCGGTTGTACTCAAAAATGTGGGCAAGGTCTTCTGGGAAGACAACGGGATGATCATGGCAATCGATGATAATGGACTTTTCGAGAAGCTCTTTGACCCGTTCCTCTTCAGTTTTACTCACAGGTACGACGTAGGGTTCGACACGACCAATCTCTTTGGCTAGCTTGAAGGCAAAATAGTCAACTTTGGGTTCCAAATAGCTCCAAGACTTATATCCTGAATATTTCTTATTTCCACCCATTTTCGTTCCTCCAGTGAATTGTCAAGACAAGGCGAAACAACCGATAATATATTAGTTTTTCCTCACACATGAAAACCCCTCAAGTCGTACATATTTATTCCCTTGAAGTTCTCTATCGTGATATGTTACAAGAGCCACCCACCACGCAAAAAACTCGCCGACATTCCTATCATCATAAGAAATAATGTCCGGTACTTGGTGACCCACTTCCAGAGTAGCATTAGCGTGTTATTCCAAATTAGTGCTTAGCACTACATTACCACCGGAATGAAAGAGAAGCGCCCCAAAGAAGGCCCCAAGTAGTGCCAAGAGGCCACCTACAAAGAAAACACTAGAGAAACTCCCGAAAGAGATGAAAAAAAATCCAAAAAGAAGTGGTCCAAGGGTCTGGCCACCGTAAAAAAAGGTATTAAAGATAGACATGACTCCTGCGCGATGCTCCATTGGTGTCACTTCATTTAGATAATTGTAAATATGCGGCAGGATGATCCCGTGGCCTGCGCCAAAGAGTGCAATTAATAGGAACACTCCCCAAAGTGATGGCGTAAATGGAAGTGCGATGAGGGCAATAGCGTAGAGGACCAGCCCCATGGGAGGCAATCTTTTTCGTCCAACATGGGTATCCAGCCACCGGCCGCGGGAGGCAGATACAGCTCCGACCAATTGCATGCAGGACAACAGTAGCCCGCGCACGAAAGGAGAGGCGTCAAATCGTACAACCACCCATAGTGTTAGGTACGTAAGGTACGGACCATAGAGGAGAATAGGCCGTGTAATCCCCATCAGAAAAGCGGCTACAACCCCACGTTTACATAGGAGACGCAGAATCGTAGTCATATAATTAAGGGATAATCCTAGGATTCGTTTGGGTTTAGGGGTGTCGAGTTTCAGAAAGATCGTAATAGCAAGGGGCACGGTTAGGATATAAAAGAAGAGTGGCAATCGCCATGAGTATGCGGCTAAAAGCCCGGCGGCAGGGGTGAGTAGTGCCACTGTCATGTTTGTCGTAATGAACTCAGCACCCATCGCTTCGACTTGCCTTTGGCCTTCAAAGAGATCCCCAATCAAAACTGGCAAGAGAGGCATCATTCCCGCCAAGCCAACGCCCTGAAAGGCTCGAAGAATAACAAAGACCAGGAATGTCTTAGCATAGGCACAGAGGGTTCCAGCAACCCCAAAGAGGATAAGATTAGGGACAATAATTTCGCGTCTCCCGTATTGATCCGCAAGGCTTCCAAAGAGGGGAGCAAGGAAGGCGGCGGGAAACGTATAGGCGGCAATGATGAGCCCGATATCCTCTTCCGAGACACCCAGAGCAATCCGGATCTCAGGTAGAGTCGGAGCGATCAGTATAATTCCGGTCATGCAAACAATAGTAACAAGTAAGATCAATTGAAGGTTGATATCACATAACACAGACAGTCATGAGCACATCCTAACTTGATTTCAAGAACTTGAAACAAAAGCTGAAGCCTACAAGAGGGCTAATAAAGTTATCGGGTCACTACTACACAAGAAGTGTGTTGACAGAAATGGGATGCGTATTCCCGCTCCTTTTGCACAAGAAAAATATATGCTTCAAAAAGTAACTAGGTACCCTATTAGTGAAATATTTGCTTTGAAGAATCATATAACAAAACAATAGCCGCTTATTCCATTTCAGAGGGTACTTTAAGCAGGCAAATAGAATGCAACGCTAAAAATTTCTATTTAGTCTAAATTCCTTCTGAGTTGTTTTAGCAACGTCTTGTCCTTATCGCAATTCATGCTTGCAATTCAAGATTATCAAATCATTTTCATCATCAAAACCTCTTAATCAGAGTTTATTATTTATAATTGTTTTTCAAAAATTTTTAGAAGGAATTATCTACCAGTAATATTAGTAAAATCTCTGTTCTGCACAACCGAATTTGTTGGAACTATGAAGAACTGTAAGAACATCTGACAATACGATATGTTTGTCTTAGAAGTAGGCTCATCGGGAAAAAATTTTTATTCGTATAGGATATCATATAAGATAGAGTTCAAAAAATGGGTTACAAATCGGTTAGCCTGAGTGTAGAAGCGTATAATGTGCTTAAATCACTAAAAAGAGAGGGAGAATCCTTTAGTGATGTTGTACTATGGATAGCGCATAGTCCCGATATTGCTGAGATGCTGGCACTTGGTAGAGCATGGAAGGATATCCCGGTCGAAGAGATTGAGAAGCTGAAAAAAGTCGCGCGGGACAGGTAACCTATGGAAGAAATCTGCTTAGATACTGATTTTATTATTGGTTTTTTGGTAGGTCGACCTGATACCATGCTGAAGCTGTTCGAGCTAGCAATCTTTGGGAAACAGCCAATTACAACGGCAGTGAATATCTCTGAACTGTACAGAGGTATAACCATGCGCCAATGGCAAGAAAAACGCAGAGCGGTTTTGGGTCGATTTGTAACGCATATCTAAGTACTTCCACTTTCAAAGGAGAACTCACCCAAAGTAGGGGAGCTGCTCGCGCGTTATGAGAGGGAGGGGAGATCGATCGGATACCAGGACACAGCAATAGCAGGAATCGCCATATGTGCAGGAATCCCTCTTTTAACCCGAAATATAGAGCACTTCAGCAGATGTAAGAGGCTTGAACTGGAACACTTAGAAGCGCACTCCTTCCAATGGACAAATGAGACGGCACACAATATGTAAGGAAAGTGAAATACGCCAGATAGAAAAGGAGATCGGCCAAGTATGTTTTCTAGGCTATTGACTCCAAAGTTTATAGGCATTTACAATAACCAAGCCTTCAGGTTCGCCACTTGCATTCATTTCTAAATAAACAGGGCCTTGTTTGTCAATCATGTCACTTTCGACTATTTCAGGACTAATATTAAAATAAATGTAGAGAATATCGGCCTCCTCATCGTAATCTAAGCTCACAATTCGTGGGATGATCAAAGCGTTTTTTTCAAGCACTCGTTTGACAGTTTGCAAGGGATTAATTTTCATTAAAGTTCTTGCCAATCGGAGCATCTCCTCTTCAATTTCTCAATATTCATGGGTATCGCTGTGATAATAAAGCCATCGATTTCGAACTCTCTGTAGAGAACAACTAGGCACTCTGTGAACCCTCCTCTTCTTCTCCACTCAGTATTGACAGCATGTATTTCACATCCCTGCGGGTTATGAAAAAGGTGGTTAGGATCCTTGACAGTTTCCAAGAGATGAGCTATTATCAATATTTTCGGAAAGCGTTTTCGTGTGATATGTTGCCATTGGGTCTTTGTCAGGCGAATCATTTTGCCGGTCCGTGACAACGTCTCCCCAAGGACAACCAATGATAATCCGGCTCCTCTGGTATTTCAACAGTTAGAATGGAAGAGTCAAAAGTTTTTTCACAAACCCGCACTTTTATCTTTGCTCATGCTTGGGACTTTTAAAAAACCCCCTAGTCTGCCGAAATCACATTCCTTATTTAAGGATTGACCTGTAGAGCAGTCTCCTCGAAACTGCTATGGCATTGAGGAGGATTAATCCATGGAAGTTCGACCTGAAAACCTAGAGATAATTGACTCACATGCTCATTTCATAACCCGAGCCTTTTTTGAAGAACGTCTCCTGCAGGGCAACGCTCTGGCAAAGATAGAACGACGGTGGAAAAAACTCAACCGACCAGCTTGGGAGATTCCCGAAGAGGGGGAAACACATCAGGATCTGGCTAATAAATGGTTAATTGAGATGGACAAATTTGGCATTACGAAAATGGTTTTCTTCTCTATGGACAGGAATCTTGCGGAATTTGGAAAGGCCATGAAGTCATCAGAGCGTTTGATTGGCTATCTGTATGTTAATCCCCATAAGGAAGATGTTCAAACGGAAATTACAAACGCGGTAGAGAAACACGGTGTGATGGGCTTGAAGTTGAACCCTGTACTACACCATTACCACGCCTATGACCAAGAACTCATGCATCCAATCTACGAACTGGCTCAGACCTACAACCTGCCTTTGGTCTTTCATTTCGGCTTAAGCATTGGAACAGGCGCGGACACGCGATACATGAACCCCGCAGACATTTCGTGTTGTGCCAGAGACTTTCCTGACGTGAATTTCATTCTTGCCCATTTTGGGACTGGGTTTTTTCGAGAGGCGTTGTTCACCCTTTATCATGCTGAGAACATCTATTTGGATACCTCTTCAAGTAATGCTTGGATTAAATATCTACCTTATGAGCTTGATTTGAAGGGCGTGTTCAAGAAAGCGTTGGAAGTAGGAGGTCCAGAACGGTTGATTTTTGGCACAGACAGTTCCTTTTTCCCTAGAGGGTTCAGATATGACATTTTACAGGAACAACTCCAAATTCTAACATCTCTGAGGGTTTCTCTAGAAGGCATGCAACAGATCTTTGCAGGAAACATACGGCGGCTGTTGGGCCTTTTGTAGGGCTGTAGATTCAAAACATTTGTGGGAGGTTAGGTGATCTCTGGTGTCTTCTGATGTGGTTCATGTCTGGGATTCACATGCTCATTACTTCAGCAGGAAAACAATGGAAGAACGGGCAAAAAAAGAAGGTATTACCCTCGAAGAGATGGGAAAGCGATTTAAAGAACGAAGAATACAATTGGGTCTACAGGATACACGATTCGAGTTGCCTCCGGAAGATCCTATAAAACTGGCGAAGCAATGGATTGCGGAGATGGAGAAATACTCTCGAGATGGAGTAAAAATCGACAAAATGGTATTCTTCTCCCGTGATCTTGATTCCTTGAATACAATGACTCGTTTCTCGGACCGGCTGATTGGCTTTGTTTTCCTAGATTTAGAGCAAGATAAAAACCTGACAGAGGTTCTAAAACTCGCAACATTTAAATATCGGGTCAAAGGGATAAAAATGATCCCAGGAGAAGCGCAACATCACGTGTATGACGAACAGCTCTGGCCGATTTACGAGTTTGCAGAAAAGCATCACTTACCGATTACGATGCACTGTGGGTTGCTCATTGGGGGAGGGGACCTGCGCTACTTGAACCCATTAGAAGTCCAACCAATCGCACGAGAGTTCCCGGAAGTGACCTTTATCCTTGCTCACCTTGGTGGAGGCTTTGTGAGAGAAGTCCTTTTCTTATTTTATCAGACGGACAATATCTTTGTTGATACCAGTTCGAGCAACATCTGGTACAAGTATCTCCCTTATCCAAATCTGTCTTTAAAACGTGTATTTCGTAAATATTTAGATACGGGAGGTCCAGAAAGGATTATATTTGGCACGGATAGTGGCACATTTCCTCGAAGGTTTCGAAACAATTTATTACAAGAACAGCTAAGACTCCTCCGGAACCTAGGCATGTCCCACGAGGATATTCAAAAGATTATGCGGGATAACCTTGCCAGTTTATTGCCTGATTAGCTCGTTTGCTCCTAAACACTTATATTGATAATAAAACTACCGATAAAACTACCTGCTTGACTTTTTAGATAAAACTAGTTGACAGTTGAACTTCTTAGTATGGTTCTCGGATCGGGTTGATCTTTGTTGAAAATCAAGTACAGTTCGCATGCAGAATTAAAACTTAAATCTAGAAAGATCGATAGAAAGATCATCGAAGCTGCTATCCGAAAACCTGACAAGAAAATGAGGAGTAGATTTGGTAGGACAATATATGAGTAACAGATTTCAACAAATTTAACGATTTGTGTAATTTGTGAAGAAGAAAATGATGATATACTTATTGTTGCTACCTACAAAACAAGAGTTGGTAGGTATGTTTATTGATTATGATGAAAAGCACGATATAGTCTATATCCGATTTTCAAAATCCGAGTATGCCTATAGTGAAGAAAAAGAATCAATTATTATTGACTATGACAACGAAGGCAAAGTTATTGCTTTAGAAATCTTAGATGCTAATAATGTGCTTGAAAAACCTATCCAACAAATGTTAAAGGTAAAAGAAACAGCAGGGTCCTAGATTTTAAATCCTTTACTTTGATGGAGAAATATCTCGAATTTTAAAGGACCGTAAACTGTCCATAAAAATCATGGTTTACTTCGATATTATACAATTAACATCACAACAAGTGAATCCTACGAACATATAAAATAGGATTCTGATGTATGTTGGCTTCTACGCTGGAATTCCCTCCTCCTCAGCAATTTCCTTATCCAGTAGCCGATTATTTTCGTCTCCCCAATACCTTATATAATCGATCCTCAGCTTTTGCTAAGTTGTTGTTGCGAGCCAACTTCAACATCCGATTTAGCACGACTCGCCCCGCAGCTTGATCTGCGGCCCACTCTCTCGCAAATTGCCCATTCCATATTTGAGCGGCTGCTTCTCTTACCCACTCCTTAATTTTAGGGTAGTAGTGTTGCGTTCTAGTTAATTGCCCGTACTGGCTTGTTCGCGAGTGTACAGGCAATTGTTCGAATAACCCAATCTCCGCCATTAATCTGGCTGTCTCGGCTCGTTCACCTGATGCATAAAGCTCGAGAATGGCAGCCTCAGGGGACAATCCATATTCTTGAGTCACAACTTCAAAATAGGCTTGCATGGCGGCTGCTGTAATAGGGGCTCCCGTATGTTCAGTAAGTAAATCTAACATAGTTTCCTCATCAAAAGACGACTTAAGTCCTACCCCACCAGGTAAAGAAATCGCTCCTATTCCCTTAGCCAAGGCTTTCGTGTACTCCCAAGCCTTACCTGAGGCGTCTTGAGCGACCCCCAATAGAACCGGATATCCTCTCCTCTGTTCATGGAGATGCAAGATCCCCTGTCCTATCATTCGTGGAGCAACCATGATCAAATCAGTGTTGGAAAGTGGCTTGATGAGCCCATAAGTAATATTGTATCCACTAGCAAAATCAAGGATAAAATGGGCTTTTTGCTTAATCTCTGGCTCGAGTTTTGTATAATAGACTGCGGGCGCCACTTCATCAGGAACAAGGAACAAGGCTACATCCGATCTTCTTACGGCTTCCTCAATATCATAAACATCGAACCCGTCCTTCACAGCTTGATCCCACGAAGCATCTTTGATGTTGCCCATAATTACATTTATCCCATTGTCTTTTAGGATAAGGCCTTGGGCCTGCCCTTGGTTGCCGTAGCCAATGACGCTGACTACTTTATCTTGCAGTATGCTCAAATCCCCATTAATAATAAAATCCTCAGATTTCATCACGGACCACCTTATCCGTGCTGAACCAGCAGTTGTCTTAAAGTCTGTGGTATTCTCATGATTAGAGAATATAACAAGCATTGTCTACCTGAACAACCGATGAATATCCAAGAAATAGTAAACATGGATTAAAAGTAATAATTGATTTATTCTCTAATATTTTTTCGCGATTTTAATCTTCATCATTTCTTCTAAAGGCACGAACTGCTTCAATGCGTGCATCATGTATAGTCATAAAATACTGAATAATGGGAATTCTGGGATAAGGAGTTAATCAGTCTAACCATCATCTATAACCAGATGGGAGTAAACATCATAGTTTTTCTTGATAAATGCTAATGTATAGTATGATTTTAAGAAATCGAATACTGTAAACCCATTCACTTTCATATTTTGTTGTACCAAAGGTGTTGGCTATTCTAAAGCTCCCTCGCTTGAGATAGCTCCATTGCAATCTAAGTCTACGGATGAATTGCATAGTGTATTGGAGAAATAGTCATTCCAGTTACTTTCTATTATTGGTAGCCTCCTACATTAAAACCAACTCAAACAATTTCATCGGCAGAGCAATAAGCTTGGGAGATGTGGAGTGATGAATCATTTTTAATATAGTCGATGAATTCTTCTGTAATTCAGGAATCCACATTGAAGATTTTCTTGAGTGGGTTGAGTGTTGTGTTGAAGTGGTTATTGTACACATTTTCTCAATTTGTCAAGGTCTAAATAAGATTCATAGGGGATATTGTCCTGGGTTGATCTATTATTCCATCGGAGGGATTGCGTATTGACGTATCAAGACACATTGGAGTATAGACTACCACCCAAAGAAAAGCAAACTAAACTCTATGGAATCTCTGCAGCGAATTCGAGCGGACAGTACGTTGCGGACACCTTTTTGTCCTTCTTTGCTATCGAACTAGGTGGAACCTTTACTCAGCTTAGCATCATTTCAAGCATCCGAAATCTCGGGAATTCTATCTTGACGAGCTTTTGGGGCACTCAATCTGATAAACATGGTAGAAGACCCTACCTTGTATTAGGAAATTTGACATTATTCCTTTCAGTGATATCATTTCTCTTCATTTCTAATGTGACTAGTCTGATCACTATATTGATTATCCAGACCCTTATAGGGAGTGCTGCAATCCCGGTATGGATTAGTACGCTGGGAGATTTTTCTAGAGCGAAAAATCGGGGGGAGTTTATTGGAAAAGTCACCGGCTTTGGGACCTTTATGTCAATTCTCACAATCCTTATCGCCGGGAATTGGATGGATCGATCTGGACGTAAAGGCCCCCATCAATATCGGTTAGCTTTTATATTATCCGCTCTATGCTTTGTTTTGGCGATTATACTAATCCTTTCTCTCAAAGAGTCATTAACCACAGAAAAAGTCAGCGAAAAACCCTCATCAATTCTATATGTTTTGAGAAAAAACCCGGTTTATCGACACTTTGTGGTTATTGAATCTGTTTTTTTCTTCGTAATGTCTTTTGTATGGCCCATCTTCTCTTTTGTCACCAAAAATATTGTGCATGCGACAAATGCACAAATTTCAGCTATAACAACCGTCAATATGGTTTCCATGGCACTCGCAATGAGGGTGGCAGGGATGGTTAGTGATAAAATCGGACGAAAGCCTGTTTTGATAAGTGGGCGGATGATCCTTTTTGTCGTCCCCCTGTTATACGCTCTCACAGGGGTTTGGCCAAATTGGATTTTATTGGTACTCGCTGGGCTTTTTGGAGGGATTTCTGGCGGCCTTGCCGTTCCAGCTAAGAATGCGATCGCACTTGACCTGGCCCCAAAGGAATATAGAGCGAGTTTTTTCGGAATTTTTGTGATGATCACGGGGATGACAAGCTTTGCTGGCTCGTTAGTTGGTGGTATTCTCACTCAACTCCTCTCCTTATCCGTTGGGGATACAAGAGCTCTGGTCTTGGTGATGTATCTAGGCGCTATCCTTCGATTTTTCGCTAGTTTCGGCTATTTTTTCCTAAAAGAGACAGCACCTACTAAGCTATCACGTTTCAACATCAATTCAGACACCTGAATTTTAAACAAGACTGCAAACCCTCCCAAACATATCTTTACTGCATTCTAAAACTGAAATCCTATCAAAGCGTATCTTCTGTAGAATCTCACTTATTTGGTTGCATAAAATATCGTAGGAAGCGTCTTAAGTGGTCTTGGTACATTTTTCGATTCAAGATTTCTATTCAACAAGAGTAGTGTGGTACTTACTTCACAAAAAAAAGGTGAAATTTCAGTAATCACAACTAGATCTGAATTCGTAAGGAATCAATATTAATATTATGTTCAGATATTATGATCGTGATGCCTATGGACAAACAACCCTTTCTTTATGAGGAAATGAAGTGGCCAGAAATAAGGGAAGTGGCTAAGGAAAATCGAGTTGTAATCATCCCCGTTGGAACCATTGAAGATCATGGTTACCACCTCCCTATTATCTCAGATGTGCTGATCACCACCACCATTTGTAGGAAGGCCGCAGAGAGGATTCCCGAGGAGGTTATCCTCATGCCTCCCCAATATCATGGGTATAGTCCCCACCACATGGACTTTCCTGGACCCATCACGATTGAAGGGCCAACTTTTATTGCATATATGCGCGACATAACGAAGAGCCTCGTCCATCATGGATTTAAACGGATCCTTCTTGTGAACGGCCATGGAAGTAATGGGCCATGGCTTGAAACGGTAGCCCGTCTCACCATTGTGGACCATCCAAGCGTCCTTTGTGCCTTGTTGAACTGGTGGGCGATCCCTGAAGTTGTTAAGGCGGTGAAGGCACAACGAACTTCTGAACGAGGTGGTACCTCCCATGCTGGGGAGCTAGAGACCTCCTTAATGCTAGCGATCCGGCCCGATCTGGTAGACATGAGCAAAGCAGTCAAGGACATAAGTTACCCGACTTCCCAGTATTTTCCTCTTTCAGACTTCTACTACCCAAGCGGATCAGTCCGTCTTATGCCCTATTGGAGTACAATTACAACAACCGGAACTATGGGCGATCCAACAGTTGCCACCAAGGAGAAGGGAATGAAATGGCTGGAAGCCGCTGTCGAGGGGTTGATAGGAATTATACGCGATTATAGGAAACGCGAGATCAGAGCACGGATAGACCACCATTAGCTGGTCACCTACAAACATTTACGCTCCGTTTATAGAGATAATATTGAAGTCTTCTTGTCAGATAAGATCTTCTATTATCATTCTAATTCCCCCTTTTTGAAAAAACAATGAAGAACTAGATAATCTCTCAAATTGGTTACGATGATCTTCATTTTCAGTTTCATGATGGATTTTGTCCAATGGCAACACCTAATGTCGTGCTAAAGAAAATTACTGCTAAAGCTTTGGTATCAGAGACATGGGGACATTATTTTTGGTTTAAAATAAACTTTTTACGAGTCCACCGTCGACTTGAATTGTTGTTCCTGTGATATAACTTGCCTTTTCTGAAGCTAAAAATACAACGAGGTTTGCAATCTCTTCAGGTTGACCTACACGTCCAAGGGGAACGTCCTTTGCCATTTCTTTGAGTTGATCTTCTAAGCTTCGGTTGGTTTCCTCTGCTAGCTTTTGAGCAATATCTCTAAGCCGCTTTGTTAAAGTATAGCCTGGTGCTACGGAGTTTACTGTAATATTGTACGGCCCCAACTCATTGGACAAACTTTTTGTTAATCCAATCACGCCGCTTCTCACGGTATTGGAGAGTAATAGGTTATCGATCGGTTGTTTCACACTCACCGATGTCATATTGATAATTCGCCCCCACCGGGCCTTAATCATATATGGAACCACTTCACGAGATAAGTAGATCGTACTCATCAGGTTCAAATCGACGGCTTCTCGCCATGTGGCAATATCCACCTCTTGAAAGGTTGCCTGTGGTGGCCCTCCTGCATTATTGACCAATATTTGGGGATTGCCAAAGGTCTTAATTGTTTCTTTCACCAAATTCTGAACCTGATCATAGTCAGTGACGTCTGCTTTAACGGCTAAAACTTTCCCTCCAAAGGTTCTTATCTCCTCCTTAGTCTTATGGAGGGCTTCTTCTCCACGGGCGCAAATGGTCACATATGCACCCTCCTTGGCCAAGTTTACTGCGATAGCTTTCCCAATCCCTTTGCTTGAGGCCGCACATATTGCGATTTTACCAGATAATCCTAAATCCATTTTTGACTCCTCGAGCTTTCAATTACCCACATAATGAAATTGATTGCAGGATTATCATTCTTATTATAATATTTTCTCAAGCAATCGGAGCGAATTCACTTGTTTAAAATCGGGTGTTGTGGATTTTCAGGGAAGATGAGCCAGTATTTTCAAGAGTTCAAACTTGTAGAAATTCAACAGACGTTCTATAAACCTCCAAGAATCCAAACAGTCGAAAAGTGGCGGATAATGGCACCTGAGTACTTTGAATTTACAGTGAAGTGTTGGCAATTGATTACCCATTCCCCAAGCTCTCCTACTTACAGGAAAGCTGGGATAAAGATTTCCAATGAGCATTTAGAGCGATATGGCAATTTTCGGCCTACTGAAGAGGTATTTCAAGCATGGGATACGGTACGGGACATTTGCGAGGTTTTGAACACTAAAATCTGTCTGATTCAGTGTCCAGCAAGCTTTAGACCAACAAAGGAGAACATAGAAAACATGTATGCTTTCTTTTCTGCAATAAATCGTGCTGATATAACCATTGCATGGGAACCCCGGGGAAAAAGTTGGACTGAAGAGAAAGTTCACCGTATTTGCGACGAGTTAGACTTGATTCATGTTGTAGACCCTTTTGCTCAACGACCTGCAACACTAGTTGGCTCAACAGCATATTTAAGGCTTCATGGTGCGCCGCCAGGGAAAAAGATGTACTCTTACCAGTATACGGACACAGATCTTAGGTTCCTTTTAAAAGAACTTAATACTTATGAAGTGAACCAAGTGTATGTGCTGTTTAACAATATTTCTAAAGCGTATGATGCGAAACGACTTCTGGCTATGGTAGAATAGGAGCACTGAGGTATTAATTATCGTATACTTAATAATAAGACGTTTTCATTTGAGTTGCTGCAAAAACTCTTGATTTTGAAGAACGCCACAATATTGGTTACTTTTATGCTTTACCACATATCAAAAAGACAGGTGTGCCTCTTTCGGTGGATATTTTCGCTTGAGATACTCTCATGATTGCTAAGTTTATTCCTCCATAAATACAAAAGTGTTAAAGGTATTGAAGAAAGAAACAGCTTGCTAGGGCGATTTCAATGAAAACGATGAAAGAACATATCCAAGAGCTCGAAGAGCAGAAGAAAACCCTCCGATTAGGAGGAGGACCGGATCGGATTGAACGCCAACATGCGAAAGGCCGCCTTACCGCTCGTGAACGAATTGATGCTTTCTTTGATCCCAGAACATTTGTAGAAATTGACCTTTTCGCCCGTCATCGGTGTACTTACTTCGGGATGGAAAAACGAGAGATCCCCGCTGATGCGGTCGTAACTGGCTATGGCCGCGTAAATGGCCGGTTGGTTTTCGTCTATTCGGAGGATTTTACATCAATGGGTGGTACTTTTGGTGAGTTTCATGGGGCGAAATGTTCGAAAATTATAGAGATGGCAATGAAAGTTGGGGTACCGGTGGTTGGATTCAATGACTCCGGTGGAGCTCGAATCCAAGAGGGGGTCGATTCATTGAGCGCCTACGGAAAAATCTTCTATAGGCACACGTTGGCCTCAGGCGTTGTTCCCCAGATTCAATTAATCATGGGACCAGTTGCTGGCGGACAATCTTATTCACCAGCTTTGTGTGATTTTATTTTCATGGTCGAAGGTAGTTACATGTTTATTGCCGGTCCAAATTTTGTGAAAGCCGTTACAGGCGAGGAAGTAGATACTGAAACCTTAGGAGGGCCCAGTGTTCACAATACCATTAGTGGAGTTGCTGATGGGATGTTTGCAAACGACCAGGAATGCCTAGATCGTACTCGAGACCTATTAAGCTACCTACCTGGTTCATATAAAGACAAACCCCTCCGGGTTGATTCGAGCGATGATCCTAACCGTTTAGTTCCTGAACTTGAGGATATTGTTCCTGCAGATTCGCGTAAGATATACGATATGTACGATGTTATCTATCATGTTATCGATCAGGATTCTCAATTTTTTGAAATCAAGCCACATTATGCCAAAAATATTATTGTCGGTTTTGCACGCTTCGATGGGCGTTCTGTTGGGGTTGTTGCAAATCAACCCAGGGTTTTAGCTGGTGGTCTTGACGTCGATGCTTCGGATAAAGCGGCTCGATTTGTTCGGTTCTGTGATGCTTTTAACATCCCATTGATCCAGCTTGAAGATGCTCCCGCATATATCATTGGAACTCGCCAGGAGTACCTTGGAATTATCAGGCACGGCGCAAAAATGCTCCACGCTTACTCAGAAGCCACTGTTCCAAAGATCACAGTGATCCTTCGGAAGGCATTCGCTGGCGCCTACTTAGCGATGTGTTCAAAAGACCTAGGGGCTGACCAGGTGTTTGCTTGGCCGACTGCTGAGATTACCCTGGTAGGCCCCGAAGCGGCAGCCAGTATTATCTTCCGCAGAGACGTAGCTGCTGGCAAAACTCCTGAAGAGCAACAGAAAATCCTTGAAGAGAAGACACAATTTTACAGCGACCAGTATATGAACCCCTACTTAGCTGCGAATCGGATGTTTATTGATGATATCATCCTTCCACGAGAAACCCGGAAAGCGATTTGTTCCGCTTTAGAAATGTTGGAAGATAAAGAAGAGTCTCGACCTCACAAAAAGCATGGCAATATCCCGTTATGAAACGAGGGACGGTTCCTTGCACCTTTTCTTCATCTACCACCGGAACAATACAGAGTAGACCGCCCAAAGAGTACTGCGGATTTTAGCAGGGTTAAACGCTTGTAGAGTTGTCTCAAGCTGTTGAAGCTCTTTTTGGGAAAGGACAAGTTCCGCAGCCTTCACATTACTTGTAAGCTGCTCAATCGATTTCGCTCCAGGAATAGCAATCACGGTCGGATCACGGATAGCCCACGCTATTGCCACTTGAGCTGAAGTCGCTTTGTGTGTTGAGGCCGCATGTGCGAGTTCATCGAGAACAGGCCATGCTCTTTTAAGGTTTATAGGTGCAAAAAGTCGGTTTGTCCGCCGGATACCTCCCTTTGGCCCCCGTTCACGATATTTACCTGTTAAAATGCCTTGCGCTAAGGGAGAATAGGCAATAATAGAAATCCGCTCCTTTCTTGCATAGGGTAAGAGATCTTCTTCGATTCCACGTTGTAACATATTATATTTGACTTGATTTGAGACAATTTCCTCGGATTTTAACGAAGTTCGTGCTTTTTCGAGTTGCTTTTTCGAGAAATTGCTAACCCCAATATACCGAATGATCCCTGCTTTGACCATCTCTTCCATATAGTGAAGTATACGCTTCTTCGATACGAATGGTATAGGCCAATGGATTTGGTAAAGATCGATGGTATCAACTTGAAGTCGTTTCAAACTATTCTTGACAGCTTTACGTATTTTACTCGGCCGCAATGTGAGTGGTAGGAATTTTGTTGCTATGACCACCTCGTCTCTATGCTCTTGGATAGCTGCCCCTATGATTTCCTCAGATTTTCCGCGAGCATAAATTTCTGCTGTATCAATGAAGTTCACACCAAGATCAAGGGCGCGTTGGATGATTGCCATCACATCATTCCGGTGGAACTCTCTGCCATAACCCCATCCTTTGGAGCCAAATTGCCACCCACCCAGTCCAATGGAAGACACTTTCAGGCCAGATGTTCCAAGGTTAGTATATTTCATGTCTACCAATCTCAGTGATAATTTTATATTTGGCTTGTAAAACTGTAATCAGTTGGATTCAAATGAATTTGTTTTCTTCTATATCGTCTAAATCAAAATCATACAAGGTAATCATTATTCTGTTATCTCTAGAGAAAGATTAAACATATTTCCTGGAAGAAAAGAATATGACTGCAAAAACTAATGGAAAACCTCGGCTAGTGCAGGATCCTGCACTCCGCAACCAGACCCACATTTTTGAGAATCGGTATCAAGCCGGGAAATTGCTGGCAAAAAAACTGGAGCGTTATAGGGATTACGCGGTTATCGTTTTAGCAATCCCCGCAGGAGGTGTTCCAGTGGGCGTCGCGATTGCAGAACATCTCCAGTGCGGGTTTCATTTGATGATCACACGTAAAATCCAGATTCCATGGCAACCGGAGGCTGGTTATGGCGCTGTGGCTCCGGATGGCAGTGTGGTTTTGAATGAGCCATTAGTCCAACAACTTCATCTGACAAGGGATGAGATTAAGCAACACGTCGCAATAGTTCTGAAAGAGATCGACCGACGATCAAAAAAGTTTCTTGGAGGGGTATCCTTTCCCAATTTAACTTCTAAGATTGTGCTGTTGACGGATGATGGGCTGGCTTCCGGCTTCACCATGTTGGCTGCGATACGCGCTGTGATGAAACAAAATCCTGCGAAAGTGATTGTAGCAGTCCCAACAGCCCCAGCCTCAACTATAAACCGGATCTCTGGTGTAGACGTAATTATTTGTTTGAATGTTCGAGACTCACGGTTCTTTGCGGTAGCGGATGCGTATGTCAGATGGCATGATCTAAGTGATCGAGAAGTCGAAGAATATTTGAAGAAGGTAGATTCCCTTCAGATGTAAGATTTATTACTAATTCGCTTAATTTGATGAATTTTAGTTTAACATTATGGAATGGTGCTCTAGTATGAGGATTGTGCGATACAAATCCGATAAAGGCTTATGTATTGGACTTTGGGAAGAGAATGAAATAATAGACCTAACCCAGCTGGACACATTACACTTCAAATCATTTATAGATCTAGCCATCAATGCTTATGAGAAGAAAGTTAGCATTGAAGACCTCATCAAGAATGCGATGGAAGCCAGTTCCGGTGATTTAGATACTTACCAATACAATGAACTTGACAAATCGAGCGGATCCAAGCGATTAGTTGTTCCCATTGATCCACCCGAGGTTTGGGGTTGTGGTGTGACATACAAACGGAGTCGAGCAGCAAGAGAGTTTGAGACAGGTGTAAAAGGAATTTATGACCTCGTATACGATTCGGAACGACCTGAAATCTTCTTTAAAGGAACAGCTAGCCGTTGTGTTGGTCCCAATGAAAACATTGGGTTGAGGGGAGACTCCCACTGGAGTGTCCCGGAGCCAGAACTCGCTTTTATTCTAGGACCAAAACAAAAACTTGTGGGTTTCACTGGTGGGAATGATGTTTCGGCAAGAGATATTGAAGGAGAGAATCCATTATATCTCCCACAGGCAAAGATCTTTGCGGGTTGTTGTGCCCTAGGCCCATCAATTGTAACCGTTGAAGAAGTAGGAACCGAGCCCAAGCTCGAAATTGAGTGCGAGATATTTCGCTTAGAAAAACGGGTGTTTAAAGGATCAACAAACACAGCTATGATGAAAAGAAGTATAAAGGAACTCAAATCTTATCTTTGTAGGTATAATCCTATCCCTGCGGGATCAGTCTGCCTAACAGGCACAGGAATTGTGCCACCGGATGACTTCTCACTGGAAGAGGGAGATATGGTTGAAATTAGCATTGAGAAGATAGGCAAGTTGAGGAATCGCGTAGAAAGGAAAACAATCCTCTAAGCATCATTCCACTGCTTACTTTTCTACTCCAACCCCCAAGGAACAATAACTATGTTTGAGGGATATATTTTAGAAGGAAAATCATTAGCCCAGCAAAAGGAGATTTTTATTATGAAATCAAAATTCAAGTTTCAATGGTACCAAGAGTTATATCAAAATATTCCTAAGATTCATGAGGAAGCGAGGGAGGTGGCTAAAGAACTCGGCTTAGAACAATTAAGTGGAAAAATCGGGTTATATTGTGGGAGTTCATCTGCCCCAGCGGCGCTCCCAAAATATGTCCTTGATACAATACTTGAAGCCAATAAAACCCCTGTATATCCCTTGAGTAAAGTGGAATATGAACTTAGGGGATTAGTTAAGGACCTTTATGGCGATGAATACGACGTTGCAGTAACGAATACGTGTGAGTCCGCATTGCGAGTGTCCTATGAGACACTATTTGTCCCACCAACGATGAGGAAGGGGGATGCATACAGGGCCCGGTACATCGTCCCATATCAAGAGGACTTTGATTTCTTAGCAGGCTATGGGAGACCATTTCCACCGCGATATAAGCATTTAAACATTGATAGGACCGTCTCCGGGGGCGAGTTTGGAATTGAAGCAAAAAGTCTATCAAACCTCGATGCCATCATTGTCCGGCTGATTGGGGCTAAATACGAAGCCCATGGAATCAGATATGATATTTGCCCGTTGCTAACGACAACTGATGCTGATAAATCATATGAAAAGCTCACAAAAATTGCAATCAACCATGCTAGGGAATTAGTAGGTTTTGTAACGATAGGTTATGATACACCGGGATACGGACACGCGGAGAAGGATGCAACTGGCTCACCGAAGCTGATGAAATGGGTCAGTAAGCTTGCGAGCGAATTTGAAGTTCCTTACATCGTAGATAGTGCCAGCTGTCTTCCCGTCATTGGACTGGGTCCTAAAGATGTAGGCGCTGACGTTATGATGTGGAGTATGGATAAGGTTGCTCGTTCAACCATTTGCGGCCTCATGGTGGGAACAGAAGAAGCGATGCTCCCCATTAGGAAGGGGTTGGGCTTGGGTGGCCATCGATTTGGGGCTCCTATATCCCATTATAAAGCAGTCTTTTCATTTGCGGATCCGGGAAGGGATTCCCTTATCGGTTTAATGGCAACTTTGCAAGCTCTACGGGATGAACCTGAATTATTTACAAGGCCTATTGATAAAATGCACACAATCATCGAGGAAGAATTTAAATCATTGACTCCAAGCCGATTTCGAGAAGCCCTTATAATTACTAAATCCTATACCTTCGGGGGGATTGAGTTGAATTACGAACAAACATGGCAAGATGATGAATTTGGAATCCCGATCTTTTCAGGAGATGACATGTATACGAACACAAATCCAATTATGTCTGCGCTAGATGAGATGGGGGTCTACCCAACTACCATTTACACTGGAAATAGCTTCATATCCCCTGGGTTAGGTACCTTAGACGAGAACGGAGAATTGATCGAAGAAGACACACGACTCGCTGTAAGAGCATTAGTTCGTGCTATAGAAATTGTCTGTAAATATGCAGGTTTAACGGAGTAATCTGATTAATGAGTAATCTATTGGAGGCATTAATTGAAAACCAATGATCAATCTATACCCAGAGCAGGAAATCTCTCCAAGCCCAACAAACAAGGGATTCTTGCCTACAAACGTACCCCCATTGAAATAGAATCCCCAGAACAGTTTGGGTATGACAAAATCAAATATAATCTAACAGAAAGTTCAGTTCCAGATGTGGTCTTAGATGAACTAGGTGATCTGAATCTGAACAATTTAGTGCTCTGTTATGGCGATCATCTAGGGAACCCTTCGCTAAGGCAGCGCATCGCTGATGGGGTAGAGGACTTAACCCAAGCTCAAGTGCTAGTTACAACAGGGGCGGCTGCGGCCTTATTTATTATTGCCACTTCTCTATTAAAACCAAAAGATCACTTAGTGGTTCTGCATCCGAACTATGTCACAAACATTGAAACTCCGAGAGCTATTGGATGTCGAGTGGACTATTTACGACTTGAATTTGATAAACAGTTCCATCTCGATCTTGATAAGTTAGAACAACGGATCCAGCCGAATACTCGTTTGATCAGTCTCACTTATCCCCACAATCCCACCGGATCTATGATTAGTAAAGCTATATTAAAAGATATCATCACTCTTATTGAAGCGAACGGGTGCTATTTGCTTTTTGATGAAACTTACAGGGAGATGACATTCGGCCCGCCTCTTCCAATAGCGGCTTCTTTAAGCCCAAACGCGATCAGTGTATCTTCGTTTTCAAAGTCTTATGGACTCCCTGGAATTCGAATTGGGTGGCTCATCACTCAAGATAAAACCTTGATGGAAACGTTCCTCGCAGCGAAGGAACAAATTTTCATTTGCAATTCCGTGGTGGACGAGGAAATTGCCGACCACTTTCTAGCCAAAAAAGACCAATTCTTCCCAAAGACTAAGGCTCACATTCGAACGAACTTTGCGACCATGAAAGCATGGATAGATAAGAATGATTACCTTGAGTGGATTGAACCAAGCGGGGGCTGCGTTTGTTTCCCAAGGATAAAACCCAGCTTAAATGTCAACCTAGACCTCTTTTACAAGCTCCTCAATGGGACCTACAAAACCTTTGTGGGACCAGGCCACTGGTTTGAGATGGACCAGCGGTACATGCGAATCGGTTATGGCTGGCCCAGTAATCGACAACTCGAGGAAGGGTTGCACTGCATTACTCAAGCCATTGAAGACACTATACCTACTAATTGATAGGATTCAGGATCTTGTACTGACCATGAAGGATTTTTATATCAATGTTAGAAATATTTCTAAATTAGTTACTGATTTGAATAATAAAATAGGTAGCTTATACACATAAATGGATTATTCGATGCCCCAATTAGGGTATAATTTTTATACACTTGATTGAATCATCTGTTGGTAAGAAAAATTTAGAAGAAAAGCCTTGGAAGAGGTTTACAATGTCAGAAATAATGATTCTGTCACAAGAGGAAGTCAGATCATGTCTTCCGATGTGTGACGCCATAAAGGCGGTCGAGGACGCATATAAGGCATTTGCGGAGGGTCGAGTTCAAATGCCCCCCGTGCAACATTTACACGTCGATAAGTATCGCGGTGAAATCGACATCAAATCTGGCTTCGTTGATGACTTTGGGTTGATCGGAACGAAAATCGCCTCAGGGTACTACGATAATCCCAAGCAGGGCTTACCTCCCGGTATTGGAATTATAGTCCTACTGGATCTTAAGACAAGTCTCCCACTAGCAGTCATGGATGGAACATACATTACAGCCGTTCGAACAGGGGCGGCGGGAGCGGTTGCCGCTAGAGTACTCGCGAGAAAAGAGTCCAAACAAGTTGGAATGGTTGGCTCAGGAACCCAAGGCCGGCAACAAGTGTTAGGCCTAAATGAACTCTTTCCCCTCGAGCTGGTGAAGGTCTGGAATATTAATAAAAATGGGCGAGAAAAATACGCCATGGAAATGAGAGAACGGCTTGGTATAGATGTTCAGGCAGTAAACTCGGTTAAAAGCGCTGTTAGTGAAGCTGATATTGTGGTGACCGCTACTCCTTCTCGAAAAGCGTTGGTCATGTCGGAATGGATCAAAGAAGGTACTCACATCAACGCAATCGGGGCAGATGGCCCCGGTAAGCAAGAATGGGACCCAAAGATCATGAAACGGGCAACAAAAATCGTGGTAGACAGTCTCGCACAGTGTCGTGTAATCGGGGAGCTTCAACACGCGCTCAATCAAGGAATAATTCAAGAAAGTGATGTCCACGCAGAGATCGGGGAAATTTTACTTGGAATGAAGGCTGCAAGAGAGACAGAAGACGAGATCACACTATTTGATTCTACTGGGTTGTCGGCCCAAGATATCGCAGCTTCTCACATCGTCTATACCCTAGCAAAACGGAAAGGACTTGGACAACGCGTTAAGTTACTTTAAAAGAAGGTTTTATCTCACTAGAAAATATAGCTAG